>NZ_JBHSGK010000019.1:0-69465 GCF_042654445.1 Bacillus daqingensis
ATAAATGTTTTCTACACATAAAGAAGGGGCTGTTCCGTCGATAATATCGACTTATGGGACAGCCCCTTTTCATTTCCCGGGAAATATTGCCAGGAACAGCACAAAAAGAGCCAGACGAGGTGCATCACCCCCGTCTGGCTTCTTTTTCGTGCGTTTACATGCGGTCCTGCAGCTTTTTCGCGATGTCATAGAAATAATCAACGTCATAGCCTGGTGCGAACTCTTCCGTCTTCGCTTCGAAGTCCGGCTTTTCGCCGCCCTCCGGCATGCCGATTTCCACTTCCAGCGGCTTGCCGTCATCCGGATGGTTCCCTATCCATATTTTATCAATATCCCGGTAGTCGTCCGGACTGAACGTAAACAGTTTACGGTGCAGACCCTGCATTTCAAATGCTTCTGCTTCTGCATATTTACTGTTATCGAGATCCGGGATCGGCATCATCTTCTTCACATCGACGCCGGTCAGCTCTTCAAGGGCTTTTGCGTAAGCGAGCGTATGCACACCCCCGCGCACAAGCAGATAGCCGATCATTTCCCGGGCCACCGGATGGCTCGTCATTTCATAGACGCGCATTTTATGTGTACGGGCTCCGCACTCCAAGAAGAAATTGTGGAGAAGGTCCAGCACGAGTGTACCGCTGTTAAATACATAGTCGCCCTGCCAGGGGATGTTCATGGAGTTACCGGGGATGCTCGTCTGTGCGTTGACGATAAAGTGGTGGAGGTTCGGCCCGTCCAGGCCGTTTGCAAGCGGAGCATCCGGGTCCGGACTGTCATCCGTTGCGCCTTCCATGAGAGAGTTAATCGTTGCGGAAACGAGCTCTACGTGGCCGAGCTCCTCACCGGAAATACTGCTGATCAAATCATAAAACGGCTTCAGCTTCTTTTTGCGCCGGAAGTTAAAGGACTGGGTCATGTAGTTCATCAAAGTCGACATTTCGCCAAAACGTCCGCCCATCAGCTCCTGAACGGCTGCCGCGGCTTTCGGATCTGCTTTGTCAGGGGTCGGAAGATCAATTTGCAGCTTGTCAAAACGTTGGAACATCATCTTCACTCCTTTGTAGGTTATCAAGCACGAACGGTTTACTAGTACCCGATCTTTCAATAAGATAACAAAATGTTCAGAAAATCCATCTTTTGGCATAGATGCCAATTTTGTTTCCAAGCAGCTGCAGACGGAACGAAAGACCCGGGTATTTCCGATAAAAGAAATAGCTGTCGATTCCCGTCTTATGGTAAAATGATAGAATGAGCGGATTTGTATGCACGCATGCAAATCCTGTCTAAAGAGCGGGAGTACATATTTCTTAGGAGGCTTAGCTACATGTTTGGACGAGATATCGGGATCGATTTAGGAACTGCTAATGTATTGATACATGTGAAAGGCCGGGGCATCGTTCTCGATGAACCGTCTGTTGTTGCCATTGAAACCGGTTCCGGGCAGGTGCTCGCAGTCGGAGAAGAAGCGTTTAACATGGTAGGCCGCACGCCTGGAAACATTGTCGCGATCCGTCCGTTAAAAGACGGGGTTATCGCAGACTTCGATACGACAGAAGCGATGCTGCGGCACTTCTTGCAAAAAATCAACATGCGTGGCTGGTTTTCCAAGCCGCGGATTTTAATCTGCTGCCCGACAAACATCACCTCCGTCGAGCAGAAGGCGATCCGGGAAGCGGCTGAAAAAAGCGGCGGCAAGCAGATTTATATGGAAGCAGAACCAAAAGTAGCTGCTGTTGGAGCCGGGATGGACATCTGGCAGCCAAGCGGTAACATGGTCGTCGATATCGGAGGCGGTACGACCGATGTTGCGGTCCTGTCAATGGGAGATATCGTCACAGCGGAATCGATCCGTGTAGCTGGCGACCGCTTCGATCAGGACATTTTAACTCACATTAAAAAGAAGCATAAGCTCATGATCGGCGAACGTACGGCCGAGCTGATCAAAAAAGAAATCGGCACTGTTTCCCCCGAGGGACGCGAAGGGGATATGGAGATTCGCGGCCGGGATATGGTCACCGGGCTTCCGAAAACGATCACTGTGACAGCCCAGGAAGTCAAGCAGGCGATGTCAGAATCCGTTTCCCACATTGTGCAGGCAGCAAGAACGGTACTGGAAATTACACCTCCTGAACTTTCTGCCGATATTATAGACAGAGGAATTACGATCACAGGCGGAGGAGCGTATTTGCACGGTATTGATGAACTGCTGAGTGAAGAGCTGCTCGTACCCGTTTTTGTCGCAGAAGAACCGATGCAGTGCGTCGCAAAGGGTACCGGAATTTTACTCGAGAACCTCGATAAAGTCCGACGCAACCGCTGATCCAATAAGGAGGAATCTGTCACGATGCTGAGAGGACTTTACACGGCGGGGGCCGGCATGATCGCCCAGCAGCGCCGCCAGGAAATGCTGACTAATAATATGGCCAATGCCGAAACGCCCGGGTATAAAGCCGATCAGGCTTCGATGCGGACGTTTCCCAACATGCTTCTCGAAGCAAGAGGAGGAAACGGTCCACACGGCCGGATCGGAGCGCTTGCTACCGGCGTCTACATGCAGGAGCGGACGCCGAATTTCCGCCAGGGCGACGTGCAGGAGACGGGAAACAGTCTCGATGTGGCGCTGCTTGAAGGGACGCTTCCGGAAGGAGCCGCGCTCATGTTCGAAACGGCTTCAGAAGATGGGGCGCGTTATACGCGGAGCGGCAGCTTTACGGTTGATGCAGAAGGCTTTTTAACGACTCCTTCCGGTAACTACATACTGGATACGGATGGAAATGAAATAGAAGCCGGCAGCGAACAGATCACGATCACGCCTGAAGGCCAGGTGCTCGACGCTGATGACAATGAGATTGCCCAGCTGAGCATCGTGGTGATCCCGGAAGCGGCCCAGCTCGTTAAAGAAGGCGAAGGACTGTTTGCATATGAAGGAGAGGAAGCAGCGGTAACGGCAGTCGGCAACGAAGAAGCGCCGTATACGCTGGAGCAGGGCTTCATTGAACGATCCAACGTTGATTCAAGGCAGACGATGACGGAAATGATGAACACGATGCGAACGTTTGAAGCAAATCAAAAAATGCTGCAGGCCTATGATCAGAGCCTGGAGCGCGCCGTGAATGACATCGGCCGCGTTCAGTAGCGAAAGGCAGGGAATTCATGAACCAGTCGATGATAAATTCAGCGGTGACGATGGGCCAGATTCAGTATAAACTCGACAACGTCGGTCACAACCTGGCTAACTCGGATACGACCGGCTTTAAGCGCAGAGACACCTCCTTTGCCGATCTGATGTTCCGCCAAGTGCAGAATCAGCGCGTCGGACCTTATGAAGAAGGGCGGGACACACCGGCCGGGATCAGACGTGGCAGCGGCGCCGGTGTCGCCCAGACTGCGATCCGCTTCGAGCAGGGGACGCTGCAGCAGACAGGACGGGATCTCGATACAGCGATCACGGAACCGGGCTTTTTCTTTGAGCTTGGGGCAGCCGATGATGGAACACGCCGGTTTACAAGAGACGGCGCGTTTTACCTCAGCCCCGCGGGAGACGGCACGAATCAGCTAGTGAACGGGGAGGGCGAGTATGTTCTCGCAGCAGACGGAACCCCAGCAGCGATTCCTGAAAATCATTCCGGGTTGCGGATTGATGAAACGGGTGGTATCTTTGTAACGGATGAAGACGGGACGGAAATCGCAGCCGGAGCGTTGCAGACGGTTGAAATTACGAAGCCGCAGCTGCTTGAACAGCAGGGCGCAGGCATCGTCTCTTTCCCGGATTTAGAGGAGCTTGGCGTCGCTGAAGCCGACGTTCTCGCTGATGGAAACGGGGCACAGGTCGTCCAGCAGCAGGCGCTTGAGATGGCAAACGTGGATACCGCGAAGCAAATGAGTGATATGGTCGCCGCGCAGCGCCACTATCAGTTCAACGCCAGCGCTGCAAACATGACCGACCAGATGATGGGAATGGTCACGAACCTGCGTTAACAGGAACAGCTTGAAAGACAGGGAGCATCGATACGTATGAATGATGAAACCAAATACCGCACGTCCAGCGGAAAAGAGGAACAACAGCACAACAAGCCGGCAGAAGAGCCTGCGGTAAAGGAAAAGAAACAGCGCGGCGGGTGGTTCTGGCGGCCGATCCGCTGGGTGCCGATCTGGCTTCGTATCGTGCTCGCACTTGTACTGATCGCCGTATCGGCTGTCGTCGGCGCGATGATCGGCTATACGATCATCGGCGAAGGGACCGATCCGATGGAAATTTTCGAGCCTGAAACATGGCAGCATATTTATGATATTATTTATGGAGACACAGAGGGTGACGGCGGCAGCTGACACCCTTTTATGCGTCAAACGAACCGAAAGGATGGATACATATGCTTTCAACAGAAGAAATAAAAGAGATCATTCCGCACCGCTATCCCTTTCTGCTTATCGACCGGATTTTAGAGGTCGAAGAAGGGAAGCGGGCAGTCGGTCTGAAAAACGTAACGGCCAATGAAGAATTTTTCAACGGCCACTTTCCGGACTATCCGGTGATGCCCGGCGTGCTCATCATTGAAGCGCTCGCTCAAGTCGGCGCAGTAGCTATTTTAAAGAAGGAAGAAAACCGCGGCAAGCTGGCATTTTTTGCGGGGATTGACGGCTGCCGGTTTAAAGGACAGGTGAAGCCGGGCGATCAGCTGGAGCTGGAAGTGGAAATTACACGGCTGCGCGGGCCGGTAGGCAAAGGAAAAGCCCAGGCCAAGGTCGACGGCAAACTCGTGGCAGAAGCCGAGCTTATGTTTGCGCTGGGAGACAGCTGAATAAAAGGGACGAAAGCCGGGGACGCTCCCCGGCTTTTTGCGTACCAAATTCCATCAGCGGTAAACAGAATGCGGAGGAACGTACCGGAAACCGAGCTGAGACAGGGAAGAAAGCAGGCGGGCTGGTGAACCGGAATGACTGAAAAAGAACCTGCTGCCGCTTTTCTGAGACTTTGGTACTTTATGAGAGGAATGTGGGAGATTGTCCAATCCCGTTTAGATGCGTTTTACTGAAGAGGGAGAAGGTAATAGACAGAACAGAGCGGCCGGGAGAGAAGAACCGGCGCCTGTGATAAAAAACGCAATTATTCCAAGGAGGAATTCATAATGAAGAAAAAGATGATGATTAGCGCACTTTCAAGTATGTTCGTAATCGGTACACTCGCAGCGTGCGGAGATAACGCTGAAAACGACCCAGCCAACGACCCAGCCGGTAACAACGGCATGGAAAACAACGGTATGGAGAACGACATGGAAGATGACGGTATGGAAAACAATGATGGTATGGAAGACAACGGCATGGAAGATGATGCCGAAGATAACATGGAAAATGACGGCATGGAAGATGATGACATGGATAACAACATGGAAGATGACGGCATGGAAGATGACATGAATGACGATGCCGAAGATAATGGCATGAACGAAGACATGGATGACGACATGGAAGATGACATGAATGACGATATGAACGATGAGGACAACGAAGACTACTAAAATCGAGTCCTTTTCACACAAATGAGGGAACGCATATGAAGCGTATATCCGTTGTCACCTTTGCTGCAGCAGCCCTGCTTACGCTGGCTGCCTGCGGTGACGGAGCCGAAAATCTGGAATCGGAAAACGTCAATGAAGATCCGATGATTGATGACGATGCTGACATGAACGAAGGTCTCAACGAACCGGTCAATGAAGCAGACGAAACGTGATGATTCATTCACCGGGTTGTTAACAGCCCGTTGAGATAAATTATTTTCTTAAATTCTACAAAGGAGTGGTAAACATGAAAAAGAAACTGATGGTTACAGCACTTGCATCTATGTTTTCAGTTGGAGCACTTGCCGCCTGCGGAGATATGGAAGGAAATGAAATCGAAAACGAGCCAATGGAGAATAACGGCATGGAAAACGACGGCATGGAAGATAACGACGCGGATATGTAAAACCTTTAGCCTCTCCTATTGTGGAGAGGCTTTTTCGTTGTTTACTGATCGCATTGCCATACGCAACGTGTAGTGTGTACATAAAAGCTGTTTCGAGCAATTGACGCGTGAGCATGGTCAACGTGTTTAACTTTCGCTGCAAAAGCATTAACCTCGCTCCCGAAAGCTTCAAACTTTCGCTGCAAAAGCATTAACCTCGGCGGGCAAATGTTCACGAGTATCAACGTAAGACTGTTATAACGAAAAAAGCATTAGTTGCAGCGGCAAAATGTTCAACTTTCGCAGACAAAACGTCACCTTTATCAAAAGCAGGAAAGCAAAGTTTCCATCACTGCTTTCTCAGCATGCGGTGATTCGTACACTTTCCCACGATTGAACGTGTATTTTTTCACAACATTGTCGCAGATCGTGGAACAGTTTGCAAAACACACAGAATCTATTGAAGCAGGTACTTCTGCACGGTATGATAACCTCAGTCCACGCAGGACATGCGGCGGATGAGCGTGATAATCAAGATCCAAACTCAGGAGGAATTAACAATGAAGAAAAAGTTAAGCCTATCTATTCTTACAAGCGTATTTGCAGTTGGAATGCTCGCAGCATGCGGCGGCAACGATGCGAACAATGGTCTTGAAAACGATCCAGCTGAAAACAACACGACTCCAGTCGAGGATAACGCAGATGTAGAAGATAACATGGAGAATGATCCTGCAGAGAACAACATGGAAGAAGATCCTGCAGAAGAAAACAACGCGATGAATGAAGAAGACAATATGGAGGAAGACCCTGCAGAGGATAACATGGAAGAAGATGACGCCATGAACGAAGAAGATCCTGCAGAAGATAACATGGAAGAAAACGAAATGGAAGAAGACGCTGAGTAAGCTCAGCTGTTTTTCTCCCCCTGCGTCTTAACCCCTTTTGACGCAGGGGGTTATTTGTGTTTAAAACGAATGTTTCAAGTGCCCTGGGCGCGTCTGCATACCCAATTAACCGCCATAATCAAACCTCAAAATCAGCAACAAATTTCCTGTTTTTAGGCGCTCGAGAATTTTCTGAAAATGGGACGTTTGGAACTGTTAAGACCTGGTCTAAATCACCGATAATAGAAGAGGTTTTATCTTTTCATATATATTTTGATCGAGTTCTATGCCAATTTATGTCGCTCAACTGATGGAATTTTCGTAATAGCTAAAGGAGGATTGCCGAATGAAAGTGGAAATGAGCAGTGTCAGAACAGCCGTCGTCTCAACAGTCGCAGCCACCGGGGTGATGTTTGCCGCTCCAGCCGTAACAGAAGCAGCTTTTGGAGATCAGACGCTTCGAGTCGGGATGTCGAACAGTGATGTCAGCACCCTGCAGGAAAAGCTTAAAGAAAAGGGCCACTATACATACACCGTAGATGGCGTCTTTGGGCCTCTTACCAGACAGGCAGTCATGGATTATCAGCGTGCCAACAACCTGCAGGTGGACGGGATCGCTGGACCGCAGACGTTCGGAGCACTGGGCACGTCAAGCTCCTCTAGCTCCAGCAGCAGTTCGAACAGCTCCAGCAGCTCGTCAGGCTCCTCCTCCCAGAAGAGCATTTCCAGTGCTTCAGCTGCGCAGATGAACGCGTCACAGGTGCTGCGTCCGGGATCTTCCGGCAGTGCAGTAGAACAGCTGCAGATCAATCTCGGCAAAATTGGCTTTTATAAGCAGTCGCATACGACGGGAAGCTACGGTAATTCGACGCGTGACGCCGTTCGCGACTTTCAGCGTGCTCGCAATCTGTCTGTAGATGGCATTGCCGGACCGCAGACGCTTGGCCAGCTGAATCGGGAAGTGAACGCTTCCTCAGGCTCTTCTTCAGGTAGCTCTTCATCCGGAAGCAGCTCCACGATTTTACGATCTGGTTCATCCGGAGAACAGGTGCGCAATCTGCAAAACCGTCTGAAGGAGCTGAACTACTTCAGCGGAAGCGTAAACGGCAGCTATAATTCTGCGACCCAGCAGGCTGTCCGCGATTTTCAGCGTGCTGCCGGTATCGGAGTGGACGGAATCGCCGGACCGCAGACGTTCGGTGCTCTTGATAATGCAAGTCCAAGAAGCTCCGGCTCATCGAGTAACACATCGTCCGGATCATCCAGCTCCGGAAGCTCGACGAGTACCGCAACGCTTCGCTCTGGTTCAACAGGTGAGGCAGTTCGTTCACTTCAGAGAACTCTAACGGACCTGAACTATTACAGCGGGCCGATTTCATCGACGTTCGGACCGCAGACACAGCAGGCTGTCCGTGATTTTCAACGGGCTGCAGGAATCGGCGTGGACGGCGTTGCCGGACCGCAGACGTTTCGTGCGCTCGAGAATGCCAGCCCGAGAAGTTCGTCCGGAAGCAGCGGCGGCAGCAATGCCTCAAGCGGTTCGTCTTCGAATACGGTGCTCCAGCATGGTGCCCGAAACGATAACGTGCGTGAGCTGCAGGACCGCCTGAAAGCAGCCGGATTTTTCTCCGGGACTTCAACCGGCTATTTTGGGGATGTTACAAAGCGCGCCGTGACACAGTTTCAGCAGCGCTGGGGACTGACGGCTGACGGCATTGTTACTACCTCGACGTGGAACAAGCTGGAGGAGGTTTCCTCGATCCACCAGGGCAACGCAACACCAGGAAGCTCAGGCGGAGGCTTTAACGTCACCAACCTGATTGCTGACGCTTCAGCGCTGATCGGCGTGCCGTACCGCTGGGGCGGTACGACGACTGCTGGATTCGACTGCAGCGGCTTTATTCAATATGTATTTAAGCAGAACGGCAAAAGCCTGCCGCGAACCGCTGCGCAGCAGCATGCAGCCGGTTCACACGTTTCAAGCTCGAACCGACGCGTCGGCGATATCGTCTTTTTCGAAACGTACACGTCCGGTCCGTCCCATAACGGGATTTACATCGGAAACGGCCAGTTCATTCATGCCGGCAGCTCTACAGGCGTTACGATCGCAAGCCTGAGCTCCAGCTACTGGAGCCAGCGCTACCTCGGCACACGCCGCCACTAAAATAAGAACCCGCAGCGCATAAGCGCCGCGGGTTCTTTGTTCATTACGAAGTGAACCAAAAGGAAAAGGCAGCCATGCACCTTGGGACGGAGGTGCAGACTGCCTTATTCCTTCGCCAGAATAACTAAGTATTGCCGGCATTTTTTCTATCAAAAATGATAGGGGGGAGAGATGAAAGTGGTGGTTTCAACTCTTAGTAGAGGTGTTCCCCGGGACGGGGGTTGTTAAACATAAAACGATAACTTTTTACGAATTAATTTTAAAGCTTCTTGGAGCGCTGCTTGTGATCGTTTAAAAACAGAGAACGTTGGGGAAGAAAGAACCACTTTAAAGCTTGTTCACAAGCTTCAAAGCACCTGTCCAGTCGGCACGGGCGAAACGCTTCAAGCTGCGTATGACAGCCGTGTTTCTCTCCAGGGAACCACCCTTATGTGGTAAACGATGATCCCATCAGCTAAACACCGTATCTCTTCCTGTCATTTCCTGAATCGGCTATACTGGATAAAGAAACCTTTGAAGCAGGGAGGCAGCTTGTATGATGGACTATTCGATCCGGACGCTTACATTTGAGGACATTGACCTCTACCGAAGCATGGATACCGGTATAGAGGATGATTATGTCGCCCGTATATTTGAGCGGCTGACGGGCGGGCGAAGTGAAATGTACGGCTTGTTTACAGATGACAGGCTGATCAGTACCGCCGGTTATACGGTCTTTGCAGGCCGCTACGCGATGCTCGGGCGTTTACGGAGTGACAGGCGCTATCGGGGCCGTTCGTTTGCGACAACGCTCATGAGCCACGTTAAAGAGGAAGCGCTCGCGCAGCCTCACATTCACTGGGTCGGCGGCAACACCGAAGAACAAAACACCCCTGCCAGAAAAGTACTGGCCAATATTGGACTGAATCAGCAGGCTACATTGCAAATTGCTGCTGCCGATGATGTGAGCGAACTTGCAAACGGTCATACACCGTGGCAGGAAATAACGGAAGGCGATCGAAAACGGAGCTGGCTCCGCGAAACGTTTCTGGAAGCAGGCGGGGTTTTTCCATACGAGTGCTACTATCCGTTCCCCGCAACAGATGCGCTCTTCAGCCATGAAAACCTGAACACGTGGCGCTTTTACGAAAACGCCACAGGAACCCGCTACATGCTGACGAAAATCGATACGAAAGATCGCTCGTATCTGCACGTCGTCTACCCTTGGAACGATTACGACGATCAGCCGGGGCTGTGGGAAACGATTGCCTCTGCCCATGTACAGAGCGAGCAGCAGCTGCAGGAGCCGCTTCAGGTGTGGCTCGACATCCAGGAAGCCGACGCACTGCCGGATGACCATCCGTTTGAGCTGCGGTCAAGATGGACCTTATACGGACAGAGAAAAGCATAAAGAAACAGCTCCCGCCGAATCAGGCTGGGAGCTGTTCTCATAACATTTATCTGAAATACTGGATGAACCCGTCTCGAATTGCTTCTGCTGCACGCTGGCGATATGCGTCAGAGCGCAGCTTTTCCGCATCAGGGGCGTAATCCTTAAAGCCGATTTCAAGCAGTGCGCTTGGAATCTGTGTCTCGCGAATCACGTGGTAATTTCCGTGATCCACTCGGCGGTAATGAGTCCCCATCTTCGCAACCGTATTGTCCTGCATCACGTGAGCGAGCCTCTCGCTGTTTGATGCCTGGAAGCGGCTGTGCCAGAACGTTTCCGTTCCTCTGGCCGAACCATTAAATACGTTCGTGTGAACACTTAGAAATGCATCTGCGCCGGAGCGGTTCGCGATAAACGCCCGCTGGCTCAGTGACAGGAAGATATCGGTGCGGCGAATCATGATGACTTCAGCGCCTGCTGCACGAAGCAGTTCTTCCGCGCGGAGGCTGATATCGAGTACGACATCTTTCTCACGCATGCCGCCGCCAATGCCTCCCGGGTCCTGAGCACCGTGGCCCGCATCAATGACAACCGTACGGCCCGCCAACGGTCCGGAATTCGCTGGTGTTTTCGAAGCCAACTGTACGTACCCGGCGGATACATAGCCGGTTTTATTGCCGTCATAGCGGATCTGGTGCCAACTGTTCGCAGATCCGGAGCTGTGTGTCGACAAAATTTCAACTCGCGTGTTCGAGCCTAGGTTGTCTAAAATACCGTGTGACGTTCCAGGACCGGAGCGAACGTTTAAAGAAGAACCGTTCGTATAGGCAACCTGGTTTGGACCGTTAAAGTCCCCTCCAGGATCCGGAGCAGCGCTCGTATCAATAAAGCTCGCGGATACGAAAGCAGTGCCGCCGTTGAAGCTGATCTGGTACCAGCCGTTTTGTTCCCCAACGATCGTAACTACCGTTCCGTTTGCGAGGGAACCGACAACGCCGTGATTTGTACCAGGGCCGCTGCGAACATTCAGAGAAGTTGCAGTAACGACACCTGTCATCGAAACATCTTCAAGCATCGTAGAGATGGTTTCAAGCGTTGGGTCATCGCCAATTCCGTTTACAATAAGACCATTGGCAGCCTGGAAATCGCGAACAACTCCCGCTGTTACGGATCCATACGAACCAGACGGATTAGAGGGGAAGTTCCCATATCCAAGCTTAGTCAAGTTAAGCTTCAGCTCTCTGATATGATCTCCGCTTTTACCGTCCGAGTAAGAAGAATTCAGAATGCTGTTTACTTTGTCGAGCGTGTTCTGGTTTGGAATGCCGGTCACGCTGAGACCGTAATACTGCTGGAAGTTCTCGACAACACCCATTGTTACCGGACCGAAGCGGTCAGAAGGGGAAGATGGGAACGTTCCAAAGCCGAGTCTTGTTAGATCAAGCTTCAAATCACGGATATGTTCTCCGGAAGCACCATCATAAAATGCTGTACTCAATGCCTCCTGAATAGCGTTCAAGGTGGTCTGATCCGGAATACCTGTTACAGAAAGACCGTAAGCTCGCTGGAAATCTTCGACGACACCCATTGTTACCGGACCGAAGCGGTCAGAAGGTGAGGATGGGAATGTGCCGAATCCAAGATTTGTCAGGTCAAACTTTAGATCGCGAATGTGTTCCCCCGATGCGCCATCATAAAATGCAGTCTGTAATGCCTGCTCAATCGCATTCAAGGTTGCCTGGTCCGGAATACCTGTTACAGAAAGGCCGTAAGCCCGCTGAAAGTCTTCCACAACGCCCATCGTTACCGGACCGAAGCGGTCAGAAGGAGAAGATGGGAAGCTGCCGAAACCAAGCTTTGTTAAATCAAGCTTCAGTTCACGAATGTACTCGCCGGAAGCGCCATCGTAAAAGCTGCCCTGCAGCTCAGCGCTCATCAGATTAAGCATCTCATCGGTTGGCAGCCCTGTGACAGCTAAACCGAAAGCCCGTTGGAAATCCTCCACAACGCCCATCGTTACTGGACCAAAGCGGTCAGAGGGAGAAGATGGGAACGTGCCAAAACCTAATGCCGTGAGTTCTTTTTTCATGCTGCGGATGTACTCACCGGAAGCACCATCATAAAATTCACCGATTGACGTGACAGTGTAATCCAGACCGCCGACCCCGTCATTCAGTTCTGCTTCCATCAAGCGAAGCATTTCGTCAGTTGGAAGCCCGGTTACCGGAAGTCCGAAAGCCCGTTGGAAATCTTCCACAACGCCCATCGTTACTGGACCAAAACGATCAGATGGAAAAGTTGGAAATGATCCAAAGCCTAAAGCAGTTAAATCAAGCTTCATGCTGCGGATGTATTCGCCGGAAGCGCCGTCGTAAAACTCGCCGATTGATGTGGACGTTTGATCGAGCGCCCCGAAGCTTCCGTTTAATTCAGCTTCAATGATGCTGAGCATTTCATCAGTCGGAAGACCAGTAACTTCAAGTCCATAAGCCCGCTGAAAATCTTCTGTAACCCCCATTGTCACCGGACCGAAACGATCAGAAGGGGAAGAAGGGAAACTGCCAAAACCGAGAGCAGTTAAATCAAGTTTCATGCTGCGGATATACTCACCGGAAGCACCATCATAAAATTCCCCGATATTGGTAGAAGTGGAATTGTTCTCTACTGAGAACATCGAGAACGTGGAAAACGTTGCTTCTTCCTCAAGTGCGTCTTCTTCGTTGGAGTCTTCCAATCCATCTTCAGAAGCAGCGTCCTCTTCAGCGATTTCGTCTTCTTCAAGAGCGTCTTCTTCGTTGGAGTCTTCGAGTCCGTCTTCAGAAGTTACATCCTCATCGGAACTCTCGTCTTCCTCAAGACCATCTTCCTCGTTAGAGTCTTCGAGCCTGTCTTCAGAAGATACGTCCTCTTCGGAGCTTTCGTCTTCCTCAAGAGCGTTTTCTTCGTTGGAATCTTCGAGTCCGTCTTCAGAAGATACGTCCTCTTCGGAGCTTTCGTCTTCCTCAAGAGCGTTTTCTTCGTTGGAATCTTCGAGTCCGTCTTCAGAAGATACGTCCTCTTCCGAGCTTTCCTCTTCTTCAAGAGCGTCTTCTTCGTTAGAGTCTTCGAGTCCGTCTTCAGAAGCAGCATCCTCATCGGAACTCTCGTCTTCCTCAAGACCATCTTCCTCGTTGGAGTCTTCGAGCCCGTCTTCAGAAGCGGCGTCCTCTTCAGCACTTTCGTCTTCCTCAAGGCCGTCTTCTTCACTAGACTCTTCCTCTTCTACGGCGGCTGTCCAGACAGCTTCTGCTGTCGTTTCATTGCCGGCAGGATCGAGGAGGCGGAATGTGACGGTCGTATCTTCGTCTGTTTCCGGGAGTTCCGCTGAGAAGCTGCCGTCTTCTGCTATATCGACGGTGAGTGCGTCAAAAGCGTCTGCCTCAGCTGTGAGCTCAAGGTGTCCGACGTGAAGTCCATAAGCTTCCAGCTCAGAATACGCGGTGCCGCTGCCGGTTTCTTCTTCATCGAGCAGAAGCTCCGGTTGTTCACTGAAGTGAATAAATGAGCCGTACGTCACCTCTTCCTCTTCCATGGAGCCGATGTAGTACCGGCCGTCTTCGAGTTCAAGCTCGACCGTTTCGTCTTCTTCGGTCAGGTCAAAAGACCAGCTGAACCCTTCTTCCTCTTCAGTTACCGCCATCTCTCCCACAAGCCCGTTCTCGTCAAACAGTCCCAGTGCAGCTTCATCAGGAGTCTCTTCAAATGAAATATGTAGCTCTTCTTCAAGCTGCTGGTTGAACAGGGCCGGAGTAACGTCTGCTTCAGCTGTTTCCTGCTCGGGAAATAAATCGTTCATCACTTCCTCGGCCGAGCCGGCAGATGCAGGCAGGGCGGAAGTCATAAACAGCAGGGAAGCAAGTCCGGTGATGCCGGCTTTTTTTGCCAGATGTTTCTTCAATCGATCCGCTCCTTTCGTTCGTTTATCAAAGTGCCGTGAATGTCTTGTGTATCTAAGCTGGATTCATTGTTGTGCGCAGTCAGAAATACGGGATATATTTCAGCTACGATAGTAAGTTTATTACATTCGACAAATTAATACATGCGACTTTTCTTGCGATTCTGTGTTGTAATGAACTTGTAACATTAGCACGTATCAATTCGGTTACATTCTCCTGCTAAGGGCAGGAAAATTCCTTTTCCTATGATATAATATGATGTTGGAAAGTTTGCAGCGAACAAAGCTGTACTTTATACGTAGGAGTTTTCTATGAGACATACTGTTAAGGTGCTGCATATGACGACACTGCACCATCCGTTAGATCCGCGAATTTACTATAAACAGTGCGCCTCCCTGAAACGGGCAGGCTATGACGTAACTCTTCTGGCGCCGGTGCCGACTAATACCGAGGAAGGGGAAGTGCCGTTTGAGCCGCTTCCGAAGTACTCGAACCGCTGGAAAGGACTCCTTTTCGGAACGGTCCGTGCCTATTTCCGCGCCAAGAAACAGAAGGCGGATATCTACCATATTCACGACCCGGAGCTGCTGCCGGTCGGCTGGCTGCTGAAAAACAAGCGGAATCACGTCATTTATGACATTCACGAAGATTACGAAACTGGCATCGTGCAGCGACAGTACTTCACCAGGCCGGTCCGTCAACTTATTGCATCAGTCTATAAAAAGGTCGAAGCATTTTGCACCCGGCGGATGGAGCTGATTCTTGCAGAAAAATATTACCTGGAAAAATACCCTCAAGGTCTTTGCGTATTAAACTATCCGATTTTACAGGAGAAGCTGACAGGCATCGATCGCTCATTTCATCAGGCAGACGGACTTCTTTACACAGGAAACGTAACGAAGGACCGCGGGGCCGTGCAGCACGCAGCGCTTCCGGCACTGGATGAGTCGCTTCAGGTTCATTTGTACGGCTACTGTCCGGAAAGCCTCGCAGCTGAGATGAAGCAGCGTGCAGGTACACATGAGGGGCGTCTTCATCTGCACGGTGAGGGACGTTACGTACCGAAAGCAGAGATTGATGCGGCTTACGCCCAAAGCGGATGGCTTGCTGGAATCGCCCTGTTTCCGCCAAGCGAGCACTACATGAAAAAAGAGCTGACGAAGTTTTTTGAATATATGGCCGCCGGGCTGCCAGTCATTTGTTCGGACTACCCGAAATGGCAGACGTTTATGGATACATATCAGTGCGGTATTTGTGTGAACCCGGACAGCGAGGGAGATATCCGTGATGCCATCAACTATCTGCGTCAGAATCCGGAGGAAGCAAAGACGATGGGAGAACGCGGCAGGAAAGCCGTGCAGAACTATTTAAACTGGGGTCATGAGGAAAAGAAACTGACGAATTTGTATGATAGACTTAACGGAATTGAAGCAGGTGAATACAGTGACAACTAAACAGCCGCTCGTCTCAGTCATCACTCCGGCGTACAATGCAGCCGGTGTGATCGGTGAAACGATTGAATCTGTACAGAAACAGACGTATACGAACTGGGAAATGCTGATTGTGGACGATTGTTCAACGGATGAAACGCGGGAAATAATCCGCACGTATGCCGCTGAAGACAGCCGCATCCGCCTGATTGAGCTTGTCGTAAACAGCGGGGCAGCCGTCGCGAGAAATACTGCGCTTGAGCAGGCCGCCGGCACGTATGCCGCTTTTTTAGACAGCGACGACCAGTGGCTGCCGCATAAAACAGAGCGGCAGCTCGCCTGGATGCAAAAGTACGGTGCAGCCTTCACGTTTTCGCAGTATTACGTCATTGATAGCGACGGGACGAATCTGGGGCTTGGCGACCTGATCCCGGCACGCGTCGGCTACCGTGATCTGCTGAAGCAGAACATGATCGGCTGCCTGACGGTGATGGTTGATCTGGAGCAGACAGGCCCGCTCAAAATGCTCGATATCCGCACCCGTCAGGATTACGTGCTCTGGCTGGAGCTCTGCCGCAGAGGCTTTACCGCCTATGGCATCAGTGAGCCGCTTGCCGTATACCGCAGGCAGAAAGCATCGATCTCGAGTGATAAGAAAAAGATGGCGAAGCAGAACTGGAAAGTTTACCGGGACATAGAAAAATTAAATCTGCTCACCAGCAGCTACTATTTTATGCACTATGCGTGGAACAAATGGAAAAAATACCGACGTGCGTCAACGTCTGGAAACGGCGGTGTCAAGTAACGTGATGCGACAATACATGGATGAAATTATGAAACGAAAGGATCTGATCGTTTATTTGATCAAATCCGGCCTGAAAGCAGAACACCGGAACAGCTATCTCGGCTACTTCTGGTGGCTGCTCGACCCGCTGCTCGGCGTGGTCGTTTACTACTTCCTGATCAGCTTCATTCTCGGACGAGGCGGCGAAAACTTCGCTGTTTTCCTCGTCATCGGACTCGTATCCTGGCGCTGGACGAATACCGTGATTAACAGCTCGGCGCGATCGATTTTGCGCTATGCCTCGATCATTAACCAGGTGTACCTGCCGAAGTCGATTTTTCCGATCACCAGAACCTTTTCACAAATGGTGAACTTTTCGTTCGGACTCGTCATCGTGGCGATCTTTCTCGTCGTCTTTGGCGTCATGCCGGGCTGGCAGGCGATCTATCTGCCGATTATTATCATCGTACAGCTCGTGTTTCTGCTTGCGATCGGCCTGTTTCTCGCGTACATATCCGTCTTTATCCGGGATATTGAAAACCTGCTTACGCACGTAACGCGAATTTTATTCTACTCTTCCCCGATTATCTGGGAGGGCGGGCGTCTTCCGGACGAGTATCAGTGGGTGGTCGATATTAATCCAATCGCCCACATCGTCAACTCGTACCGGGACGTGCTGATGTACCAGCAGTCGCCGAACTTTTTTGCACTGTCGATAATCCTCGGCGTGTCCGCGCTGCTCGTCTATGCATTCCTGTATTACTACAGCCGCAACGAGTACAAAATCATTAAAGCACTTTAAGTGAGGGTGTGACAGTATGAGTGACAACAAGGCACCGGAAAACCGCGAAGTCGTGATCGAAGCAAACGATCTCGGCGTGAAGTTTCATTCCGGCAACCGCACCGACGACTATAAATCCTTTGCGCTCCGTTTTATTAAGCGGGAAAAGGATCCGGATGCCGGAGAAGAATTTTGGCCGCTGCGGAATTTGAGCTTCAAAGGCTACAAAGGCGAAATTCTCGGCATTATCGGCTCAAACGGATCCGGCAAAACGACGATTTGCAAAATGCTTTCCGGCATTCTGGAAAAAGATGAAGGAGAGCTGACGGTGAATGGCCGCGTCTCTGCTCTGTTTTCCATGGGTATGGGCTTTGATAAAGAGTTAACCGGCAGGGAGAATGCTTATTTAAACGGGATGATGCTCGGTATTTCCAAGCACCGCATCAATGAATTCATCGACGACATTCACGAGTTTTCGGGACTGGGGAAGTTTCTCGACCGTCCTACTAAAACGTACTCCAGCGGAATGAAGGCACGTCTCGGATTCAGCGTCGCCGCTCACCTGGAGCCGGAAATTCTCATTCTTGATGAAGCACTCAACACCGGTGACGCAGCTTTCGGGCAGCGGGCGGCCGAAAAGATGAAAGAGCTCGTGGAAAAAGCCAAGATGGTTATTCTCGTGACGCACAGCCTGAAATACGCGCGCCGCAACTGTGACCGGCTCATCTGGCTCGATAAAGGCGTGATCCGCGCAGACGGTGACCCGAAGCGAGTCACGAACCTGTACAAGGAATCGGTACCGGAGCGGAAGCCGCGTGCGCAAAAAAGACTCGACATTGAGAAAACGCAGACGACGATCAAAGACCAGACGATCGTACGGGCTGAAAATATCGGTGTGCGATATGACGTCAATAAAGAGGAATTCTGGGCCTTGAAAGAGAATTCATTTACGATCAAAGAAGGCGAAGTCGTCGGCATTATCGGTCATAACGGAGCGGGGAAAAGCACGCTCTGCAAGCTGATGACGAATATTCTTACCCCTGATGAAGGAAAACTTGAGCTGCACGGGGAAACAACATCACTTCTCGGATACGGCACCGGCTTTAATACGCAGCTGACCGGCCGGGACAACATTTACTTAAACGGGATGCTGCTCGGTATCCCGAAGAAAAAAATCGACGAAGACTACGAGCAGATCGTTGATTTTTCCGGGATCCGCCGGGCGATCGACAAGCCGGTCAAGAACTACTCAAGCGGCATGCAGGCCCGGCTTGGCTTCAGCATAGCCGCGACGCTCAAGCCGGACATTTTCATTCTTGATGAAGCGCTCTCAACCGGTGACATTGCCTTCAAGCAGAAAGCGAGTGAAAAAATCCAGGAAATGATCGAGATGGCGAAGTGCGTCATCATCGTATCGCACAGCATGGGCTTTGTGGAGAAGATCTGCACGCGTGCGATCTGGATGGACCAGGGGAAGATTTTATACGACGGCGATCCGAAAGAGGCCATCGCCCGGTACAAGGATAAGTACAACGTGCAAAAGAAGACGAGACTGAAACCGCGGAGCTCCTGATGCCGCGCCATTCCATGAAAGCAGGTGACCCGATTCATGAACAAACTGCAGACGATGAAAAAACGCGTCAGTGCCAACCTGACGAAAGAGCAGAAGGACAAACTGAAGCAGGTCGTTCCATTTCTCGGCCTCCCGACAGCAAAAGTGGAAACGCTCAAATGGAAGCTTAACAATCTCGGCTTCACGGAGCGGGCGCTTCACGATCTGGAAGCGCTGCATGAAAAGACGAAGCGTCCTGCACTGAAGCGCTATGCGGCCTTTGAGCTGGCGCTCTGGCACGTGAATCAGTACACGAAAGAAGGAGCAGAAAAAGCACTCGACTACCTGCTCGACATGCTGCAGACGGAGGAGAACGAAGAAAAAATCCGCCGCGCGTCGATTCTGGCTGCAGAAGCGATGCTGCAGCTTGGCACACGCGACCGGGCTGAAGCCGTTCTGGATGCGCTGATCAAAAAGAAGCCGCATCCGGATCTGTATTTGGCGCGTGCAAATACCATAAAAGACACAGAAGCTCGTATTCCATATTTAAATAAGGTGCTCAGTGACGCAGGTTTAATGAAAATTCAGCTCGACCCGGCTGTACGCAACCAGCTGTCCGCCTATGACGCCCTCGAGCCGCGTGCGAAAAAGCAGCTCGTCAACCAGCCGGCGCTTGAGGACACGAAAGTAACCGTGCTCGTGCCTGTATACCACGCGGAAGCGACGCTCAAGACAGCGATTCATTCGCTGCAGGCGCAGACGTGGACGAACCTGGAGATTCTTATCATTGATGATGCTTCCTCCGACGGTACAGTCGAAGCAGCAGAAGCTTTTGCAAAAGAAGATAAACGGATTAAGGTGCTGCAAGTGGAGCAGAATGGCGGGCCTTACGCCGCCCGTAATCTGGCACTGAAACAGGCGACCGGCACCTTTGTCACGGTAAACGATGCCGATGATTGGTCGCATCCTGAAAAAATCGAAAAGCAGGTGCTGCATCTGCTGGAGAACGAGGACGTTGTAGCCAACATGTCACAGCAGGCGCGTATGTTTGAAGATCTGTCCCTGCACCGCCGCGCCCGTCCTGGAGAATATCTGTTTAACAACATGTCATCGTTTATGTTCCGCAGAGAGCGCGTACTCGAAAAACTCGGTTCATGGGACCGTGTGCGCTTTGCAGCAGACTCTGAATTTATTTTCCGCTGCCGGCGCTTGTTCGGCGAGCAGTCCGTCGTAGAGCTTGCGACCGGACCGCTTTCCTTCCAGCGCCAGTCCGATCAGTCGCTCACAGGCAACGAAGCGTTCGGGCTGCCTAACTACAAAATGGGCGCCCGCCGCGAATATGAAATGGCGCACGACTATCATCATAAAAACGCAGGCACGCTCTACTACGATCCGGAGCAGACAGAGCGTCCGTTTTCCGTACCGGAGCCAATGCGTCCAGAGCGGGAAGCAAAAGAAGACGGCTGGCGGGAATTTGACGTCGTATTTGCGGCTGATTTCCGTTCCGAAGATGCGCTTGCCGCTGACGAGCTGAAGGCAGCTGAAGCAGAGAAAAAGCGAATCGGCTTCGTTTTGCTGTACCGCTATGACAGCTCACCATTTACGCACGTGCATCCGCGCTGGAGAAAGCTGATCAACAACGGCGCAGTGGAAATGCTCGTCTACGGAGAGAAAATCCGTGCCGGTGAAGTCCGCTTTTCCGATACGGAAGCTTTACTGGAAAAGCAGCGATTTGTACCGCTCATGGAAGCCCAACAAGCGGTTGTAACCGGCAAAGCGGCTGATAAGGCCGCAGTGGAAGCAGCAGTGCGCCGGCTGACCGGTACGGCACCTGAATGGAAGCAGTAAAGGAGGGGTTTTGTGAGTCAATCTCCGCTTTCGCGTCTTCGAGCGCGCTTATTAGGCAGCAAGATGACGCGTCTCGAGCAGGAAAACCAAAAGCTGCGTGAGCAGGTATACAAGCAGAAAACGCCTGCACCCAAAGCGCTCCCGGATGAGATGAACGATCTTGCCCGTGTCCGTGAAACGGTGCGGGAGTCGTACCGGGAAGGCACGCTGATGGAGCTCGCGCAGGAGCTGGCGGCAAAGAAGCAGCTGCATGACCGCTTCAGCATAGAAGCGATGCTGGAAGCGCTCCGTCAGGCGGCCAGGGAAGGAACCGCAGCAGAAGACCAGATGCGTCAACTGCTGCTTCCTGCGTTTTCTGCTGCGGAACTGCCGGAGCGATTTGCACGCGGAATTGAGCATCGTACCATTCCATCTCTTGAGCCGCTCTCCTCTTTTCGCGGCCAGCTGACAGCACGGACGAGGCGGCTGCAAAAGGGTCACGCTCTGCCGGAATGGACAGTGGACCATAAGGAGAAGGCTTATAAGCTTGCTCGCTCGCTCGATATTGCCGTGCCGGAGGTGCTTGCAACGTCCGTACCGCTTGAACAGCTGACGCTCGCCCCCGGAACCGTCGTAAAACCGGCAGATGGGGCAGGCGGGCGCGGAGTTTACGTACTCCGTGCGGAAGATGACATTTTAAACGTGAAAACGTCTGAGGTGCTCCCCTCTCTGGAGGCACTTCGCCGCGAGCTGGAGCAAGATTTAGCGGGCGGTCGCGTTGCTGAGGACAGCTGGAACGTCGAGAAAGTCTATTATGCGGATAAAGACACGAAAGAGCCGGCACGCGATATGAAGTGCTACACGTTTTACGGAAAAACAGTTCTTATTTTGGAGATTTCCCGCAGTCCGAAAACGGCTTACTGCTGGTGGACGCCGGAAGGGGAGCCAATTGAGACGGGTAAGTATACCGGTCAGCTCATGGATGGCGACGGACCGGATCTACGGGCGCTTGAAGCTGCGTCCAGACTTGGAAAAGCCATTCCGGCCCCGTTTTGCCGGTTTGATTTTCTGCAGACGACCGATGGCCTTTTATTTGGCGAATGCACGCCAAAGCCCGGCAACTATGATCAGTTC
This sequence comes from Bacillus daqingensis, assembly GCF_042654445.1. Lineage (NCBI taxonomy): Bacteria > Bacillati > Bacillota > Bacilli > Caryophanales > Bacillaceae > Bacillus > Bacillus daqingensis. Next base: position 21,801 of record NZ_JBHSGK010000019.1, read on the forward strand.
GACGCCGCAACCGACAGAGCGCTCGGGGAAGCGTTTTTGGAAGCTGAAGAAGCGCTCATGCATGATTTACTGAACGGAGAGCGTTACATACATTGGAGGAATTTGCTATGAACCCGGCACAATGGCCGCCCCACCTTCCTGCAGCTGTCGTTCATCAGGCGCAAGGACCGCTGTTATGCGGATACTTGATCGCGCTGGAAGGCTGGCGGCGCGGACTGACACTTCAGTTTCATGCTCATAAAAGTCAGGCGTTTGCTGATATTCCTTTTTGGTATTCGCACCGTCCCGGCAGGCTGTTTACGCTGTCGGATGGAAAACGAACGGTCCGCTTTTTCCGTTCTCGAGGTGATGGTGTCTCACGTGAAGCAGTCGAAGCGGGAGCCGACAAAACGCGCACAAAGCAGTACCTGCATCAGGCAGACGTTCCGGCTCCGCGCGGCAGTCTGCTGGAATCGGAATCAGATCTTGCGGTTGAAGCAGGAAAGCTTGCAGGTCCGTTCGTGCTGAAAGTCAATGACGGCAGCTTCGGACGCGGCGTGCGGACGAATCTTTCCGCAGACGAGCTCGTCGGAGTATACCGGGAGCTGCAACAGGAGCACCCTGGGGAGCCTGTTCTTCTCGAAGAGCACATTGAAGGGCCGGAGTACCGGCTGTACGTCGTTGGTGAACACGTAGCAGGAGCCGTCCGGCGGGATCCGGCATCGGTAACCGGCGATGGCAATGCGACAATCGAAGAGTTGATTGCGCGTAAAAACGGCGAACGGCGCAGTAACCCACGTCTTGCGACGGCGCTGATCAAACTCGATACCGCCGTGGAAGCTATGCTGCAGGGGCAGGGACTGAAGCTGGATAGCCGTCCTCCTGCAGGTCAGGTCGTCGCGCTTCGGACGCAAAGCAACGTTTCACTAGGAGGCGATCCAGTGGATGTACTGGATCAGCTTCCTGATGACATGAAGCAGACAGCCGTCCGCGCACTGCAGGCATTTCCCGAGTTTCCGCACGGGGGAGTGGATATCATTCATTCAAACGAGCGCGGCCCCGTTGTGCTCGAAGTGAACCCAACTGCTCAAATCGCCCTGATGGTGTTTCCGATGCACGGGAAAGGTCGCGACATTCCAAAGGCAATTGTCGATTACTATTTTCCAGAAACGAAACAGCATACTCGGGCGTCTCACGCGTACTTTCACCTTCAGGACAGCCTGATGGCACTTGAAACCGGGGTGGCATCCGTCTCTGAAGTGCCGGACTGCCCATCAGAGGAGCCGCAGGGGATACACTGGGTCATAGAGAAGCCGCTGCATGCAGCGGAACGGCATCAGATCTATGTGGAAGCGATGGAAAGAAGGCTTAACGGCTGGCTGAAGCCGAAAGGGGTGGACCGCTGGCACGTATTCGCAGCTGGAGACGAAGCGGAGGCATTCGGAGCCTCGCTTCCTGATGCCAAAGAAGCCGGCAGGGGCCCGGCGTTTATCACACCTGCCTTCCGCGTATATGAGAGCCGGGAAGAGCTGCTCCGGGATCAGGCAGAGGTAACGACTTTGATAAGCCGGACAGCTGCCGCAAGGCGTCGGACGGAACAGACGCTGAAGCTGCTGCGGACAACCGCGGGGCTTCCTGGGAAGCTGAAGCTGCTCTCAAAGAGGGGGACGTAACGAGATGAAACAAACGAAGCCGGTCTGGCTCCCGCACTTAACTGATGCGGTTCCGCTTGCGGCGAAGGATAAAAAAATCAGTCTCTATACGATCGCTCTTGAAGGCTGGCGCCGGGGACTCGAGCTGACGTTCTGGTCGATCCGCGGCGAGGACGGCGAATTTCAGCTGCGCTATCAGCTCTCAGATGGCTCAAACGTGCATCAGTTTCAAGGATCAAAAGGCGACCGGATCACCGATGAAGCAGAGGCGATCTGTGACGATAAATCGCGGACGAACGAGGCAATGCGGGCACATGGCGTTCCGGTTCCTCACGGAAAAACCTTCACGGAAGCAGCAACGGATGAAGCAGTTATCGCGTATGCCAAAGATAAAGGCTTTCCGCTTGTGTTAAAGCCGACGAACGCCTCCGGCGGCAAAGGTGTCATCGTGAACATTCGCGATGAGGCGTCGTTTCAAAAAGCCGTTACCTACGTGCGGCAGGAGCTGGGTTTAAAGCACGTGATCGTCGAGCAGTTTGTCGAGGGAGAAGAATGCCGCGTCATGGTGCTGGACGGAAAAGTGCTCGGCGCCGTGCAGCGCCGTCCGGCCAGTGTCACTGGGGACGGAAAGCGCTCCATTGCCAAACTGATTGAGCAAAAGAACGAAGACCGGCGGGAGGTGCCGCATTTATACCACCGCCCGATCAAGCTCGACCGTCATTTTTACACGACGATGCACGCTTCAGACTGGACGCTCAGAACGGTTCCGAAAGCCGGGGAAACGATCGTCGTCAAACGCGTCAGCAACATTTCAGCAGGAGGCGATCCGGTTGACGTAACCGACCTGCTCTCAGAAAAAATAAAAGAAACTGCGATCCGTGCCGCAGAAGCGGTTCCCGGACTGCCTCATTGTGGTGTAGACTTAATGGTGGACCCGGACTGGAAGGAAGCAGTCGTGATCGAAGTGAACACGAAGCCGGGCCTTGGCTCACACCTGTTTCCAATCACCGGGACGAGCCGCGATGTGCCGAGAGCGCTGATCGACTTTTATTTCCCAGCCTCAGCAAACGCACCGCGCAGTGATCACGTCTATTTTGATCTCGGTCCCATCGAAGCGGCCGTAAAAGCAGCCGGAGCCTCGCGTATCACAGTAGCGCCCGCTCCCGAACAGACAGGCACCATCCAGCAGTCGTTTACCTGTGAAGGAGCATTAAAGCAGCAAAAGCATCAGCTGGAGCGCTTGATGAAAGAGCTCACGTTGTATGGCACGGTCAGCTTGTTGAAAAATAAGACGCTTACTGCGACGCTCCTCGGCACACCAGAGGATCTGCAGGCAGTAAAGCAGCGGCTTAAAGAGTCGGGTACGGTCACCGCTGAAGAAAGCAGCAGGATGATCGCGGCAGAGTTTGTTTGGCATGATGATACACGACCTTCCTTTGTGGAGGCCTATATAAAACGAAGACAGCTGCTGGAAGAGTGGAAGCTTGAAGAAAAAGCAGCAGCGCGGACGGCTCGCGAAGCATCCGGTATCCGCACGAGACTGAAGAAACGATTCGGCAGACGATAAGCTGCCCGGACAGGAGGAACCCAACGTGATACAGGAAACAACCTATCAATGGCTCCCGCACTTAGAAGGAGCCGTACCGAAAGCAGGGCAGGGAAAACGGATCAGTACCTATACCGTCGCACTGGAAGGCTGGCGCCGCGGCATCCGCCTCCGCTTTTACCGCGAATTTGATGAAGAAATGAAGCTGAAAGTCCGCTATTCGCTGCGGCATAAAAACAAAGAGCATCATTTTGCATTGTCGAAAGGCGATCTCGTGACGGATGAAGCATTTGATATTTGTGACGACAAGGATTTAACGAAGCAGTATTTAACAAAGGCGAATGTACCGACTCCACAGGGGGCAAAATTTTTAGAGGATGCCTCGAATGAAGACATTCTCGCGTACGGAAACGAGCTTGGCTATCCGCTCGTCTTAAAGCCTGTCAGTGCAAACGGCGGCAAAGGGGTATTTGCAAACGTCCGCGAAGAACAGGTGTTAAAAGAGGCGATCGAGTACGTACGCGACGAGCTTGGTTACAAAGAAGTCATCATCGAAACACATATTCCAGGCGAAAAGGAATTCCGCGTCATCGTTCTCGGCGAAAAAGTGCTTGGTGCGATGCACCGTATTCCAGCAAATGTTGTCGGCGACGGTCAGCGCACGATCCGCAAGCTGATCCAGGATAAAAACAAATTCCGCAGGCTGAACCCGCACTTGACGAGCCGGATGATCCGGATTGATAAAGAAGTGCTCTATATGATCGAGCAGGCGGGCTATGAGCTGGACTCGGTTCTCGAAGAAGGCAAACGGATTTACCTGCGCGTTCAAAGTAACCTCTCAAACGGGGGAGATTCCGTTGACGTAACCGAGGAGCTGTCTCCGGCGCTTGAACGGATTGCGATCGAAGCGACAAAAGCGATCCCGGGTCTCGCTCAAAGCGGCGTGGATATCATTGTTGATGACGAAACCGGTGCCGGCTCCGTCATTGAGGTGAACTCACGTCCGGGGCTTGGCGGCCACTTGTTTCCAATGATCGGAACACCGCGTGATTTTGCGAAGGCGTTTATCGACTATTATTTCCCGGAAACGGCCGACTATCCGAGATCGAACCTTTATTTTGACTTTGATAACGTAATTGCGCCAATTAAAAGCCGTTCTGCTACGATGGTGGAAGTACCTAAGCCGCCTAAAGGAGAGCTGTACGGCAAGCTTTATACAGTTCGCGGCGAAGTGCAAGGTGTCGGGTACCGCGCCTGGGTCAAGCGGGAGGCACTGATGCGCGACCTGCATGGCTATGCACGTAATGAAGCCGACGGCTCTGTTTCCATCGTCGTCTGCCATCCGAATAAAAAGAAAGTGAATAACTTCAAAAAAGTAGTGTTGGAAGGACCGGAACGTGCGGAAGTGCGCGAGATTCTCGAAGAAGAATGGACGAAGCCTGTCCGCATGGGCTTTCAGACAAAGCAGGCGAAGAAAAGCTATTCCAGAGGGAATTACCGTGGCCTCTCCAGTGCAGAGTACAAGCGGATCGCAAGAAAGTATGACCAGCTTGTCCACAGTACCACGTGGAAAATGACGTATCCGGTGCGACTGGCCCTGGATATTGCGAAAAAAATCGTCCGGTTAGGACGTAAATAGCACGTAACAAGCAGCGGCTGCAGCCGCTGCTTTTCGTATGGGAAGAAATTTAGAACCGAAAAACCAGACCGGATTTACGTCCGGTCTGGTTTCATCATCACTACTTTATCGTAAAGTGTTTTTTAAACGCTGCAAACTCTTTTCCGTTCAGCAAATCGCGCTGCAGCCTGGCTTCTGCTTCTTTATAAGCTCGTCCAAGCAGCTGATCGTATTTTTTGTTAAACAGATGAAATTTTCCAGGACGTGGGGTCGCTTCACCAAATACAATCCCGTCGTGACTCTTCAGCATATCCATGCGTATGAAAGGTGCTGGGATCTCCAGGCTGGCCCGCAGCGCTTCGTCTGCATCCTCCTGAGAGAATCCAATTCCTTCCCGCAGCTTTTCATCCTGCCAGCCGGTCTTTGCAAGCGTTCCGTCAGCATTCCAAACGCTGAAGCCGGAAGCATCTGAACGATCTGCTTCCAAGACAAACAGAAGCTCTCCGTAAAAGCAGTAAAATTTATAATCAAGCGGCGGTGCAGTAGAATCTTCCTCGCGCAAAATTAACTCTTCGGTTATCCATTCATCCTTTAGCAGCTGGCCTGTCGGATTGCCGCGATAAACTGCCGCAAGCGGCTCGCGCATTTCCTCTATCATTTCCTCCCGGCTGGATAAATACTTGTTATTGCGGGCAGACAATATTTTTGAGTCATTGAAAATAAGATACACACCTCTGGAACCTGTTGATTGCACAGGCTTAATCACGATCGGCGCCTCTTTGTCCTTTATCTCCTCAAATGTATAAATACGAGAGGAGCTTTTCGGCCTGCGAAGACCGATTTCATCAGCGAAACGGAACGCCTTTGTTTTACGGTCAAGCTGCCATGCATGATTCTGATGACCAAGCTTTCTCAGCGCCGACTGTTCCACCATAATATCCTTGAATGAAAAGGAACTAAGCATCGGAATTTTCTTTCGCTCAAATTTTTTCAGAAACCCGTGAGAAATAAACCGCTTCTCCAGAATGACGGACAGGGTCTCAAGCTTGTCATTATCTTCAATCACGGATTTATTTTGTGCGAATGTCTGGTAATAATCTTTCAGGTAAGTTTCTATTTTTACCTGAATGTCTTCTAACTGCTTCACTTCGTTTTTAAAGGTCTCATTCTCTGAAAGGTCTTTTTCTGTATCGAGCGCCGGATCCGGCAGCAGCTGTGCAACTTCATCTGATTTTAGTTTAATATTTTTATGCCCTTTTGGAAGCACATAGGCAGGACCGTGATCTTTATCACAGATCACCTCTTCATCATCTCCGATATACTGCTTCTCATTTAACGTGTGCAATAGTTCGGCTGCTTCTCCTCTGTCTGCAAAACGGGTTTTGAAGCCGGTTCGCCGGTTGTCTGTGACGATCGGATAAAAAACAGGTGTAAATGACCATCCGCTTTGTTTGTCATAGTCAGCGGTAAGTTCCACAATCAGGCTGAAAGGTGGGGCGTTCATTTTGTCATAGCGGCCTGGCGAGTTAAAAATGTAGTTGCCGATCGAATAAGCGATGACGCCGCTTTCGTATTTTTCAATGTGATTCGCCATGTGAGTTCCATGCGCAAAAACAAAGTCAGCCCCAGCATCAATAAATTTACGGCATTTTACCTCGTAAGCAGACTTTACCCATTTATAATCAGAGCCCTGCCAATGAGGACAGATGACAATGCAGGCTTCCGGATGGGCTGCCCTTGTTTCTTCAATCTTTCGAAGCATGCGGCTTTCATTCAGCGAGTTCACTCCGGGAGAATCTTTTTTCGCCATGAACCCATAGTCTTCCCGGTATCGTTTGGAGGCTCTCATACCTGTAAACACGAATACATTATTTTTCTTAAGCCCTGCCTTCACTTCAATTTTCAGTGGTCTGACCGCTTCTGACAAAGAAGAGCCAGCACCGAAATGCTGAATGCCTGCTGATTTTAATGTGCTTATTGTATTTAAAAGAACGTCCGGCCCAAAGTCCATTGTGTGGTTATTCGCCAGACTCACCGCTTTAATGTTCAGGTCCTTGAGCAGGTTAACGGTACGTTCCGGATGATCCCAGTTTGGATACTGCTTGCCTTCCTGAAAGCCGTCCGGATCTTCTTCAAGTACGGTCTCGAGATTAAGAATGGAGAAATTGCTCTTCTTAAACAAAGGCGCAGTTTGTTCTGCGAAAGAAAAAGGATCCCGCTCCAATCGCTCTTTTTCCGTGATTCTGTTTGGTTTTTGCAGATACCAGTCACCAAGACTTGTATCTCCCGCAAACGTAATCGTAAACGGCTTGCTCATGATTCACAACACCTCTTTAAGTTGATTAAAAGCTTCATCGCTGTGGACGTTCCCAGGTAGGTAGTCTGCACCGTGAGATAATATTACTACACGCTGGAGAGAGAGTCACCAACATTTTTATCAATTACGTATTTTCTGATGAATCTTTCAAATAATCCTATATTCTGCATGTATAACCACGGACAAACCTGCTAACGAAAAAACGAAAGGGTAACCTTCCTCCTGCAGGAATTGAAGCAGATATGATACATATTGCCTAAAAATGCGGTTGCTAAACAGATTGCATGTATTTGTTGGGTAAAGAGTTAGTAAAGCCTGAGAAAGAAGGGCAGAAGCGGAACTATTTTCATAATAAAACAAAAGAAGCTGTCTGATTTTTCAAGGCACTTCCTCGTAGCGTGAAGCAAGCTGCTCGTATCACGTAGAAAGCTCCTCGTAAACGATGAATCCCGCCTCGTAAAAGCGGATCCCCGTGCGAATAGCGGTGTTCAGTTGCGAATAAGGAGAGGATCTCTGAGCGGAGGGCTTCGGTCTGAACCGAAGCCGGTGATTGAGGTGGATGCGGTGCACTTCCTCATAACGGAAACCAACCTGCTCATAACAAGCAGAAAGTTCCTCGTAAACAGGGAAAAGCACCTCGTAAACGGTAAATTCCGCCTCGTAAAAGCGGACCCCCATGCGAATAGCGGTGTTCAGTTGCGAATAAGGAAGGGAGTTCTGAGCGGAGGGCTTCGGTCTGAACCGAAGCCGGTGATTGAGGTGGATGCGGTGCACTTCCTCATAACGGAAGTCAACCTGCTCATAACAAGCAGAAAGTTCCTCGTAAACAGGGAAAAGCGCCTCGTAAACGGTAAATTCCACCTCGTAAAAACGGACCTCCGTGCGAATAGCGGGAGTCAGTTACGAATAAGGAAGGGATTTCTGAGCGGAGGGCTTCGGCCCGAGCCGAAGCCGGTGAAGGAGGTGGAAGAGGCGCACTTCCTCATAACGAAAGCCAACCTGCTCATAACAGGCAATAATTTCCTCGTAAACAGGAAAAAGCGCCTCGTAAACGGTAAATTCCACCTCGTAAAGGCGGCCCCCCATGCGAATAGCGAGAGTCAGTTACGATTAAGGCCCGGATTGAAGGAGGGCACACTAAAAATCCTCCTCAGCGCCATGCCGAGGAGGAGAAAAATGCGTTTACTTTTCCAGAATACCTGCATATGAAATAAGGCTGGAAATGTTGTGCTGCGTGTAGTCGTTACGCAGCTCGTAGTTTTTCAGACCGGCGTGGAAAGCACCGAGGCAGAGCCGCTTGTTCATGTAATACATGACGGACTCCGGCCGCAGCTGCATTTGCAGCTGGAACTTGATGCCTTCGTGAATACCGGCTTTGTACGATGCCGCTTTGTCTTCATAGCCGTGATCCATCGCCAGACGGTACGCTGCTCCGAGACCTTCACTGCGGCAGGCCGTCGGTGTGGAGCGCGGAGTGCCCGGCTGCTTGTAAGAGCCGATCCATTCGCGGCTGTACTCGTTTGGATCCAGCCGCTGAGCGTGAATCATCGCATCTGCAATAAAGAAGGAATGCTTCAAGTACATGTCTTTCGGACGCTCACGGTAAAGCTCATTCAGTCCGTACAGAAGCCAGTGGTCGTGTGCAATTGTATCGATTGTTTCTGTTTTGTCACGGTCAGTGATCAAATAGTTGGCTTCATTTTCAGCAAAATCGAGCCATTTTTCGTCTCCGTCGATTTTATAGAGACGCACCATCGCAAGAATTGCTTCACCAGGATAGTAGTGGGAGATGAAGCCGGTGTTTTCGCCAGTCGCCACTTTTTGCTTATGCACAGCGAATTTACCTGATTCATCCTGCAGCTCGCCCATCCACGTGGCCAGATTCTGCATCAGCTCCAGATGCTGGCGGTCTCCGGTAAGCTCCGTATACTTAGCGAGGCACACGATCGCGAGCCCGTTACCGCCGAGCTTAGCGGCACCCTTTTCAACAACAGCCTGTGCTTTTTTGCCGTTGATTTCAATATCCTCTACTTTTTTCTTGAGGAAGTTAATGCCGCGCTTCGCTGCATCCAGCAGCCTGTCGTCAGGCATCATCTCATGAACTTCGAGCATCGAATACGTCGTGCCCGCATGCCGGAGAATATTGTAGCCGGAAGCCTGGGAGCCGTTGTGCGGCTGATAGGCGTAAACGATTTTTCCTTTACTGTTTACTGCCTGCTTAAAGTAGTTGTTTTTTGCCAGCGTAATCGCATTAACAAGGTCGTCACGGTTCAGGTCGTCAAAGAACCGGTGGCCGCGGTAAAGCTTCAAGTAGCCGTTCTTGTCATAATAATGACTGTGAGTACGCACTTTATAGACATCCATAAATTCGTTCGTCAAAAGTGTTTTCACAGCTTTTTGATCAAACAGCAGCGGGTGTTTTTCAAATGCGAGAAACGCGTTTTCTTTCACAAGGTGGCGCTCCTGGATCATTTTATACGCCTCTACTTCTTCCGGGAGGAATGAGATGCGCAGGTCCTCGGAAAATGCAAAGCCGTCTTCACCGCGCCGGTAAAGAATTTCATCTTTCTTCACGTTCAAGCGGCTGCCCTGCTTGCGGCCGGGAACGACCTCGCGGACAACGTCCAGCTTGACGGATATCGGCTTCAGGTGGCGCACGCGGTATTCCAGGTACGATTCGATCGCCTCATTGATCGCCTCGGCAGCGGTTTTGCCGCGGCCCATCGTCACGAACGCGCGCGTGTAGCTGTTGCCGACAGAAAGGTACACGATCAGCTCGCCTTCTTTCGTGCGGTAGGCGTTCTCCAGTTCTGTGTCGACAGCATCTATTGTTGTTCGTTTTTTAACAGCATCAAAAATTGTTGAAAGTAGTTTTTCCACAGTATTGACTCCTTTTTCAAGAAATACATTCAGAACCTACTTTACCACAAAGGGCGCCGGCGGGGTATGAAACTTTTTCCTATTCCGGGAACATCGCTTTCGCAATCATTTTTGCAACAGGAATGGCTTTGCCTTCCCACGGCTCCATATGGGTGGTGATGTTCGGATCATTGTTGATTTCCAGAATGTGCGGCTGACCGTCATCATCGATAATGACATCGACCCCGCACATGCCAAGACCGGGAATGGACTGCACCGCTTCCTCGACGATCCGCTTGACAACCTGACTGACCTCGTCTGTTGCATCGATTGCTTCGCCGCCTGCTGAGACGTGGGAGACGGGACTTAGGAAAACGACCTTCTCTTTAGCAGGAATGGAATGCAGGTCGAAGCCATCAAGTCTGAGTGATGCTTCCAGTGCAGGGGTGACGCTAATTTCGCTATGACCCAGTACCTTCCGTCTTCGCCGCTCTTCGTTTTTTTGTTCAAGTAGCTTCTGAATAGTGGAAGAACCGTCTCCGCGCACATGCAGACGTCTTCGCCTCCCTACAGCAATTACGTTTCCGTCAAGACAAGTGAAACGATAGATCTCCCCATCTATATGCTGCTCAACGAGTACATCGGGATCCGTGTTCAGCGCCTGTTGAAATGCTGTTTCGAATTCGCTGAGTGTCGACAGGTTCACAGAGACAGATCTGCCTTTCGAGCCGCCGCCGGGCTTCACAACGACCGGAAGAAGTTTTTGAGCCCAGTCCCACGCTCGCTCGAGATCACCCTTATAAAACAGCGCATTTTCCGGAGCAGGAAGCTCCCGGCTTCTGAGCAGGCCGGTCGTGACTTCTTTTCGCTTGATGCAGCGGACAGCAAGCGGACTGTTTAATGCATCCAGCACTTTTCCGTCTTCTATCGTATACGTAAAACGACCTTTTTTCAGTTCGAATCGTCCGCCATCCAGCCTCGTCCACTCAGCACCTCTGCGAATGCACGCAAGAAACACCCGGCGGTTCGAGCGGCGCAGGTAGACCGGATATTTTTCAGCATTAAAAGAGGTCTGTATCAGCTGCAGCGACGATTTCTCTGTCGTGCTCATCACTTTTACAAAGCGGATATACGACAAAATACTGGAAATATTGTGCTGCGTATAATCATTGCGCAGCTCCCAGTTTCGCAGATTCCCCCTGAAAGCACCCAGTGACAGTGATTTATTCGGAAAATACAGCACCGCTTCCGGATAGAGCTGCATTTGCAGCTGAAAGGAAATCGCTTGATGGATCGACCGGCGGTACCGCCGTGCTCGATCGCGATCCTTTACTTGATCTGCCAGTCTGGCAGCGGCACCGAGCCCTTCACTGCGGCAGGCAGCAGGTGTTGATCGCGGCCGGGGATTATCCATGTGAAAGTATCCAAGCATTTCACTGCTCGTCTCATTTGGATCAGTGAACTGGGATTCGGTAATCGCATCGGCAATGAAAAAGGCATGGCTTCGGTAAATAGCAAGCGGTCTGTATTGATAAAGGTTATAGATCCCATATAAAAGCCAGTGATCATGCGGAATCGTTGTTTTATCTGCTTCTCTATCCCTCACCTCAATGAGATAGCGTGTTTCTTTTTCCGCATAATCGAGCCATCGGGAGTCGCCATCAATTTCGAAGAGGCGAACCATCGCAAGAATGGCTTCCCCGGGGTAATACCTGGATTCAAAATCCCAAACTTTCCCGCTCGAGTATTCCTGCTTATGAATACTGAAGCGCGGAGCATCCCGCTGCAGCTCTTCCATCCAGGTGGCAAGACTTTGCATAAAAGGCACGTACTTCCGGTCACCGGTTACTTCGGTGTATTTGGCGCAGGCAACGATCGCGAGACCGTTACCGCCGAGTTTAATTAAATCCTCTTCCACAATCACGTTAACAGCGACGCCGTTTATCGTATGCTCGTGTGAAAAAGACGTCAAATACTCCAGGGCTCGTGCCGCTGCATTAAGAATGTCTTGATCTCGGTTCCACTCATATAGCTCGAGCATTGAATAAGCAGTGCCGGCGTGTCTTAAGATGTTATAGCCGTCGGCCTCTGAATCTGTGTGAGGATGGTAGGCATATGTAATGCGGCCATTCGCATCGACAGCATGCTTAAAATAGTTGGATGAAGCCAGTTTCACGGCATATTCCAACTTCTCCTCAGAAAGAGGAAAGCCTTTCCGTTGGCCATTGCTCAGGGAATAGTAACCGGAGGAATCAATATAATAGGAAGTTGTGCGAATCACACGCACATTCGCCGGTGTGTTCATGCTGCTTTCCATCGCAGCAGTTTGCGGACGGTACGACAGTGCATGCCGGAGGCCGGACTCGTTAACTCTGCCGCGCTGAAGAATTTGATAGGCCTGCACTTCTTCCGGAATAAACAACATGTCAGGACGGTCTTCCAGTATGATTCCGTCCCGCCCTGGTTTAAAGGAGATCCGCTCATCCTGCTGCTGAAAAGTGGTTGGAACAGATCTTTCCCGAATTCTCGTGACGACATCCAATTTTAATGAAAGAATTGGTGTATGCTGCGGTCTTGCTTCAAATGCCATTTGAACCGCTTTGGTATAGTCGGTATGCACACCATACGTAACAGTGGAGCGATCCTCCTGACTTCCATATGTAAGGTAAACAATATAGCCATTGCTCCCGGAATATGCTCGTGCCGGCGGCTTAAGTTCACCAGATACAGCAGACCGGTTTTCCGTAACCGCCTGCCATAGATTCTTCATTGTTTGTCTCATGCTGTTTTCCTCCTTGTATAGCTAGCTGTTGCTGAGTGACTGAGAACGGTCTTCTTTTCAAACTGTATCAAATGGAACGTGATAAAAGAAAGAAATAACTCGAAAAAGAGGGACATCCTTCCATGAAGCAGGTACACTATAGAAGCGCAGTAATGTTAAAAAACATAAAAAAGTCTCTTTATAATCTATGACAATTGTCGATATAATTTTCTGAGAAAGGAGCGAGGCCTAATATGAAACAAAAACTGAAAAGCAGTACGATCTTTTTTCTTGTTTTTCTGCTGTTATTTAGTTCGTTTGGCACTGCATTTGCAGAAGGCAGTGACAACGAGGATGCGCAGGAAGAAAAGCAGTTAACCGACGACATCATTCATGACCTTACAGAAGAAGAATTCGATGAACTCCGATGGAACATCTTCCGTGAACAGCTGATGCTGTACGAATTTGATCCGGAAGCAGAACCATCAGACGAAGCTATATATACGACAGAAGAAGAGCTCGCTGAAGCACTTCATCAATTCCAGGCCGATCACGATCTCGAAGAAGCTTCTACATATACGGAAGAAGCCTGGGAGAAGATGAACGAGCTGTTGGAAGAACAGGGGTACCTCCTTTTTATTGGACAAGACAAAGAGGAAACAGCGGAATTAAAGCACCTGTTAAACGAGCTGGATCCTCATGAGGAACGTTTCCAGGAGGAAGAGCTAACGACCTTCTACGGCATCATCACCGCAGCGGCAGTGAAGAGCTATCAGGAAACGAGAGAGTTAACCCCGCACGGAGCAGTCGATGAAGAAACGTATTCACAGCTCTCAGATGAGTGGGCGCTGTTCCGCGAAGAACAGGAAGCAGCCCGTGAAGACGAAGCCGATCACGACTTGGAAGGCCGGGAAGAAGAAGTAGAGGAAGACGAGGCCCGCGAGGAAGATATGGACAGTGACGAAGAGTCCGATCTTGATTCGGAGGCTCGTGAAGAAGAAGCAGATGCAGAAGAAGAAGCTGACCTTGATTCAGAAGCTCGAGAGGAAGAGACAGAAGAAGACGAGGCCCGCGAGGAAGATACGGATAGCGACGAAGAGTCCGATCTTAATTCAGAAGCACGTGAGGAAGAATTAGAGGAAGAAGAGGTCCGCGAAGAAGATTCGGACAACGCCGAATCTGACCTTGACTCAGAAGTACGTGAAGAAGAGGCAGAGGAAGACGAGTCCGACCTCGATCCGGAAGCGAGAGAAGAAGAGTCTGATGAAGAAGCAACTGAAGAAGACATAGAAGAGCAGGATTCTGTTGATTCGTCCTCTGAGGAGAACGAAGAAGACGAAAGTGTAAATGAAGCTGCAGAGGAAAGCTTTTCATCCATGTCCACTTTCTCCACGGCTGATGAAGGACTTGTATTTGAAGATGGAGACGAAGCTCCTGAAATCCGGGAAATGAAGCTGGAGCTGACAAAGCTCGGTTTTGGCTCCTTCCCGTCTGATCCGTCCGAACGATTCGGTCCTGTGACAATGAGCGTTGTCGCTGACTTCCAAAGCTACTTTGGTTTAGATGCAGACGGTCAAGTCGATCCGGAAACGTTCGAGCGGATTTCAGAAGAAGCCGGCACGTACTTTCAGGACTTTCAGGAAGGCGAAGGCATTCAGGAATTCAAGATGATGCTCACATCGCTTAACTATGGTTCGTTTCCGTCATCGCCATCCGATCGATTTGGTGCGGTCACGGCAAACGTTGTGAAAGATTTCCAGGCTGATAACGGGTTGATCGTAAACGGCCTCGGCGATTCGGTAACCATGCAGACGCTTCATGCGCTGGCGGAAGATGTTTTAGAAGGATCTTCACTGGAGCTTCCGTACGTGAACGGAGATGAAGGTCCGGCTGTGCGGGACTTGAAGCTGATGCTGACAAAGCTTGGCTTCGGGAGCTTCCCGTCTGATCCGTCTGTCCGTTACGGACCGGTGACGATGAGTGTCGTGGAGGATTTTCAGCGCTACTTTGGTCTTACCGTAAACGGCATCACCGATCAGCAGACGCTGAACCGCGTTGAGCAGGAGGCAGGCACCATTTTTCAGGATGGCAATGCCCACAGCTCGATCGTTGACTTAAAGCTTGATTTGACACGGCTTGGATACGGCACATTCCCGTCTAACCCGTCCAATCGCTACGGTCCGGTTACTTCCGGAGTTGTGAAGGAGTTTCAATCCTCCGAAGGACTGGTAACGAGCGGCATAGCCGATTCCCGCACGATGGACCGGCTGGAGCAGCGGGTTGCGGAACATTACGACGCTACGCTCACCCTGCCATATGAAGACGGAGATCAAGGCTCTGCGATCGTGCAGCTGAAGAAGGATCTGACGACGCTTGGCTTCGGCACGTTCCCGTCCAGTCCCTCTGTCCGCTACGGGCCTGTGACAATGAGGGTCGTGGAAGACTTTCAGGAATATTACGGACTGCCGATCACAGGTATTACGAATCAAACGACAGCGAACCGGATTCAGTCGGAGCTGAACTCCCGCTACCGGGACGGGCAGGCCCATTCGGATATCGTGACGCTGAAGCTGAACCTGACAAAGCTTGGGTTTGGTTCGTTCCCATCCAGCCCGTCTAATCGCTACGGAGCGGTTACGGCCTCTGTCGTCAGTGATTTTCAGCGCGCAAACGGCCTGGTAGTAAACGGTATTGGAGACTCCGTTACAATGAGTCTGCTGGAATCACAGGTGGGAGAAAGCTTCATCGGCAAGGCAGTCGTAACGGCGAATTCGAACTTAAATGTCCGTCGCGGACCAAGCACGAATTTCTCCGTCATCGGTCAGCTCCCAACTGGATCGGTCGTTGATGTAATCAGTGAAGAAAACGGCTGGTACCGGATCAGCCACAGCTCGATCACGGAGCAGCCGGCATATGTGAGCGGTATGTATCTGCGCATGGAAACGGACGGCCTTTCCTATCCGTACCAGAACGGTGATCGTGGAGAAGAAATTGTGGAAATGAAGCAGAACCTCACGAAGCTCGGCTTTGGCAGCTTTCCATCAGAACCTTCTGAAGGATATGGCAGCGTAACAGAGCGCGTTGTGCGTGAATTTCAGGCGTACTACGGACGCACAGTAAACGGGCGTTTCAGCCAAAGTGATGCCGACTTTATTAACTCCATTTTCAACTCTCACTATATCGACGGCGCCGAACATGAAAATGTGCGCGAGCTGAAGCGGAATCTGAGCCGTTTAGGATTCGGAAGCTTCCCGTCCAATCCGTCTAACCGCTACGGCCCTGTAACAGCAGGTGTTGTAAGTGACTTCCAGCGTCATCACGGGCTTGTTGTAAACGGCATTGGTGATCCGCGTACGATGCAGCAGATTAACGATGAGATGGCGAAAATCGGAAACAATATTGAGTACCGAAACTATCAGATGACAGTTTCCCAAATGCTGAACAGGCAGATGCCGCTCCGTCCGCAAACCGATCTCTACGGTGGCGGTTGGCAAAATGCACGTGAAGCGGATGTGCGACGCTATATCGATCCTAGCAACTTCAACCTTGATCCGAACAGCCGCGACATGTTCCAGTTCCTGGTACTGTCTCAAACGTCCGGCGTGCCGGCGTCGCAGTTGAACAACATTCTCCGCAACCGCGGTATTCTTCATAATACGGGGAATGCGTTTAAGCAGGCGGCAGAATCGCAGGGAGTAAACGATATTTATCTGATTGCCCACGCTCTTCTCGAGACGGGCAACGGAACGTCCAGACTTTCCGACGGCTCTTTTGAAGTCGGACAGATCAATTCCAACATGTGGGTGTCGGTTCAGCCTCAGGCGAATGGCAGCGTGCGAAAGTATACGCTGGAACGGCGCTTTAACAGCGCAAACAATTCGTGGAGCTGGATCAGCCGTCGGGACGACAATTACGATACGAGCCGTCTTGATATGAAGAAAACGTATAACATGTTTGGAATCGAAGCGATCGACAGCGATCCGTACACGCGTGGTTCGGTAAGAGCTTACCGTGAAGGCTGGTTCACACCACAGGCTTCCATCCAGGGCGGCGCAAAGTTTATATCGAACAACTACCTGAACCGCGGCCAGGATACGCTCTACAAAATGCGCTGGGACCCTGACTTCCATGAAGCAGCGTTGAACAGCAGCATTAGCATCAACCGAAGCTCGTTTTACCAGTACGCGACAGATATCGGATGGGCCTACAAGCAGACTCGCATGATTAAAGAGCTGTATGACCAGATTGATAACCCGTATCTGCCGTTTGAAGTGCCGGTATACCGTTAACAAAAAAGTTGAAACAATCTCAAAGAATTTGAGATTTATAGGAAAATAGACGATATAATAAAGGCAGAGGATGTTCACAATAGTGAAGCCTCTGCCTTTTTCGTATTAAAGAAGTGGGATGGTGTTCAGAATGAAATCAGTTGGAGCAGTCGTGTTAATTGTCATTGGGATGCTGGTATTGTTGCAGACGGCTGTGGCCGCTGAGGCCTTTTTGGACCCGGACATTCCGGTAGACAGCGGGCAGATGGTCGAAGTGATCGTCGATTTAACCGAGGAACCGGTACATATTCAGGAAAAAGAAGCAGAGGAAAGCGGAGAAATGTTTTCTGCGCTTGAAACAGAAGCCAGGCAGCAGGAAGCTTCAGCATTGTTTGAAGCATACCTGGAGCAGGAAGAGGTTCCAGTTGAGCATATCGAGAAGCTGGAAAAGGTGCTGTACGGATTTGCGTTAACCATTCCGGCAAGGGAGGCTGCTCCTATTGCAGAATTGGACTACGTAGACGGCGTCTATTTAAGCCAGCTGTATGAAGTAACCTTGGAAACAGATGTCGACTCGCAGGAGCAGACTGAGGCGCTGGAAGTAGAGATGGAAGCACTGGCCGAGCTCGGCCTAACCGGAAAAGGCGTCAAAGTAGGCGTGCTCGATTCCGGGATTGACTATCACCACCCCTCGTTACAGCACGCCTACCGGGGCGGCGCCAACTTCATTCGTGACGGCAGAACCGATCCGCTTGAAGGCCACGGCGTGAATTCCACGCACGGAACAGCTGTGAGCGCCGTCATTGCCGGAAAAGGCGACGTGCAGGGAATTGCGCCGGATGTTGATTTATACGTGTACCGGGTGCTGAATACGATTAATCAAGGCTATACCGGCAGCATTTTAACCGCGATGGATCAAGCTGTAGAAGACGGCGTGGACGTGGTAAACATGTCGTTCGGCCAGGAATCCAATATTGCTGATACGCCGCTGACAAAAGCAATCAGCAACATGGTGGATGCCGGCATTGTCGTCGTGGCTGCTGCTGGTAACGACGGGGAAAAAGGTGTCAGAACCATCAATAATCCCGGTACGTCGCCGCTTGCCTTGACGATCGGAGCATCTTATTTGTCTCGCGGGCAGGAAGTCGTCGCAGACTTCTCTTCCCGAGGGCCGCTTACCGATACGTATGACATTAAGCCGGATCTGACGGCACCTGGCGCCGCGATTTACACGGCGTTGTCCAAATCATCCGCCGGCGGCAATTACGCAAAAGCCTATTCATTTTTTTCAGGTACAAGCTTTGCCTCGCCATATACGGCAGGTCTTGCAGCTCTGTTGCTCGAGCAGGATGCAAGTCTCGCGCCTGATGAAATAAAGGCCCGGATTATGAATACTGCTGATGCGATTAATGGCGTCTCCGTCAACGATGCCGGGGCAGGCAGGATTGATCCGGCTGGTGCCCTGCAGGCGAACGTGACAGCGTTCGTTCAGGACAGCCACACGTTCACGGAAGAAGGTAAAGAGAAGCAGCGGGCACACCGAAACGGCAGTCTGAACCTGAAAGCGATCCGGGCAGGCGGTACGTTCAGCCGTACGGCAGTCGTGACGCTTGAAAATGCGAGCGCCTCGTCCGTTACGTATCAGACGGGCGTCGAGGAAAAAGCGATGCGCGGCATGAAGATGAGTCTCCCGAAGGAAGTGACCGTACCAGCAGGTGGGAAAAAAGAGGTGATTGTGACGCTTGCCTCTGTTAAGCCGACAGCCGGTTACATGGAAGGGTGGCTCACATTCCGCTCCAATACAGCAGAAGACCTGCGCATTCCATTCGGCGGCCAGGTGGAGACGATTTCGAATCCGGTAAAGGAGTTTAAAACCGATCGGAATCTTGTCAGTCGTCACGTTCAGCCGGAGCTGCAGTGGAACATTGACAGCAGCATGAAGGCAGAACTCAGTCTCTTCACAAAAGACGGAACGAAGCTCGGAACAATAAACCCGGGCAGCGGGACAAAGCTGAAATGGGATCTCAGGTATACGGACACGAATGGAGCTGCCAAGCGCGCCGGGACCGGAACGTACCAGCTGAAGCTAGAGGCCGTCAGCGGACAGAACCGCTACAGCCGCACGCTGAATATCGAGGTCTATGAAGAAAAGCCGACGATTACATTGGAAGCGACGCAGCTGGATCAGAATCTGATTCGGGGAAAAATCGCCTCCCGGTTTTCGGACAGGCAGGAAGCAGACACTGCTATGACGCTTACGTTTGAGCTCAGCCAGAACGGCAGCCGCTACTCATCCGGCACCGCATCCGTTCAGGCGGACGGCAGCTTTCGCATCCGCAACCGGCTGCAGGACGGCGAGTCTGAGCTCACGCTCACCGCCGAAGACCGGCTTGGAAACAAGCAGACGCGCTCTTTTACCGTTGTAAAAGAGCAGGAAGTGTATCAGCTGAACGACAGCGGCTCCGGTGTGGAAGCACTGCAGGATGCCATGAAACACCTCGGATTTGATCCAGGGGAGAGCGGCACGTTCGGAGCAGGCACACAAGCTTCACTGGAGAAGCTGCAGGCGTATTACGGACTCGAAGTGACTGGTGAAGCCGATACAGATACCATCCACCTGATCGCATCGATTACAGACGGGACGTATGCGACGCCGTCTGATACAGAAGAGGTCCGCACGTTTAAACAGCGTCTGACACACTTAGGATTCGGAACGTTTCCGGAGCGTCCGTCACCGCGCTACGGACCGGTGACGGAAGGCGTTGTAGCTGATTTTCAGCAGTACTACGGATTAGTCGTCAACGGCTATGGCGATCCGGTGACGCTTCGGAAAATGGACGAGCTTTGGGGGCAGTCCTTGAAGGACGGCGATGACAACGAAAACGTCCGGTCGATGAAAATGAACCTGACGAGCTTAGGCTTCGGAACGTTTCCAGAGCGACCATCTCCGCGCTACGGGCCGGTAACAGAAGGGGTGGTGCGTGCGTTTCAGGAAGCGAACGGACTAAGAGCCTCTGGTACAGCGAATCCGATCACGCTAGCGGCTATCGAAGAGCAGCTCAGCTTCTTCTGGACGGACGGCGATGACGATCCGGCCATCACCGGCTTGAAGCAGCAACTGACTGCGCTGGGCTACGGCAGCTTTCCGCAGCGACCGTCAACCCGGTATGGACCGGTCACAACACTCGTTGTGGAAGACTTCCAGCGGGATCAGGGCCTTTCCGTCACCGGAAATATTGACCGTGTAACGGAACAGACGATGAACCGGCTACAGGAGATCGTCTTCACAGACGGAGCTGACACCCCGGGTGTGCGTGACGTGAAGCAGCAGCTGACCTCGCTTGGTTTTGGCAGTTTTCCACAGCGGCCGTCAACCCGATACGGTCCTGTGACGATGAGCGTCGTCCGGGACTTCCAGGCTCATTTCGGCCTAGAGCAGAGCGGAAACATAACGAGACGCGATCAGCAGGTGCTGGACCGCGAAACCGCGACCGTGCTGCAAAGCGGCTTTTCAACCGCTGAAGCGCGCGACATGAAAGTGAAGCTGAGTGCAGCAGGCTACGGCACTTTTCCAACGGAGCCGTCCGACGTGTTCGGACCGGTAACAGCATCCGTTGTCTCCGACTTTCAAGCTTCACAAGGGCTTCCGATCAGCGGAATTATGGACAGCGTCAGCCTGGAGCGCCTGAGAGAGCTTCAGTAAAACGAAGCACCGCGGCAGCAACGAGCCGCGGTGCTTTTCGATTGGCAGCTGCAGTACAAGTTATACGTAGAAGATGACGTTCACCTCGTAAGTAGGTGCCCGTACGAATAGAAACTTTCCCTTAGCGGGGAGAAACTTCCTCGTAAATGGACGGAACCTCCTCATAAAGAAGCAAAAGCACCTCGTAAATGAGGAAATGCACCTCGTAAAACGGGAATGGCACCTCATAAACGCCGATCCCCGTGCGAATAGCGGTCGTCACTTACGTTTAGGCTTCGAGTGGAGGGCTTCGGCCTGAGCCGAAGCCATGGGTGAAGGTGGATCAGGCACTTTCTCATTACGGGGAGAAACTTCCTCGTTAACGAGAAAAAGCTCCTCGTAAAGGAGGAAAGGCACCTCATAAAACGGGAATCACACCTCGTAAACGGTGTACCCCGTGCGAATAGCGGTCGTCACTTACGAATAGGCTGGGAGTAGAGGGCTTCGGCCGGCGCCGAAGCCTGGGGTTGAGGTGGACGATCACTTTCACGTAAAGGAAGCAAAGTTCCTCGTAAAGCAGAGGAATCACCTCGTAAAGAGAAAATACCACCTCGTAAAAGCAGACCCGCACCTCGTAAACGGTGTACCCCGTGCGAATAGCGGTCGTCACTTACGAATAGGCATGTAGCGGAGGGCTTCGGCCGGTGCCGAAGCCTGAGGGTGAGGTGGACGGTCACTTTCACGTAAAGGAAGCAAAGTTCCTCGTAAAGCAGAGGAATCACCTCGTAAAGAGAAAATACCACCTACTAAAAGCAGACCCGCTCCTCGTAACCGCCGACCCCCATGCGAATAGCAGCCATCACTTACGAATAGGCCGCAAACGAAAGCCTCATCCCTCTGCAGAATATCGCTAAAATCCACCCTGCAACATTTCCTTCCAAATCCCGTCTATTACAATGACGTATCGATTTTCCGCAAAGGATAGCATACGCCTCGTAAAACGACTATAATGAAACATAGCATGAACAGCGTTGCGTCATGGACGGTAACGGGGGATAGAAAGAGGTTTTGACATGTATAGCATGGATGACACGAGAAATCATAAATTTCTGCTCATCTTAGGGGACTTACTCTGTATATTAATTGCTTATATCAGCGCATTTTACATCCGCTATCTGGACTTTCCGGATAGAAACTGGGAGGCCTTTCTCTCGCTTTTGCCGTGGATTCTGCTGATAGGATTGTTTTTCATCTCGGTTTACGAATTGTATAGCCTGGACCGAAAGCACACGGTCAGTGACATCGTCCGTAAAATTCTCGTCGCAACGGCACTGATGACGTTTCTCACGATGGCAGCGTCATACTTATTCCGTGAATTTGCGATGCCGCGATCGGTCGTCCTGATCGCCAGTATTTTCACGGTGTTTCTTATGGTCACGTTCAAGGTGCTCTATCTGAAGGTGACGCGCGGAAACAAAATTGGAAAGGTGCTCTTAGTCGGAGACGGGGAAGCGGCGTCTAAGCTGCTCTATAAAATCCGCCACCCGATGCTTAAAGGCACAGCGGTGCGCCACGTATCGGAGCACGTGCCGCTCGAAGAATTGAACTATTACTTAAATGAAGTCGACTTCGTCGTTCTCGCAACCGACATCTCGAAAGAGAAAAAGTCACAGATCATTTATTATGCGATGGAGCGTAACAAGGTCGTATACGTCATTCCGGAGCTGTACGAGCTGCTGCTTCAGAAGGCAACGTCATCACCGATGGATGATACGCTTGTTATGGGCGTCCGTCCATTTCTGCTCACGTGGGATAAAGTGTTTTTAAAGCGCGTGTTCGACTTTTTATCCGCAGTGATTCTTATCATTCTCGCGTCACCGGCGCTCATTGCCACGGCGATTATGGTGAAGCTGGAAGATCCGAAGGCGGATATTATCTACTCGCAGGAGCGTCTTGGAAAATACAACAAGCCGTTTACGATTTACAAGTTCCGCTCGATGATTCAGGGAGCAGAAAAATCGACGGGGCCGGTGCTTGCGACATCTGACGATAAGCGGATTACAAAAGTCGGCAAGCTGATCCGGGCGACGCGTTTAGACGAACTGCCGCAGCTGTTTAACGTGCTGAAAGGCGACATGTCGCTTGTCGGGCCGCGGCCGGAACGGGAGTTTTTCATTCAGGAGCTCACGCAGAAGTATTACCACTACGGCTACCGAAACCGCGTGAAGCCAGGCATCACCGGCTATGCGCAGGTGATGGGGAAGTATACGACGGATGCTGAGGACAAGCTGCGCTTTGACTTATATTACATCCGCAACTACAGCCTCTGGCTCGATGTTATTATCATTTTGAAAACGTGCCTCGTTGTGTTCGACAAGTCGAAATCAGAAGGCGCAGAAGATACGTCGGTCACGATCGAACGGCCGGAAGAGGAAAACAAGGACGAAGCGGCCAGCCGCAAAAAATCGTCGCTTAACTTTTAGATTCCGTTTGAAGAAAGGGCTTTTCATATGCAGACAATTTTCATGACAGGCGGAGCCGGCTTTATCGGTTCCCACGTTGCCGAGCGGCTGCTCGCGCGTGGGGACCGTGTTGTCGTTTACGACAACTTTACGACCGGTTCCGCTGCGAATATACCAGCCGGGGCAGAAGCAGTCGAAGGCGACATCCGCGATAAAGCGGCCGTTCAGCAGGCCATTGCAGAATCGAAGCCGGACGGCATCATTCACCTGGCGGCACAAAGCAAAGTCGGTCCGTCATTGGAGCAGCCGGATATGGATCTGGAGATTAACATTTTAGGCACGGTGCATCTGCTGGAATCAGCAAAAGCAAACGGCGTACCGCGTTTTATTTCCGCATCGTCGGCCGCTGTTTACGGTCACGCTGAAAAACTTCCGATCGACGAAACGTCCGCGACCGAGCCGCTCTCGCCGTACGGGACGTCGAAGCTTGCAGCTGAGCAGTACATCCAGTCGTACGCGAGGCTGTATCCGATTCGTACGGCAGCGCTCCGGTTTGCGAACGTTTACGGACCACGTCAGACGGTGGAAACAGAAGCAGGTGTGATCACAATTTTCTGCGAAGCGCTTCTAGCAGGAAAGCAACCGCTCATTCAAGGAGACGGGGAACAGACGCGAGATTTCGTCTACGTCGAGGACGTGGCGGAAGCGGTGATCACCGCCTTTGATCATGACGACGTGAGCGGGGTCTATAACGTCAGCTCCGAAACGCAGACGAGCATCAATGAGCTGTTACAGGAGCTTAGTCACGCCGCTAATAGAGAATTTAATCCTCAATACGGCGCCCCTCGCACAGGGGATATTCGCCACAGCTATTTATCTTCTGAAAAACTTCGTCAGACAGCCGGGTGGAAGCCGGAAGTGGCACTCGCCGTAGGACTGCAGCGGACGATGGACTACTATAAAGCATAACGAAAGCCAGCCCCTTAAAGGAGGCTGGCCATTTTTTATTCCTGTGAAGCGGTTGTGGAGCTCGTGATTTCTAAATGCTCTTTCAGCGTACCGGAAACGTCCGCGAGGGACTCATCGCGAATGCGATAGTAGTAAACGCCACCTTCGTTGTAATCGTCGCCCTCAAAGGAGAGCGATTCAATGTCATTCATGTCGTTCGCGTAAGAGTGCATGCTCACCATGTTGCCAAAGCTTAAGTTCGTGCTCAGGTTCCGCTCCATGCTGTCGACAAGCGAGTTAAAGTTTGTGATCGTGCGGAAGCTTGCCGACTGATGAATCACGGCTTCAATGATGTCTTTCTGCCGGTCGCCTCGGCCCAAATCTCCGCGCGGATCCTGCTTACGCATACGCGAATAAGCGAGCGCTTCCTCGCCGTTCAGCGTCTGAAGCCCTTCTTCGATTTCGATCGTACCGTACGTCGCGTTATCCGTGTCAGCTATCGGCATCGGTACGTCGACTTCGACACCGCCGATCGTATCAATGATTTCAACGAATGCTGTAAAGTTCAAGGAAACGACATAGTCAACCGGAATATCGAGCATGTGCTCGACCGTGTTGATCGTTGACGTCACTCCACCGTAAGCATGGGCGTGATTGATTTTGTCGTTCGTATCACGGTCCGGCATGTACACGTAAGAGTCACGCGGAATATTCACCATTTTGACCGACTCATCATTTGGATTAAACGTCGCGAGCACCATCGCATCGGTGCGTCCGCTCAAATCATCCTCACGGCTGTCGAGGCCGAGAAATAAAATCGACACCGGATCATCAACCGGATCGACCGCTTCATCGCGCATGTCTGATTTCTCGCCGCGCTCAAGCTCCGCCTGCGAGTTATTCGTGGCACTCTGTACCTGATACACCATGTATCCGAGGACACCGCCAGTCACAATAAATGTTATTAAAAAGAAAAGCAGGGCTACTTTAAACAGTTTTTTTACTCGGGACGGACGCTTCTCTTGGCGCCGCGACCGCTGAAGTTCTTCACTCATCGGGATACTCCCTTTCTCTAATCAAATCCCATGCATCGTACCACAGAACAGAGTTCCTGCCTATGGTTCATCTGATTGGACGCTCTATAAAGAAAAGGGTTACACCTCGCGGAAAATAATTGGCAAAAAAAGATGACGGGTGTGGGTAAAATCGGTGGCAGGCTTATGCGTAAGTGACGACCGCTATTCGTACTGAAACCGTCGCTATGCGTACCTGAACAGCTTTTATACGTAAGAAATCAGCCTATGTGCGTTTCATTTCTATAAGTAAGCGTAAGGATGCCATTTAACGCAAGAAGGATTGTCCAGCTCAACCCCCGGCTTCGGCGCAGGCCGAAGCCCTCTATTAAGAGCTTATGCGTAAGTGAGGAGCGTTATGCGTACTTGAACATGCTATATGCGTAGCTAATTAGCTTTTGTGCGTAGCAAACCGCTTTTAATGCGTGTGAAAACCTCCTTTATGCGTACCGCTTCCCACTCTATGCAAAATCTCAAATCCACCCGACAAAGCACTACAAAAAGAAATCCCCGGCGAGCTGCCGGGGATCGTCCTACCTTTACGGATTGTAGTGAATTGGAGAGCCAGGTCCTAAATCGAAGCCTGTCGTCATCCAGATGATCAGCATGATCGTCCATGCAATCGTGAAGAAGATCGAATACGGGAACATAACGGAGATCATCGTACCGATACCCATCTTTTTATCATACTTTTGTGCGAACGCGATGATGATCGCAAAGTACGTCATCAGCGGCGTAATGATGTTCGTTGTGGAGTCGGCAATACGGTACGCCATTTGCGTCAGCTCCGGCGAGTAGCCGAGCTGCATCATAATCGGCACGAAGACCGGTGCCATCATTGCCCACTTAGCAGACGCACTGCCGACGAACAAGTTAATGAAGCCTGCGACAACGATAAAGCCGAGAATAAGCGGGATGCCGGTCAGATTCGCCGCCTCGAGCGCCTCTGCCCCGTACACGCCGAGAACAAGACCGATGTTCGTCTCTGCAAAGTAAGCGACGAACTGACCGGCAGTAAAGGCGAGCACGATAAACATCCCCATAGCAGCCATCGTTTCGGAAAGCTGGTTCGCGACATCTTTATCACTTTTAATGTTTTTCGTCGCAATCCCGTATATAAGACCAGGTATAAAGAACAGGATTAAAATGATCGGAACAAGGGAATCCATAAACGGTGACTGTACAATGCCGCCGTCTTCTGCCCGGAGCACACCATTTTCCGGAACGATCGTGAGTGCAAACAAAATCGTCGTCACGAGAAGCGATCCGGCTGCCCAGAGCAGTCCTTTTTTCTCGATCGCTTCCAGTCCGTTCAGGCTCTCACGGTAGTCGCCTTTGTATTCACCAAGGCGCGGCTCAACGATCCGTTCCGTGACAAAGGCCCCGACGAGCGTGAGCATGAAGACTGATGCAATGATGAAGTAGTAGTTCATCGCGATGTTCATGCCTTCCGCGTAGGCCGGATCAATGATTGCGGCTGCTGAAATCGTCAGCTCCCCGAGCATCGGATCTGTTGCTGACAGGAATAAGTTGGCACTGAACCCGGCAGAAACGCCGGCGAACGCGGCCGCAAGACCGGCAAGCGGATGTCGTCCGAGTGCAGCGAAAATAACCGCCCCGAGAGGAGGGAGTACTACGTAACCCGCATCTGAGGCCACACTGGACATAATGCCAGCGAATACGAGGCCGGCTGTGATCAGTACTTTCGGAATCGACAGCACAAAGCCCCGCAGACAGGCGCTGATTAAGCCGGTGCGTTCTGCAATCCCGATCCCGAGCATCGTTGCAAGCACCACGCCGAGCGGTGCGAAGCCGATGAAGTTATCGACCATGCTGGAAAATAAGTATTGAATCCCTTCGGTCGTAAGCAGACTCGTCACTTCAACGATCTCGCCTTCTTCACCAGGATGTTCGACGCTCACGCCGATCGCGGAAATGATAGCTGAAGCGACAATGACGAGCAAAGCAAGAATCGCAAAAATCGTCACCGGATGCGGTAGCTTATTTCCCGCAATTTCAATGCCGTCTAGAAATTTCTGAAAAAAGCCTTTCTTCTTTTTCTCAGGCATAATGGTAAAACGTCCCTTCATATGTAAGTTTGGACATGCGCCCTTCCATCCTAAAGGAAATTTTCATAAAATTGAATGCGTTTTAAAGTAGTGGTAATTGCAAAAGAATTGCCACTAGCAGGACAGCTTGAGAAAGTATGAGAAAATCTCATTTTCTGTTTGGTACTTGTTCCTATGTACAAATGCTAACCACTAAGATACAGTAAAAAGAAATAATCTGAAAAAATGTGCCAGGGGAGGGACACGCGTGAAACGAACAAGTCTTTTTGCACTTATTTTTATTTTATTATTCTCTATCGTGTACAGCTTTGAAGAACGCGGAGCGACAACGGCCCATGCACAAGCGCAGCAGGGAGAGGTCACCGCCTCCTCCTTATTCGTCCGTGCAGACGCAGCGTCAAATGCACGCATCATCGGCGGCCTGCAAAAAGGGGCGAAGGTCGAGATTCATGCCACGAAAGGCGACTGGCATCAAATTCGCTTTAACAACGGATGGGGTCACATACATAAAGGCTTTGTGAAAACAGCCTCGTCCGGCAGCAGTGCAGAAGCTGCCTCCGGCACCGGAGAAGTGACTGCCGGAAGCCTGCGCGTTCGCTCCGGACCGTCTACAAGCCACCGCGTTGTCGGCAGCCTGAGTCGCGGACAGAAGGTGGACATCACTGCAAAATCCGGTGACTGGCTGAAAGTAAAGGTCGGCAGCAGCGAAGGATTCGTACACGGCTCTTACATCAAAACAAGCAGCAGTTCGTCTTCGAAAAAAACAGAAAGCACTAGTGCCGCAACGGGTGAAATTACAGCATCAAGCCTGAACGTTCGATCCGGACCATCTACCTCGCACCGCATCGTTGGCAGCGTGAAGCGCGGCGATCAAGTCGATCTGCAGGAAAAAAGCGGTGACTGGTACAAAATCAGTTCCGGCTACATTCACAGCTCCTTCGTAAAAACAGAAGGATCCGGTCCATCATCCGGCAGCTCTGCGCCTGAAGCGGCGACAACAAAAGGCGAAGTGACCGCGAACAGCTTAAACGTGCGTTCGGAGCCGTCAACGAGCTCCAGCATCGTCGGAAGCCTGACGCGCGGTACGCAAATAGACATTCATGAAAAGAATGGGAACTGGTACACGATTAAGCGCGGCAACGGCTGGGCCTACGTGCACGCAAGCTACGTCCGTGAAGTCGGTACTTCATCCGGTTCAAGCGGATCTGGCTCCGGAAGCCTGAGCGGCAAAACCGTCTTCCTTGACCCAGGTCACGGCGGCCGCGATCCAGGCGCTGTCGTGCAAGGGAACATTTATGAAAAAACAATCGCCCTGAACCTGAGCCAGAAAGTCCGTCAGCGGCTGGAAGCAGAAGGGGCCCGCGTCGTGATGAGCCGTACCGGCGACAGCTACTTGAGCGGCGGTCAGCGGGTTGCTGCTGCGAATCAGTCCGGTGCGGATCTGTTCATCAGCATTCATGCCAACGCCTTCCCGAACAGTGCCGCAAGCGGAGCAGAAGTACTCTACAGCTCGGCAGGCAAGCATCCGAATGACTCCCGCATGCTCGCCTTGGAACTGCAGTCGAGCATCGCAAACGGCATGGGGCTTCGTAACCGCGGAACGGTCAACCGCAGCCTGTCTGTCCTCACCGGACCGAACATGCCGGCGGTCCTCATCGAACCCGGCTTTATGTCAAACAGCAGCGACCTGAGCGTGCTGCTGAATGAGCAGGATAAACTCGCAACTCAAGTCGTAAATGGACTGAAGCGTTACTATCAATAAAGAGCTGAGACCCCGCTGAAGCGGGGTCTTTTGCATTTATGGCTTCGTCTTACGCATAAAAGAAGAAAGCAAACGCATAACGAAGCTTCCGCTACGCATAAAACCAGTATCCATACGCACAACACATGAACCTGGTACGAATAGCGGTCTTCACTTGCGATTAGCGATCAATTACAAGAGGAAGGCTTCGGCACCGGCCGAAGCCACCCACATTAATTTGAATCGACGCTTTCGGCTGGAGCCGAAAGCAACGACTAAGCAGAAATAAAGGAAAAGTTCGCATAAAAGGAAGGAGGCTACGCATAACGAAGCTTCCGCTACGCACAAAACCAGTATCCGTACGCAAACACATGAACCTGGTACGAATAGCGGTCTTCACTTGCGATTAGCGATCAATTACAAGAGGAAGGCTTCGGCAGCGAGCCGAAGCCACCCACATTAATTTGAATTGACGCTTTCGGCTGGAGCCGAAAGCAACGACTAAGCAGAAATAAAGGAAAGGTTCGCATAAAAGGAAGGAGGCTACGCATAACGAAGCTTCCGCTACGCATAAAACCGGTATCCATACGCACAACACATGAACCTGGTACGAATAACGCTGCCCAGTTACGTTTAGAGACCACCTAATCGATTAACTGATAGGTCACTGGATAAACGGAGGGGACTCGCTTAAATTGCTGCTGCATCAGGCGGCCGCAGGTGTCGCGGCGCATGCCTGCCCAATTCATCGCTTCTGTTAAAGTCATAGTCGTCTTATGTAACAGCGCATAATCCCTAAATGCTTGCTGATGCTGATTCTTCCCTTTCTCGAAGCAGGTTGCACAGACCCAATAACCACGGCGCCGAGCCATGATCGCATCACATGAGTTGCACAAAACACCTGATCTCAATATAGAAGAATCCAGCTTATATCGGGAAAGCAGGTTTCGTTCTTCCTTTTTTAATCGATTTACTAAACGTTTCCCAAGATTGCTAATGTGACTTTTCGTTAGCGTTGGTTCAGTGTAAGTTGTTTTCCATTGGCGAACAAGTTCAGGCAGTTTGGCAACGTGAGCGAGGTTTTGAATTGGCAGATCACTTTTTATTTCACAGCGTGGGTTAGTGACAAAAACGTGTGTGAGAATAGGAATCTCCTTTTTTAAATCGTGTTTTAAGATGCGTTCTAGTTGAATGCGCTGCCGATTTACTTGAGCGAGCGGACAGGTCATCACTTCAGATTGACCATCAGCTTTTTTTATTAGCTGATTATAGTGGCTCGAAAAATAGAGAGAACCGGCGTAATGTTTGAGTTCAATGATGCTGATAAATGTTGGGGAGAGAAGCAGTAAGTCAATCTGTACCGAAAATTTGCTGTTAAGTACTGAAGCGTAGAGCTGATGAAAATAAGAAATGTCGCTGGGGAGGTAGTCGAAGTAATAGTCAAGTTCCTTTTCGCCTGAAAATCCGGCACGATACCGGTAAAAGTCAGCTTCCACACGAGCATATATGGGGTGTGTTTTCGGCAGCCGCCTTAGCAGCGCCTCGTATTGATAAAAGAAATAAGGCTTTTTTCTAGGATTAAGCAGCATGGATAAGCCCCTCTCATATAAAGTTACCGTTAAGTATAGACCAAACACTTGTTCTTTGAAAAGAGATAACAATCCATTATTAGCTAATTTAAGAAAAAGTAGCTCATAAAAAAGAATAGGTACTCACAAGTGAAGGAAGATTACGCATAACGAAGCTGTCGCTACGCATAAAACCGGTATTCGTACGCACAACAACAGCTACAGATCCGAATAGCAGTCTCCACTTACGATTAGCGGTCACTTACAAAAGGAAGGCTTCGGCCCCAGCCGAAGCCACCCACATTAATTTGAATCGACGCTTTCGGCTTGAGCCGAAAGCAACGACTAAGCAGAAATAAAGGAAAGGTTCGCATAAACGAAGAAAGGTTCCGCATAAAGCAGCTTCCGCTACGCACAAAACGGGTATCCGTACGCATAACGCATGTACCTGATTCGAATAGCAGTCTCCACTTACGATTAGCGGTCACTTACAAAAGGAAGGCTTCGGCACCGGCCGAAGCCACCCGCATTCACCTGAATCGACGCTTTCGGCTTGAGCCGAAAGCAACGACTAAGCAGAAATAAAGGAAAGGTTCGCATAAACGAAGAAAGGTTCCGCATAAAGCAGCTTCCGCTACGCACAAAACGGATATCCATTCGCATAACAGCAGCTACGGTTACGAATAGCGGCTCCAAGTTACGAATAGGCACCCCAACCCCCTATCCACCTAAAAAAAAGCAGCGGCCCCGGGCCGCTGCTCTCTAGTCAAACCGTTTCTACAAGTTTTCCATTCACAACAGCTTTACGTCCTACAGAATAGTAATTCAGCGATGTGGAGGCAACGTCCTCGAGCGAGTAGCAGTTACGGCCGTCGAACACGTATGGCTCTTTCAAGTACTGCTCATATGCGCGCAATTCAAGCGACTTGATTTCGCTCCAGTCGGTCACGATAAAGGCCGCATCTCCGCCGCGAAGCGCTTCCTCGGCTGTTGCCACATAGGTGACGCCTTCCGGCATGACGCGCTTGGCGTTTTCGGTTGCGATCGGATCGTATGCGACGACTTCTGCACCTGCGAGCAGCAGTTCTTGACTGATCGCGATCGCAGGCGACTCACGCATGTCGTCGGTATTCGGCTTAAATGCAAGACCGAGCAGTACAATGCGGCGTCCCTTCAGGGAACCGAACGCTTCCTTCGCTTTGTTCGTGAGCGAGCGGTGCTGTTCATTGTTAACGCGGATCACCGCTTCCAGCAGTTCAAAGCTGTGGTCGTGGTTCGCTGCGATCTGCGCGAGTGCCTTCGTATCTTTAGGGAAACAGGAGCCTCCGTAACCGATACCGGCGCGCAAAAACTGGTGGCCGATGCGGCCGTCCATGCCCATTCCGGAAGCCACGTCTTCAATATTGGCGCCGGTCTTCTCGCAAATATTCGCAATCTCGTTGACGAAGCTGATCTTTGTCGCTAAGAATGCGTTTGACGCATACTTGATCATTTCCGCACTGCGCACGTCGGTACGGTAAACGGGAATCCCGAACGCTTCGTTCACGTCCTCGATCAAGTCGCCGGCGTAGCCAGCGTCAGCGCCGATCACGATCCGGTCGCCGTGAAATGCGTCGTCAATCGCGCTTCCTTCACGTAAAAATTCGGGGTTCGAGACCATCTGCACGTCCACGTTATGCAGAAGATGCTCTTTGATCACTGACAAAATATGATCGTTCGTTCCAACCGGAACCGTCGACTTCGTCACGACGACGACATCCTGCTTCACGTTTGCAGCAATATCCTTTGCCACCTGGTTAATAAAACGGAGATCAGCGGTCCCGTCTTCTTTTTCGGGCGTTCCGACCGCGATATAGACGACGTCTTTATCGGTGAAGCCCTCTGCGTGGTTAGCAGTAAAGAAGAGGCGTCCGGCCTGAATATTTTTCGTCATCAGTTCATCAAGCCCCGGCTCGTAGATCGGCGATTCGCCGCGGCGCATGCGCTCGACTTTCGCTTGATCGATATCGATACACGTCACCTGATGTCCGATTTCCGACAGAGCGACGCCTGTCACAAGCCCGACATATCCTGTCCCAACTACCGCAATGTTTGTCATGCGTCAAATCCTCCTGTATTAAACCTTCTCGGAAAGTGTGTTTAAATATTCCAGCACATCGTCGCGCAGGTCGTCACGCTCGAGTGCAAAATCAACGGTCGCTTTCACAAAGCCAAGCTTATCGCCGACGTCGTAGCGCTTGCCGCTGAATTCATAGGCGAGCACGATCTGAGACTCGTTCAGCTCCTTAATAGCATCTGTCAGCTGAATTTCGTTGCCGGATCCCGGCGGAAGCTGATCGAGAATCTCAAAGATTTCCGGACGCAGCACGTAGCGGCCCATGATCGCATAGTTCGACGGCGCGTCTTCTACAGCCGGCTTTTCCATCAGGTCGGCGACGTGAATAACGCCCGGCTCAATTTCCGCTGACTTCGGCGCAACGATTCCATATTTACTGACGTCATTATCCGGCACAGGTTGCACCCCGACGACAGATGAATTGTATCGTTCAAATACGTCGATCAGCTGCTTTAAACAAGGCGTACCGTTTGTCCGAACGATATCGTCCCCTAAAAGTACGGCGAACGGCTCATCGCCGATGAAGTGCTTCGCACAGCTGATCGCATGCCCGAGCCCCTTCGCTTCCTTTTGGCGGATGTAATGAATGTTCGCCATATTGGAAATGGCCTGCACTTCCTCTAAAATCGCCGTTTTCTCCTTGCGGCGAAGTGTTTCTTCCAGCTCGTACGACGTATCGAAATGATCCTCAATCGCGCGCTTGCCGCGTCCGCTGATAATAATGATGTCTTCGATCCCGGAAGAGATCGCTTCTTCTACAATATACTGAATCGTCGGCTTATCAACGATCGGCAGCATTTCCTTCGGCTGCGCCTTCGTTGCAGGCAGGAAACGCGTCCCGAGTCCCGCTGCCGGTATAATTGCTTTACGTACTTTCACCATATGTACCCCTCCTGTGCGTATAACTGAGCTGTCCCCATTATACTACCAGATCATAACAAATGGCACCCTTCACTGAAAAAAACAGAATTGGCATCTTTACTCACGGGTATATGTCAAGTAGAATTAATTGTTGAGGTTTTTGTCCGAATGTTCGAGCATCACATATATATTGAGGAGTGTCCCTATGGTGGAATCCCGCATGTCCCGAAAAAAGAAAAAGCGCCCCGTTCTCAAAACGCTCATTATTACGTTTGCGATTCTGCTCCTCGCTGCAGGCAGCGCATTTGCCTATGTCGCCACTCAAGTGCACAACGTCACGTCCGAGTCCCAGGTAGAGCTGGAGCGCGGCGATCAGTCCGAACAGCGTGAAGAGGCGGTAAAACCGGATGTCGATCCTGTTTCCGTCTTATTCCTCGGGCTAGACACACGCGACGGTGACCTGGACGGCCGTACCGACGCAATGGTGCTCGCCACATTTAACCCGGATGACCCTTCCATCAAAATGGTGAACATCCCCCGTGACACGCTCGTGCCGATCCCTGGCAGACAGGCAGAGGATAAAATCAACCACGCCCACGCTTACGGCGGAGTGGATTTGACCGTTGATACAGTAGAAAACCTGTTTCAAATCCCGGTTGACTACTACGTGTCACTCAACTTCGATGCCTTTATGGAAATCATTGATGCGCTAAACGGCGTGACGGTTGATTCACCAATGGCTTTTGAGGAAACGGATAACCAGACGTACGGCACGATTCAAATCGAAGAGGGCGAACAGACGCTGGACGGGGAAGAGGCGCTTGCTTACGTGCGCATGCGGAAATCAGATCCTCAAGGAGACATCGGCCGCGGAGAACGCCAGAAAGAAGTGATGGCGTCCATCGTGGACGAGATGGCATCGTTTAATTCAATTACCAATTTTAATTCCCTGCTCAATGCGATCGGCAACAATCTGTACACGAACGTCGCGTTTAACGATATGGTTGACATGCACGCCTACGCCTCCGAGCTTGATAACATCGAGTCGTTCGGCTACGACGGAGAAGGCGTGATGCAGGACGGCGTGTACTACTACCAGCCAGACGAATTTTCACTCGAAAAAACACGGCAGCGCCTGCAGGTTCATTTAGGGCTGCGCGCCTCGCTCGATCCCGTTTATGCTGAAGCGCTCGAAGGCGGCGACGTAGACGAAGAAGAAGTGGAGCCGAGCGGGGAGCCGAACCTCGAGTGGAACGAAAACGACGTTAACGAAGATGCCGGCCCGGAAAACAATGAGTGGAACACAGAAGAAAACCCGGAAGAAGAAAGCTGGCAGCAACATAACGGCGCTGAAAACGACGGGCAGACGGACCCCGGTACAGAAGAGAATGCAGAATGGGAAACAACGACGAATAACGAGTGGTAAACACCGCCCCTGGCAAAACAAGCCAGGGGTTTTCGTATGCGTAAATGAAGTGACAAGAGATAACGTCATACATGAAACAAAATGATAGATTTTGTTTCATTGCACTAACAAAAGGAAAGCATCTACCCTTCATACGTAAGACTTTCTTCGGTCCTTTACCTGGGTAAAGGGAGGTCAACGTAAAAGATAGGCCTAAACAGTGGAAATTGGCACCGTTCTATGTTTACAATGGTAGTACAATTGTTGTTCATCCGTTAAAAGGGATGTGTGAGTGGAGGGTTACAGATGGAAACAGCGAAGGCAGATTTGAAGAAAATCGCGCTCATCTGCACGGAGAAAGCATACGCAGCCGATCTGAAGAAGATTCAAGCGCCATCAAGCGTCCTGTATGAATTTCTGGACGAAGCGGACGACGAGTACGCCGCGACGTTTGATACGCTGTTTCTCTTCAGCTCAGATCCCGATACGCTTATTAAAGAGCAGCGCGCACGAGTGAAGAAGGTCGAATGGGAAGGCAAGCAAATTGTCTTCATTGTGCCGGACGACTGCATGCACAAAGCAAAAGAGATGCTACGAGAAGAAATGCAGGGACTCATTTCCCTGGAAAAGTTCAGAGAGCACTCCGAGCAGGCGATGGAAGTCATCTGTGACCACCCATTTCTGTTAAATCCGGAGGTCAATTACGAGCTCGCTGAAGAAGTGAAACAACGAAAAGAACGCCAGCAGCCGATCAGCCGCTTTAAGCTGATCCCGGAGCGGGTCGACGTCGACCTGCGTAAGTCGGAATTAAATATTCTGCAGCTGCTGCTGGACGGAAAATCAACGCCGGAAATGGCCGAAGAGCTGTACTACTCGGTTAAAACGGTGAAACGCTATGTCAGTAACCTGATTCGCGGTGTCGGCGTAAGCGACCGCACCGGCGTCGTCGTTCACGCGATCCGCAACGAATGGGTCGACTGCGAGCGGGAGTAGGAAAGCACTGTACTTGGGTAAATGCCCTTGTACAGTGTTTTTCGTTTGTCTGGAGCTACTAACGGAGCAAGAGGACATCCCATTACAGGGCTTCGACCTCGGAGCCGGTGTGATTAGAGAGATGGACTTTCGAATGGATCATTCAACAGAGGTAGCAGTTTCTCATAAGCCCGCAAAAGACCCTCGCATAACGGAAAAACTTCCTCATAAACCAGGTTTACCTCCTCGTAAAAGTGATTCCTTCCCTCGTAAACGCTTAACTCCGTCCGAATAGCGCTCTCCACTTGCGAATAACATAAACTTGTAACGGATCACCCTTTTTCATCGACGAACACGAAAGAAAAAGGAGTGTTTTGACATGGAATGGGAATGGACCGTAACGACTAATGACGAGAACGAGCATTTCGCCGTAGGCTTTTTGTTAACAGATCCGTGTGCACACCAAGCAATCGCGCTCGTACATAGCGGAGGGCAGATTATCGCTACGACTTTAACAGACGACTTCGGTTACTTTCACGTCAAGCTCTCTACAGAGCCAGAAGACATACATCCGATCCTGCATTCTCCTCATTCTGCTGTGATCTAAAGAAAATATTGCCAGTCCACTATACGTAAACTTACTTAATGGGTATAATGATACAAGTGAGTTCAGACGGGAGGGGAAGTTCGGTGCAACGGATTACATTACTGATTGTCGTCGTCTTAACCGGTGTGACAGTGCTGGTCGGAAGATTATACTACCAGGATCAGCTTCAGGCAACAGCGGATCAGGCGCATGAACAGCTGGCTGCTTCAGCCGGAATCGATGCAGAAGAGCTGGAGGTACAAGATGACGAAGAAGCTGATGAAGCAGCAGTCGTCTTGGAAGAGGCAGCTGAAGATGAGAATGAGCTAGAAGAATCTGCCTATGATGAAGAGGAGCTGGAGCAATTAACGTCAGAGCTTCCGAATTCGATTGCGGATCGCATTACAGAACGGCTGTCTGCTGGAGAAGCCGTGCGTGTGTTAACGGTAGGTACGCGTTCCTCCACGGATGCAGAGGACGAGGGCCTAACGCCTTGGCCGGGGCTGTTGGAAGAAGAGCTGAATGAAGCATACGGGGAAGGAAC
The DNA here is from genome assembly GCF_042654445.1 of Bacillus daqingensis. NCBI lineage: Bacteria > Bacillati > Bacillota > Bacilli > Caryophanales > Bacillaceae > Bacillus > Bacillus daqingensis. The sequence goes on from NZ_JBHSGK010000019.1 coordinate 58,828, forward strand.
GTTCCAGTTTACAAACGTTTCCTTTGGTGGCTTCACGACAGAGGAGATCGTCGAGCAAAACCGCCACGATGACTTAGCTGACAATGAAGCGGACATTTTATTGTTAGAAGGATTCAATTGGAATAATAATCTCGCTGTCGTCACCGGAGACGACGCGCACGAGCAAATTGATGCGATTGCAGAGGCGGCAACGGCAGATAATAGTGATTTGATCACGGTTCTGCATCCATCTCCGCCAGCCTATGAAACGTCGATCTATCCGGATCAGGTCGCAGATTTTGCAGACTTTGCCGAAGAGGAAGGGTACGTGTACATCAATCACTGGGAAGCATGGCCGGACCTGGACGATGAAGAACTGCTTGATTACGTCACTGAAGAGCGGATGCCAAATCAAGACGGCCATACGCTATGGGCAGAAGCGATTCGCCCGTATCTCGTAACCCAATAAGCGAACGAAAAAAGGATCATCCGATGCGAAGTCGGATGATCCTTTGCGTTAGTTTAGATTTGTCTGCGTGACGCTAGCTGCGAGGTGGGTGTGCTTTCCCAACGGCTTTACGAACTCCAGGCGATGGGCCGAATAGCCTTTAAAACACGTTGGGCATTGGAACGGAAACGAATTTTGTTTGTTGAGAGCTGCTTTACGCACATCTGGAGTATCATCGCCGTAAGTACCTACCGCAAGTTTATTCCACGCTTGAATCGCTGTGACCGTTTCACAGCTTGGGCATTCAATATGCGTCGCTTCCATCACTTGCTTTTTTCGATTCGCCTTCCAAAACATGCACATCTCTCCTTCGAACAGGGCAAAGCCATCCACGTGAGTGGAAATAAGACTATATGTATATCTTTCCATAAATGTGGAAAGAAAAACCTGTTTTTATTAGTTTGTTCCTTCGTCAGCAGATGACTCCCTTTATTATCGTTCACCGAGGTGGATTGTTGAAGGGTTATGGTCAATTATGTAAAATGCCGATAACGAAGTCCTATCGTTCACTAAGGTGGAATAACTACTCTCTATTATATCCACCTCAGTGGAAAAAGAAACAAAAAACTTCGAAAACAGAAGGATGGGTGTAAACGAACTAGTGATTTGTCCTGAAAAAGGCAGGGAACCGAAGGATCCCTGCCTGAAAACGCTTAGTCTGATGAAGCGGTGGACGTGTCATCTAATTCAAGGTGAGCCCTCAGCTCGCTGCTAATCCGCTCGCGCTCTTCGTCTGAAACGATTAAATACCAGATGCCGTCAATCCGCTCGCCGTCGCCTTCGATCTCCATCGTTTCCTGGTTGTGACGAGCACCGGCGTAATTTTGCTGCAGCTTGCGCATCTTGTCAAACTCCATATTCGTCTGCACGTTGCTGCCAACGGAATCGAGAATGTCACCGACGCGTGTAATGGAGCTGAACTGTGCTCCCTCTCGAATGATCGCATTCACCACTTGGCGCTGTCGATCGTTACGACCCATGTCGCCACGCGGATCTTCGCTTCTCATCCGGGAATAAGCGAGCGCCTGGTCACCATCCAGATCGACTTCTCCTTCGTTAAACGTATAGCCGCTTTGATCAAATGCAAAGCTGTTATCGACGGTTACACCACCAACCGCGTCTACAATATCCTTAAAGCCGGACATGTTTACCGTGACAAAATAATCAAGAGGAATATCAAAGTAGTTTTCAACCGTATCCATCGCCATGTTCGCGCCGCCAAACGCGTACGCGTGATTCACCTTATCCTGCATATCCCGTCCGACGATTTCCATGCGCGTATCCCGCGGAAGGCTGACCATGCGCATCGATTCATCCTGTGGGTTCACGGTGACAATCATCATCGTGTCCGTTCGTCCCGTAGTCGACTCTTCCGCATCAACACCTAACAACAGAATCGAAATCGGATCGGATTCATCCATATTCACTTCGACTTCTCGCTTATCGGACTTGTCGCGATCAATCGTCGTGTGCATCTCCGAAGCGGTACTTTGCAGAGAACTGTACAAATAAAAGGCATAGCCGCCAATCGCCAGCAAGAAGACAGCGAAAATACCGGTTGTGATGAGTAAGAATTTTTTCATGAAAAATGCGCCCCATTCGTTTTCAGATTACTATCAGTATACTGGCAGATTCAGGATGCGACAAGCACCATTTTTGCGTCTCGAATGAAAGAATTTGGGAGAAGTGATTTACTTTACCTGACTTTTCCTTTAGCATATAGAACAGTAATTGTCTAATAAATGAACGTAACAGGAGGAACACCATGGAAGAAACGATTAGTCTGAAGGAGATTATTCAGACGATCAGACAGCGCCTGATCATGATTATCTCCATTACTCTCGCAGCGGTTGCGATTGCTGCTGGTGTCTCGTATTTTGTGTTAACCCCAATGTACAGCGCCTCTACCCAAATTCTAGTCAACCAATCGACAGAAGGCGAAAACGTCTTTACACAAAACGATATCCGTACGAACGTAGAGCTCATTAATACGTATAACGTCATTATGACATCCCCGCGGATTTTAGAGCCGACAATTGACGAATTGAATTTGGAGCAAGGTGTTGGAACACTCCGAAATCAAGTAAACGTATCGGCCGAAGGAGAATCGCAGGTCGTGACTGTCACAGTCGAAGATGCGAACCCGGCAAGCGCCGTGGAAATCGCCAATACGATGGCCTCCGTCTTTCAGCAGGACATCGTCGAGATTATGAACGTCGATAACGTCTCGATCTTATCAGCTGCAGAGCTGAGCGATAATCCGTCACCAGTGAGCCCGAATCCAACGCTAAATATGGCAATCGCCTTCGTTGTTGGTCTCATGGCCTCCGTCGGACTTGCATTTCTACTCGCTTTCTTGGATCGTACGATTAAAACAGAAGACGATGTGGAAGAAAAGCTCGGAATCCCGGTGCTTGCTTCTATTTCAACGATGAACACTTCCGATATGGAAGAATCAGACCTATCGCACACTCGCCGGGGAAAGGGACGTGAAACGTATGGCGCGTAAAAAGAACAAGCAGGAAATGTCCGATAAACAGCGCGCGCTCATCACGGAGTTCCAAAAGCGTTCACCAATCTCGGAGCAGTTTCGTACGCTCCGCACGAATATCCAGTTTGCATCCATTGATAAGCCGGTTCGCTCCATTCTCGTGACATCTTCCTCACCTGGGGAAGGAAAATCGACAACTGTTGCCAACTTAAGCATCGTGCTCGCGCAGCAGGATAACAAAGTGCTGCTCGTCGATACAGATTTACGTAAGCCGACCGTGCACTTCTCGTTCCAAGTACCAAACCAAGCCGGATTTACGAATGTATTGACGAACCAGAGTACATTCGATGACATGGTGTTTGAAACGTCGATTGCTAATTTGGACGTTCTCCCATCGGGCCCGCTGCCACCAAACCCAAGTGAGCTATTAGGCTCGCAGCGCATGAAGCAGTTTATGCAGCACGTGAAAGACCGCTACGACTATGTCATCTTCGATGCACCGCCAGTGAATGCCGTAACTGACGCGCAAATACTTGCGGGTCATACAGATGGGGTCGTGCTTGTCATTCGCAGCGGGAAAACGGAAGAGGATCACGCTGAACGTGCAGTGGAGTCATTAAAGAAAGTTGATGCCAATCTGATCGGTGCTGTTCTAAACGACCGCCAGATGGAGCAGTCGCAGTATTACTATTATTACGGAGAGGGATAACATCCCTCTCTTTGTCATATGGAGGAACATGATGATTGATATACATAGCCATATTTTACCTGGAATGGATGACGGAGCAGCGCATGAAGCCGATACGATTGCGATGGCGAAAGCAGCCGTGGATGAGGGGATTACGACGATTGTGGCGACGCCTCATCATCAAAACGGGACGTACACGAATGAAGCGCCGATTGTAGAAGGTGCCGTTGACCAAACAAATGCTCTACTGCAGCATCACGGGATACCTCTCACTGTCATAGCTGGACAGGAAGTACGTGTGTACGGGGAACTGTTAGAGGATCTAAAAGCGGGACACTTACTTACGCTACATGGCTCCGCTTATATGCTCGTCGAATTTCCGTCGAATTATATTCCTCGCTTTGCTTCCTCTTTATTTTATGACTTGCAGCTGGAGGGCGTCACGCCAATCATCGCGCATCCGGAGCGGAACAAAGTGTTTATGGAAAAACCGTCGCTATTATATCGATACATCCAAAACGGAGCGCTTTCTCAAGTGACGGCTGCCAGCGTCACCGGTCATTTTGGGAAGAAGTTGCAAAAGTTTTCGCTCGAGCTGATTGATCATAACTTGGCACATTTTATCGCAAGTGATGCTCACAATACAACGTCTCGAGGGTTTTACGTTGAGAAGGCATATAACGTCATTGAGCAGAAGTTAGGGCGGGCAAAGGAGATTCAGGATCACGCGGAGAAATTGATACACAATCAGCCGGTTATCGGTGACGCACCAAACGAAATACAGACGAAAGGACTGTTTCATAAGCTATTTAGTCGGTAATTCGACAATAAAAGGCAAAAAGCCCATTTCAATACAGGTAAAATAGCGGTGCCTGTATAAAATGAATGGTTATATACTAAAGGCATCGAAAGCAATACTCATCACTCTCTTCCTATTACGGAAAATATCCTATACTTCCCACCAATTCAGGAAAAACATCCAATTCATCCCTATCGAGAGCAGTAGGATTATGTTAAAATATAAAAGACCTTGAAGAGATGTAGAAATTGTAAAAAGACGGGTCATTTCTCCAATACCCATACCAAAGGAGGAACTCAACTCCGCTGCTGGTTGTTCAGCATTTAGAACAGCTTAGGCGTAAAGCCATAGGTGGAGAGGTGAGGATCGGTTCAATGCCGCATGATCAGGAATGTCAATTCTCTATAGTGAATTGACATTCATTTTAATTCAAGGCGCAAAACAATAGAGCCGTTTTGAACAAAAGGGCTGTGTTGTTTTACGGATAAGCTATTCATCAACAAGGAGGCCTAACCATGTCATTACGAAAAAGACTTGCATTACTCATTGGAATTGATTCACTCATCGTGATGTTTTCTGTATTTGTAGGAAACTGGCTGATTGCCCCAGCAGCAGAAATCGTCACACCCGCTCTCGTTATAACGTCAATTGGACTATTAGTAAGCCATCACATCTTTGCTCACTTTTTTAAACTTTATAAGCGTGTTTGGCAGTATGCAAGTATTCGAGAGCTATCCTCGATCTTTTTAGCCGTCACACTATCTGTCGCTACAGTAGGTGTACTACAGCTTGCGTTGTATCAAGTAATTTATTCCAGAACGCTGTTAATCACGCTGATGTTACATATCCTACTCATCGGGGCCTCAAGATTCTCGTGGCGCCTGTATCGAGATATGAAATTCAAGTCAGCAGCCAACAAAAAACGAGCCCTCATTATTGGAGCTGGTAATGGCGGAACGATGGTTGCAAGGCAGTTGTTAAACAGTGAAATGTCTGAGCTACATCCAGTTGCTTTTATTGATGATGATATGACTAAAGCTGGCCTTGAAATCATGGGTGTACCTGTAATAGGAAAAAAAGAGAATATACCGACCGTAGTAAGTGATAAGAACATCCAGCATATTATTATTGCAATTCCTTCTTTATCAAAGTCCGATTTAAATGAACTGTTCCAAATATGTTCAAAGACTAAGGTGAAAACACAAATTATGCCATCAGTGGAAGATATTATGTCTGGGAGAGTAAGTGTGACACAAATGCGTGATGTGCAAGTCGAAGATTTACTAGGTAGAGAGCCCGTAGAATTAAATACCGTTAAAATTGGTGAAAATATAACTGGTAAAACTGTTTTAGTTACTGGGGCGGGTGGTTCTATAGGATCCGAGGTCTGTCGACAGGTGTCTAGATATTCTCCAGATAAAATAATTCTTCTCGGACATGGAGAAAATAGCATATATACAATTGAAATGGAACTTCGAACAAAATTTACCGATTTGAATATGGACATTATAACTGAGATTGCGAATGTTCAAGACAAGTCTCGAATTTTGGATATATTTAAAGCACATGCACCCGATGTTGTATATCATGCAGCTGCTCATAAGCACGTGCCTTTAATGGAAAAAAATCCACATGAAGCAGTGAAAAATAATGTGATTGGAACAAAAAACTGTGCAGAGGCAGCAGATGAAACAGGGGTAGCCTCTTTTGTAATGATATCTACGGATAAAGCGGTGAATCCAACAAGTGTTATGGGAGCGACGAAACGTATAGCAGAAATGATAGTTCAGAATATGGGACATAAAAGTGCCACTAAGTTTGTCGCAGTTCGTTTCGGAAATGTATTAGGAAGTCGTGGTTCAGTAATTCCTTTATTTAAACAGCAAATTGCCTCAGGAGGCCCTGTAACAGTCACTCATCCTGACATGACAAGATACTTTATGACTGTTCCAGAAGCTTCTAGATTGGTTTTGCAAGCAGGTTCTTTAGCGGAGGGTGGAGAAGTTTTTGTGCTGGATATGGGTGAACCGGTAAAAATTGTAGACTTAGCAAAGAATCTCATTCAATTATCTGGATTTAGTGAGCATGAAATTACAATCAAATATTCAGGAGTGCGACCTGGAGAGAAACTATTCGAAGAATTAATGAGTAAAGATGAAATTCATAATCAACAAATTTTCCCCATGATTTATAGAGGTAAAACTCCTCCCATAAACATTCAAGTAGTAACAGAACTAATTAGTACATTTGAGAAACATGAAGAAGACTATTTGCGCAAGGAAATATTAGATATTGCACACTTTCGAATTACTGCATTACAAAATATCAGTGCCGTAAAATAAGCGATTAGAAATAAAGTGACATTTGAAATCTTAAATATTAGTGAGAACCACTTCCTTATCAACAATAAAGAAATTGCTGCATTTTGAATTTATTTACAACATTTAAGAACACTAAGATTAAAATCTCTAACTTTATAATTACTTTATTTACAGTCCAAACAGATGATATAATTTTTGAAATGTAAAGCAAATTAACTTCTTTTAGAACGAAACACATTATGTGTATAAAAATATAACGATTCCAATAATTTATTTATTGTAATTGAAGCAATTTAAGTTATTTAGAGAGAGTAGGTAGTTAGAATGTATAAAAATGATTTAAGAGATATACCTTTTTCACCGCCGGATATAACCGATGATGAAATTGAAGAAGTGATTAGCACATTAAAATCAGGGTGGATTACTACAGGGCCTAAAACGAAAGAGTTCGAAAGAAAAATTGCAGATTTCATTGGCGTTAATAAAGCTGTTTGCCTCAATTCGGCTACTGCAGCAATGGAGATGACTTTAAGAATATTAGGTGTAGGACCGGGAGATGAAGTAATTACTTCAGCATATACATATACTGCCACTTCTGCAGTTATACACCATGTAGGCGCAAAAATAGTAATGGTAGATACTAAACCCAACTCTTATGAAATGGATTATCAACAATTAGAAAATATGATCAATTCCAAAACTAAAGTCATAATACCAATAGACATTGCTGGTAAGATGTGTGATTATGATACATTATTTGAAGTTGTAAATCGAAAAAAAGATCTATTTGCTTCAACTAACCATTTACAAGCTAAATATAATAGGATTATTGTTATGGCTGACGGAGCTCATTCGTTCGGAGCAATTAGAAAAGGGCTCAATTCAGGGCAGGCAGCAGACTTTACTTGTTTTTCATTTCATGCAGTAAAAAATATAACAACTGCCGAAGGTGGAGCTGTTGTTTGGAGAAATAGGCCATTTTTAGATGATGAATGGATTTATGAAAGTTATATGCTGTATAGTCTACACGGGCAATCAAAAGATGCATTGGCTAAAACACAAAAAGGAGCCTGGGAGTATGACGTTGTATATCCAGCTTATAAATGCAACATGACAGATATAATGGCTGGAATAGGTATTATTCAATTAAACAAGTATGAAAGTCTACTTGATAGACGAAAAGAAGTAATTGAAATGTATGATAGAGCACTTTTACCGTTAGGTATTGATACCTTAGAGCACTATGGTGATGATTTTATATCATCAGGGCATTTATATTTAGCTAGGATTCCTGGAATAGATGAATTTGAAAGAAACAATATAATTGTTAAGTTAGCTGAATTAGGAGTGGCTAGCAATGTCCATTATAAGCCGCTTCCGATGTTTACAGCTTACAAAAATCTAGGTTTTGACATTAAGAACTTTCCAAATGCATTGAATATGTATAGTAATGAAATTACTCTTCCGTTAAATACCTTATTGAGCGATGACGATGTGGAATATATTTGTAACTGTATTAAAAGCATAATGCAATTGAAATAAAATGATTTCACTTAGATTTAGTTTGGTGGATATATTCACACAAAGGAGAGCATGATGCCAAAAATAATGATTCTTGGGGCGAACACCCTGCAAGTACCACTAATTCAACAAGCAGCAAAAAGTGGATACGATACTATTGTGGTGTCACCTCAAAAAGATGAGCCTGGATTTAAATATGCAAACTATTCTATCTTCGTAGATGTTCGTGACAAAGAAACAATATTAAAATATGCTGTTCAACATCAAATAGTCGGTATAATTACTGATCAAACGGATATACCGGTGAGAACGGTAGCGTATGTTTCAGAAAAAATGGGGTTATCAGGTATAGGATATGAAAATGCTTGTCTCTTTACAGATAAATATTTAATGAGAGAAAAATGTAAAGAACTCGGTATTAAAACTCTGCAATATCGTAATGTAAACAACATTAGTGATGCGATAGAATTTTTTGAATGTATAAATAGTGACGTTATTTTAAAACCAATTGATAACCAAGGAAGTAAAGGTGTTTTTAAGATCTCAACTAAATTAGAATTAATAGATAAGTTTAATGAATCAATTCAATATTCAAATTCTAATTCAATATTAATAGAACAGTTCGTTTCTGGACGTGAATTTGTGGTTGAAGGCATAGCATACAACAATAATTTTAAGAATCTAATCTGTGGTGATACACATTATTTTAATATACCTGACGTATTTTCTGCCACTACAAGAATTTTCCCTTCAAAAGCAGATCATCAATTGATTAGAAGAGTTGAGAAACTGAATAGTGAAATTATTAAAGGGTTTGGTCTAAAGCAAGGTATATCTCATAGTGAATTTATCATGGACGGAAACGATAATATATACTTAATTGAGACAGCAGCTAGAGGGGGAGGGGTATTTATTTCTTCTGATTTGATTTCTTTATCAACGAATCTTAATACTGAGGAGTTTTTAATTAGTATTTCTACAGGTAATCAGAAAGCTTTCCCAAGCGTAAAAATAGAAAACATAGCATCCTGTTATATAGCTTTTTACCTCCCAGTAGGACATATAGCTTCTTTAGAAGGTGTTAAAGATATTGATAGGATGACTTTCACACATAGACATAACTTAAACGATCTTTATATTGGTAAAAAAATAAATCAAAATATCGATAAAACCTCTAGATCATTTATTATAGTAAGCGGTGAAACTCATGAAGATTTAGAAAGACACGTTAAAACTATTCAACAAACTTTAAAGATAGAAGTACAAACCAATAGTGGCATAGAAGGACCGATTTGGAATTGAGAATACTTTAGTAAATAAGGAGAGCTTTACTATGTATAAAAAGTATATCAAGCTTCTTTTAGATTATATAATATCAATTATAGCATGTGTTATCCTAATGCCGTTATTCCTCATAGTATCGATATTAATTAAGCTAGAAGATAAAGGACCGATCTTTTATTTTGCCAATAGGATTGGTCAAAACAGCAAGAAATACAATATGATAAAATTCCGTTCTATGAAAGTAAATGCAACTGATATAAGAAATATAGATGGAAGTACATATAATTCTAATAAGGACCCTAGAGTTACAAGAACAGGAAAATTATTACGCGAAACAAGTATTGATGAGATACCACAAATCATCAATGTATTAAAAGGCGAAATGAGTTTGATCGGTCCTAGAGCAAGTACTTGGGATGCCTTAAATAGTTTTCAAGCTGATGAAGTAGATAAAATGAAAGTAAAGCCAGGAATTTCAGGATACACGCAAGCATATTATCGAAATGGGGTTTCCTTAAGGGATAAAAGACTTAAAGATGCTTGGTATGCTAATAACGTGTCTTTTATTTTAGATATGAGGATATTCCTAAAGACAATATTTACAGTAATAAATCGTGAAAATATCTATACTAATAGTAAAGTGGATGCTGAAACCAATAAACACGACAAAACTACTGACTAATGTGAAAAATTATTTGTGATACAAACACAATTTTAGAACATATTCAAAATAGTATAAGATAAATTAATTTATCTTAAAGATTTCAGATTATTTAATAATATATTAAAACTAATCTAAGAAATCTACTGTTATAGATGTTATTTAAATAGTACAGTGTATAAAATAATTTGTAGCTTGCTTCTCAATATATGCACGTTTTAGACTAATAAAGATAGCTTACTATATTCAAAAATTTGGAAGTGGTGCACTTGAGGATAGGTGTTTATGGTACAAGAACAAAGGGACAAAGTATTGGTAGGTGTTTATGGCAAACTAAAAATGTAAGGTTCGGCATTGCATTTATGTATGATCCTAGATAAGGGGAA
>NZ_JBHSGK010000020.1:0-141975 GCF_042654445.1 Bacillus daqingensis
CGACGAAGCATGGTCGCCACCCGCTTTCCAAGTAGTAAACTAAGTATAGACGATCATCTGGGAAAAGGGAGCAAAAAAGATAAAGAAGACCAAAAACGTCCACAAGGACGTTTCTAGTCTTCATCAAGGACTTTTTCAGTGGCCCCTCACGTCGAGGAAGGGCATTTTTCTTTTTAGAAGGCTTTAACGAGTCCGCCGTCGACAAGCAGCGTCTGACCGGTGATGTACGTATTCGATCCGGAGCCGAGAAAGACAACTGCCTGAGCAAATTCGTCAGGGGTTCCGTAGCGTCCAGCTGGTATTTCTGCCTGCGCCTGCTTTTGCAGCTCTTCGACAGATGTCCCGGTTCGCTCTGCTCTGGCAGTATCCATCTGCTTCAGCCGGTCGGTGCCGATCCGACCCGGCCCGACAATATTGACGAGGATATTTTCTGCCGCCAGCTCCTGTGACAGGCTTTTCGCAAGACCGGAAAGCCCTGCCCGAAAGGTGTTGGAGAGAATTAGACCATCAATCGGCTGCTTCACGGACGAAGACGCGATCATCACAATCCGCCCCGCCTCTGCTTTTCGCATCCACGGAAGTGCTTCACGCACGAGCCGGGTGACGCTCAGCAGCACCTGCTGAAACGACTGCTGCCACTGCTCATCTGTGATGCTGTCAAACGTCCCGGGCGGCGGACCGCCGGCGTTTGTTATGAGTACATCAATCCCGTCGTGCAGTTCTGCGCTTTTCGCCATCAGCGCACGTATGGACTCCAGATCATTAACGTCACATGGAACGGCCTCCACGCGGCTACCGGTTTTCTGGCGGATTTCCGCTGCCGTTTGCTCCAGCTCTTCCCTGCTTCTGCTGGCAATGACTACTGAAGCCCCCTCCTGTGCATACGCTTCAGCCGTAGCCTTTCCAAGTCCTTTACTAGCTGCCAGTACAACGACTGAGCGGCCTTTCACCTTCATATCCATGCATTCTGCCTCCTTTTAAGCTGCTCCCGCCATCCGTTTTCCGGATCGTTTCGTCTGCCATACCGTGAAGGCGATCGAGAGTACAGCTAGTATTAAAAATGTAATCGAGATCGGTCTTGTGAAAAAGAGCGTCCAGTCCGGATTTGTCATAAACGCCCGGCGCAGGTTTACTTCCGCAAGCGGACCGAGAATCACGCCGATGATGGCCGGAGCCAGAGCGAATTTATACTTCGTAAACAAATACCCGATCAGGCCCATCAGCAAAAGAATGTACAGATCTGACACGCGATTGTTTAACACAAACGTCCCGACGACACAGAGGACGAAAATGATCGGCACAAGCAGATGCACAGGGACGTTGGTTACCTTCACGAACAATTTCATTCCTGCGAACTGTGCGATCAGCATCCAAAAGGATGCAACAAAAAAGGCGAAGAAGATACCGCCGACGATGTTCGGCTCAGATGTCACAAGCAGCGGTCCCGGGGTAATCCCGTGAATCATGAGCGCCGATAACAGGACTGCTGTTACAGCTGAACCCGGGATACCGAGTGCCACGGTCGGAATCAGATCACCGCCGACAGTAGAGTTATTACCCGCTTCTGATGCGACGACTCCTTCTTCACAGCCGGTTCCAAACTTTTTTGGATCCTTCGACCACTTTTTTGCCTGGTCATACGCAATAATGTTTGCGATACTGCCGCCTGCGCCAGGAATTGCCCCGACGACCGAGCCAATAATAGACGAACCGGTCAGCGTGCCCGGCTTTCGCAGCACCATGCGCAGTGTCTGAAGCGGCTTCAGTACTACTTTCATATCCTTCAATTCATCTTTTTGCTTCTCTTCCTTATCTTTAGCCATCTCCGTGCGTTCTAAGAAGACGAGCAGCCTGGAGATCGCAAACATGCCGATCAGCACGACGAGAAACGGAATGCCGGCGCGAAGTATGCCAAGATCAAACGTAAATCGTGATACGCCGGCAATCGGATCCGCTCCGACTGTCGCTATCAGCAGCCCGAAAAGCCCGGCAATCAGGCCTTTCACGATTGACTCTCCCGTCACACTCGCGATGATCGTCAACGACAGAACGATAAGCGCAAACATCTCCCACGGACCGAACATGAGCGCGAACCTCGCAATTTGCGGCGCAATGGTAACGAGCAGAAGCAGGCTGATAATCGAACTTAAAAACGAAGCCCAGATGCCGATCGAAAGTGCCTTGCTCGCTTCTCCCTTTTTCGCCATCGGATAGGCATCGAAGGTCGTTGCAATCGACGAGGGCGTTCCTGGAATACCGAGAAGTGTCGCACTGATGAGTCCACCTGACATACCGCCGACAAACACGCCGATCATCGCCGCCACACCGGTTACCGGATCCATGCCAAACGTCAGTGGAAGGGTCAGCACAATTGCCATCGCGACGGTGAAGCCTGGAATCAGTCCGGCTAAAATTCCGACGACAACCCCGACGAAAATGATAAGCAGAATATGTAGTTGAAAAATTTCATTCATGCCGAGAATTAACAGATCAAACATGGAGTTACCTCCTTTCTATAGTAAGATGCCACTTGGGAAACGCACGTATAACACGTTCTGGAAAAACAAGTACGTACTGAATGTAAGAACGACAGACACGCAGACGAGGATTACTATGTTTTTCCGCTTCTTTGGTCCAATCAGAAGTCCTGCGGCAATCACAAATAACAGCGTCATCACGACAAAGCCGATTACATCAATCAGAATGATGTAAGCAGTCAGCATCGCGAACATAATGATGACGAGCTTGTATTCGTGAATAAAGGCACGGAACTGCTCACCCGCTGATGCACCTGTGCCGGCAGCACGCTTCATATCGATGATCTTTCGAATTAACAGCACGAAAGACAGGACGGCCAGCAGAACAGCAATCAGCTGCGGGAACGTGCCCGGTCCGAGCTGACTCTCATTTAAATGGGCAAACTCATCTCCCTGCATAAATATCAGCCCGCTGAAGATAATCAGCAGCAGCAACACAATTATTTCTCCCATTATTTATTCTCCTTTCGTATCAGACGTCCTATACGGCAGAACCGTCCGGAGAGCATCACTCCCGGACGGCACACTGTCAGTTATTCCTCAAGCTCATCTCCCAGTTCCTCAATGATGCCGCTGATGATGTCATTTTGCTCATCAAGGTGCTCCCGGTACGCCTCTGGTCCCATAAAATCTACCTGCGCTCCGACATTTTCCACCGCATCGATGTAATCCTGATCTTCAGCTGTCGCCTCAAACCATTCTCCGAGACGCTCAATGATCTCGTCGGGCGTTCCTTCAGGCGCTACATAACCACGGTTTAAGCCCATCGTCAGCTCATAGCCTTCTTCCACGAACGTCGGTGTATCCGGCAGGTGATCGAGCCGCTCCTCGGTTCCAATTGCGATGAACTCCATGTCACCTGCTTCGACAAAATCAGAGGCAGATGGATAGTCGACGATCGCGGCATCAATATGCCCGCCGGCAAGTGCCTGAATGGCCTCTGCCAGACCTTCGTACCCAACCATGTTGTAGTCAATTTCAAGCTCCTGGGCCATCTGTTCGACCCAGATACGTGGAATTCCGGACACTGTGCCCCCGAAGTTAATTTCCTCCTGCTGCCCCAGCTCGACGAATTCATCGAGTGTGTCTACACCGAGATCAGTCGACACGGCGAGAATCTGATCAGCTGAAGACATCGCTGCAATCGGTTCGAATGTATCATAGTTAATCTGCGTGATATCTGAATGATGAGCGACGATCAGTCCTTCATGTACCTGCCCAAGCGTATAGCCGTCCGGCTGCTCTTCTGCAAGTTCTTCCAAGCCGACCGTTCCGCCAACGCCCGGTATGTTGACGTTAACGAAATTCGTATCAATATGATTTTCCGCATGCTCTGTGACAAGACGGCCCTCAATGTCACTTCCTCCGCCCGGATCCCACGGAATAATCATTTCGATTTCTCTGCTCGGATAATCCTCCACCGCTTCTTCCCCGCCTCCGCAAGCTGCGAGTGCTGTAACAGCGAGGATGGATCCGGCTGCTGTTGAATAGGTGCTTGCACGCTTTCTCATGTTCTCGTCCCCTTTCGAAATGGGCTTTGTACCCACCTGCATGTTTACTCAATTATCAAATAAATCAAAATAATTGATTAATGAAAACAATTATATAGGAGATAAGAATAAAATGCGACATTTTCTCAGAATTATTTTGTAGTTCCGAACATTTTGTTTGCTTTCTCGCCGAATGAAATAGCAATTAATCCCATTTTATCCAACTTCACGTGTATGTTCATGCAGACGTTTAGATTTTTCAATAAAAAGGTAAACGTCGAAGGAAGCTCGAAACGAGGAGGAATAAAAATGACGATCTTGGATGAGAAACTAAAGAAGAAAATAGGATATGGGACAGCACCGCTCGGAAACCTGTTCCGGGACGTACCTGAACAGGAAGCAGAGGATACGGTGCGTGCGGTATGGGATGCAGGCATCCGCTATTTTGATACTGCTCCGTTTTATGGAGCCGGCCTTGCTGAAGAACGATTAGGCCGTGTTCTCTCAGAGAAAAATCGCGATGACTTCATTTTAAGCACGAAAGTCGGACGCGTTGTCCTTGATGAAAAAGAGGACAAGGAGGGACTGTTTGAGGACGGTTATCAAAATAAGCTGTTGAATGAATATACAGAGGATGCGGTGAAGCGTTCGATCGAACAAAGCCTCGAACGACTGCAGACAGACCGTCTCGACATCGTGTATGTCCATGACTTATCGCCTGACTTCCTTGGGGATGAGTGGATTACTAAATTTGATGAAGCCCGAAACGGCGCGTTTAAAGCTCTCGCTGAGATGCGGGATGAAGGGGTTATTTCCGCCTGGGGGCTCGGTGTGAACACGACGATACCGATCGAGCTCGCACTGGAGCTGGAGGAAACGAAGCCGGATATCAGCCTGCAGGCACTTCAGTATACGCTGCTGCAGCATGAGCGTGCTCTGACACATCTGATGCCGCGTATCAGCCAGCAAAACTCCCGCATTGTTGTTGGCGGTCCCTATAATTCCGGCGCGCTGCTTGGCGGCGACCATTTTGATTATGCACCCATCACAGATGACCAGCGCAAGCATATTAAACAGGTAGAGAAAATTGCTGAGCGGCACGGCGTCAGCTTAAAGGCCGCAGCCCTGCAATTTTCAACGGCAAATCCGAACGTATCGGCTGTTATTCCAGGTTCGACTCGTCCCGACCGGATTCAGGCTGATCTCGACGCCTTATCCGAGCATATTCCATCTGCGTTCTGGATCGACATGATCGACGAAGGTCTTGTTTCACCTGATGCTCCGCTTCCGTCTTAAACGAATAGATTAGCTTCCGCACTAAAAATGGGTCTGTACCCATTTTCAGTGCTTTTTTGTGAAAACTCCTGCCCCAAGTCCGTCTGTTTCATCTGATTTCCCACTCCCCAGAGATCACATGTCCGCAGCCAATCACTTCATACGCATGGCACCCTCAGCTTGTGATTACATGTCAGGGCTCCTTTTTCTGCCATTGTTCACAAAATAGATGTATTTTAAATACATCTTTAAGCGCTGAATATGGTTCAATAGAAGTAGATTATGTGGAGGTGGATAAAGATGTTAACAGAAGCACAGAAAGAGACGATTAAGGCGACGATTCCCGTTTTGGAAAAGCATGGCACCACGGTAACGACGCATTTTTATAACACGTTGTTCGAGGATCATCCGGAGCTGCTCCACGTGTTTAATCATGTCCACCAGAAAACGGGCATGCAGCCGCGGGCGCTTGCTTATTCTCTCTATCAGGCTGCTGTCCACATCGACCGCCTGGAAGCGATTGGCCCGTTTGTGGAGCGTGTCGCCCATAAGCATCGCAGCATCGGTGTCCGCGCCGAGCATTATCCATTGGTCGGAGAGTATTTGCTGCGGGCGATGCAGGAGAAGCTGAGCCTGGAAACGGATCATCCGGTGATCGAAGCCTGGGGTGCAGCCTACGGAATAATTGCTGATATTTTCATTGAAACGGAAAAGAAGATGTACGAGGATGCCGGATGGGATGGCTTTGAGGAGCTTGAAGTCGTGGAAAAACGACAAGAGAGCAGCGAAATCACGTCGTTTTACGTCCAACGCGCAGACGGCAGGCCGCTCCCATCATTTGAACCGGGACAATACATCAGCATCATGGCGCAAATCCCGGGAGAGCAGTATACGCACATTCGCCAGTATTCTCTGTCGGATCAGCCTGATACCGGCTATTACCGGATCAGCGTGAAGCGGGAAGGCGGACCGGACGGCATCGTTTCCAGCTGGCTGCATGACAGTGTTCACGTCGGTTCCACACTCCCGGCCAGCGCGCCAGCCGGAGATTTCACCGTTAAATCGTCCTCCGCTCCCGCCGTTTTTATCGCCGGCGGAGTTGGCATCACACCGCTGCTCAGCATGATGAAGCAGCAAAAGGAAGCCGAGCCGGAACGTCCGATGACGCTGATTCATGCCGTCCGGGACGGCCGCACAGCTGGATTAACAGCAGAAACAGAAGACTGGGCCACCGCTCCTCACAAACGCTTCCTCGTCATTGAACATCCTGCACACATCGAGGACGGGGATGCACAGGGACGTTTGACAGCCGACACGCTTCGCCGCTTTATGCCGGAGCAGCCTGCAGATGTTTACCTGTGTGGACCTGAAGCGTTCATGCAGACAGCCGCCGGGCTGCTCAGCCAGATCGGTGTTTCTGACGATCGTATCCACTACGAGTTTTTCGGACCGGGAACCGCTCTGGAGCCAGCTATGGCAGAAGAATACTAGAAACTAAGCCATAAACAACAAGCCGGGAGCAGTGATGCTCCCGGCTTGTGGTTCGTTCTTGATAATAGAAGCCGCTTTATCGCAGCTGTTTTGCGGCCTTAATCAACGTTTTTCCGCCCCACAGGATCAGCCCGACTCCGGCAAACAGGAGCGCTGCCAACGAGCCAAAAAACACAATTGCTCCGCTCATACTTAACACCGTCCTTTTATGAACCGTTTAAAGATAATCGTTTGCTGTACAGAAGCTGTTTACAACGCCAACGTGGCTCCAGCGGTTGCAGCCTTCTGTCACGCCCCACGTGTAAAAGTCACTCGTTATTTCAGAAGCAAGTTCCCAGCCAACGAAGGCCGCCAGACCGCCGAGGAAGACAACAACAGCAACGGGCAGAGCCTGCGTAGAAATTTCGCCGGGATCGTGATGGACGGCTCCGTAATACTGCAGCGCCTGAGAAATATCAGCGATTTCCTCTTCGGTAAACGAAGCAGATGCCGCCTCTTCGTCCAGCTCATACCAGCCGTTTACCGGAATCAAATACGGTTCAAGCTGCTGCTGGACCTGATCCAGCTCTGAGGCCGCCGGCACTGCCTGTTCCCCGTTCGTTTCGGCAAAGGCCGGGGTGACAAGGCTGAAGATAAGCAAAAGCGAAGACATCAAAACGACAACGTTTTTTCCTAACTGCTGCAGGATGAAGATCTCCTCCTTTTTCCAAGTTACCGTGAAGATAAAACAAAATAAAAAAAATTGCAACGTTTGAAAAAATGCCCATTTGAGGTTTTGCTCCATTGACAGCCAGATTTCACAGATTCTCAAGATAACTGCTCGACGATCCCACTATTATTTACCTTTATATGGAATTAATGCATTCTTTCGTTACATTCACTTTGGTGAAACAAATAAGCGGTTTTTTGTTTTTGAAACATTCTCAAAAATTCGCCTCCGCGTCATGAGCATGAAAAACATGGCAAATATCACAGCTGCAAAGGCAGATCCGGCAATGTCTGATGGATAATGCCAACCGTCAGAAACACGCGAGTAACTGCCAGCCGTCGCTGCGAGAAAGATGAAGATACCAGCTCCCGCCCGCATCACCCTGCTTGAGCAATAGTGCAGCAAAAGCCAGATTAAAAAGCCTGCCAGTAAAAACAGCCGCATTGCATGACCGCTCGGGAAGCTGTAGGATTCGAGTTCGAATTCAAAGGAGAACAGCTCTATCATTCGCTCGGCTCCCGGACGCTCTCTTTGAACGAGGAATTTCAGCAGCAACGTAAACAGCATGCCTCCGAAAAAATACGCCATCACATACCAGGCAAGCCGGCGCTTTTTATATATGAGAAAAACGCCGGCTGCCAGAAGCGCTGTTGCGATCGTAACTTCTGCGCTTCCGAACCAGCCTGCTGCAGAAACAGCGCTCATACCTCCACCTTTGCAGCTTTTTCTTTTTTAGCTGCAGCAGACCAGGGAAACCTGTTCCAGAAAAACCCTGTCGTAAATGTGAGGAGCAGCACGCTCCAGAACAAGCCCTTCCAGAGCAGGGAATGCGGGAAATGATGATCGATGACAGCAATATCCGGATGAGCGAGCGTGTAAACGACGAGCTTAAAGCCGACCCAGCCGACGATCAAATAAGACACGTGCTCCAGCTGCGGCTTTTGTTCCAGCAGACGGATAAACCAGTGAGCAGCAAAACGCATGAGCACAATGCCGATCAATCCGGCAGCCAGTACGACTGCGAACTGGCCTCCGTCCATACCTCCAACCGATGGCAGGCCAGTTTTCGGAAGCACCACTGCCAACGCGACTGCAGCTAAAATCGAGTCTACTGCAAATGCAATGTCCGCCAGTTCCACCTTAAACACAGTGCTCCAGAATCCACCGCCGCTTTTGCGGATCTTCGCCTGTACATGGCGGCGGAAAAAGTGGTTCAGAGCCAAAAAGATCAGGTAAGCGGCACCGATCGCCTGAACCTGCCACACGTCGATTAACAAGGAAATCATAAACAACGAGCTGAATCGGAATAAAAAAGCGCCTGCGAGGCCGTAAAACAATGCCTTCTTGCGCTGCTTTTCCGGCAGGTGCCGTACCATCATTGCCAGCACGAGCGCGTTATCAGCTGCAAGCAGCCCCTCCAGACCAATCAGGATCAACAGTGTCCATCCGTACTCAAGCAGCATTGCCGTCATCTCTCATAACCTCTTTCGTATCAGCGTCTGAGGCAAAAAGAAAAGACCTTTACCTCAGCGGTAAAGGTCTTGCCGGCAAATGACGCTGCCCAGCTGAACCGGGGGATAAAATCCCCGTCCTGACGACTCAGCTGAAGTGGCTACTCCCCTTTAATGGTATTAGGAGAAGTATACTTTCTGCCAGTTCCAGTGTCTGCGGAAATGTCATGTATCAATTGGTAAAATTGTGTAGTCATCATCTTCTTCGAGGCGCACGATTTCCTGCTGCTATTATCAGCCGGTTCTGCTTCTGCTCACGCTTACTGTATCTCCTACACCCGCTATGACAACGCACGTCTCTGAGAGCGGTAAAAACACTTCCGGCGCTGAGGTATGCGTAAACACCGTTCGAACAGGCTGAATTCGCTTCAGCAATGCTTTCGTTTCGCGTAAAAGCGGATGTACGAAGAACGAGACTTTTTCATACGGACCTGATTTAAACACAGAAAGCTTTGGACCCGTGGTAAAAAGGGTGGAGCCGGATAGATCTCCGCCGGCAAGCGTCCTTTCGAGATAAAGCCCTGCGGTATGCTGATCCTGTTGATCAGGTGCTGCCGCTCTCATCAGAGCTGCTTCCAGTCTTGCGCCTCCTTTTTCCGTGTACCAGTCGCAGCGCTTTTTCAGGCTGTTTAGCGTGTAGACGCGGATTTGCGGATCCAATGCTACCTTCATGCCTGCTTCTGTTAACAGAACGAGCAGCTCCTGTGTCTTACCCGAAAGCGGCCCGTGAATTGCAGCCGGCATCCGTTCCCTCAAGCGCTGCAGCAGCGCCTCCTCCATCTTCTCCGGATCACGCGTTTCAAGACCGTAGGCACCGTCCAGGATGGCCAAGTCTACCGGCTTTTCAGGCGGGAGATCGTATGGATAAAGCGTGGAGCGCATCGAATAATCACCGGAAAAAAACACGGTTTCGCCTTTCACGTTAAATAAGAACCAGCAGGCCCCTTCCGTGTGTCCTGCTCTTCCAAAGCAGTATGGCGTCTTATCAACCGCGTGCCAGGATCCGGCTGCAGCTGATTTCAGCTCTACGGCGTAAAAACCGTCCGGAAGCGGACCTGTTTGCGCAAGCGTCGGGGCCGATGCATAAACCGGTCCGCTCCATCCTGTCTCGGCAAGTTTTCCTAATGCACCCGTGTGATCATCGTGGCTGTGGGTTAAAAAGACGGCCTTCAGCCGCTTCTGATCGATGCGATGGAACTCCGGATACACGGCCCCGTTTTGACCCTTTGCAATGCCGCAGTCAATTAAGTAGTCCTGCTCGTCAGTTCGTAACAAAAAAGAGGAGCGGCCGTACTCGCCGGCCCCTCCCAGAAACGTAACGTGCATGTTCATCATTCTCCTTTACGTCCGGTAGCGCTGTGACCGTTCTTTCATTTTTTCCACACCGATGAGAACAACTGTCGTTAATCCCACCGTGACAAGTGCCATTGCCATGCCCTGGGCGACCGTCCCCTGTTCAAATTGGGAATAAATAAATGTGGCTGACGTATGCATGTTCGGCGGCCGCAAGATGAGCGAGCCGACAAGCTCCCGCATCGAAATTGTAAAGGACATGATCCAGCCTGCGAGCACGCCCGGCAAAATAAGCGGAAGCAGCACCGTTCGCAGCACGTACCACGGGGAGGCACCGCTCGTTCTCGCTGCCTGAAACAACGAATCCCCAAGCTGGCCGTAGATCGCCTTAATGTTTTGTACTGTAAACGGAATGTAAAGAACGACATATGTCGTTACAAGCATCATCCACGTATTGTATACCGGAGCCGGATTCCAGTAGGCGTTCCAAAAAAGAATCAGCCCGACGACAACGACGATTCCGGGAACCGTATTCGGCGCAATCGACAGAAAATCCATGCTTTTTTCGACCGTCCCGCGCTTTTTCATGATCACAATCGTGACCCACAGGCCGATCGCTGCACTGATCGTTGCCGCAATACTTGCCAGCCAGATGCTGTTCCAGAGAGCATCCAGTCCGCTTCCGGTAAACAGATCCTGCATATGACGCAGCGTCAGATTGTCAAATGCGAGCCCCTGTCCCTGAACATCCATAAAGGCCGTGGATGCAACAGAAAAGTACGGTACACCGATCGCCAGACCGAGTATACCCGCGAGATAAATCCAGGCAAACACCTGCTTTTTTCCGAGCGGCGTAAACGCCTTTGTCTGCCCTTTTCCAGACACTACTTTGCCGTGGGTCCGGGCTGCAAACCACTGCTGGAAATACCAGACGGCCATGCTCACGCTCAAAAGCATCGTCGATAAAATCGCTGCCGTGCCAAAGTCGATCGGCCAGACAGAAGCATGCCGGTGAATTTCGGACGTCAGCACGTAAAAGCCGATCCGGTTTCCAAGTGTTACCGGCGTGCCGAATTCACCGATCGTCTTCACAAAAACGAGCAGCGCCCCCATACTGTAGCCGGAAACGAAGAGCGGCAGCACGATGCGTCGCAGCCGGTAGCCGAAGCTTCCACCGTGGATCAGCCCTGCTTCCTCAAGCCGGCCGCCGATATTCTCCAGGTTGTTTCGCATGATTAGATAAATAAACGGAAACAGGTGCAGGCTCATCACAAGCACCATGCCGAAGTACGTAAAGAATAACGGCGTCACCGGTGCAAGAAACGGAAACAGCTGCTCCGCGTACCCATTGGACTGCATCGACAAAATCCAGCCCATCGCGCCGATATAAGGCGGCGTCATAAAGGGAATGATCAGAACAATATCAATCCAGCGGTGCTTCCCAAGCTCCGTCCGTGCCATGAAAAAGGCAAGCGGTGCAGCTATCAGCGAGGAGAGGATCACAACGCCAAATCCGAGCAGCAGGGAATTCAACAGAATTTCCTGATACATTCCCTCCCCAAGTATCGAAAAGGCTCCAAATCCTTCAAACGTGCCTTCCGGTGTGACGGCCCGCATAATGACTAGTACCAGCGGCATAAAAACGAGCAGCGTCAGCACCGTGAGCGCCAAGTATTTATTGACGCGCTGTGTCCAGGATACGTGTGCCATTTACCGGACAATCTCCTGGAACCGCTCCAGATAGGCTTCTCCGTTTTCCTCCAGGTACTCCCACTCAAAATCGAGCTGTTCAATATCATCGATATCCGCGCGATCTTCGTGCACGTCGATATCCTCCCGGATCGGCATGAGGAAGGCGTCTGCGACAATTTCCTGTCCGGCACCCGACAGAATGTAGTCGATATACTGCTGTGCTGAATCCACGTTCTCAGCGCTTTCCATAATAAAGGCCGGACGAGGCGTTACCATCGTGCCGCTTTCCGGAAAGACAATGTCCACCGGCTCGCCGTCCTGAATATTGTTGTAAACCATGTAGTCCACTCCTGCCATTACGAGCTGGTTGGATCCTCCAATGACCGTCTGCAGCGCCGGGTTATTCGCTCCTTCCATCTGGAGTCCGTTTTCGGCGAGCTCCTCAAATAGTTCCCAGCCGGCGTCACCTTCCTGATTGATATAGGCCGCAATAAAGTCGCGTGCCGTGCCGGACTCATACGGATCCGGAATTGCGATCTGGTCGGCGTACTGCTCATCTATAAGGTCACTCCAGTCATCCGGCACCTCATCGACAAGCTCGGTGTTATAACTCAGCCCCAGAGCAGACGCACTGAAGCCGTAGTAATGAAATTCTTCATCATACCAGCCGTCACGAAGAGAATCCGCATACTCAGATTCATAAGCCATCGTCATGCCCCGCTCCTTAAAATTTATTGCGGGCGGCATGGAAGCCAGCACAACAACGTCTGCGATTGGATTGTCTTCCTCTGCCTGCAGACGGCCCAGCACGTCACCCGTCGTGCCCTGGAACATATCCACTTCAACGCCGGATTCCTCTTCGAATCCTTCCACAAGCGCCTCTGCCATTCCCGCAGGACCGGACGTATAAATAGTCAGTTCACCCGTCTCTTCATGGTTCCCGGCGTTTTCCGCTTCATTTTGCTCCGCTGCTTCGTTTGTTTCCGGAGCGTTTTCGGCTCCTTGCTCCGATTCCGTCTGCGCGCATGCTCCTAAAAAAAGAATCCCTGCTGTCCCTGCTGCTATGCTAAGCTGTTTCTTCATGTGTAAGTCCTCCCTTATGCTGTATCAGATGGATGGTGTTGCGTACCGTCAGCGAAATCTCTTGACCTGGCGCTGTTTTTTCATGTGTATAAGCAAACAGCCGTTCATTACAGCCGTGCAGCTTTACGCTGACTTCATACCGTTCGCCGAGAAAGCTAACTGTTTCAACGATGCCTGCAAGACCTGCTTCTGACGGCTTTGTATCAAGCTTCACCTGCTCCGGCCGAATGATCGCATGCACCCAGTCATGCGGCTTTAGCCCATCTGTTTTTTTGCTCGAAAGCGGAATTTGCACCTCGGTGCTCACCTTCAGCATCGGCACCTCTTCCACTTCCGTAACCAGCCCGTCCAGAAGCGTTCCTTTTCCGATGAAAGAGGCGACGGTATCGTTAACCGGACGCTGATATATTTCTTCCGGGGTGCCCGTCTGCTGCACGTCACCTGCGTTCATGACGACGACTCGGTCTGACATCGCCATCGCTTCACTTTGGTCATGCGTAACGTAAACTGCCGTCATATTCAGCTTTTTTACGAGCGACTGCAGCAGGATCCGCATTTCATCGCGAAGAGAAGCGTCAAGCGCACTCAGCGGTTCATCCATGAGAATGATCTCCGGATCGGTTGCAATCGCCCGGGCGATTGCCACGCGCTGCTGCTGGCCGCCTGAAAGCTGATGCGGATACCGTTCGTGATGAGCATCCAGCTGAACACTTTTCAGCGCCTCGGCCACTTTTTCCTTTACTTCACGCTTGCGGCCGGTTGCCTTTAAGCCATAAGCTACATTTTCAAATACCGTCATGTGCGGCCAGAGCGCGAAGTCCTGAAACACCATGCCGATCTTCCGCTTCTGCGGCGGTTTATTTATATGATTTTCACTATCAAAAACAGGAGTTCCGCCAAACAGAATCGATCCTGCTGCAGGATCTTCTAATCCGGCAATCATTCGCAGCAGCGTCGTTTTTCCGCATCCGGACGGGCCGACGAGGCTGACAAATTCTCCTGACTGAATGGTCATTGATAACGGCTTCAGTGCCTGCAGCGTTCCGAACCATTTTTCAAGCTGTCTGAACTGAATATCCATACTGTCCGCTCCTTTCGTCTACACTCCGTATGTTACGGATGAAATGTTAAGGAAATTTAAAGACAGAATTAACATTCCTTCAATACTGCTGTGGTATTCTCTATTTACATATAGATTTTTTCTATACTTGCACCGCAAAATCAGCTTGTATTATTCAAAAAAGGAAGATGCTGAATGAAATGGAAGCAGATCGAGGTATTTTATACGTTCTCACAGCTGCAAAACGTTTCACGAACCGCAGAAGAGCTGGGAGTCAAGCAGCCGACAGTGACCTTTCACCTGAAGCAGCTGGAGCAGTCGATCGGAACACCGCTGTTTGAACGAAAAGGGGAACAGGTCACGCTCACTCCAGCCGGTGCAGCACTGCGGCACTACAGCCGGGAGCTGATGGCGCTGTTCCGGGAAACCGAGCGGGTGATGCGCGATTACCGGGATAAGAAAGGGGAGTTATTTCTCGGCGCAAGCTACATTCCGGCCAACTACGTGCTGCCGCCGATTTTATACCAGTTTCAGCAGAAGACACCGGGTGTGCAGCTGCGTATTTCTATCCAGCCTGCTCCCCAGACAGCAGATGATATCATCATGAAGCGGCTCGATATCGGCATCGTGTCCGAGCAGAATCTGACGACGTCGAAGCTGACGGTTAAACGCCTTTGTCCAGATGACGTTGTCCTCGTTACGCCTCCCGGACATCCCCTGTTGGATTCCACCCAGCTCGAAGCAGATATTGAGCGGTTCCCGCTCTTACTTCATCAAAGCGGATCGACGCGTGATATCGTCAACGACTGGGCAGCTGAAGAGAAGCTGAACCTGAATGTCGCGATGGAGCTGACGAACGTAGAGGCGATTCGTTTCTTAGTCCGGCTTGGAAGCGGCTGTGCGATCCTTTCCTCCCGGGCAGTGGAGGAAGATCTTGCTGCGGGCAAACTCGCAATCCGACCGCTTCCGTATGAGCAAGCCTCGCGCTGGATCTCGTTAATTTACCGCAAAGACCGCCCCGTTACACCGATCATGGAGTCTTTCTTTACGGAGCTTTACAGCGGCATCGGTTACAGTGAAACGGAAACATAAAAAAGCCCTCTCACGCAACTGCGCAAGAAGACGCTAAGGTAAATAGGCTTGAATGTCTTCTGTACTTCCCACTTCATAAAGCGTATGTGTGTCGTCTGCGTGCATGGCACTTCCGTTCTCGTCATCGAGCCACAGGTGCCAGGCGTCTTTTCCATCGAGCACGACCGTCCAGTCCGGCTCCACGACGTCCACCGCTCCGGAGAGGCGGCTGCCTTCAGAAAGCGTCTCTGTAAATGCGTTCACCGCTTCCTCGTCTTCCAGGACGATCACCGGATCCCCGCCCCAGCCATGGAAGGAAGTAAAGCTGTAAACAGCGATTTGATCTGCACGAATGTCCGGCGAACAACCCGCCAGCAGCAGCGCTATAACAAGCAGCAGCCTCATGATGCACGCAGCCTTACGACGATCGTCCAGGCCAGAAGCAGCGCCCAGCCTACTGCGCTCCATCCAATCAGCACGTTCAATATCAGGATGAGCCGCCGTCTCGTCTGTCCGAACAGGTACGCAAGCGCTGCCGGGAGAAAATAAACAAGCAGCACACAAACAACGGCCAAAAGAAGCAGCGGCGTGACGCTGATCCATTCCATTATGACTCCTCCCCTATTTCGCGTGCGTAGCGGAAAGAACGATAGTCGTCTCCTTCCTGATTCGAAAAAGAGGGCTTTTCAGCCACAAATTGAAAGCCTCTGCTTTCGTAAAAGGGGATGCCCTTCTGATTGCCTTTTGCAACGGACACCCACTGTCTCCGTGATCCTTTCAGCTGCTGAACGTGTGTCAGTGTCTCCAGCAGCATGGTACCGATCCCTTCACCGCGGCGCGCCGGATCGAGATAGAGCACGTAAACTTCGCTTTCGGCTTCACCCGTCAGCCCACCCCCGATTGCACCGACGACCTCTCCATTTTCAACAGCAACGTAATAGCCATCCCACCGCTCGCTCTCTTCAAGCTCATCCTTTATTCTGGTTTCGTTGTACCAGTAACGGTTGTTGCGTTCAATATAGGCATCCTCCTGCAATCCGCGGTAGGCGGCGCGGCAGCCCTCGCAGCAGACACGCTGAATGCCTTCTACATGTTCTAGTTCTGCACGCTTCACGTGTATCATCGTCATCCTCCTTTTTTTTATTAGGTTGACCTATTTTGCCTCCGAAACGCGATCATCAGCAGGCCGGCAGCTGCCAGGATTCCGCTTGCCGTAACGAATACCAAGGCTTCAGCCGCATAGAGCAGCAGCGCGGAGGCTGCGAGCGGCCCAAGCACTTGGCCAATGCCATAAAGGGCTGTTAAATTTCCGGTCGCCTTTTGGCGTTTGCCCGGAAATTCCTCGTGAGCGAGGCTGATCGTCATCATTGTAATCCCCATAAACGTGCCGCCAAACAGCACCGCACTTACGAGCAGCAGGCTGAGGTTTCCGGTTAACGCCGGAATCAGCACACCGATTGTTTGTGCCATATACGCCCAGATGAGCGCCGACTGCTTCGTCACTCTCGCCCCGACCCACGCCCAGAAAAGACACGACGGCACAGCACCGATCCCGACAAACATCCAGATAACGGCCGGATCGGTATCCAACCCGCCGGTGCCGGCCAAAATCGATACGATAAAGGTCGCAAAAATAATGTAGCCAAAGCCTTCGAGAAAATAGGCAGTGTAAAGCGTCCGTTCCCTGCGCCGATCTCCGCTTTGGGCCGTCTGTACGGAAGCGGTATGCGATTTCGCTTCCGCTTTTTTCGGATACAGCAGCAGTATGACAGCTGCGGCGATGCATACGAGCAGCCCCATCCCAATCCAGGCTGCTTCCCATGCTTCTTCAGCTCCCGCGAAGCGCGGTACGGCATAGCCGGAAAGAAAAATACCGAAGCCTACCCCACCATACAGCAGTCCGATCCAATAAGGGGCAGCCTTTGCCCGCTGCAGGATGGGCAGAATCAGTCCGGCTGTCCAGACGAATCCGACTCCTCCTAAAAAGCCGGCGGCAAATCGAAGCAGGCTCCAGATGACGGAAGACTCTGTAAGCCCCATCAGCAGTACGGTTAGCCCGGTCAGCACGACTACTGCGATCCAGCGCAGCCGCCCTGCCATCAAGCTCCCTCCGGCAAACGCTCCGAGGAAGTAGCCGATGTAATTTGCAGAAGCAAGCCAGCCCGCCTCCAGCTCTCCAACTCTGTCCGTCTCCATCAGTGGAAGGATCGGCGTATACGCAAAGCGTCCGATGCCCATGAGAGCAGCCAGTGCCAAAAAGCCAGCGGCGGCCGCTGCTATGTAAATCCGCGTCATACGCCCCATCCCTTCGATTGGAAATCCATGTCTACTTCATCATAGCAGATTCCAGTTCCTGACTGCCAAGTACGACATCACGAAATAGATGTCCGCATGTTAAGACATGACGAATCTCGTCAGATGAACGCAGAAAACACCCTGTAAATGCTCCACAGGGTGCCATCTTGCTTCTTATTTGTTTTTCACAGTCGTGTACGCCAGCATGCCGATACTGACAATAATCACGCCGATGATGACGAAAAGAAAGACACTAGCTAAATCCATTCCGATTCACCTCGTTTATTCGTCTAAAAAGCTTTCATCTCGAGAATGGGAGCCTCTGTTTTAAACCGTTCACGGGCTCTCTTCTCCCACGTCGCTGCCGATTTGGCAGCAGCTCATGCAATTCAAATTCCTTTATATACCAACCGTATAGCAGGCTGGATTTCATTTCAACAACGTCTTTTGACCCAGATGGAGTGAAAAAGAGTTACAATTCTCTGCCAGTTAAGAAATGGAATAAAACGTTAGAGTGACTATATTCCATTTATTTGTTTTTATTACCATTATCTTCATATCAGTGCGTTAATCTATCATAAAACGTCAAACATTCTCTTTCATTCTAGTGAACAATGATACATTCAGGTAACCAAACGTTATGTTAAAAGCTACATTTATCGGACCGCAGGCCCTCATGTTATCGCATAGGTACTAATAGCGACATAAAGAGCGGATTTGTTGAAGCCTATGCTTAATAAATGCCCTGGACAGCAGTCCAGGGCATTTATTATTCTTAATCTAATTGGCCAGCATTCGCTCCAGATGACGTGCTGTCGGAGTCAGGTTGAGGAAGAAAT
The DNA here is from genome assembly GCF_042654445.1 of Bacillus daqingensis. NCBI lineage: Bacteria > Bacillati > Bacillota > Bacilli > Caryophanales > Bacillaceae > Bacillus > Bacillus daqingensis. The sequence continues at coordinate 18,347 of NZ_JBHSGK010000020.1, forward strand.
ATGCTTCACGAAGCCTTCTTCCGTCTGCACTCGTCTGCAGATACGCCGAGCCGCCTGCGTGCATCATCGCCGCCTGCACCGCATCGAGCGTCAGATAGACTGTACTGCGGCGCACTTCCAGAATCCCTTTCCACGTCACGCCTTGCTCAAGCTGATCGCGAAACGATTGCTTGACGTGGTCAAGCCGCTCCTGAATATGCTCCGGCTGAACCGGCAGCACAGCGTTAGCACCGTTTTGCTTGCTGCTGCACTTTTTCATTGAGGCAACGGCCGCTTCTGTCACGCCAACGCCAAGCGGAACTTGGTACGTGACAAAGTACGGGCGCATTTTCGGAACGAAGGTGTCCGCATCCTCCGCTAAAATCTGTTCATCCGGGATGAAGACATGTTCAAACTTGCAGGCGTACGTCGCACTTCCGTTTAAGCCAAGATAGGAGACCTTCTCCTTTAGACTGAGGCCTTTGGCATCGCAGGAGATAAACGCCATCACCCTCGTATTCTCTGCATGCGCAATCGCACCGAACCAGTGGCCCTCGCCAAGATTGGAGACTGCCGGCAGTGCCCCGTTCAGCACGTATCCGCCTTTTACACGCTCCGCGCGAAGATGAAGCTTTTCCAGATCAGCGTAAAATTTCATCGGGTTGGAAAGTCCGGTTGCACCGAGCAGCTCACCGTTTTCAAGCGGCTCCAAAAACCGCTCGCGCAGCGCCTCATTGTCCGTATGGCGCACATACGTGAGAGCTGCCAGGTGACACCAGAGGTTAAAACCGGTCGTCATGCAGACAGAGGATACCGCCCGTACGACTTCCGCCTCGGACTGCGCGGCTTCGGCGATCGTTTTCCCTTTTGAAGACAACAGGCCGTGACGGCCCAGAGAAAGCAGAAACGATTCTGGATAGTACGCTTTCTCATCCACGGCTCGGACAAGCGGCTTCAATTCCTCCTGGAGGAGACTGCTGAGCACTTCTTCCTGGTGTACTGTCTGCACGGTCGGATTCTCCTTTCAAAATGTTACTTCTTGTTGGAAAGCTGCGTGATGCTGTCGATCGGTGCTTTTACTGCTTCACGGGCACGAACGACGGCTTCGTCATCCGGTGCATCATAGAAGCAAAGGCACTTACTCATATCTTCACAGACGTACGTGCGGGAAAACTGCACTTCCGGTACTTCCGCGTAGTGAACGGAGTTTTTCTTTTTACGTTCCAGGTATGCGTCCATCGTCAGGTTTTCCGGCAAGTTCCATTCGACGAGATAGTTGATTTTATCTGTCTGCTTTTTCGCTTCTTCCAGATCCTGACCGACGATGCGGACCTCTTTCTTCAAATCAACCGGCAGTCCCTGCGCCTGCAGGTTCATTTCCAGCAGCGTATCGTCATCTGCTTCAAAAATAAAAAATGCACGGCCGAAGTCAGCGGAAACCTGCACTTCAATCAGTTCTTCCTGCAGCTTCTCCTGCAGCTGTGCCACCTTTGCTTCAAATGCTTCTTCCGTTTTTACGTCCTCGTTTAATGATGATTCAATGAGATACAGTGCCATATGATAAAATCCTCCTTGAATTAATTATTCCTATCAATCTTATATGTTTTATCATACAGGACTAAGTTAGAAAAAACAACCCAACCACACTTTTTTAATTCCGAGTTTTTTGATATACTAAGTGCAACTTAGAAAACAGGAGGCTGACCTGATGAAGAACCGCTATCCGCTGGAGTGCAACATCGCCCAGACGCTGAATCTCGTTGGAGACCGATGGACGATGCTCGTCCTGCACGAAGTGCTCGTCGGCCGGTCTACCTTTAATGCGATGAAGCAGGAGTTAACTGTCATTTCAGCGAACGTCCTTTCCGATCGCTTAAAACACCTTGAAGAACTCGGATTAATTACGAGTACGATCTATTCCCAGCATCCGCCGCGCTATGCGTATGAACCGACCGAAAGCGGACGTGCTTTTACGACCGTCTTTGATGCCATGCTCGTCTGGGGACGGGATCATTTGGATGAGTGCTACAAAAAGCTCGTTCATACTGAATGCCGTACGGAAGTCGAGATCGGCTACTACTGCCCTTCCTGCGAAACGCGCGTCGATGCAGATGCCGTCGCACCGGAAAAGCTTACCGTAACCGAAACCGTCTGACGCACCATCCAGCTGCCTGATGATTGAAAGCAAAAAGGGAGGTCCCGAACCGGGCCCTCCCTTTTTCATGGTGAAAGTTGCTCTTGAACAGAGTTACGTTCGTTTCACGCGGCTTTAAATCGCTTTCCGCCCGACTTACGTTACTTTCCAAGGCAACTGCCTCTCGCCGCTTCAGCCGAAAGCCTCCTTCATAGCGCTTCAACTAACAGATTACAAGTCATCGACGTCGATTTCATCACGGAAAGCTTCGTACGTTTCGCGCACGATGTCGTAGTCGCTGTCTTCCGCTTCGACAATAGCGTCCCAGCGGTACACGTCGTTCATGATCTGAATCATCTCTTCCTCTTCATTGAACTGCAGAAATGCTTCTTTAATGTCATCTGCGAGCCCCTCATCAAGCTCCGGCATGATGCTGATCGTGTCATTCGGGATGTCGTCCGTATAATCGATCACTGTTAAGTCTTCCATAGCGTCCGGATAGTCGTCCAACATAACCTCTCTTGCGTCCTCGTACGTAGTTGCCACATCCATTTCGCCTTCCATGACAGCAATCAAGGCATTGTCATGCGAACCGGCTTCAAGCACGCCGCTGAAAAATTCCGTTTCAGCGTCCTGCACACCATCGATCTCTTCACCAATATGAGCTGCCGGGAACAGATAGCCGGCAGGAGAAGCAACGTCCGGAAAGGTCCACTGCGTTCCTTCCAGATCCTCCAATGTTTCCAGTCCGGAATCTGCTCTCACGACGTACTGGGCTCGATAGGAATCCGCCCCGTCACGCTCGGACTTCAGCATAACTTCAATGCCATATTCTTCATTTCCCTGCACGTAGCCGAAGGCCGGCAGAAAGCCGATATGGGCCTGGCCGTTGCCCATCGCTTCCACGAGCGCCGAGAAGCTGGTCATGACCGTCCCCTCAACCGGACGATCTAGTATTTCTGAAAGTCGTTCGGCAAGCGGCTCCACGGTAGAGGCGATCTCATCCGAATCGGTCGTTGGCACAAACCCCATGACAATTTCATCAGGGTTTCCTTCTGTTTCTGCGGCTTCGTTATCATCGTCTCCGCAGCCTGACAGCAGCATTGCTCCTGTCAGGATACTGAACATGTACACATAACGCTTCACACTTCATTCCCCCATCATGAATTGATTCAGCCTCCACCTTACAGGACGATTATCAAGCTCATGTAAAGCACGGATAAAGATTGAATCAAGTTTATGAAGGAATCATGAACGGCCGGAGCTTGCCTGAACGCGAAAAAACCGGCGCTTAGGCCGGTTCTTCGTATTCTTATGATGTTTTCGCTCCCCACTGACGGCCGATCCAGCGCTCGAACAATCCGAGTGACTTGTCGAGAATCAAGCCGAGAATCCCGATGAAGAAAATGCCGGCCAGTACGAGATCCAGGTCGAGGGCGTTTCTGGAATCGACGATCAAATATCCAAGACCGGACTGGGCGCCGATCATTTCCCCTGCGACAAGGAAAATCCAAGCCGTCCCTACCGCGATGTGCAGGCCGTTTGCAATGTACGGAAACGATGCCGGAAAGATGATTTTCCACAGCAGCGACGTGCGGCTCAGCTCCATGTTGCGCGCGAGCTTCACGTAAGTCGGATCAATTTTTTTCACCGCAGATACAGTCGACAGCAGCACCGGGAAAAAGGCGGCGATGAAAATGATGACGATTGCGGGCATATTGCCGATACCGAACCAGAGCACGATAAACGGAGACCAGGCGACCGGCGCGACCGGACGCAGCACCTGCACGATCGGATCGACAATGCGCCATACGTGTGTGGACTGCGACAGCAGCAGCCCTAAAATAACCGCGACGACAACGGCACTGATATAGCCGGTAAAGAAGCGAAAGAGGCTGATGCGGACGTGTTCAAACAGCGTCCCGTCGACGGTAATGGAAACGATGCCCGAAAATACGGCGAGCGGAGACGGCAGAAGCGCCTCCGGATAATCTCCGACAAGAACAACGGTCTGCCAGATGGCGATAACGACGATGAATGCGATGGCTGCATACCCTAGTGATTTGAAAAACGACATCAGCTCTCCCTGCCTTCCAGATACGTCCGATTGACAAGCTCTTCATAGCGCGGCGGCTGATCAACAAGCTGCATTTCCACCAGCTTGCGGCGCAGGTAATCAAATTCCTCTTCTTCAATGTCGAGGTTGCTGTAGGAAATCCACTCCAGCGACAGCTCCAGCGCGCTCTCCTCTACCGGCAGATACGACGCATGCACGGCTCTCGACTCTTCGGAATTTTCACCGGCACGTTCACTCGCTGCAAAATACCCTTGCATAAATTCATCGGCTGCGTCCGGAAATTCATCCATAAAGTCCTCGCGAAGGACAAGGGCGCAGCAGAGGCAGTTATCCGGGCAAAAGTCATTCGACTGGTACAGCACTTCGCCAACTTCGTTCTGCACCCCGAGCGCTCCGAAGGGCTCCGCCACAATATAGCTTGATACCCTTCCTTCTGATAAAGCTGCCGGCATTTCCGGCGGCGGCATTTCCACGACGTTTACATCGCCATACTCCATACCGGCCCGCTGCAGCATTTCATCCAGCAGCAAATTGTGCGCAGAAAGCGTGTGCGGGATAGCAACGGTCGTGCCCTCGAGATCTTCGACACGTTCCACCTCGGGGTCTACGATGATCGGGTTGCCCTCGCGGTGCCCGAGCGCCACAGCCTCGATGCCGATTCCGCGTTCGCGGGCTTTAATCGCCAGCTCGAACAGCACGGATGCACCGTCGATACGGCCGGCATTCAGCGCATCCATCAGCTCAATCCAGCTGCTGAAGCGGATCAGCTCGACCTCGACCCCATCCAGCAGCTCGTCCTGATAGTGATCAAGAAAATAAGCAGGAGCTGCATGCGTGATCGGCAGATGACCGATACGGATCACCTGCTCGCCTTCTGCCGTCTGACCTCCGCCGGGCTGGGCGCATCCTGTAATAATAAGCGAGGAAACGAGCCCCCAGCTCATGAAAAATTGCTTGCGACGTTTCATGCCATATCCTCCTGCCTGACGTTAAATGTTGTATTCAAGCTGCTCTTCCTGGCGGCTGAAATTGAATTCATCCAAAATGAGCCTGCGGTAATACTGAAAATCCCGGTCACTCCGGTCCCGCGGCTTCGGCAGCTCAATCGGCACCGTGCGGCGGATTCTGCCGGGATTTGCGTCCATGATGAAAACCCGGTCCGCTAAATAAACGGCCTCATCAATGTCATGCGTGACGAGCACGATATTCGTCTTCTCTTCCTGCTGAATCCGCAGCAGCTCATCCTGCAAATAATAGCGGGTGAACGTATCGAGTGCCGCAAATGGCTCGTCCATCAGAATCATTTCCGGCTGAATCGCAAGCGCGCGGGCGATGGCCACACGCTGCTGCATGCCTCCGGAAAGTTCTGACGGAAACTGGCCAAGGCTGTCTTCCAATCCAACAAGTTTTAAGTATTTCTCTGCACGAGCCCGCTGATCGTCAGCGTTTAATCCTTCCGGCTCAAGCGCGAGCTCCACGTTGGCAAGCACGTTTTTCCACGGCAGCAGCGCATAGTGCTGGAACAGCATAATCGCTCTGCGCGATGGTCCCTGCACTTTCGCCCCATCAAACAGCACGGTTCCTTCTGTCGGTTCATGAAAGCCGCCGATCAAGTTAAGGAGCGTGCTTTTTCCGCAGCCGCTTTTTCCAAGCACCGCAACTGTTTCCCCTTTTTGAATTTCCATCGAAATATCCTTCAGCACGAGTTCGGCTTTTTCGTTTTTAATAAAGGATTTTTGCAGCTCTTGAACGTGCACCAGGGTGTCTGCCACGGCGTAATCCCCTCCATTATTTATAATACATACCTGTTTACTTTGCTTTAGGTTATCATAATATACCTGGTCAGAAAAAACAACCCGTTCTCTAAAAAGAGACGGGCTGTATGAGAGCAGCCTTATGTTGCATTACGAGGTCTGCCACTCGCTTCGAAGCAGTCCGAAAATCGTGCGGTCCAGAAAGCGGCCGTGCAGCTTTTCGTAGCTGCGGATCGTTCCTTCCTCTTGAAAACCGAGCCGCCTTGCTACGGCAGCGCTTCGTTCGTTTCCCGCAGCTGCACCGATCTCGATTTTGTTTAATTCTAATTCTGCAAATGCGGTATGTATGAATTCTCTCGCCGCGCGGGTCACGATGCCTTTTCCTTCAGCTTCTTTCACGAGCCAGTAAGCAAGCTCTGTTTTTCCCGTATCCTGGTCGACATAGAGCAGCCCGATTGATCCGACAAGCTGGCCCCCGTCCCAGATGAGCGCCCACCAGCCATCCTCCTCCGCCCAGCGGAGAAGCGATCATTCGATGAAGGCCTCGGTATCGCTCACCTGCTTTGTATGCATTGGAAACGCCAGCCAGGCGCCGATGCTTTCCCGGTTTTGATCAATGGCCGCAAACAAAGTCGTTGCATGACGTTTTTCGAGCAGCGTCAGCTTCAGTCCATCCCCCAGATCGCGCTTAAACATAGGTTTCCTCCCTCGCTATCGGCATCGACAGCACCAGCTGCCGCCCTTTCGGTCCCTCGTATCGCTCCCCTTGATCAGTGAAACCATAGCGCAGGTACAGCGACTGTGCCGCTTTGTTACGTTCGTTCACACCAAGCACCACTTCATTCACCTGAGGAAAATGCAGCTGGACATAGTCTTTGAGCTTTAAAAGAGAAATAGCAGCCACACCTTTTCCCTGGAACGCTGTAGTGACAGAGTAAGAAGTGAGCAGCACAGCTGAAGGATTGGCCGTATAACGGTCTTTTTTCTCCCCCTGCTCCAGGCAGAAATACCCCGCCGCTTCCCCGTCTTTCACTACGACGACGTGATGTGCATCGGGTACCATTGCTATTTTTCTCAGCGGAAGAGAGGTAAAAACGTGCTGCTCTTCCGGGAGCTCGAACCGGCTGAGTGCATCGCGGAACGTTTCGTCGAACGGCTGCAGCTGGACTCCTGCTACGCGTTTCAAAAGCTTCCACTCGTCCCGCACTGCGATCCCGCCATCACCTGTAAATGGAATAGACGGCTTTTGTTTGCGCGCCTGATCTGCAGCACCGATGATAACCTCCGTGAGGCGAAACCCGTTTTTCTGATAGAACGCAAGTGCCCGTATGTTATCATTTGTCGTTAAAACGGTTATGGCAGCAAATCCATCCATTATAGCTTCCTGCTCGACCCGCTTTAGCAGCCGTTCTCCAATTCCTTTGCCCGGCACCTCGCTGTTTAAGGAAATGATCATCAGCTCATGATCGACTTTGGCATATGTCACGATCCCCGTCAGCTGATCATTTTCTTCATACACAAATCCATCCAGCTCGTCGTAGCGGAACGTGCCGGCGGAGAGCACCATTTCTTCGCCGCCCCAGCGCTCCCGCAAAAAATCCTGAACACACTTCTGATTCACCTGCTTCAATGACAACATCTGCATCGTTTCCTTTCTCACCGAATTCCGTCTATACCTTCACGTTCGACTCTTTGCTCTATTTTCCTTTTTTTTGCATGTTTGTTGTTTTATCCTGCTTTATTATTCTCTACAATGGAAGAGCACAGGATTTTAAAGACTGGGGGCTGAGCCCGATGACAGAACGTTTATTAATTAATGGCGGTACTGAACATTTATTAAAGGAGCTTACCAGCTCGCTTGAGACATGCGAACGGTTTTATTTCGGAGTCGCATTCTTAACATACAGCGGTGCACAGCTACTGCTTGATACGTTAAAAGAAGCAGGGGAGCGCGGCAAATCGGGTCGCATTCTCTCCTCCACCTACTTGAACTTCACTGATCCAGAGGCTGTAGCACGACTGTCGGCCTTTCCGTTCATCGATACAAAGATGTTTAATTCTGAGGAAAACGGTGGCTTTCACACAAAAACGTACATATTTGAGTACAAAGAGCATTACAAAATAATAATCGGTTCTTCTAATTTAACGAGAGCTGCATTAAAAACAAATGTCGAATGGAATGTCGAAATCATCTCTAAAAAGGACGAATCGTTCGTACAGCAAGTATTAACAGAATATCAAACGCTGTGGAATCGAAGTCAGATTCCGACCGAAGACTTTCTTGATCACTATAGAAGCATCTATCGAAGTACACGACAAGTGAAAGAGCGTCAGCAGTCCCTGCATACACTTCCAGCGTACATCGCACCGAACAGCATGCAGAGCCGGGCAATGAAAAGCCTTGAGCGCCTCCGTTCTCTTGGTGAAAACAAAGCATTGGTTATTGCTGCTACTGGTACAGGGAAAACGTACATGGCTGCTTTTGATGTACAAAAATTGCAGCCGAAACGCCTCCTGTTTCTCGTTCATCGCGAAGACATTTTAGTAAAAGCAAAAGAAACCTTTTCCCACCTGCTTCACCAGCAACACTCGTTTGGCATGATGACCGGCTCCAGAAAAGATATCGGGGCTGACTATCTGTTTGCTAACATACGCACGATGGCAAATCACTACAGCCAGTTTGATCCTGCCCATTTTGATTACATCGTTTATGATGAAGCTCACCACACAACTGCACCTCAATATCAGCAAGTGATGAAACATTTTCATCCAGCTTTTGCACTTGGGATGACGGCAACTCCGGAGCGCAGTGACGAAGCTTCTGTATTTGAAGTATTTGATCATAACGTCGCAGCAGAAGTTCGGCTTCATGACGCACTGAAGGATGAAATCATTGCACCATTTCACTATTTCGGCATCACTGATGTAGATGGCATTCGTTTAGACGACGTTGCACCGAACGATCAAGCCGAGCTTTCCAGAAGACTGCAAGTGCACTTTCGCGTGGAACATATTTTAACGAATATGTATTTTTATAAGCATGATGGTGCTGTACGTAGAGGGCTCGGTTTTTGTGTCAACATTGACCATGCTGTCTATATGGCTGATGCATTCAGCCAGGCCGGGGTGCCTAGTGTTGCCCTGACCGGTGATGATCCTGCGCTCGAGCGGAAAAAGATGATTGAAAAACTCGAAGATGAGCACGATCCTCTTGAATTTATTTTCACCGTCGATATTTTTAATGAAGGTGTCGATATCCCAAGTGTGAACCTGGTTCTCATGCTGCGTCCGACAGAATCTCCAATTGTATTTATTCAGCAGCTTGGCCGCGGCCTTCGCAAGCACCCGGGCAAGGAATTTTTGACCGTACTCGATTTCATCGGCAATCACAACCGCGCTTTTTTAGTCGCTATCGCATTAAACGGCAGCCGCTACTACGATAAAGAAAGCTTAAAAGTTGCTGTTGCAACCGATTTTGCGACTGTTCCGGCCCCCGTTCATATTCAAATGGACCGGATTGCCAAGGAGCGGATCATTGCGCAAATTGATCAGGAATCCTTTTTCAGCATGAAATACTTAAAAGAGGCATACCTGCAGTTTAAACAGATTCGCAATGGCAAAGCGCCTAGCGCATTAATGGATTATTTTACGTACGACGGCGCTCCGGATCCGATACCATTTATCGAAAAAAGCGGCAGCTATCTTCATTTTTTAGCAAAAGTAGAAAAGAACGATTTGTTTCAGATTCCATTTGAAGAAAAGTCCTCGGAGCTTGTCTACAAGTCCCTTTCCAGCCACCTTCCATTAAAGAGACCGCATGAATTTGCACTTCTGGATGCGTTAATGACAAAAGACAAGTTAACAAGGGAGGATGCAGAAGCCGCCATTCTGCACTGGCTGGATACGGTACCACCTTCATCTGTCGCCCATGCCATGAACACAGTTGCACAGCAGTATATGGATAAAAGAGAGCAGCAGCGTTCACCTGCGTTAGCAGAGTGGCAGCATGATTGCTTAGTAAGAACCGAACATTTTACACACTTGCTAGAAAGTCGGGACAACTATGAACGCCTTCATGATGTGATCGAATATGGTCTGCACCGCTACGAGCGTGATTTCGGTTCTGCCGATCATGGACTGCCCTTTTTAAAGGTAGGAGCACAATACCAAATGAAAGACGCCGCTTTGTTATCCAATTTTTCTAAGACCCACTCTTCCTTCAGAGGATCCGGTCTGCTGGCCAATGAGAAGGATTATTTTTTGTATGTCGACTTGCATAAAGACGCGGACGTTGCAGAGCGGCTGAACTATCACGATGAGTTCCTTGACCGCTCAACGTTTCTTTGGGACAGCCCAAATAATATGACGCCAGATTCGCTGCGAGGGCGCAATATAATGGAACACGAAGCAAGAGGCTACAGGCTGCATTTGTTTGTCCGTAAGTATAAATCAATCGAAGGAAATCGAACGGAGCCGTTTATTTATGTCGGAGAATTGACAGTGGTTGAAGCGAGCGGCAGCAGACCCATCCAGTTTCGCATGCACCTGAAGCAGCCTCTCCCGTCGATTTTGTATAAAGAGCTGACCGAAAAGGTTTAGCGACTGACTTTTGTTGTAAGAAAATCAACTGCTGGAATATCTGCCGGAGCCCAATGCAGGGAGGTCAGGTTTTCTTTAGGCAGCCAGAGCAGCTTAGCATGTTCAGATGCGTGAGGCTCCCCTTTCTCAATCACTGCGCTCAAGCAGTTAAGCTCGACGATCGCTTTTTCATATTCATGAACGTGTGTATGGAGGAGTTCACCAGCTCGGATGCTGCAGTGGAGCTCCTCTTTTATTTCCCGCTCCAGCGCTGTGCCAAGATCTTCACCGTTTTCCACTTTCCCACCGGGAAATTCCCAAACGTTAGGCAGTGACATGTCGTGACTCCGCAGCGCACAGAGAAGCTCACTTTCACTATTTTCAATTACAGCTGCTACTACTTTCACGCGTTTTTTCATGTATGTACAACTCCTCATTCCAATATCGTCTTCTATTTATCTAAACGCGTTTGATGAAAAAACGCAACCGGCTACATGCAGTATCAGACAATTAACGTTATGGCAACGTTTGATACCATTACGTAAGGCTTTTCTTTTGTATGTATTGGCTGACCTATTAGGACATGACTCCGAAAAAAGTTAAACGTTTGCGTTCTGGCCCCCTAATTCTGGACGCTTTCGACCTCGTGCTTTGTCATTCTCCCTTTTTCACCGATCGCTTCGTCAAACCTTCATTTCGATGGGCGCAAGCTCCCCCTTCATCGCTGCTTCATGGTAAGCGGCTGGGGTCATGTAGTGAAGGCTGCCATGAGGCCGTTTAGCGTTGTAGTACGCATAGTAGTCGTCCACTTCGGCATAGGCTTCATCGAAGAATGTGAAGACGCGTTGATCGAAACATTCCTGCTGGAGCTGGCTGTGAAACGCCTCCACGTATGCGTTCAGGTTCGGAGATTTTGGTGGAATGCGTTCATGGTAAATGTGGTGTTGGTGCATAAACGCTCCGCAGCCACGACTGACAAACTGAGGACCGTTGTCGGTCCGAATGATCAACTTTTTTTCATAGGTTTCCGGCGAATGGTGGATGCCGCGGATCAAAAACGCTTTGACCAGCATCTGGCGAATCTGAATCCAGCGGCACTCCGGGCCGCGATAATACCCGACAATGGTCCGGTCAAAGACATCAATCACATTGCAGATAAAGAAGAATCGCCCCGATTCCGCAATGATGCCGTATTTAATATCCATCTGCCAGAGTTGGTTCGGTGCGGTGATGACCCGAACGCGTGCCAGGTGACGAGGGTAAGGCGGCTTTTTGTGCCGCTGTTCCTTGAGAATACCGAGCTCCTGGCAGAGGCGGTAGACCTTCTTTTTGTTAATAATAAGATCAAAGTCGCGGCGAAGGAAGACCCCCCATTTTTTGTAGCCACAGGTGCTGGCCCACTCGTCACAGGCCAGTTCCATCAATCGTTCTTTAATCGCGTCATCGGGAATGGGGTCTCCGTGGATTGTCAGCGAATAACCGGGAATCGGTCGGCCTCGTGGCCGTTCAAGCAGACGCAGGGTTGCGTTCATGGTACGTCTGGGATAGGCAGCGTAGTACGTCGAAACGGCAATCCCCACCAGGCGCAGGATCAAACGAGCCCGGAATCCGGCATGGATCCATCGGTGGGCGACGGGAAGCCGGTCGGCTAAAGAAACTCTTTTTTTTCGATCATATCCCGGAGCACGGCCACCTCCAGCTCCTTCTCACCCAACAGTTTGAGCACTTTCTCATATCGTTTCTCCAACTCGATCCGGGAAAGGTTTCCCTCATGAACCGGAATCGTTTCCCTGGCTAATTCCTCCTGCACTTCATCGCCATAGCGACGAATCCACACATTCAGCGCCCCGCGGCTAACACCGGCGATCCGACAAACTTTCTGTTTATTATCTAATTCGATTGCCATGCGCACGTATTTACGGCGCATTTCATCAAGCGCACTCGTTTTGTCACCCATCCCAGGTCACCTCCTCGTGATAGTAGTAGTATATAGAAAGAGGAGAAAACGTGTCCAAGGTATTTAGGGGGCCGGAGGGTTTGCTGGCAAATGTTGAACGTTTTGCCGCTCTGAATGAACGTTTTTTCGTTATAGCAGTCCTAAGTCGAAGCTCGTAAACACTTTCCGGCCGAGGTTAATGCTTTTGCAGCTGAAGTTGAAGCTTTCATGAGCCAAGTTAACGCTTTTACACGAGAGGTTAAACACTTTCCCTGCAGCAGCCTTGCTCCCATCAGAAAGAGTGCCGCCTTCCGCCCCCAAAAAAGGCTCCCGGCATCAGCCGGAAGCCTCTTCTGCTTATGGTTTCAGCACGAATTTGATGCTGTTTTCTTCCTTTTGATCGAACATGCGGTATGCCTCTGCTGCCTGATCGAGCGGAACTGGATGGGTGATAATATCTTTCGGATCAAACAGCTTGTTCTCGATCATTTTGTACAGTGCCGGCATCATGTGAATGACAGGAGCCTGTCCCATCGTGAGCGCGACATTGCGGGTGAAGAAATCGCCGATCGGGAAATTGTTGGCTTCGGTACCATAGACGCCGGTTAGCTGCACGACGCCAAATTTCTGAACGGCCTGGGAGGCTGTAATGATCGGGCTGATCGTACCAAACTGATTGTCTCCATCAGATCCGTGCTCCACTCCCGGCGGCACAGTGCCGTCCATACCGACACAGTCAATGACAACCTGTGCGCCGCCCTTTGTTTTTTCGTGAAGCAGCTTGCCGATCTCCGGATTCTTCTCAAAATTGTACGTTTCCACGTTATTGGTGCGGCGGGCATGCTCCAGCCGGTATTCATAGTGGTCCACCGCGATCACGCGTTCAGCACCTTTGAGCCAGGCAAACTTCTGCGTCATCAGCCCGACCGGTCCGCAGCCGAGTACGATGACGGTATCACCGTAGGAAACACCGCTGTTTTCCACGCTCCAGTAAGCGGTCGGGACAACATCGGATAAAAACAGCACGCTTTCGTCATCCAGTTCGCTGTTTTCCGGCACTTTAAACGACGTGAAATCTGCATACGGAACGCGCAGGTACTCCGCCTGTCCGCCTGGGAAACTGCCGAAGTCTTCGGAAAAGCCGAACAATCCGCCCATTTCCGCGTGCGGATTCGACTCGTCGCACTGGCTTTCCATTTGATTTTGACAGAAGTGGCACTGTCCGCATCCAATGTTAAATGGAATAACGACGCGGTCGCCTTTTTTCAAGGATTCAACTCCCGGACCGACTTCCTCCACGATGCCCATCGGCTCGTGCCCGACGATATAATCCTGCGGTGCGGGAATTCCGCCTTTGTATAAATGCAGGTCAGAGCCGCAAATACCGCTGGCGGTGATTTTCACGATCATATCGGTATCTTTTTGAATCGACGGGGCCTCTACTTCTTTTACTTCCATGTGATCCTTGCCTTGATACGTTACAGCTTTCATCGAACCATCCTTTCATCCATCGTAATAGGCTTATTGTATGTACCATTCACGAACGAAAGGAAAGTAAAACAAAAAATGGGCATATTGAACAGTTTGTCCTAGCAGGGGTATGTTCAGGCTTCGTGCAGAAGAAGTCCTGCTTGACCGAGTGCCTGAACCGCTTCGTTAAGCTCTTCTTCACTGTCTGCCTCCAGCGTATGCAGGTGAATGCCGTCGGTCAGCTCAGACAAATAGCTTGCTTCGGTCCTGCGAACTTTTTCAAGAAACTGCTGCACCTGGCGACGGTTTTTGACCATGATACTCGCGCGCAGATCGCCGTAAACAGGATGCTCCACGCGGACGTCCTTTACCGTCACTCCGTGGTCTACCAACAGCAGCAGTTCTTCTTCCGTCCGTTCAGGCGGATGAATACAAGCGACAGTTTTTTCAATGCGGCCGCTTCCTTCCTCACGCCAAATATAGCCCTGGCTCGTCGCCGTGATCGGCAGGTTCTGCGCCTTTAAGAGCGTGATATCCTGTACAATCACCTGCCGGCTGACGCCAAACTGATCTCCGAGCGCCTTGCCGGTACGCGCCTTCCCGGACTGCTTCAGCTCCTGAACAATTGCTTGGCGCCGTTCTTCACCGAGTACTTTTGCTGACATGTTCATTCCTCCTGACTGCTTCCACGATATCACAAATTGCTTCCGCTGCCTGAATAAGCTCCTCCGGCGTTGTCGTATGCGTAAACGAGATGCGCAGAAACCGCGATCGTTCAGCATGGCTGTCCGGGTGCAGCGCCTGCATCATCATCGAGGCATCGGTTTCTCCCTGTGTGCACGCTGTTCCCGTCGACACGTAAATTCCCTTCCGATCGAGAAGAGCCAGCAGGTACTGACCTGAAACACCCGGCACACGAATACCAATGATATAGGGGGACTGCTGAGGCGCTTCATCCACCTCTGCTCCTGCAGGCCGCAGCGCCCGGATGAACAGCCTCCGCTTTTCCAGCGCTTCCCGGGAGGCAACGCGAAGGTCGGGTAACGCCTGTACAGCAGCTGCAAACGCAGCCGTACCCGGTACGTCAACCGTACCCGGTCGGAAGCCGTGTTCCTGCGTTGTATTCGGCCACACCTCTTTCCAGCACATCCGATCTTTCAAATAGACTGCTCCCATGTGCTTCGGTCCGCCGAGCTTGTGGGCAGATACGCTTGCCGCCTCCACTCCCAGCTTGTTCAGAGAAAGAGGCAGCTTTCCAAAAGCTTGCACCGCGTCCGTATGAAATGGCGTATCACCGGCTGCCTGTTTCAATGCCGAAACCGGCTGCATGATTCCAGTCTCGCTGTTTACAAGCTGGATCGAAATCAACGCCGTGTCCGGTCGCAGCACGCGAGTAAGCTGCTCTGAAGTCAGCACCCCGCTGCGATCCGGCACGAGTCTCGTCACCTCTGTTCCGTTTCGTTCCAGCCGCCCGAAAAATGAAGCAGCAGAGGGATGTTCAATCGTTGTCGTGACCACATGCTTCGGGTCTTTCCCCTGCAGCAGGCTTCCGAGTGCTAACTGATTCGCTTCGCTGCCCCCTGCTGTGAAATACAGCTGCTCAGTTTCTGCGTCCAGCCTCGCTGCTGTTTCCTTTCTGGCAAGCTCCAACAGCCGCGCGGTCCTTGTTCCCGGCTCATGCAGGCTCGACGGATTGGCGGCAAATTCGTTCTGTGCCCGGCACCATGTGTCTATCACTGTTGGGTGCATCGGGCTTCCTGCTGCGTGATCCAAATATATCATCGCTCTTCTCCTTTCCAGTACTTGTCCTTAGTGTAGTTTTATGTAAAGATAAGTGTCAAGACACTTATAAAGACAGGTGACGTTTATGAACGTGATTGTAATAGGAGGCGGATTAGCTGCCTGCAGCGTGCTCGCTCATCTGCCGCCAGAGGCGAGCTGCACGGTGCTTCTAAAAAACAGCCGGTACTCCGGCAATTCTTATCTTGCCCAAGGAGGCATTGCCGCGCCGTTTCATCCTGATGATTCGGTTGAAAAGCACTGGCTCGACACAATGGAGTGCGGGTCGTGGAAAAATAACGGTACACGGGTGCGGGAGCTGATACAAAATGGGAAGCAGCTTCTGACCGAACAGCTTGATCTGTTCGATCAAAATCATGAAGGATCGCCGGCTCTGGCAATGGAGGGGGCCCATTCCCTCCCGCGCATTCTTCATGCTGGAGGAGATCAGACCGGATCCAGACTCATGGAGCAAGCAAACGGCATTCTGAAGCACGTCCGTGTACTCGAACAGGCACCGGCCGAGGATCTGCTCATCGAGCACGGACGCTGTACCGGTGTCATCTACCGCCATCGCGGCGAGCGGTTTCAGCTTCGAAGCGACGCTGTCATCCTTGCCGCCGGCGGAAGCGGATCGCTGTTTCCCTATACGTCAAATGCTCCCGGGACGACCGGAGACGCAGCCGCAATGGCCTCCAGAGCCGGCGTGATCCTTACTGATATGGAATATATGCAGTTTCATCCGACGCTTTGGGTCGAAAACGGGCGCACCATACAGCTCATTTCAGAAGCCGTCCGCGGCGCAGGTGCTGTGCTGCGCAGGGAGGATGGCTCGAGATTGATGCGGGAAGAGGACGGCGGTGACCTGGCTCCGAGAGACGTTACTTCCCGAGCAGTCGACCAGGAGCGCCAGCAGGGCCGGAGCGTTTGGCTTGATGTCAGCGCCGTCGAAAAGCTGGCTGAACGATTCCCGTTTCTCTATCAGGAAATGAGCCGCCGTAAATCCGGCCTTCGTCTCCCGGTCGCCTGCGGCGCTCACTTTCATATGGGCGGGGTTCCGGCCGACTTGGACGGCAGAACTGAGCTCCCTGGGCTTTTTGCTGTCGGCGAGGCAGCCTGTACCGGGGTTCACGGAGCGAATCGTCTTGCAAGTAATTCACTGCTTGAAGCCATCGTTACCGGAACGCGCTGCGGAGCTGCTTTACGCGAAGAGCCGATTCCAGGCCTTAAAGGGGTGACAAAGCTCGCCCCTCCACTTCCTGCTGAAGAGCCGGATGTGAAGGAGCTGCAGCGTCACATCCATGAAGGGCTCGGCGTGGTCCGCAACAATGCAGCGCTTGACGGACTGCTCGATTATTTACGGTCCTTTTCTCCTGCGCTTGAAAAGACAACGGCGCTCGAGACAGCTAATAGGATCCAGACAGCGACTTTAATGGCCGAAGCAGCCAGAAAAAACAATACGCCGCTTGGCGCCCATTGGAAGGAGACTACACATGAACCGATTGCTTTTACGCGAACAGCTGATCCAGTTTTTTAATGAGGACATCGGCTTTGGAGACCGCTCAGCAGCTGCACTAGGCAGAACAGAAGCTGAAGCCGCGATTATGATGAAGGCAGATGGATGCTTTTACGGACATGACATTATACATACCGGAGCTTCTATTCTGGGACTGTCCGTGTCGTTATGTCTGGAAGACGGCGTCAACGTAGAGGCTGGAGATACAGCGGTACTGCTTCACGGACCTGCCTCAGCCCTATTGTCTGGAGAACGAGTGCTGTTGAACCTGCTGCAGCGGCTGAGCGGTACGGCGACGCTCACACAGCAGGCGGCGGCCCGTCTTGCAGGAACCGGCATAAGGGTGACCGATACCCGGAAAACAACACCCGGACTTCGTATGCTGGAAAAGGACGCAGTTCGTGCCGGCGGCGGTGTCAGCCACCGGGCCCGGCTTGATGACGTCTGTATGATAAAAGAAAATCACATTGCAGCGGCAGGGTCGATCACGAACGCCGCGGAAGCGATCCGTCGCACCGCAGGACCGCTCACCGCGTTAGAAATCGAAATTGAAACAGAAGCTGAGCTTTTAGAAGCTGTGCAGTGCGGACCTGACGTGATCATGTTCGATAATTGCACGAACGAGGAAGCGATTCGCTGGGCCAGCCTCGTGCCTGAAACCATTCGAATCGAACGTTCAGGAGCGATCACGCTCGACACGATCCGCGAAGCAGCCGTTCCAGGCATTGATTATATATCTCTTGGAGCACTGACGCATTCAGCACCTGCTCTTGATATGAGCATGCGACTGACAATAAAGGAGGCAGTTCGATGAAGTCTATGCTGTTCGACCAGTTGACACCGGCAATTCCCGCTGCATACAAGCAGCTGTCTGATAACGAGCTCCAGCAACTCGTACGCGAAAAGCGCGAAGCTCTTGGAAGCTCGCTGTTTTTACCAGGACACCACTACCAGCGCGACGAAGTCATCCGCTTTGCTGATGTCACCGGTGACTCGCTTCAACTCGCCAGACAATCGGCAGCCCGTCCCGAAGCGGATGTGATTATCTTTCTCGGTGTGCATTTTATGGCAGAGACAGCTGATATTCTCACCCCGGACAGACAGCGCGTGATTCTGCCCGATTTACGAGCCGGCTGTTCCATGGCTGACATGGCCGATGACCGGCAGTGTGAAGAGGCGTGGAAGCAGCTGACGGACCGCTATGGCGACACGATTCTTCCTGTCACGTATGTAAACTCTTCTGCGGCTGTAAAAGCGTTCGTTGGCCGGCACGGCGGTACAACCGTTACGTCTTCAAATGCCAAGCAGGTCATGGCGTGGGCCTATTCGCAGAAAAAACGGGTGCTGTTCCTGCCCGATCAGCACCTTGGACGAAACACTGCGTATAAAGGAGGCATGAGCCGCGAAAAAATGGCAGTCTGGGATCCGATTCGTGCCGAACTGGTACCGGATCAGCCGGGGGCGGCACTGGATGACGCGGAGCTGCTGCTCTGGAAAGGACACTGTTCGGTACATGAGAATTTTAGAATGGAGCACATTCAGCAGTTTCGCAGCGAAGAACCGGACAGACAGATTCTGGTGCATCCCGAATGCACATGGGAAGTGACGCAGGCAGCCGATTTAGCAGGATCCACCTCCTATATTATCAACCAGATTCAGCAGGCTGCCCCGGGTTCAAAGTGGGCCGTCGGAACGGAAATGAACCTCGTTCAGAGGCTTGCTGCCGAACATCCGGAGCAGTCCATTGTGTCGCTTAATCCGGATATGTGTCCATGCCTCACGATGAACCGGATTGATCTGCCTCATTTGGCGTGGGTGCTTGATGAAGTTGCATCTGGAAAAATCGTTCATGAAATACGCGTACCGGATAACATAGCAGCAGATGCCGGGCTCGCTATCGAACGAATGATGAGCCTAACATCGTAGGATGCTCCTATTTCCCGGGAAATAACGAAAGAAGCTGTCCCGACTCATACATAGGGACAGCCTCTTTATTTATATGTCTGCCAGCTGTTATGAACGTTCAGTGAGCACTTTTTCCAGCACTATTTTTAACCCTTTTTCTCCTTCTTCTGTGCCGGTGATGAAGAATTCGTGCTTCAATGCGAGGATCAACATTCCGCGCCAGCGGTTCATCGTTTTCATGCAGACGCTTATATACCCCTGTTTCCTGAGCGCTTCATGCTGACCTCTCATTAGTGCGCTGCCAACTCCGGCCCGGCGTCGGTCCGGATCGACCGCTCCAAGCCAGCTGTAAAACGTCGTTGCTCCTGTCCTATACCCGATCTTAAATCCAATGAGAGTCTCACGCTCCCAGGCTGCTGTAACGTGCAGAGCAGGCTTTGCAGCTGCTTTTTCCTGAAGCGTTCGGACGTCGCTAAACACACGCTGGTATAACGGCTCCAAACGAGCAAGCAGTGCCTCGTCCGCCTCTTCTGTCACCTGAACCTTCATGGCCGCTCCACCTCGAACGGCACGGCCAGTATGCCCTCATCGGTAAAACCATCGGGATGGACCTGCTTGACGAGGCGGTACTCTCCCGCTGTCAGCTCCGGAAGCTCTACCGGCTCTTCCACGCTCTCTCCAATGCCAATAACAATAGCTTCATTTGTAAACGCCTGCTCAGTCGGTACGGTGCGCCACGTCTCGTTAACACGCTTTTCGACCGTATAATTGCTCCCTGTCACAAGCGGAACAGGGCCGGTGTTTTTGAGAATCATTGCATCGTTCTCATACGACAGCGCTGCTCCAATTTCGTTCGGTGCGGTCAAGATAAATCCGCTCAGCGTATCCTCTGTCTCCCTGGTGTCAGGATGAAGCACGCTCAGTTCTGACAGATAGAGCATGCCGTCCGGTCCGGGAATATCACCGGAAAAGAACGTTTTCTTCTGATCGAATGAGCCGATCCCGATACGCTCCTGTACAATGGTTTCTCCTGCTTCACAGCTGCTGTAATCCATTACCTTCAGCTCCAGCTCCCGATCAACATCCACACTTTCCGCTTCATGCTCAAACAGGACCACTTCGTACGCTGTTCCGGATGGCATCGTTCCATGGGGCCATCCGTAGCCGAAAATACCAGCACCATCATGCAGAAACCATTCTCCGGTAAGCTTTTTTGGTTCTGGTACTCCACCGAAATCCGCGCCATGATTCAAGTCGTTCTCACGCAGACAGGCGAGGATGTCTTCCTCATGAGCGAATTCACTTTCGATGGCCTCAGGCAATTCGCCGTGCCCTTCTTCCCATTCTGTTTCAGCACTCAATTCTCCTGATCCGCAGGCGGCCAAAAGCAGCACCATTCCAAACCCTGCTTTACGCATAGGCGTCATTCCTCTCTCTTTTATTCAAAAGACGCTGTTAAAACTCTTCTGTTTCAGCCTCTCTTATTATGTTTACAAAAGCAGCTGGAGCCTTTACTACCTGCAGCTTCGCGTACAGCTCCGGCTTCATTTTCACTTTCAGGTAAGGAAGGCTTTCTTCCAGGTGATTGAGCCTCGTACCGAAACGGTCTCCTTCCATCAGCTGAAAGCCGAGATCTGTATACAAGCCGACTGCACGATAGCTTTCAGGCTGTGTGTGCAAATATACCGGCAGCTCAGCCCGTTCAAGGAGCTGCGTCATCAGCGCTCGTCCAATTCCGCGCCCTTCCCAATCCGGAACTGTTTTCAGCCAATGTACGGTGTCGAGCTTCCCGTACGCCTTCCACCTCGTGCAGACACCGATCATTTGCTCTCCATCTTCAACAATCGCCGTCTGCCTGAAGAAACGGTCCATATCGGCACCATACACACGCTCAACGTACTCCTCCATATACGGACGGTACGCCTCAGCGTCCATCGGATGATCAAATGGCATAGCCATCCACGCCTGCAGGTCAGCGGCCTGCATCGACCGGACGCTGACGGCGTCAGGAAATGCCGCAAAGGCCTTCCGGTTCGGGTCATGACAAACCATAAACAGGTTTTTCTCAGGAAGCTGTTCCATCTCCATTCCTCCTCAAAGCGGGCATGGCGCAGCGCTCATTCGTTACCAGCCGCATCCCATTCCCGCTTCAGCATGCCATACACAACATGATCAACCCGGCCGCTGCGAAGTTTTTCCACCTCTCGAATCGTTCCTTCTTCGCTAAAGCCGAGACGTTCCGGGACCGACCTGCTGGCTTGATTTCCGGCCGCTGCGCGTACCTCCACTTTGTGCATCGAGAGCTCTTCGAATGCATAATCCGTCAATGCCCGAACTGTCCGCGTCATGATTCCGTTTCCTTGAAACGCTGCAGCGAGCCAGTAGCCGACAGAAGCAACTCCGTTTGTCGTATCGATTCGATTGAACCCTGCAATCCCTGCAGTTTCCCCGCGGTACAAAATGACTGCGTCAAGTGCAGTTTGTTCGGCAAACCGTTTTCTGCTGCTTTGAATAAACGCCGCCGTTTCCGATTCTTTTTCGATCTGGTCGACCCATGGGAGCCATTCCCCAAGGTAGGCCTTATCCGAAACGGTCAGGTTAAACAGATCAGCAGTATGCTTAGCCGCCACTAATTCAAGTACGATATCATTATCTATCTCGTATGAGAACACGTTGTTTTCATCCTTTCATCATTATGGTTTCAGTTCTTGCACCGGTGAAGAGCCTTCCCGAAACAGAAGGCTGCAGCATGCGCTGGCTGTAAGTAGAAGACAGAGCCCTATCAAGCCGCCCTGCGGTATATACCATTCGGATATACTGCCTGCAAACGCATTTCCGGCTATTGCAGCCGCCCCGCTTATAAAGGCGGAGCCAGCGAGAACACGTGCGAGTCGGTGATCAGCTGTCACCGCTGTTCGAGCGGATCCATTCAACACAAACGCCATGGAGAGCGCACCATCAAATACAAACATACCTGCAGCAAGTAAAGCCAGGTTGTCTGTTAAGCTGATGACGAACATCCCTCCAGCTGCCAGAAGCATAAGCGTACCGAACAGCTTGTTCCATGCAATACGACTGACGATCCGCAGCATGAGAACCGCTGCAATATTTCCTGCTCCTGCTGCTGAAAGAATGACCCCTGTCTTCCATGCTTCAAAATCAAGCGATTCACTCGTATATATAATGACGAGCAGCACGGCAGCGGTCGTCGTACTATTTAATACAATATGCTGGATCGTAATAAACGATTGACGCCCGTCTGAAATAAGCATACGTAAGCCTGCAAACAGCGACTCATCTGAGAGCTGTTTTTTCGAAACCGGCTTTTCCTTCAAGGTTAGAAACGCGATACCCAAAAACGAAACAGCATAGGTGGCTGCATCTACCGCAAGCACAGCAGCCGTGCCATACGCTGATAAAATCACGCCAGCTAAAACCGGTCCCGCAAACGTACTGAGCGCGTCTGCTCCTTCGAACCACCCGTGTGCTTCGACAAGACGTCTACGTCCTGCTACTTGCGGCACAAGTACTCCAAAGGAAACACGAAAGAAAAGTCCTGCAGCGCCAATCATGAATAAGCCCGCCCCAAGCAGCCATACGGTGAGTTGATCGAACAGCACAGCCAGTGTAAATACGCTCATCACCGAAAAACTGACCGCTTCAGCCGACATTGCCACCGTACGTTTGCGGCGATGCTCCACCCATTTCCCCGCGGGAAGAGAGAGCAGTAACGGAGCAGCCTGAGAGCAGATTACTACCAATGCAGCCTGCAAAGGTGATCCAGTTACTTGCAGCACAATAAGCGGAATGGCAATTTCACTGAAGCGGTTCCCAAAAATAGTCGCAAGCTGGCCGATCCACATTATCAAAAATGATCGTTCTGTTATCAGCATTTTCGTCACACCTTTATCCGTATTCTGTTTTCTCTGCGATAAAGGTTGTATTACATTTCATTGCCCCCATTTTTCAGATTTCTGTACTTATTCTTTGATTCGACAAGTGGCAGAAAATTCCTTTAAGCATTTGCCTTATTCTTGCATGAGCAATAGGATGACACGAAGGAAGCTGAGTCATGCTCCAGCTAGCTGGAGGCGGTAAAAAACTGCACAAAAGCGTGCTCGTCGAACGTCACTTAACGGGGTGCCAAACAATTTTAGCATCGCTCCGCTAAAAAAAGACCGGCCGGGCCGGCGATGCCGGCATCCAGTCAGTCTTTTCAGGCTAGTGCTTTAGTTTTGTTCGAGAATAACATCGATTTGTTCCAAAAGTGCTTCTTTCGCTTCTGGTTCTACGTGGCGCTCTCCAAGGTTGGAATGGAGCCGCTCTGCAAACCGCTCGATAAAGGAAACCGCCTGATCTGTGCGATCTGCTTCAGCATGGTGCAGTGCCTGACGCACTGTATTTGCCAGCTGATTGCGCAGCGGTCCTGTCACCGCACCGTCTTCTGCATAAGCAGCTGTCTGTTCCTGAAGCGCTGCAATGTCAGCCTTCCAGTCGGCCGGTACTTCCGGCTCTTCCGGTTCTGCCGGTTCTGCCGGTTCCTCTGTCTCCGGCTTACCGTTGCGTGCATCGAAAAATGCCGCTGCATCTTGATTAATAAGCGCTACATTGTCGACCGTAATCGTGTGGCCCTCGCTGATCACAGTGCCGTCCACTGCACCCATCATGAAAATCAGCAGCAGGTTCGAGTCGTCGGTCATCGTAAAGTCAAGTGTATACGTCTGCATCTCATTTGTCAGCTCTACAACGTCTTCTCCGAATCGGTAATAACCGCCAGCCTCACCAGCATCCATCGCCACCTCAAGCTTCCGGTCAACCGTCGATGCTGCATCGAACTGCAGCGTGTAGGAAACGTCGTCTTTCAGCTCCAGATCCGGCTGAAACAGCTGTATATCCCACGGATTCGTGCCTGTGTTGCTGACGTCAATACGGGCCTCGCCGTCGTCAGCTGTGAAAGAAGCGGCAGAATCACCGTCAAAGTCTCCCTGCAGGTGCGTGTTCCAGCCATCAAATCCGGATTCAAATGAGCCGTTTCGCAGCGGTGACAGCTGCTCACGCGCTCCGCTTACTTCAAAGTAAACGTTGGTGAATTCCACGTCATGCGCTTCCGAAATGGCGTCGCTTCCTTCAAGCGTGCCAAGCAGAAATTTCAGCCCCAGCTCGCCGTCAGATCCTTGCGTGAACGTATACGTATACGTCTGCCAGTCGTTCGTCAGTTCTGCTTTCTCATCAAACGAACGCTCGTAGCTGCTGTTTTCTGCGATGACGCCGATTGATCGGTCGAGGCTTGAACGTGCATCAAACTGAATCGTGTATTCCTGACCCTGGAGGACTTTCAGCTCTTCCTGGGCAAGCAGGACATCCCACGGATTCGCGCCAGTATGCTCTACCGTAAAAACACCCGTCCCATCTGCAGCTGCAAACGAGCCTGCAGAAGATGAATCGCCGTAGTCTCCCTGCACGTGCGTGGTCCATCCTTCTGTGCCTCGCAGGAAGAAACCGTTAAGCAGCGGAAAACGCTCTTCCATCGTCAATTCATCGAGTGGCAGGGCCATTCCTTCGCCCATCAGCGATACGTTATCAAGTGTTATATCCGTATCAGCTCCGCCTGCCAAAAAGACGAGACGGCCTTCCGGATTCGTTTCTCCTTCCATTGAGAAAACTGCTTCATGCGTTGCCATACCCGTTCCAAGCTCCAGCGTCGTACGCCCGTATTCCTCGCTGCCATCTTTACTCATGAGTGCAGCGGTCAGCTCACGCTCTTCGTCCGCCCGGGCATCAAAGGAAAGGATGTATTCTGCATTTTGCTGCAGCGAAAGCCCGTACTGGCTCAGCTGAACTGCTTCCGGCTCAGTCCCGCCATCGGCAATCTGCAGATCCAGCTCCCGCCGATTTGCATCAACAGACGCTTGTGCTTCTGCACCTTCTGTATCGAGCAGCCAGTGTGTCATGCGATCCATGCGTCCCTGATCGAAGGTGCCGTTATGAATCAAGTTGCCGTTCGCAAGCGGCTGCTTTGGTGCCATTTCATCATATGGATCTGCGGCATCTATTTCTTTCAGCACCGGATTGCCGATCCATACATCGCTTGTATTCAGGCCGAGATTGTACTCGAGGCGAGCCAGCGCATCGCTCTCATGCTGCATTTGAAAAGCCATCGTGTAGCGCTGCTTTTCGGTCGTCAGTGCAAAATCACGTGCTGGGGAGTAAGCTGTGTACCCACGCTCCGGTCCACCACCGATTTTGACATTCATCGTCCGGTCGGCTGCTGCAAACGCATCAAAGGAAAGTTCATACCAGCGTCCTTCAGCAAGCGTGACATTTTGAATCAGCTGGACAGAGTAAGGCTGGCTGCCTCCGCTCGTAATGGATGCGCGCGCAAAAGACTCCCCGTCGACCTCTTCTGCCGTTACCGATCCGTCTCCGTTAAACTCTCCAAGCTTCACGAAGTTCCAGTAGTCCTTCGTCCATTCTGTTTCCAATTCAGCGTTTGTCGAAATGGTGCGGAACGGCTCTGCAAAGGACGTATCGTAAATGTAGTTGCCATCAATGGCTTCCTTCGCACCTTCCGGCAGCTCTTCCGGCTCGAATTCCGGTTCGACCGGCTCCATGTAGTCACGGCCCGTCAGCTCATAAGCACGGACGTAGTCCACTTTCACCTGGCCTTCAAATTCGGTCGTTTCATCCGGATCTCCGCCGTACCAGCCGCCGACTGCCAGGTTCAGAATGAGGTGAAACTCCTGATCAAACGGAGCCGGATACGAAAACTTTTCTGCATTTCCCGCCCCGACGCTGCTCCAGTTGTTCAGCGTCTGATACAGCTCGTCGTTCACGTACCAGCGGATTTCCCCAGGCTCCCACTCCACCGCATATTCATTGTAGTCGGTAATATCGGTGCCTTCCGGGAAGTAGTAGTCCCTAGCTGTGTACGTATTTTGCGGCCATTCGCCGCCGTAATGAATGGCGCCGCCGATTTTATTCGTGCGTCCGCCCGCTGCTTCCATAATATCGATTTCACCGGATGCTGCCCAGCCGCCATAGACGTCATCTTCCGGCATCATCCAGAAGGCCGGCCAGTAGCCCTGACCTTCCGGCAGCTTCATCTTCGCTTCGAACCTGCCATATTTTTGGCTGAACTTCCCCTGAGAGTGGATTTTTCCGGACGTGTAGTCATAGGTACCGCGCTCATCCGACACGGTTTCTTCGCGTGCTTCGAGAATCAGTTCGCCGTCCTCTACCGTTACGTTGTCTTCCTGGTACGACTGAAGCTCTTCGTTGCCCCAGCCTGGAACCCAGTTTCCGTTAGCATCTTCAAAGCCATTGCCGATATCAATCGTCCAGTTGTCTTCGTTGAGCGTGTCCCCTTCAAACTTGTCTTCCCAGATAAGCGACCAGTCTTCTTTGTCCGCCTTCCCTTCCTGTGGCAGTGCAAGCAGGGCAGCCCCTGCCAGTCCTGCTGCTGCAGTAAATACGAGTCCCTTCTTCATCCAATCCCTCCCAAAATAAAGTTAGCTGCTGTGATTCACACTTGATGCTGACTGCGCTTCCGTGTTTACGGGCGGCTTCAGATAGACGTCCACCGATGTAATATCTTTGCTGCGGACAGCCTCTGCTTCCTGTTGTCCGAGACTTCTCCCAGTGATGGTCTTGCTTTTTCCGTCACGGTACGTCACGATATATGCTTCCGGCTGCACAGACCCTTCACCAAATGTTGCGTTCCCTGATGAATTGTGGTACGTCACGCTGCAGCTTCCAAACAACGTAAACGAGGCAGTGCCGTCCTCTGTAAACATCCAGCTTGGCAGCACCGGCTCCAGCTGTAAACGAAGCTCGCCGTCCTGCATGCGGAACGGGGCAGGCCCTGTCATCATGTGGATCCACATGTGCAGGTATTCAACGGTTGCTCCGCTCAGACGTGAGACAAAGCCGCGCCCGTGCAGGGCAGGATCCGGATTGGCAGAGCTTGCAATAAAGGAACTGTTTTCGAGCGTGCTTCGGCCGTATACATCCGGATCGAGAAAAGGAATCCATACAGTCGAAACGTCATCGAAGAAAGCGTCATGCATACCGGAACGCAGCACTTCAAGCATGTACTTATATTCCATGTGCAAAAACACGGATTCATTTTCAAGCCAGCCCGGCGTAAAGGCTTTTGCACGTCCGATTTCTGCAGGCTCTGCTCCAATCGGCCCGGAAACTTTGTACATACCAAGCTTTTGATCATACAGCCCGGAGCGTTTCACGGCATCATAGAGCTTTTTCTGATCCGCCTGCGAGTCACGCATTTTCATCGATTTGACGATGCCTTCCAAATAAGGGGCTACCGCCCTCGGTGTGACGTCGAGCTCGGTGAGGTCTTCTGGAAGGCTGCTGATGTCAGCCTCAAAATAGTAGTACGTTGCCGGAAGTTCCGGCTCGTTCACTTTTTCTGCCGCCTCGTCGATCAGCTGCTGCAGCGGCTCCAGCTTCTTGTTCCATTCAGCAGCAGCAAGCCGCTTCTCCGCTCCGCTCACGCCGTCCAGAATCGATTGCCGGTAAGCCTCTTTGCGAGCGTGAAACGCGTGCCAAAGCGCTATCGAATCGAGGGAAAAGGCTATTGCGTCCTTACACAGTCCGTCGATGAAGCGAACTGCCTCTTCAGGCAGTGACGCCTCTCCGTCTGCTTTCCTGAGCAGGTAAAACAGGCGCTTCAGCTCAAACAATTCTGCTGTGCAGGACCCGATCATGCCCGGCAGTCCGTTTAATGAATCGTTCCAGCCCGGTTTGTCTGCTTCCATTTCCAGCCCGTAGCCGTAAGGAGCCAGGTTCGCTGCCTTTGTGGCAGCAAGCAGCAGGAGTTTCCCGTACAGATTTGTTTCGTAGCGGCCTCCGTCAGTCGTCTGCTCCCATTTGCCGGTGCGGTCTTTATCCACGCGCACTGCTTTATACTGGCGCAAGCCGTTCGCTGTCATCACGTATTTTTCTGATCTCGGTACGACGACCGCCGGACTGCGGAAAAATGGATAGCTGCGCCCGAAGAACAAGTCGTGCTGCTTGTCCGGATACACGCTGAGGAACGCATCGATCAAATCCAGGTTGTACGTCCAGTGATCGGTCCAGTAGCCTTCACCGTAGTCCGCTTCGTACGACACTTCCGCTTCGTCCAGCATGTAGCCAAGCAGCTCGCTGAACGATTCGGAAGACGACAGTTTGCCGCTCTCAAGCAGATGCTTGACGCTTCCGGGCGTAAACCCGTCCTGAAGCAGTTTTGCCGCCTGACGGCTGTCTGCAAAGCGCTTGAGGACGTCTGCTCCCTTCGGAAGATGAAACAGCACGCCTTTAACGTGGAGCGGATTATAGCCATCCAGCTGCGTGAGACTCATAAACTGATGAATATTTGCGTCTCGCACTTCCGGTTCGAAAAAGACATCCATGCGGCGGTTCTGGTTAATATCCCGGTAGTTGCCGTTCCCCTGTGAATAAAAGGTCGGGCTGATCGAGAAAAAGTTGTAATCCCGCTCCAGATCGCCGTGCTTCCTGGAAAATAAGTAGTAAACATGACGCTGAGCTTCGGATTCGAATACGTGCGGGAATCCTCCGCGCAGCCCGTTATCGAGGTAGCACTGGCGGGTGTATGCATCGACGGTCTTTTCACCTGTTGCAGCAGCGGCCGGCGCTGTTACTTCTTCGGCGATGGCCTCCGCACGCTCGCTGCACTGCTGCAGAAAGGTTCTGTCCCAGTGCTTTTCTGTCTTTTCCAACAGCTCAATCGAATCGGCACAGCCGGAGACGCTCCAAACCTCCCAGGCTTCTCCATCTGCGAGCTCACCGCTTACGAGCGTAAAGCCGGAGGATACCTGATTCGTCGTCTGCTGAGCATCCCCAAGCTTCGTAAACACCGAGCCACTTACGAAATGCTGCGGAAATTGAAGCGACGTATCCGTTCCGAACAAGCGCGAGCGCTCTGTCAGCTTGCTCCCGAGCTCTTCTTCGTTTCCACGGCAGACAAGGCTCCAGTAGTAGTTCCCAGCTTCCACAGAGGACACTTCCGAGCTGTCGGCAGTACTGCCGCGCAGCTGATAAAACGGTGTGCCGCTCTCCGTATACAGCACGTCAAACCAGCTTTTCAGCGTATTGCCGAGTTCCTTATACGGAACGTGGTCCACGCCGGAAGGCAGAACGGCCGGCATCCCGTCTGCCGCCTCGATTTGGAGGGAGCG
Source organism: Bacillus daqingensis (assembly GCF_042654445.1). NCBI lineage: Bacteria > Bacillati > Bacillota > Bacilli > Caryophanales > Bacillaceae > Bacillus > Bacillus daqingensis. The sequence goes on from NZ_JBHSGK010000020.1 coordinate 47,674, forward strand.
TCCGCTCACGTTTCGCAGCTGCAGGCGGCGTACAAGCGCCCCGGAAGCCGATTCCGGAAGCACAAAGTAGTCAACCTCCACCTCAACGTCGTTTCCCTTTGACTGAAGCTTCAGCCCGTTCTGTGCGACCTCCATCTGTTCATGTTCAGCAGGATAGGCCGAAAACGGTTCCAAAAAGGTGCGTTTGTCACCTTCCACAAGATTGATAAACGTTCGGAATCCGTGCGTATACACGTCTCGATACGCCTTATCAGCCGGCATAAATTCCAATACCGCGTTGTTTTTATCCTGCGTGCCGAAGCTGACAATTCCCTGCCCCCGGTTCACATAGAACGCCCAGATCGGGATCCCTTCCTCCCCGGCAAGTCCCGGCAGAAAGCTCGAGAAAGGCGCTTTTTTCTGGTAGTCCATAATCGAAAATGAATGATCGTCATTTAGCTTGTACATGTGATTCCTCCAGCGTTTCTAAGTCATGTTGGCAATAAGAAAGACAGGCGCCTTCACACCTGTCTTTTTTCACACCATACGTCAGCTCTTCACTGCTCCATCTGTAATACTCTTAATAAATAACCGATTGAACAGAAGGAACACAACAATCAGCGGTACCGTTGCCCAGAAGGTTCCGGACAGGATCATGCCGTAGTCGCGCACCCTGTCATCCATAAGGGATCGCAAAGCGACCTGAATCGTATGCGTTGATTGATCCTGCAGCACGACGAGCGGCCAGAGGTAATCTCCCCAGATGGCCATGAACACGATAATACCGAGGGTTGCAAAAGCCGGCAAAATAACGGGTACAACGATATTCCAGTAAATCCGGAAGTTGGAGCACCCGTCGATTCTGGCTGCTTCGAGCAGTTCATCCGGCACAGCGCTTGAAATGTACTGCCTCATCCAGAAGATCCCGAAAGCGTTCATCAGACCCGGCACGATAACCGCACGCAGATCACTGAGCCAGCCGAGTTCCGTGATAATAAAGTACGTCGGAATCAAGCCGAGCTGCGGCGGGATCATCATCGTTCCGAGGATAAAGACGAACAACAGCGTCCGGCCCGGAAAGTGCAGCTTCGCAAACGCAAAGCCTGCCAGTGAGCAAAGAATCAGCACCCCGATTGTAATCGTCGTCGTCACGATCAGCGAGTTCATCATCGCCTGGAAAAACGGAATGCTCTCCGTTACCTTCTGAAAGTTCGAAATAAGCTCGCTTCCCGGTATGGCTACCGGAGGGTTGCGGTTGATTAAATTATTCGGGTTTGTCGCCATGACAAACATCCAGTAAAACGGAAAGAGAGAGGCAAGTGACACAATTCCGAGACCGATGTAAAGCAGGATTTTACCTGTGCGCTGTTTCTGCTTTTCCGATTTCATCACTTCACCTCCACTTTCTTGGAACGACCGATTCTATTAGCGAAATACAAGTTTAACGTTGAGAAGATGATAATGATAAAGAAGAGCACGATCGCTGTCGCAGAAGCGGTTCCAAAGAAGTTGCTACCGAACGCATCACGGTAGAGATACAACACGATACTCATCCCTTCCGGACGGCCTCCGCGTCCCTGGAAGATGTGCGGCTCAGCGAAGATCTGCAGCGCACCGATTGTAGCAGTGAAAACCGTGAAAATAATGAACGGCTTCAGCATTGGAATCGTAATGTGCCAGATCTGCTGACGCAGCGATGCACCATCAATTTTGGCAGCTTCATACAGGTCCTTTGGAATCGCCTGCATCCCTGCCAGATAAATAATCGTGTTATAGCCGACCCAGCGCCAGAAAATCATCGCTGATATGGCAACCTTCGCGCCCCATTCGGAACGAGTCCACGTGATTGGCTCGATACCGAACAGACCGAGGAACGAGTTGATCAGCCCGGAATCCTGGTTGCTGAAAATAACACTGAAAATGATGGCCACTGCAACGATAGATGTTACATACGGCAGAAAGATTGCAAGCCGGAAGATGCTCTGATATTTGATCAGCGCCGAGTTCAGGGCAAAGGCGAGCAGCAGGGCGACGATAAGCTGAGGCGCCGTTCCCATGAGCCCGATGATGATGGTGTTATACAGCGACTTCCAGAATAACGGATCATTGAAAATGATGTTGAAATTGTTCAGTCCGACAAATTCCATGTCCCCAAGCCCGTCCCACCGGAAAAAAGCGAGGTAGAAGCTGAAGAGAATGGGAAAAACGCCGAACACGGCAAACAATAAGTAGAATGGGGAAATGAACATATAGCCAGAAGCCATATCCCGGTGCTTCTGTGAAATCCGTCTCTTTTTTGGCTTTTGCGGAGACGGAGGCTGATTAGATGTTTCTGCCGGCGGCTGATGACCTGGCCCGCTTTGCTTTCTGACCGCTTCAGACATTATGCTGTTCCTCCTTGCAGCTGCCCGGATGCAGAAAGGAGCATGGCGTGAACGCCACGCTCCCCCTCTTCTGCATGCAGCTTATCTGGAAATTCTCTGTTCCACCCGTGTCAGGATGTCTTCCCACTCTTCTTCCGGATCGATGCCGTCATAGACGTTATCGAGACCTGCAAGGATTTCAGAGTTTACATCGCCGTACTGAGCTCCCTTATGCACGTGTTCGTTTTCAAGAGCGCTGTCCGCAAATACCTGAGCGGTGTTCTGTCCGCCGAAGTAGTCATCGGAGTAATCCTGAAATTCTTCCATTTCGTATACTGCCGGTGCAGATGGGAAGAGACCCATGTTTTCAAATGCTTTCAGCTGCTGTTCCGGTGCCAGAAGCCACGTCAGGAAGTCGTACGCTTCTTCAGGATGCTCGGACTGCTCAGGAATCGTGATGTACGATCCGCCCCAGTTACCGCCGCCCTCAGGCATTGCCGCAACTCTCCAGTTTTCCTGGTCGGGAGCGTTGTCCTTGATAACACCCTGCATCCAGGCTGGTGCAAGCAGTGTTGCGTAACCGCCGTCGTCCATCGCGCCGCCCCACTCCGGCGTCCACATGCCATAGTTATCAATATGACCGTCTTCAATCATCTCGGATGTATCAAAGAATGCACCCTCCACGTAAGGAGTAGAGTCGAGAATCAGCTCGTCCTCTTCATTAAAATATTGCTCCGGAGCCTGGTCACGCTTTGCGTTGTAAACTGTTTCCGGGTTTCCTGCCATCGGTACGCCAGCTTCCTCTAATACCTGATCCGATGCCGCACGGTAGTCATCCCACGTCTGAATTTCTGCTTCGACATCTTCAGGCTCCGTTGGAAGTCCTGCTTCTTCGAAAATGTCCGCACGGTAGAACATAACAGTCGGTCCGATATCTGTCGGAAGTCCAAACTGGAAGTCACCTTCAACGCTGGAGCCTACTTCCCAAACCCAGTCGAGGAAGTCTTCTTCGACTTCTTCTGCTCCGAGATCGTATAAGTTGTGGAACCGGTCTTCAGCGCCTTTGTAGCCGTCAATTTCAGATACTTCAATGGCTGCCATGTCCGGCGCGCCGCTTCCGGCTGATAATGCTGTAAACAGGTTGTTATGGTGGTCTTCCATATCGATTTCCTGGAAGGTGATGTTTACATTTGGATTTTCTTCAACGTACTCTTCAGCGAGCTCCGGATAGCCAGTAGCACCAAACAGCCAGAATGAAAGCTCAACGTCTGCATCCTCTGATCCGAGGCTTGTTAATTCTGCTTCCTCATCTTCCGTTGCCACCTCATTGCTGGCATTGCTTGCGTTGCTGTTATCTGCCTGCGCATCTTCATCGTTTCCACCACAGGCGGCTGCCAGAACTGTCACAGAAAGAAGAGCCGTCAATACACTTGCTTTTTTCATCATAAAATCCCCCTTGATTCAAGTATGAAAACCAACCAAAACACAACCTGACGCTAGTACCTAAACCGGTTTCGTAAATTTCAAAAAAGAGAGAAGCCGGCATTTTCAGCGCTCAGCTTTTTCTTGTTCGTTTGTCAGATAAATTTACTAAATCGGTTTCGTAAGGCAATTGTATAGCGCGCTAATTAAAATGTCAACGCTTTCTTTTTAATTTTTTTTCTGAAAATTATATCCGCTTCTGCAGGTGCTCCTGGAGATAAAGCAGGATTCTTGTTACCACTGCTGCCGGCGCGCTGACCGCAAAAAAGAAAACAAGCACCGGAAACACGTACACCATGTACCAGACTGCACCTGCAGCGAGAAAAGCTGACAATGTTAAGGCCGGTGCATAAAACGCAAACAGATAGGCTTTCATAATCGTACGGCGGATCCCTTCCCCGCCAATCGCCAGCAGCGGAAAGCTATAGAAGACAAAGACCGCCGCCAGTACCGTTAAAAAGAGCACAAAGCCAAGATAAAGGCCCGCCGCCCATCCTTCGATGCGAAACGCGGTATACACATTCAGCGTTACTAACGCAGATAAGCCCGCGGCCGCGACGAATAGCAGACTCCCCCGCAGAAAATGCGCTTTATAATACTGAAAAAAGAGCGCGGGCAGCGATTTGCTGCCGCGTTCTCCCTGTACCTGATCGGATAACGCTCCATAAAGTGCCACAGTAGCCGGGCCGGCGCCGAGCACGACGCCCCCTAGCAGCGTAAAGAAAATCCAGCAAAGATTTAAGAGGGCCAGGCGGTAAATCCATTCCGTCGTCCGTTCAATCATTTTCATCGGTGTTCCCCCTAGCGGACCCGCCTGCCCGGCGCGCAGGAAGACCGCACAATCAGCTCCGGTTCAACCTTGACCGCCGTCCGCTCAATTTGATCGTGAATCATATCTTTCAATATATACGCTGCCATCCGCCCGATTTTGTCTTTATCCTGTTTTACTGTCGTCAGCGGTGGATCCGTATGTTTAGAGGCTGTAATATCATCGCAGCCGATGATGGAAAAATCGTCAATCGACCCGTGCAGCTCTTTCACAGCACGCATCGCTCCCATCGCCATCAAATCCGAAGCAGCAAAAACAGATTTCGGTACGTGGTCAAGCTTCAGCAGCTCTTTCATTGCTTCATAGCCGCTGTCTTCAAAAAAATCACCGTAGCGAATCCAATTTTCCTTTACCGGAAGACCGTAAGTCTGCATCACGTCCCGGAACCCTTCGAGCCGTTCACGTGAAATATTCGACGATTGTTTCCCTCCAATAAAGCCGATCTCACGCTGGCCCAGCATATAAAAATGCTCGACTGCAAGCGCTGATATCTTCGCGTTATCCGTCATAATGTAGCCGGAATGGCTGCCGGTGAGCGTCAGATCAATCCCGATGCACGGAATGTCGCTCTGGTCGAGTTCATAAACGGACGGTTCCACTTCATCTCCGCCAATAATGATGCAGCCGTCTACGTTATAATGCTGACATCGGGCTAAATAATTTTCGTCGTTTTTATGGAACTGTTCGTTTGAGAAGAAAAGCAGGTCATATCCTTCCATCCCCATCGTTTTCTTAAAGGTGCTCATCACATCCACAAAGAACGGATGATTAAAATTCGCGTTGATTTTACCAGCATAAATGACGCCGATCACCTTCGTCACTTTTTTCACGAGTGACTGGGCGGCATAGGAAGGCCGATAGCCGTACTCTTCCATAATGCCGAGCACCCGTTCCTTCGTTTTGGCCCCGACATCATCATAGTTATTAATGATTTTAGATACGGTCGCCTGCGATACTCCTGCAAGTTTCGCTATCTCTTTAATCGTCATTTTCATTGCTGACGCTCCCTTTCAGACGGCAGCCTGCTGCTCCGCCGTTCTGTATCGATGCCTCCATCATATCATTTTCTATCAAGAAAAACCGCACCAACGAAACCGTTTTATATTTTTTCGAAAATCAACGGTATTTTCTTTTGATAAAGGTTCATGCCTTTACTGGAAAATCCTTTGACATGGAGAGTTCTCTCTTTTATACTCAAGTTACGAAACCGTTTTCGGTAAGCGCTCTAATTATTCTGGAGGGGATTAGCTATGTATCATCCGCAACAGCCGGTTTTTTCAACGTCTTTTCTATGGGGTTCTGCCTCTGCTGCCTATCAGATTGAAGGTGCCTGGGATCAGGACGGAAAAGGGCCATCCGTCTGGGACGTCTACACGAAGCAGCCAGGTACGACCTATAAAGATACAAACGGCGATACCGCTGTCGATCATTACAACCGCATGGAAGAGGATGTTCGTCTCATGGCAGAAATGGGATTGAAAGCATACCGCTTCTCGATTGCATGGACACGCATTTTTCCGGAGGGACGCGGCGAGCCAAATGAAGCAGGGCTTGCCTTTTACGACCGGCTGATTGATACGCTTCTCGCCAGCAATATTGAGCCGATCGTAACCGTTTATCACTGGGATCTGCCGCAGGCACTCATGGATGAATACGGCGGCTGGGAATCCCGCAGTATCATCGATGACTTTCATAATTACTGCGTGACGCTGTTTAAACGCTACGGGGACCGCGTTAAATACTGGGTGACGCTTAATGAACAGAATATTTTTATCGGCCTCGGCTACCGCTCCGGGATTCATCCTCCAGGGGTGAAGGACGAAAAGCGCATGTTCCAAGCAAATCATATCGCAAACCTTGCCAATGCCAAGGCGATTGCCTCCTTCCGGGAGCTCGTGCCAAACGGACAGGTCGGTCCAAGCTTTGCCTTAAGTCCGGTGTATCCCTATACGAGTCATCCGGAGGACGTGCTCGCGGCTGAAAATGCGGAAGAGATGATGAATCACTGGTACATGGACGTATATGCATGGGGCCGCTATCCGGAAACCATTTTTGAGCACCTGCAGCGGCAAGGCAAGGCTCCGGAGATAGAGGAAGGTGACATGGCGCTGCTTCGTCTCGGACGCCCTGATTTCATGGGCATTAATTACTATCAGACGACGACCGTGGAACGTAATCCGCTGGACGGCATTTCCGAAGGAAAGATGAATACTACCGGTAAAAAGGGAACGTCCTCTGATTCCGGCGTTCCAGGCTTGTTTAAGACGATCCGCAACCCGAACCTCGATACGACGAACTGGGACTGGGAAATTGATCCGACAGGACTGCGTATCGGCATGCGCCGTATCCACAGCCGCTACGGTCTTCCTATTCTTATTTCGGAAAATGGCCTCGGAGAGTTTGATAAGCTGGAGGACGGGGAAATTCATGATGACTACCGAATTGATTACCTGGCTGCCCACCTTCGCGAAATTGGCAGTGCCCTCCAGGACGGCGTGGATGTTATCGGGTACTGCACATGGTCCTTTACTGATCTGCTCAGCTGGCTGAACGGCTATCAGAAGCGGTATGGCTTCGTGTATATTGACCGGGATGAAAACGACGCACGCAGTCTGGAACGGATTAAAAAGAAAAGCTTTTTCTGGTACCAGCAGACGATTCAGCAGCATGGAGCCAACCTTTGGAAAGGCAGGGTGAACAGCCAGTGAACCAGCATCTATTTGCTTCCTTTGATATCGGCGGTACGAGCGTCAAATGGGGCCTCGTCGACATTCACGGAGTTATTGCAGAGAAAGGACAGTTTGCAGCAAATCACGGCTGCGGTGAAACGATTTTAAACGGCATTCATCACGTCATCCGCACGCACCGCGCACGCGTGCAGGGTGTCGCTGTATCCGCCCCCGGCTTCATTCATCCGGAGACCGGATACATTGAAATGGGTGGAGCCGTAAAGTCATTTGACCACTTTAATCTCCAGGAAGCGCTTGAACGGGAACACCGTCTTCCCGTTTCTGTCGAGAACGATGTGAACTGTGTCGCTCTCGCAGAAAAATGGCTCGGTCACGGCACGGACCTGAAAGACTTTGTCTGCCTGACTGTCGGCACCGGAATCGGCGGCGCGCTTTTCTTAAATGATCAGCTTTACCGCGGCCATGCTTTTCGCGGCGGCGAGTTCGGCTTTATGATCACCCACGGCATTCACAGCAGCAGCCCCGAATATGACGGACTCAGCTGCAACGCCTCGATGACGACTGTACGGGAACAGTATGCCAAGTATCTTGATCTGCCGTTCGCTGACGTCACAGGAGAGCGCGTCTTTGAAGCCTATGACCGGAGAGAGCCGGTAGCCGTGCAGATTGTAGATGCATTTTACCAGACGCTCGCAGTCGGCATTTACAATATTGTATCTGTCCTTAACCCGGAGAAGGTGCTGATCGGCGGCGGCATCACAGCACGCCCGGCCTTTCTAAGTGAAATCCGCTCTCAGCTGGCTTACGTTGACCGTGTGTTTCAAACGGAAGTGGACACGTGCCGTTTCAAAAACGACGCCGGCCTGATCGGCGCCGTTGCCTATCACAAGCTGAAGTATGCCAAACTGGAAGACGCCGGCCGATTAAGCCTGTAAAAATCATGATGAAAGCCCGGCCGGATTCTATTCCGGACGGGCTTTTTTGTACTGAAGAGGGCGCCCTTTCAAAAACAACTTACCGGCTGGCGAAAGCTGCACAACTACCTGCGATTGGAACACTGAGGCAAAAGCAGCATTAGATATTCACGAGCGCGGTCAAAACAAGCCTTCGGCACCACGCCGAAGGCTTATCTGCATCGTTTTAAAACGGACCCCAGCCGATGCTGTGAGCGATCAGCAGGTACACAGACCCTATGATCGTCCAGGCAATGAGCAGTGGAAAAATAAACTTCGTCCATCTCCACCAGGAAATTCCCGCAGCGGCAATCGTTGCCATAAAGTAACCGGAGGTTGGAAAGAGAATGTTGGAAATACCGTCTCCAAGCTGAAAAGCAAGAATCGCCGTCTGACGAGTGGTCCCAACCAAATCTGCCAGCGGAATCATGATCGGCATCGTAATCAGTGCCTGGCCGCTTCCAGATGGGACAAAGAAATTGAAAAACCCTTGTGATCCAAGCATCCCTAAAATCGTAACCGACTGCGGCAGCTGACTGACGACCGTTGAGAGCCCGAAGATAATCGTATCGATGATCTGGCTTTCTTCCATAACTACTGCTACCCCTCTGGCAATTCCAATAATCATCGCGCCCATGAGCACTTGACGAAAACCATCGTTAAACGCTTCACTGAGCCTGTCCCCGGAAAGGCCGGCGACAATTCCGACTACAATCCCCATAGCAAGAAAATAACCTGCCAACTGTACGAAATCCCAGCGGAACGTCAGCACCCCGACGATCATGCCGATAAACATCAAAATCGCAACGATCCCGGCAATACGTCCGCGCAGCGACAGCTCCACCGGTCCTTCCTGCTCAAGTCCTCCCTTTTCCTCAAACTCCTGCCGGTCCTCTTCGACAAGCTCCGGATTGCGCTCCAGTTTTTTAGCATACCAGATTAAAAACAATACGCCTGCCAGAATAATCGTTGACAGCACGAGTGCCCGATACGCAGCACCGGAATACATCGGAAGCTCTGCAAGCTGATGCGAGAGCCCGACTGTTCCCGGATTGGTAATCGATCCAAGAAAGCCTCCGGAGGTTGCAATAAGGGCGACCGCCGCTGCCATCATTTTATTGTAGCCGAGCTGAATCATCAGCGGAATTAAAATCGGCACGTACAACAGGCTTAATTCCGGGGTTCCGACAAAAGCGGCGATTGAAGCAAACGACACGACAAGCACCGGAATAATGAGCACTTTTCGATTCATAAATTTCCTCGTCAGCCGGTCAACGCCAAACTGAATCAGTCCGATTGCATGCATGACCATAAAGACGCCGCCGATCATAAAGGTAAAGAAGACGACCGGTCCTGCATCAATCAATCCGTTTGGTACAGCAGTCAAAAAGTCCATCAGTCCGATTGGAGCTGCTTCAATAAAATTGAATTCTTCCGCATTAATCATTTCCTGTCCAGCCGGTCCGTCTATACGCTCATATTCCCCCGCTGGAATCACATACGAGGCAAGGCTCATTAATGCGATAAACATAACAAGCAGCACGTAAATGTGCGGAAAACGCCATTTAGACCCGCTTTCTTCAGGCTCCGTGCCCATCTGTTCCTGCGTATCATTATATTGCTTCAACTCTTCTGCTCGCTTTGCCATGGTTACATCCTCTCCCCTTGTTTTGCTGCTTCAAACACAATCTGTCCAACTGCCATCGTCCATACAACTTTCCCTCGAAACGTTCTTCCGATATAAGGACTTTCCTTATGCTTTTGGAGCAATTCTGCTTCACGAAGCTCTCTGCTGATCGACAGATCCACCAGGGTAATATCCGCAGACGAACCTTCCGTCAGTCCTCTTTTCTCATGAAGACCAAAAATAGCGGCCGGAGCTGTGTGCGTCCACTGAATCAGCTGCTGCGGACTGATTCCCCGTTTATACAACCCTTCTGTCAGCAGGACATCCATCGTCTGCTGGGCACCTGCGATTCCGCCCCAGGCACGTAAAACCGTTCCATCTCTCATGGCAGCCGGCGCCGGCGAGTGATCTGAGCTAATTAAATCAAGTGTCCCATCCTCCAGCGCCTGCCAGAGCTTTTCCCGCTCAGCCTCTGTTCTCAGTGGCGGTGCACATTTCGCAAGCGTCCCGATCTCTTCCGCTTCTTCAAGAGAAATACTTAAATAATGCGGACACGTTTCAGCAGTCACTGCCACTCCGCGGTCTTTTGCCCGCCGGACATCCTCTGCAGCTGCTCCTGAGCTGATGTGACAGATGTGAGTACGGCAGCCCGTCCATTCGGCATAGAGCAGCACGCGCTCCACCGCTTCTACCTCGGCCTGAATCGGTCTTGTCTGTTCATAATCTTTCATTGATTCACGGCTTTCTTCCCTCGCTTTCGTGGTCAGCCAGTTGATCAAGTGATCCGATTCAGCGTGCACAGCGAGAATACTGCCCAATGCAGCGATCTTCTCCATGCCCCTCAAGAGCGTTTCATCATCTGCGTGATGGAAATCATCCGTGCCGGCTCTCGACATAAAGGCTTTAAATCCAATTGCTCTTGCTTCGTGCATCTCCTGGAGGCTCTCCACGCTTGTCGGCATGAGTGCGCCCCAGAATCTCCCGGGAATACAGGATTTTACTTCAGCCAGCTGCTGCTTTTGCTTCAGCCTCGCTGCGGTGGATGTCGGCGGCGCACTGTTCAGCGGCATGTCAAAATAGGTGGTGACACCGCCCGCCGCAAGCGCCTTAGATCCGGAGTGCATCCCTTCCCAGTCTGTGCGTCCCGGCTCATTTAAATGAACGTGCACATCTATCAGCCCTGGGAAAGCTGCCAGTCCTTTTGCATCCATTCCTTCTCCGGACTCGCTCCCTGGCGGAGAAATAGCACGAATCGATTTATTTGAGATCACAATATCTTTCTGCTGCCAGCCATGCTCTGTCGGAACGGCTGCCCTCCGTAAAATGTAATTCATCGTGTACGCCTCCTGAATAAGTGAATGAGTTCAGTCTAATCCGAGGCAAGGTCTCCATCATTATGCACAGCATCTAACCCCTTGGCTGTTTATTAGCATGAATGCACAATAAAAAAGCAGAAACACCGTCGTTATAACGGACGCTTCTGCTTATCTGTTCTTTTTCATAAGTATGATGCAAGTGTCAGCTTTCCTGACGAACTAATTTATTTTTCTGAAAAGTCAAGCAGGTACAGGGCAATGCGAAGCTCTAAGGAAGCGGTTTCTTCCTTTATATCCCGATTTAAAAGTTCTCTGCATTTTTTTAGTCGAAACAAGACCGTGTTGCGATGCACACCAAGCATCTCCGAGGTTTTCGCAATGTTCGTTTGACTGGCAAGATAGCTGTCCAACGTATCCAAAAGTCCTGTTTTTTCTTTTTCATTTTCCATGCTGAGCAGTGGCTGGAGCGCAGCCTGAATAAAGGATTGGCGGTTTTCTTCCGGGATCATCGCAAGCAGCTGACGCATTCCCTTTGTTCGACTGGACTGAATAAATGGTCCATTATAGGCATGCATCCCAGCATGCAGAGCTTCTACAGCATCCTGCCACGTTTTTGGTAAATCAGTCAGCTGATAGGCTCCGCTCCCAATCCCAAAGGAAAGGTCGGTGTGGAGAGCCCGCTTCACCATCGTCTGAATATCTGCCAATGTATCGGTAAACTGCTGCTCCACTTCTTCGTGATAAAACGGCGTTCCCGCTAATAGTACGAAGAGACCGCCTTTTGTGAACAACACATAATGCGAAAGCTGTTCCGGCAGTGCTTCTTCCAGTAAATCCTGGATTCGATTGCGCTGCTCGTACATCTCCTTTTCGCTGCTTCCAGGTCTCTCCAATCCTGCCTGACCGACAGCAGAAAGGTAAAGCAGGTCCTCCTGAAGGCCGTAGTACCTTCCCCGGGACATGATTTCTGCATTTGTTTGAAACCTTCGTTCCAACACATCATTAAAGAAGGCGTTTTTCATCATGCGTTCATGCTGCTGCAGCGCCTGCCTCTTTAACAATTCAAACGAGACTACATTAGCAGCCTGTGAAAGAAGCAGCGTATCTATCTCATACAGACGGCCTGAATGCCGGATGAAAAAATACCCGTTTCTGCCATGCCCGGCTTCTATTGGATAGATGGTCCACCCTTCTGTTTTCACCCCTTCCTTTGTAAGCGGCGGTTCGGGACGAAGCGCCCGGACAACCGGGCCATCAGCTTCGTGCCGCAGATAAAGCAGCTGGCCCATACCATCCATTAAAACGGCATCCCCCTGCAGCTTTCGTTCCAGCTCCCTCATAACAAGTGTTAAGCCATCCTCCTGATGCAGCAGCTTGCTGAGTCGTTCATGAAACTGCTTCGATTCCCGGAGCTCGGCTTCTTTACTTTGTAAAATCAGGGCCATGATCTCGTGGACAAGGTCACCTAGAGCAATTTCTTCTGGTAAGTCGATTAAAGGCAGCCTTTCCTCAGCTGCAGCTTGGATCGCTTCGAGCGGCAAGCCCCCTAAAAACCTTGTAGATTTGATACCAAGACCAGCACAGCCTACCGAAGCCATGTGGCGGATTAAGTCAGTCAGTCTGCCCGGTTCATCTTTCAGTGAATAGCCGGTAGTAAGCAGGAGCTGTCCCGGTTTTAAATAGCGTTCAATATCGGGAGCATCCATCATGTTCACAGAACGCACCTCTACCGAACCATCAGCCTGCAGGTCTGCCATTTCGCCTTTTCCGAGCTGGGATTTTGTTCTTAATGTGTTTACATCCAATTTTTTTCACACCCTTATGTCAGATATTCTAACTGCTTGGTTTGCTGCTTTCCTCTTTATTATTAGACATATCATACAATGATGCCACGAGTATTGTACAGTTCATATAATGACAATTCGATTTGGCCCCGCTAATGTGAAGGTATCGATGTGTAGGAGGAGATATGATGCTGTCAACGAGAGAAAATGTCCATCAAAAACTGGACTGGCTGGCTACTTTTTCAGAAAGCACGCTTGGCGTCACACGCCTTTTGTATTCAAAAGCATGGAAGGACGCACGTGAAGCCTTGATTGCCTATATGAAATCCCTTGGTTTCAGCGTTTACGAAGATGCCGCCGGTAATGTATTTGGACGGATACAAGGCGAAACAGATGACGTTATTTTAACCGGCTCCCATCTTGATACAGTAAAAAATGGCGGTAAATATGACGGTGCATACGGTGTTTTAGCAGGTATACACGCCGTCTATCATACATGGAAAACGTACGGAACTCCTTACAAAACGCTGGAAGCAGCAATCTTCTGCGAAGAAGAAGGAAGTCGCTTTAAAACTGCTTATATTGGTTCCCGCTATATAGTAGGCGATGCTTCTGAAGAAGATTTCTCAGCAGAAGATGCTGCCGGTCATTCTGTCAATCAAGCGAGGGAAGCGCTGGGACTGACAGCATCTTTATCATTTACCGGACGCTCTGATATTGAGCGTTTTATTGAACTTCATATCGAACAGGGGCAGCAGCTGGAACAAAGCGGTGACCATCTCGGCATTGTCAAAGCAATCGTGGGTCAGCAGCGATTTACCTATCAGATATCCGGAAGTGCTAATCACGCCGGGACCACGCCGATGAACATGCGCCGGGATGCACTTGAAGCGGCTGCTTTGATGATCACAGCCATAAACCGATTGACGAAAGAAGCCGGCGATCCGTTTGTTGCGACAGTAGGCACGATTGAAGCAGCACCGGGATCGGTCAATGTGATTCCTGGAGAGGTAACATTCACACTTGACGTTCGTCATCCTGAAGATGAAAAACTCACCGCCCACGTTTTACAGCTCGAAAAAGCATGTGTTGCCATCGCCGATGAGCATAACGTCAAGCTGGACGTGCAGCGATTTGTAACCATTGAGGCTGTTCCGATGGATGAACAGATGGTAAACGATCTACATGAAATCTGTGAGCAGGAACAGCTCACACATAAGTTGATGTACAGCGGGGCTGGACATGATGCGCAAGTAGTAGGGAGGAGCGTTCCTGCTGCAATGCTGTTCGTGCCAAGTCGTCACGGCTTGAGCCATCATCCAGATGAATATACAGAGCCGCAGTACTTGGAAAACGGAATCGCGATATTAGAGAAGGCCCTTTCGTCATGGGCCTGGAAGGAGAAATGACCATGAATCAATCATTTATTCCCCCAAAGAGAACCATTATGACACCAGGCCCCGTAGAAGCAGATCCACGAGTGCTTCAAGCACTCAGTTCACCGATCATCGGCCAGTTCGATCCGATGTTCACGGATTTAATGAATCAGACGATGAAGCTTGTTCGGAATTTGTACCAGACAGATAATGAGTGGTCTTTCCCCATCGACGGCACCTCCCGAGCAGGAATGGAGGCCCTGATGGTCAGTTTGATCGAACCGGGAGACCGGGTTCTCGTCCCCATCTATGGCAGATTTGGCTACTTGCTTGCTGAAATCGCCGAGCGCTGCGGAGCTGATGTACGTATAATTGAAACGGAATGGGGTTCTGTGTTTGAAGAGAGGACGATCATTCAGGCTGTTCATGACATCAACCCGGTTATCACGGCCGTCGTTCATGGCGAGACCTCGACTGGCTGCATGCAGCCTTTGCTGAAAACTGGTGCAGCCTGCCGCGAACACGGGTCTCTTTTTCTAGTAGATGCAACGGCGACGATTGGCGGGGTCGAATTCCGTATGGATGACTGGTATGTAGATGCCGTCGCGGGCGGAACACAAAAATGTATATCCGGCCCTTCCGGCACATCGCCTGTTTCATTTAATAGCCGGGCGGCTGCTAAAATGAATCCGCGTAAACAAGTGGAACGCGGGATCCGTACAGAGCATGACGCAGAATCAGAAGCTCCTCCTGTTCGGAGCAATTATTTTGATCTGACACAGCTTCAGGACTATTGGAGTCCGCGGCGCTTAAACCATCATACGGAAGCCACTTCCATGCTGTATGCCCTTTATGAGGCTCTTCGTGTTATACAGACTGAGGGACTCGAGGAACGTTTTTCCCGCCACCTGCTTCATGAGGAAGCCATTATCGCAGGCGTGAAAGCGATGGGGCTTGAGGTCTATAATAACCATGAAGCTAAACTGCCTGTAGTTACCTGCATCCGTGTACCGGAGGGGATCGATGAAGAAGCTGTCCGACAGCTGATGCTTGATGAATTTGGCGTGGAAATCGCCTCTTCCTTCGGTCCGCTGAAAGGGATGATCTGGCGCATCGGGTCTATGGGCTATTCTGCACGTAAAGAAAATGTGTATCACGTACTCTTCGCGCTGGAGTCTGCTCTTTCCTTTTTTGAAGCACCTGTCATCACCGGGCGCGCCGCCGCTGCTGCAATGGAAGTATACCGGCATGCAGCTGCCGCTTCTTTATCCCGTTGAACCAGATAAAGCAAAGATCGTGCTAGACAAGTAAAGAAGCCGGCGATATCAAATCATCGCCGGCTTTTTTATAGAGCTGCTTCTGTGGAAGAGACAGATACATGATCGAGTAAAGCTTCCCGTTAACTGTTAATCCTTTCATCCACCTCTTTATTCACATTCAAAAACAACCGCTTCGTAAGGTTTCAGCGTGATCTTGCGTCCCTCTGCCTCTGTCTTTTCATCGTTTCCTATTATTCTTACTACAGGATTGTGCGGCAATTTCAGCTTCTCGCTTTTCGCTGAAAAACTGCAAATAACCATAACAACTTTCCCCCTCAGAATCCGCTTATAGCTGAACACATACGGGTGATGTTCATTCACATGCTCAAATGTACCATGCACGAGTATTTCCTTATAAGGAGACGCCCGCCTGAGCGCAGTCAGCTGCTTATAAAAGTGAAAGATAGATGCCTCATCTGATACAGCCTGCTCCGCATTTATTATTGCATAATTCGGGTTGGCTGCGAGCCATGGATGTCCGGACGAAAATCCACCGTGCTGTTCTTCCGACCACTGCATCGGCGTCCTGGAGTTATCCCGGCTGCGTCTTGCAACAAGTGCAAAGGCCTCTTCTTCTGCGATTCCTTCCCGAACAGCAGCCTGATATTGGTCGATAGTAGATAAATCGTTGTAATCCTCAATTGAGGTATAGGATACGTTCGTCATGCCAAGCTCCTGCCCTTGGTAAATAAACGGTGTCCCTCTCAGTAGAAAATACGTGACCGCCAAAAGCTTTGCCGTCCTTACCCCGTGATCGGCTTCCGGGATGAATTTGTTCAGCGAGCGAGGCTGATCGTGATTTTCTAAATAAAGAGCACTCCAGCCGATTCGGTTGATCATTTCCTGACTGCCGGCAATTGCCCGCTTAAAATCGAGGAGATTCCAATCCTGGAGACGGTACCACCTGCCGCTTTCATCAATATCGAGGTCAACGTGATCAAACTCAATCAGCATACTGAAGTAGCCTTCCTCCCCAACAAATTCAGGCATCTGTTCCAGCGGTACACCCGGTGCCTCCGCTACAGTTAAGGCATCATAGCGGTCGAACGTTTCCTGCTTTAATTCCATCAGAAATTCTCCAATACCTGGATTATTCGGCTTCACAACAGCTGTTCCATCCGGCGCGTCGGGTACGACATCCGCATAATGATCGTTTTTCTTAATAAAGGTAATAGCGTCTACTCGAAAACCCGCAATTCCCTTTTCCAGCCACCAGTTAATCATGTCATAAAGCGCTTTCCGCACTTCTGGATTCTCCCAGTTTAAATCAGGCTGTTTTTTTGAGAAGGAATGAAAATAATACTGCCCCCGGGCTTCATCAAATTCCCAGCAGGAGCCTCCGAAGATCGAACGAAGATTATTCGGCTCTGTGCCATCTTCCCTTGGGTCGCACCAAATATACCAGTCGTGCTTCGAGTTTGTCCGGTTTTGCCGGGATTCTTGAAACCAGGCATGCTCATCCGAAGAATGATTAATCACGAGATCCATGAGAATCTCCATTCCACGCATCTTTGCTTCTGTCAGCAGCTCCTCCATATCAGCCATCGTGCCAAATTCTGCTGCAATCGCTCGATAATCAGAAATATCATACCCATTGTCGTCCATTGGAGATGCATATACCGGACTGAGCCAGATAATACGAATACCCAGATCCTGTAAATAATCCAGCTTCTGAATGACACCCTGCAAGTCACCGATACCGTCCCCGTTAGAATCCTGAAAACTTTTCGGATAGACTTGGTAAACAACGGCGTCCTGCCACCATTTTTGCGTCATACAATCCCTCCTGTCTTTTCGAATCTTCTATAAAGCTGTTCATATAAGCTGTACAGGACGCACGCGGTCAGCGAAGCGCTGAAAAACAGCGCTAAAAAGAGGTAGCCGTTAACGGATACATAGACCGCTACCAGCACCGTGCCAGCAAACGAAGCGGATAATCCGGGTCTCCCGAAGGTCAGCAGAAACGCCCGTTGGTAGGTGCTGCCTGTAACCCGCTGCGCTTCCATCATACAAAAAGACACTGTAAAGGCGAGCAGAAATACCAGCGGGACGAGCAGGGCTGCCCCGGCTGTAACAGAGGATGTTTCCGTATAAAGGATGATCCACAGACCCCACGCTGCTGTTATCGGCAGCATATACATCCCCCGTTTTGCAGCTGACCATGAATCTGCGATCATCCATTTTCCCGCGCCATCTGTTTCTTTTTCTATCATCATCCTCCCCGCCGCCCGAAACAGGGCGATCGTAAGTGGCAGTGTCAGGAAGGT
Source organism: Bacillus daqingensis (assembly GCF_042654445.1). NCBI lineage: Bacteria > Bacillati > Bacillota > Bacilli > Caryophanales > Bacillaceae > Bacillus > Bacillus daqingensis. Next base: position 65,659 of record NZ_JBHSGK010000020.1, read on the forward strand.
CCCTGCCAGCACCACCTGCATGAGAAAGAAAGGGAGACCTGCATATCCATGCACGTAGAGAAATCCCCCAAAAAGAAGCGGGGCATTTCCGAACAGCCAAATCACATTCATTCCGGCAAATGCTGCTGTCCAGCTGAAGAACGACATCATTCTCTCCATCATCACCCTCCTTTATTTCACTGCTCCTTCAGAGACTCCCTTAATAATCTGCTTCTGTGCAAAGAAGTAGAAAATGATAACCGGGATAATGGCGATGGTCAGTCCTGCAAGAGCCAAATGCCATTGCCTTGTGTATTCACCGAAAAAAGAGAACATGCGAAGCGGAATCGTTGCTTCTGACGTACTCAACACGAGTGACGGAAGCAGGAAATCGTTCCAGATCCAGATGACATTTAAAATCGCCACCGTCACAGAAATCGGCTTCAATAGCGGAAATATGATATACCAGAATGTCTGTAAACGGTTGGCACCATCGATTTTTGCTGCCTCATCCATCGTAATCGGAATGCTTTTCATCGCTCCGTGATAAAGGAAAATGGCCAGGCTGCAGCCAAAACCTAAATACATAAAGATCAGTCCGCCGGTGTTCAGCGCATGAAAGGAACCAAACAGTGACGTGAGCGTGATCATAACCGCCTGAAACGGAATCAGCATCGCTGCGACGAAAATCAGCAAAAGAATCCCGCTTATAACACTCTTGTTTCGAGCAAGTGCGTACCCTGCCATTGATGAAAAGAAGATAATAACTAGAATACTGATGGCCGTAATGAGGGTCGAGTTGAATAGCGCCTGTAAAAAATTCAGGTCAATATATGCCTGTACAAAGTTATCGACAGTCGCCTCTGACGGGAGGCCGAGCACATCCTGAAAGATTTCCCGGTTTGTTTTAAACGCGTTCACAATCATCAGATAGAAAGGAGAGAGCCAAATGAGCGCCAGCAGAACTCCAAACATCTCCAGCAAAGGAAGTCGCTTCTTTTTTGACTGCGGCATCACATTTCCACCTCCTTTTTCTTATTGTAGTAAACCTGCGTGACAGCAATGATCGCTACGAACAGGAAAAAAATGATCGCTTTTGCCTGACCGTAGGCCATTTCGTTGCTGCTGAAGGCTGTATACACGATATTCATCGCGATCATCTCCGTTGAGTTAAACGGTCCTCCGTCTGTTAATGACAGATTCTGGTCATAGATTTTAAACGATGTCGACAAGGTGAGAAACATGCTCACCGTAAATGCAGGTGCCACCAGAGGAAACGTCACGTTGCGAAAGCGCTGAAAAGCATTAGCCCCGTCAACTTTCGCTGCTTCAAGGAGCTCTTCCGGAATACTCTGCAAATACGCAATGTAAATAATCATAATGTAGCCAGCCAGCTGCCAGCTTGTTAAAATGACGAGTCCCCAGAAGCCGGTGGTCGCAGTTGTCAGCCAGCCATTCAATCCTGCTATCCCAAAAAGATCGCCGAGATCCGCGAAGACACTGATAAAAATAAACTGCCAGATAAACCCTAGAATCAGCCCGCCGATCAGATTCGGCATAAAGAAAATGGTCCGCAGCAGGTTGCTCGATCGCAGTTTCTGCGTCACAAGAAGCGCCAGACCGAGTCCCAGAGCATTCAGCAGTATAACCGTCACAAAGGCAAATTGAATCGTGAACCAAAGCGAGCTCAGAAAACGCCCGTCCTGCAGCAGACGTGTATAGTGTTCCAGTCCAACGAAGGCAGAAAAGCCGAGTCCATTCCAGTCGGTAAAGGAATAAAATACGCCGAAGAGGAGCGGAATCAGCACGACAACACTCAGCGCCAGCAAAACCGGAGCCAGGAACAGCCAGAACGACAGATGTTTATTCTCCATTTAAAAACTCCTCACCTGTATCAAAATCAGTCATAAATATGCGAAGGCTCGAGCACACCTGTCCTCCGCTCCCTTCTACTACCTCCGGCTTTCCCAATCCTGTGCAGCTTCTTCCAGCACTTCCTCCCAGGATCTTTCACCGGCAAGGTATTCCTGAACATGAGCCCCCAAATCATCTCCCCAGGCCGTTGGATAGCCAAGGAACACCCATCCGATAGTTTGTTCATCAAGCGCGTGCTCATAGATGTCCCTGGAAAGAGACGAAGCGATGGCTTCCGGATCAAAGTTTTCATGGGCCGGAATGAAGTTCAGCTGCTCCTGCACAATCTCAATCCCTTCTTCGGACGCGTACATCCAATTGAAAAAGTCTTTTGCGGCGTCGATCACTTCCGGCTCTGCCTCGTTATTGATAACCCAATAGTTCGGTACTCCGACGGGAAGCTTTCCCTCTTCGCCTTCCAATGGAATCGGCATAATTCCAACATGCTCATCTGCAAATTCCGGATCCATTTGCTGCAGGGTCGGATAAATCCAGTCCCCTTGCTGAATAATAGCCGCGTCGCCTAACGAAAAGTACTGCTCGACCTGCTGGGAATAGTCCATATTCAGCACCGGCTGTATGGAGTATTCTGCCTGCAGATCCAGTACGCGCTGGTATTCATCTCCACGCTCAAACGCGACTGAATCAGACTCATAAGCTTCCATGACGTCATGATTAAACTCCGTTGCCAGGTAAACATTTGCCAGATGATTTCCCATCACCCATGCCTCTGCACCAGGAAGAGCAAACACCCCTTCAATTCCAAGTTCTTCTTTTTGACTGTCCAGCGTCTCCACAGCTTCTTCTAAATCTTCGAATGACTGGATCGCTTCAGCATCAATGCCAGCCTCGTTAAATACCTGCTTGTTATAAATGAAGCCATAGCCCTCTTGATTAAAAGGAATTCCATAAACCGTCTCATCAATCGTAATACCGTCGAGTGTTCCTTCAAGCGCCGTTCCCACTGCCTCTAAATCGGACAGATCTTCCACGTAGTCTTCGTAGTCAGCAAGTTCTGAAGGTCCAGCCAGACTGAAAACATCCGGTGCATCTCCGGATGAGAAGCGCGATCGAAGTGATGTGAAGTAATCTGTGCCGCCTCCCACTGCTCCAAATTCGATCGTTACATCCGGATTTTGCGACTCATATTCCTCAGCAAGCGCAAGAAACTGATCTCTGAACTCTACTTTTCCTTGAAAAATATCGATGGTGATTTGATCACCCGAAGCACCAGACTCTCCTTCGTTACCCCCGCACGCGCTAAGTACCACTGCTCCAACCATCAACATTCCTGCCGCTTTTACTTTTTTCACCTTTACTCACTCCTTTTTATTTTTGAGACCGGTCCCAATTATTATTAAAAAAATTTGGCTCCAAAACGTTAATCAGAGTATACATTGTTTTGGAACCGGTTTCAAGTACAATTTATTATTAGGTGGATTCTCTTTGTATAATGCTGACCGGAAGCTCATATACTGCCTGCCGAAGCTCTTTCCCTTCAAATAAATCAATCATCAGTTCAGCCGCGAGCTCCCCCATTTGTTTGACTGGTTGTTCCACTGTCGACAGCTGGGGGAACGTCAATCGTGAGAGCGGCTGATTGTCAAAACCAAGGACAGCCAGCTGATCTGGAATGCGAATTTCATGCTCGCGTGCCGCAGCTGTTATACCAGCTGCCACTTCGTCACTTCCTGTGAAGATCGCGTCTGGACGGCTTGTCATTGCAAGTATTCTCCCTAAAACTTGTGCTCCGTCTTCCATTGTGTGCTTATCCGTAAATACCCACTCCGGGTTTACGGATAAGCCAGCCTCTTTCAGCGCTCGCTGAAAGCCTCTATTCCGGTCCCGGTCCTTTCCTTCTTCCGCAAACAGCCCCCCGGTACAATAGGCAATATTGGAATACCCCCGGGCAATTAGATGGGTGGTTCCATCATATGCAGCCTTTTCATTATCAATCCGTACAACTGGAATGTCCGGAGCGTCCAGGTATTCATTACAAAATACGAGGGGGCCGTACTCCTTAAAAGACCGAAGTACAGGCAGATCGTTTTCAATGGAAGTGAAAATCAGCCCGTCAATTTGCTTTAGTTCAAGCATCTTCAGAAATTCCAGCTCTTTTTCAGGCTGCTCTCTCGTTTGTAAAAATACAACCTGCATCCCATGCTCCGACGCTTTTTGCTCGATCGCATCCATCAAATATGAAAAAAATGGATTTACTACCCGGGGAATAATGAGTCCAATAGAGGATTTAACCTCTCCGCGCATCTTTCTAGCCGCTAGGTTAGGAGTGTAAGACAGCTCCTCCATCGCCCGGAGTACTTTTTCCCGTTTTTCTTTTGATACGTTAGGATGGTTATTGATCACACGTGAAACGGTCGATTTGGAAATACCGGACTGCTTCACGACATCTGAAATAGTAGCCATACCATCTGCCTCCCCTTACTTCTTAAAAGTTGGTACCGGTTTCATAACTGACTCTACTATATCACATTTTATCCAGAGGCGGAGAGCTTATCTGTGTCCGAAAGTCCATCTTATCATGATAGCAGACCCGGCCTTTATATATTAGCTCTGTTAAAGCCTGGTGTTGAGATGAAATACGTATGCCTGCGGCTCCTTTTTCTTCGCTTGCCGCGGAGAAACCCTTCCGCTCTCCCTTCCTTTCGACCGGGATGATCGTCGTGCTTTCTTTTTCCGCAGGCGTCTTGAAAAGTCGCCTTGTTTTCCATTATTAAGATTAGGAACGTTGGAGAAAGAGACCATCTATGTCTTTTGTTTTGCAAAGCTAGAACGAAGCGGAAACCGGCGGACGCCAATGAACCGGGAAGATCCCGCAGCGCAGCGAGGAAGCGGAGGAGTTCGTCTACGGCAAGCCTGCCGAGTTGCAGTGACATGTCCTTTTAACAACAATGAATAGTATCAGAGCCTATATATTAAAGAGAATCAGGCAGCTTCCTCCTCTTTCAAAAACAACTTAACAGCCGGCGAAAGCTGCACAACTACCTGCGAAAGGAACACAACTTGAGGCGAAAGCAGCATTAGATATTCACGGGTACGGTGAAGAAAAAAGCCTCCGGCGTCATGCCGAAAGCTATTCTATTCATTGATGCATCTTCCCTTACTCCTTCACCCACGTCCTCGCCTGCTTCAGCTCGTCTGGTGAGAAGGTCTGAAAATCGGTTTGTGCGAGCTTGTCGTAGAGTGTCACCGCTGCGGCGGCTGTGTTGGAATCCGTCACAAGCGCGTACTTGTTGATGCTGCTGAGGTGTTCTTTAGCAAAGCGCAGCCGGTCGTTTACAGCCGATGCTTCAATCGATGGAAACTCCGGGAGCACGACAAGCAGTCTAATGGTTCCATATTTGTGAATTCGCTCCTTTAACTCTGTAAAAACGCGCTCATGTTCCTCCTCCGTCAGCTTGCCCTCCGCCTCATACTCCACGTAATTACCTTCCGTTTGCGGACGCATATGAATCATGCGAATCCCTCCTTTCTAGTCTGTATCACCGCCGTGCTCCATATAAACCTCACCGCCTTTCTGCCCGTGTCATCCTGCCTTCTCTCCTGTATACTTTTTGTCAGATGCTTAGGGGGTATTCATGTATGAAGCAGAAGCTGCAAATTGCCTATGAAGTGATGCTCGTCCTGCTGATTCTCTGGTCAGCTTCTACTGTTTTTTATGAATCGAATCTCGTTTTTCTCGATCATCTCGTCTGGATCGTGCTGCTTACAGATGTCCTTATACGTCTTTTCCGTGCAGATAACAAAGCTGCATTTATCAAGCGGAATCCGTTTGATTTTATTGCTGCCATCCCGCTTGATTCGATCTTTCAATTCGCCCGTCTGATCCGGCTTTTCCGTCTGATCCGGGTCGCTCTGCTGCTGAAACGGACGCCGATTTATACCATTTTACGGACGAATGGTCTGATGAAAACACTCGCTGCAGTCGGCATCTTAATCTTTCTCTCTGCCATCCCGGTCACCTACCTTGAACCGGGTGTCGAAACCTTTATGGACGGCGTATGGTGGTCAGTCGTCACGGCTACAACCGTCGGCTACGGTGATATTGCGCCGGTGACCACCACGGGCCGGGGTATTGCCGTGCTTCTGATGGTGTTCGGAATCGGTCTGATCGGAATGGTCACGAGCTCCATTGCGACCTATTTTCTCGACAAAAAAGAGGACCCTGTCGATAACGACACGGTCCAGTTTATCCAGAGTCAGCTGCAGCAGTATGAGACGCTCTCCGCTTACGAGTATGACCGTCTGATTTATATGCTCAGCTCGCTTAAAGACGAGCAGACGGCTGAAAAAAAGAAGCTGTAAGACGTATTTAAGCTCATCCTTTTGTTAAGAGCCTGCACGTCGGTAGGTATTCAGCTTCAGTTTTTCCTTAAGAGATTCAAGCGGCATTGGGCGTGCAAAGTAATAACCCTGTACGAACGGACAGCCGCACTCTTTTAAAAACGCCAGCTGCTCCTCCGTCTCGACTCCTTCTGCAATCACTGACAGCTGGAAACGCCGCCCCATCGTCACCATCGCTTTGACGAGCCAGCGGTGGGCGCTGTCCGTGTCTAAATCCTGAATGAACGTCCGGTCCAGCTTCAACGTATGGATCGGCAGCCGCTGAATGTAGCTCATTGAAGAGTATCCTTTGCCGAAGTCATCCAGTGCGATTCGCACTCCTGTCTCTTTCAGCGACTCCAGAAACAAATGAAGCTGCTCGGTTGATTCCGGCTCCGGGTTCTCGGTCAGTTCAAACGTCAAGTGTTCGGCTGAGATAAGACCTTTTTCAGCCGTTTGGCGAATGACGGCTGCGAGTTCGTGCGGATCGGCGTGAAAAGAAGATAAATTAATCGATACTTGAAACGGCTGGATCCGATAAAGCGGACTCAGCTCCTCGACGGCTTTCTGCATAATCCAGCGGTCCATTTCCAGAAGCATCCCTGTACGCTCGGCTACTTCAAACACCCATTCTGGATTCACGAAGCCAATGTCCGGATGCTCCCAGCGCAGCAGCACCTCTACGCCGGAAAATGCGCCTGTTACCGTATGAAACTGCGGCTGATATACGAAAGAGAATGCTTCTTGTTCAAGAGCGTGCGGCAGATCTCTTGCGATAATCGATTTCGTTTCAGAGGCTGCTTTAGCTGCCGGCGGCGTAAAAACCGTCTTTGCCCGGTGTGTCGCTTTGGAGCGCACAGAGGCAATGTAGGCTTTCTGAATCAGCGACTCGGTATTGGTCTCCTCCCCATATTCCGATACCCCTACTGCCACTGCTGGCTTGATGAAACGATCGCCGGATTTTACCGGTTCAGTTAAATGATCGTGCAGCTGGCGCGCCGCATAAAGCTTGTCGAGCGGCTTCTCATCATCGTAAAGGAGCAGCAGGTAGTTGAGCGGCTCCAGCTGAAACAGCGTCAGCTCTCGCTGCGTATACTGTTTCAAACGGGTGGTCAGTACGTGCTCCACGTGTGCCTGATCGGTTTCCTCCAGCATGCCGTTCCAGTCCGGATACAAATCCAACCGAATGCTGTAGCAGACCAGACCGGGAATCTCCGCCGGAAGCAGAGACAGCGCTGCCCGTTTATAAGTGCCTGCTTTCACGTTCCTGCAGTGCTCATACTCCAGCTCGATTGCAGCAGCAAGAAACGCTGCTATCACCTTCAGTGTTTTCGCATCTTGATCTGAAAAGGCATTTGGCTCCGGAGCTGCCATCCCGATCGTTCCAAAAAAAACACTGCCGTTCAGCAGGATCGGCGCACCGAGGTACGAACGAATCTGAAGCTGCTTCGTCACTTCCAGCCCGGCCGTTTTATCATAGCTGAGGGCGTCTTGAATGTGAAGCACCTCTGCAGAAGAGCGGTCCGTTAAGGCACAGTATGTATCGTTAAAGTCAAACGACAGGTGCCGTGGAAAAGGGGTACCGTCTGTTTTGACTCCATCGATAATCGTATAGGCATCATTATAATGATGGGACACATAGCGCATACATGTTCCATTTATACGTTCTGCTAAATAGAGCGCACGCTGCACTGCTGGCCGAAAATCCTCCAACGCATCGAGTTCTTCAGGAGAAATATACATTTGACTACCCCCTCTATGATTCATTAGTACCTTAATCATAGAGGTTTATGCCCCTTCTTGCATGGGTCTATTCTTTATATTTCCAGATAATTTAAAAACCGTCGTTTTAGTTTACGACGGTTCTGTATGTGCGATAGCAGCTTCGATTTTCATCAGACGGCTTTCCAGACGACGTATTTTCGTACGAATCGTGAACAGCTTATCGTCGTATTTCTTCAGCATGTGACGACTTGTGTAGCGGCTTTTGCGGCACTGAATAATCGACAGCTCTTTCTCCAGCTGCTGTATTTCCAGTACCACCACTTCTTTTTCCGCCTCCAGTATTTTGCGTTTCTTATACTCGGCTTCTCTTCTCATAAGCGTTGCTCCCTGTAGCCGATTCCGGCAGCTCATAAACAACCGGAAGCGGCCGGTGCGCTTCCGAGTGCTCCAGGGACGTCTCGCGTTTACATGTCAAAGCAGGTGTCCCATTCCATGGTTACGTTGAATAGCTTATAGCCTATCTACCCAAAATTAACATTATACAAACATTAAAATAAAGTTGTAAAAACCTTTTTCAATATGAACGTTTTTTCCCCGAAACAAATAATCCGTGTCCGCTCAGCGGTCGCGAATGGTAAAAGCCAAATCACGGTTATGACACCTGCCATTCTTTCTTTACAGACGAAAGCACCGGGCTCATTACCCGGTGCTCCAGCGTTACTCCTCTTCTCTGCGGCGCCGGTTCTCTTTCAAGCGCTCAAGCAGATCTTCCATTTCTTCGACAAGTTCATCATCTTCGTCTGCCTCCGTGCGGCTGTCCGGCTTTGATGCGTAACTGTCCGGCTCTACTTCGTCAGGCAGCAGCCGTGCTTCGATGCGGAACGGTTCATTTCCGGTCGTCTGCATCGATTCCAGATCACGGCCGTACACCACCTGTCCATCCGGAGTCATGTATTTCTTGTTCATGTTTCTTGTTGACCGGTCAAAAAAGCTGTAGATGACCGGTATGACAAACAGTGTCAGCAGCGTGCTGCTGATCAATCCGCCGATAATGACAATACCCATTGGCTGTATCAGTTCTGCACCTTCGCCAAGACCGATGGCGAGCGGCACAACACCAAAAATGGTTGTGAGTGCTGTAATCAGAATCGGACGGGCTCGGTCCTGCACCCCAGCTACGATCGCATCCGCTGCAGGCATGCCTTTTTCCTTCTGCTGGTTGATATAGTCCACGAGCACGATCGCGTTATTGACGACGATACCGGCCAGTACGATGATTCCGATAAACACCATCACGCTCAGCGGGTTTTGCGTTACTGTTAGAGACAGCATCACCCCGATGACGAACAGCGGCACCGTGAACATGACGATGAATGGATATTTAAACGACTCGAACTGTGCAACCATCACCAAGTAGATAAAGGTGATACCTAGAACGAATGCCAGAGCTACATCGAGAAAGATATCATCCAAGAGCTCCTGATCGCCTCCGACAATAAAGGACGTATTGTCGTCTAAATCAGCTTCATCGACTGCATCCATAACGAGCACGCCTGCTTCCTGCAAGGAAATATCGGATACATACCCGACGTCGATATCAATGGTGCGTTCCTGATCGGCCCGGTTAATCATGGCCGGCCCTTCCCCATCTTCGAATTCCGTCACGTCGGAAAGCTCAATAAAGCCTCCCTGCTGATCCGGTATCAAAATAGAGCCGAAACTGTCGGTGCTGCTCAGAACGTCTGCGGGGTAGCGCACGCTCAGCGGCAGCGGGCTCTCATCATCCAACTCCAGCGTTCCGGCTGTAATTCCGCCTGTCGCATCCAACACCGCCTGGCCGACCTGAGCAGGAATGAGTCCCTCTTCTCTCGCAGCATCCCGGTCAATGGTGACCTGAAGCTCCGGAGAGGTTTCTTCTTCAGAGGAAGAAACCTGACGGATATCTGCTTCATCCTCCAACAGCTCCATAATCTCATCCGCTGCTTCTGTCAGCCGCGCCTCGTCTTCATCCTGAAGACTGAAGCTGTACGTGTTCGGCTCACCGCCAAAACCAGCTTGGGCAAAGGCGAGTACGTCAATCTCCGGTACATCATCCACCCCTTCGATATCTGATTCGATTTCTTCAATGAATTCAAAGGAAGAGACGTTCCGATCGGCGGCCTCCACCATGGTAACAATGATCTCCGCTGTGTGAGAGGAGCTTGTCATTCCACCTTCCATCGAGCTCGACCCGATTGTACTCAAATACATCTCCACTTCTGCATACTCGTCCAACTCATCTTCAATTCTCTCTACCGTTTCTTCCGTACGGCTTAGAAGCGTTCCTTCATCATGCTCCACTTCGATCAGGAACGTTCCTTCATCAGAGTCCGGCAGCAGATCCACACCTGTTCCTGCTAGTCCGACAGCGCCGATAACCAGCGACGCAAGCGTGATCCCGATCACAGTCAGACGGTGGCGGAGCGTCCACCTCACAGCCGACCCAAGCCTCTTCATATAAGGCTTTTCTTTCCGCTTCGCTTCCAAATCTTCATCCGGCGGTGAGAGGATGCGGCTTGCAATCATTGGTACAACCGTGACCGCAACAAACAGCGAAGCAAGCAGACTGAACGCAACAGTGATCGCAAGCGGTGCGAAAAGATCGCCAACAAGTCCCGTAACAAACACAATCGGCAAAAATACCGAGGCGGTTGTCAGCGTAGAGGCGGTAATCGCACCGGCTACTTCCTTCGTTCCGTCAGCCGCTGCCTGCCGGGATGCCTTGCCCATCGACAGGTGCCGGTAAATATTTTCAATGACGACGACGGCGTTATCGACAAGCATCCCGATCCCGAGAGCCAATCCTCCGATCGTCATGATGTTCAGACTGATATTCGTAAAGAAAAACAGCGCGAACGTCGTAATCACCGAAAACGGAATGGCAATCCCGATAATAAACGGTGTTTTCAAGTTGCGCAAAAAGGCAAACAGCAGCACCATTGCGAGGATTCCCCCGCCAATCAGCGACATCATCACGCTGCTGATCGCCTGATCGATGAATTCTCCTTCATCGTACAGAAAGCCTGCGGTCAAATCCTCATACTCGTCTTCTTCAAGCTGGCTGTCAAGCTCGTCACGCACGTCTTGTGCGGTTCCGGAGGTGTCTGCTTCTGACTCAAACATCACATCGAGCTGAATAGAATTTTCCTGATCCAAACGAGTAATGACATCCTGGTCTTCTTCTGTTAACGACACCTCACCTGCATCGGCAAGCGTCAGCTCATCGCCGGTTTCCGGATCTTCCGTGATGACCAGATCCTCCAGTTCCTCCAGCGTGGAAATATCGCTGAGGAGCCGTGTCGTCATTTGTTCTTCTTCCTCTTCGTCGACAATCGTTCCCCCGGGCATCGACATGCTGCTGCCCTGGATCACGTCGACAATATCGTTTTGCGTAAGGCCGTTATCTTCCAGTACGTCCAGATCCAGCTCTACTTCATAAAGCTCATCAATCGTACCGGATTCGTCAACGGAGGCGACACCATTGACCCGGGACAGCTCCCGCTGCAGGTCGGCAACGTCGTCCTGAAACGCCGATACCTCATCCCCCTGCGATGAAATCGCAAGCTGCATGCTCGGGAACATCGATGGATCAAACTGCAGGAAGTTCGGCTGTCCGGCGTCATCGGGCAGGTCTGCCTGGTTAATCGTCGTAATGATCTCATTTTCGACATCTTCAATTGATGTATCGAACGTAAACTCCATGATGATGATCGAGCTGCCTTCCTGCGTTTGGGAGGAAAGCTGATTCAATCCCGAAATGTTGGAAAGCTCGTTTTCCAGCGGTTCGGTTACATCATCCAGCACTTCATTCGGTCCTGCGCCCTGGTAGCTCGTGACGACTGCAGCAGCAGGTGCCTCGACGTCCGGCAGCAGCTGCACAGGAAGCCTCGTCAGCGAGACGGTGCCCAAAAGCAGCAGCACAATCATAATGACGACCGTAAATTTCGGTCGTCTGATAGAAAAATCCCATATTCTCATTGTATTGAATCCGCTCCTTCATCTGGTTGCGTTACCCAACAACGTGTTGTACGATTACGCTATCATACGCCGATTTCCCTATCAATCAACAATCAGATGGGATCTGTCGGGTAACGAAAAGGAGCTGGACCTATGCCACGCCGACCAAAACCAGAAGAAACGAAGCAGACACTTCTCGATCACTTCTGGCAGATCTACTGCGATAAGCCGATTGACCGGATCACGGTCCGTGAAATTACTGATGCAGCCGGCTTTAACCGCGGAACGTTTTATGTATACTTCACCGATGTATACGATGCTCTGCGCACCATTGAAGAAGCGATTATACCCGATGAAGCAGAATTTGAACAAATGATGAAACTTCATCATGAAGGAATTGATTTTTATACGAGCATGGAGCATTTCACCTCTTTTTATGAAACGCACGGTGATAAATTAAGAGTGCTGCTCGGCCCGAATGGCGATCCGACGTTCGCTCACAGGCTCAAAGACAGAATGCGTCATTACTTGCTGTATTATTCTGCCTCCGAACTGGCAGGGCTGTCCGCGCAGGATCGCCTGAAAATGGAATACATCGTCGAAGCGGAAATGGCCTCCCGTCTCGGCATGCTCACTCTGTGGTTCAGCCGCGGCAAAGATCTGACGCTGGAGCAGTTTCATCAGCTGACCTACAGCCTGACGAGAAACGGCTCTCTCCGAACATCCGCTGAGCTGTACGACAAGTCGAAAAATCAGGATTCGTAAGAGCGGAGGCTGTCTCAGCAGATTGACAGAGACAGCCTGAAGCAGACGCGGAAAAAATCGCAGCTGACTGGCCGCCATCTCACCTGGACTGCGCCAGCCTGTTACTCATCTTGCTCCGCCAGTGAAAAGGTGCGTACGATAATATAGACGAGGCTTACCAGATAGACAGCCATGAAAAGCGGAAAAAACGCCTGCAGCCTGCGTGGAAAGGACATGCCTGTGATGACACCTAGCGCGAGCAGCCCTGTCTTTAATACGGCAAAATCCGCAACAGAATAATTCTTTGCCCCGTCCATCAGCTTAGATACGAATCCCATATTCGCCTCCTCCTTTCATATATGTACCTATACCCGTTTTCGAAAACATTCCTCCGACATTCATGTGGCACTTTTTCCCATTCCAAGCTATAGTAAAAAGAAAAAGGACTGACGCTTATGACATCGCATCTTCAGCACCTGATCTGGATGAAGTACGGCTCGCTTCTTCTTATGCTGGTATTCACTCTGTTTCTCTTTTTCCCTCAGGCAGCGTTCGCCGCTCCGGATGCTTATGCATTCCTGTTGGAAGAACGCCTGCTTACCTTCGTGCTGCTTGGTGCAATTTTTCTGCTTTCCACAGCTGCGCTGGCCGTGGTCGAAGTGATCAGGCACTGATGCTTTCTGCCTGTTGAATGCTTGCTTTTCAGCTGGTACGCTTGCACGAACGATGTTTTGTTCGAGGAGGAACCAGCATGAAAAAGAAACGGCTTCTTATCCGCTCCAGCATTCTGCTTGTCATGATGCTTGCGATTGGCTATACCTTTTATAATCATTTTTCAGAGGATCAGGGTCTCGTCGCCGAAGGAGATGAAGCACCTGATTTTGTGCTCGAAAACATGGACGGCGAAGAAATGTACCTGGAGGACTTTGAAGGCGAAGGAGTTTACCTCAATTTCTGGGCTACTTACTGCACATACTGCCGCGATAAGATGGACTATTTAAATGAACATTTTGAGGAGTATGAAGAGCGCGGCGTACAGGTGCTGAACGTAAATGTAGATGAAACGGAGCTTCAGGTCGAGCGCCACGAGCAGCGTTTTCAGCTTGATTACGAGCTTTATATCGACCGCAATATGCTTGTGAGCAGCGCATATGGAGTCGGCGTTCTTCCATCTGTTTTTCTGATTGACGAAACCGGTGAGGTGCAGGAGCATCATGTCGGCGGCAAAACGGAACAACAGGTGGTAGAGTCCCTGGAAAGTCTCGTGCCGGATCAATCCGCTTCCTAATCGCACTGAAAGGTACTGAACAAGCCAGCTTTGGCGGCTTCAGTACCTTTTTTGTGTAACAGAAATCCGACGGGTCTCCGCACCTCTTCGAATGAAAGTGTTTAACTTTTCCGCTGAAAGCATGAACTTCGGCAGCAAGATGTTCAACTCTGACCGCATAAGCGTTAACCTCGCCTCGCAACTGTTTACGAGCATCAACTTAAGACTGCTATAACGAATAAACGTTCACCCAGATCAAGCAAATGATTAATTTCTCTGCTGAAACGCTCAACTTTTCTGGAACTTCAGACCGGATGGCTTCCGGCGGCCGGAAGCTTCTTTATGAAGTTGGGTAAAGTTATTTAAGTGACAGCTGGCGTTATCAAACAGAAGCACCAAGTTTTCATTCTCCTGCATGAACGTTTCATGCTTGAACCTGATCTTATCAACCTCGTGACTGCTTTCAACGACGAATTCACTGCCACTATTAAAAGCCGCCGGAAAAGCTTACTCCGCTTTTCCGGCGGCTTATCTATTATCGGGAGACCGTTCTGCCCTGCGGACGCAGCCGCTCCTTTTTAGCAGCCTTATCATGTGGCACAGGAAGCTGCTTGCCGATGATGTAATCACTGCCGGGCAGCTTTGCAAGAATAGCCGCTGCAGTGATCGAAAGCAGCAGGGCAGCCGTAAGCGCAGTTGCTGCATATACTAGCGGCGGCAGTCCCGGAATTGGTGGGGCATGCAGCAGAAACAGATTATGAAGAAGATAGATATTAAAGGAATAGCGGCTGATCCAGAGCACTGGAGGCGGTGCCTTTTCTGTAAATCTTGCCAGATAGAAAATTAAAAAAATCATTGCGGTTGTATACAGCAGCATGTCGATACGCTTAGAGGAAACGACAAGGATTGTATCTGTCCGAACGAGCACAATCAACAGCAGGATAGAAAAAACAGGCAGGATTCGGATCAGCCAACGATGTTCATCAAGCCGCTGTTTCAGCTGATCATAATAGATGCCTGCATAAAAGCCAAGCGTGAAATAAAAAAGCCATCCGATGAACGGAAGCCAGTATCCGCGCTGCCAGATGTATTCCGCGACCGCTCCTGCCGGCGGCTCGGTCACATTAAAAAACAGCAGATAAAGGGCGCTGATCACCAGACTGCAGCCGAGAACGGGCCATGGTTTCCTGCAGTTGAGCCAGCGGGCTGCCAGCAGATGAAGCAAATAAAATTGAAAAATGATCAGCACAAAATATCCAGTATAGCCTCCTGCCAAAATGTGAAGCGCCGCTCGATCCGGCACGGCCGACCATGACGGTGCAAGTGCAACGGCAAAAACCACTCCCATCACAGCAAACGGAATAAGCAGGTACCGTACTCTTTTCCGGAGAAAAGAGGCCGGAACCTGCTCCCGGTAAGCTCTTGCAATTAGAAATTCGGATAAAAACACAAATGCCGGTGTCCCAAAGTACGCCATAAACCGCATTAAAATTAGCAGATTTTCTTCCAGCCAGCCAATCTGATTTTCATAATGAAGCAGTGTCACGTCGACGGTATGCGTCATCATTACCGCCAGACAGGCGATCGTACGCAGCCAGTATGCCTCATATAATACAGGGCTTTGCCTCATTATGTATCATCCCCTGTCCATTCACTTCCCCCATTCAATCATATGTGTATGAAGAAAGTGTGAAGCAGAAGTAGAAAACATACAGATAAATCTCTAAAGAGATTACACGATCATGTCACTTTTCAGCACCACTGAAATCGTTCAGCGAATCAACCTTTCGCCCGCACCATCGGCCTCGATGTAAAGAAGCTGCGGTGCCATTTTAATGAGAATCATTTCCCTGCTTGGTACGAGTCCGCAAAGCGTTCAGCTGTATACCCCTTACTGTAAGCATCTCTAATCTACATGGGGCAGCCGATTGGTAAGACGCAGCTTCAACACATCCTCCTGATCAGAAGCATCATCAGCTAAACGTAGCGGGCACCAGAGTTCGTCCTCTGGTGCCCGGTCCAGCTAAGCAGCCGGAATTGATTTGAATTTTCGCAGTCTCAAGGTGTTCAGCACAACAGATACGGAGCTGAGTGCCATTGCAAGACCGGCGAGCATCGGATTCAACAGGATGCCGAACACCGGGAACAGCACACCAGCTGCTACCGGGATGAGCACGACGTTATAGCCGAATGCCCAGCCGAGGTTCTGCCAGATCATACGCATCGTCGAACGAGAGAGCCTCACTGCCGTCACTACTTTTGCGACGTCACCCTTCATCAGCGTGATGTTCGCCGTTTCCATAGCAACATCTGTGCCGGTTCCGATCGCCATGCCGACATCTGCCTGTGCCAGTGCCGGTGCATCGTTAATGCCGTCCCCGACCATTGCGACGACCCGACCTTCTGCCTGCAGCTTTTTCACGGCATCTGCCTTGTGCTCCGGAAGTACTTCCGCGATGTAGTCATCGATGCCGGCTTCTCTGGCAATCGCAGCCGCGGTTCCTTCATGGTCCCCTGTCAGCATCAGTACTTTCATGCCAAGGTCCTGCAGTGCCTGCACGGATTTTTTCACATCCTGCTTCAGCGTATCTGCTACAGCTACGAGCCCTGCAGCTTCGCCGTCGATTGCCGTAAACATCGGTGTTTTACCATTCTCGGCCAGCTTCTTCGCGTCACCCTGAAGTGCAGACGTATCGACGCCGCGCTCCCGCATCAGCTTGTCATTGCCGATCAGAATCGTCTGACCGTTCAGAATGGCTTCGATGCCGTGGCCCGTA
Source organism: Bacillus daqingensis (assembly GCF_042654445.1). NCBI lineage: Bacteria > Bacillati > Bacillota > Bacilli > Caryophanales > Bacillaceae > Bacillus > Bacillus daqingensis. The sequence continues at coordinate 82,402 of NZ_JBHSGK010000020.1, forward strand.
ATGGACTGAAAGCGCTCCGGCTCTTCCAGCTTATAGCCGCGCTCTCTGGCTGCAGCGACAATCGCTTCGCCGAGTGGATGCTCCGAGCTGTTTTCCACAGAGGCTGCTGCGCGAAGCAACATTTCTTCTGTGAAAGCACCTTGCGGCAGCAAATCGGTGACCACCGGTTTGCCTTCCGTAATCGTGCCAGTTTTATCGAAAATAATCGTATCAACGTGCTTAACCCGCTCAAGACTCGTCGCGTCTTTGATTAAAATGCCGTTTTCTGCTCCTTTTTCCGTACCGACCATGATCGCGGTCGGCGTGGCCAGGCCAAGCGCACACGGACAGGCTATGATCAGCACAGCAATGAAGGTGGTCAGCGCCATGATCGTCGCTGGTTCTGGTCCGATAAAGAACCAGACTGCAGCACTGATGAGCGCAATGAGAACTACAGCTGGCACAAAGTAGGCCGCAATTACGTCAACAATTCGCTGAATCGGTGCTTTAGACCCCTGAGCTTCATTGACCATGCGGATAATTTGAGACAGAACCGTATCCTTCCCGACCTTGGCGGCCTGCATCGTGAAGCTGCCGGATTTATTGATCGTCGCACCGATAACCGGGTCATCGAGCTGCTTTTCTACAGGAATGGATTCACCGGTAAGCATCGACTCATCTACTGTCGAAGCGCCTTTTAATACGATACCGTCCACCGGAATCCGTTCACCCGGCCGCACGATCAGCTCATCGCCGATCTGTACGTCTTCAAGCGGGATCTCTACCTGCTCGCCGTTTCTAACAACACGAGCTGTTTTTGCCTGCAGGTTCATCAGCTTTTTAATCGCTGTGGATGTCTGGCCTTTAGCCTTCGCTTCCAGATAGCGTCCGACAAGAATGAGCGTGGTGATAACGGTTGTCACATCATAATAAAGCTCATTCGGGAAGCCAAGACCTGTCAGATAAGCCGGGAAAAGCGTAAGCGCCCCGCTGTAAAGCCAGGCAGAAGTTGTTCCCATCGCGACGAGCACGTTCATATCTGCGGACCCGTTTTTCAGCACTTGATAGCTTTTCGTATAAAACCGGCGTCCAGGCCCGAGCTGCACGAACGTCGTTAAGATGAGCAAAACGTAAGGGCTGGCCAGAAACGCCGGGACCCATGTACCCCAGTGGGGCATCATGTGCGGAATACTTCCGACTAAGACGACCGCCGTGAGAATACTGCTCCACAGCACGCTCTTTTTCAGCGAGGAGGCTTCCGATTCCTGTTTATCCGAGCGGTCCTTCACCGATCCATCTTCATCCACATCCGCACCAAAGCCGATCTTTTCCACTGCCTGAATCAGCTGTTCGGTTGTGACGGCATCACTCGTGCGAACCTGCGCACTGTGTGAGGCTAGGTTCACGTTAGCCTCTTCCACGCCTTCCACTTTTTTCAGCGATTTTTCCACCCGATTCACGCAGGAAGCACAGGACATCCCGGAAACCGACATATTCACTTTTTTCATGAGAGCTTCACCTTCCTTTCACCAGATACTTATACCCCCAAGGAGTATTTAAGCAGGTAAAAAGCAGGGCTGCACGGTTTTCCCATGTCAGCCCGGCCTCCTTTTAAGAAACAACGTCAAATCCCTGATCATCAATCGTTTCTTTAATCTGGTCTTCCGTTACCTGATCCGGGTTAAATACAACATCAACCGTTGCCTGATCAAGGTCTACCTTTACCTTATCGACACCTTCCAGACTTCCGACGCTTCCCTCAACAGATGATACGCAGTGCCCGCAAGTCATTCCTTTTACGTTTATCGTTTTATTCAGCATACTTTCTTCCTCCTTCATTATTTATTTGAGCAGTCGTTCCATTACATCAAGCACTTCGTCGATCGCTTCTTCTCCGTTATCATTCTGCACGGCTCTCGCCACACAGTGGTGCGTATGATCCGCGAGAAGCGCCATCGACACTTTATGAAGCGCGGAGTTCACGGCAGACACTTGATTGAGCACATCCACGCAGTAACGGTCTTCGTCCACCATCTTATGAATTCCGCGGACCTGGCCTTCTATCCGCTTGAGACGGTTCAACAGCTGCTGCTTGTTCGGCTGCACGACTTTCTTCTCTGGAGCGGCCATACCGATCCCTCCCTTTTTGTATTTGATTCCACTATACAATACCCCTGTATAGTATTTCAAGCTTTATAGCAAAATATATTGTTCTTCTTCACGAAATAGGTCTTTCTGCCGATTAGAGAAGAGGACAGATTTGACGAAGGACGTGATGGCCATGATGGATGTGTTGCAGAAGGATCAGCTCGCTCAAATGACCGATGAAGAGATTTTACAGGCGCTGGTCGTAGCGGCGCCGATATTCCAGCAAATCTCAAAAGATGATTTTATGATGGATATTGTTACAAAGGAACGGTTTCTCGCCCACTTTCCCGGAAAGACAATTGATGTTCCGATTCAGGCAGGGGATCCGGTTCCGTCTGATGACGAAGTGATGCAGGGGGCACTGCGTGGAACGCCTCAATCCGGACGTCCTCCGTTTGAAGCGTACGGCGTGCATTTTCTTGGACGCACCTGGCCGGTTCACAACGGGCGCGGTGAAATAATCGGCGCTCTCGGGATCGGCTATAACATAGAGCACTTGATTCAAATCGAGGAAAATATTAAAAAGACAGAAACTGTTCTCGAGTCGGTAACCGACTATACAAAACGGCTGGAACAGACAGCTGAAGGGCTCAGCAGTTCAAGTGAGGGTCTCGAAATTCGTATGGAGCAGGTGGAAAAAAGCATTAACAGCGTTGACGCTGTGCTGACGATGATTAATAAGGTCTCTTCCCAGACGAATATCCTCGGGCTCAATGCCTCTATTGAAGCAGCAAGAGCAGGTGAAGCCGGCCGAGGATTCAGCGTTGTTGCAGAAGAAGTAAGAAAACTGGCTGAGGAAACGTCGAAAGCATCGGGCTTGATTGACTCGCACATGTCTGAAATCCGGACTGCCTCGGAAAGCCTGAGCACCTCATTTGATCAGGTAGATCGCTCCGTGGAAGAGAACAACCGCGTTATTGAACGATTTGCAGATATCAACCGCGAGCTGACGTCGATTAACGAATCCATGACGAAATCTCTGCACTACCTGCTGGAGGCATAAAGAGCCCCCGGCTTAAAAAAACGAACGATCTGGAGACTCGTCAAGGAGGTTCCGCGATCGCTCGGTTTTTATATTCATCGTATGTTGTCAGCTCAGCAGACGCTGAACAAATAGATAGACCGTCCAATTTTCTGTGTTGTACAAGTGCGGCGGCAGGTCTTCCCGCATCGGTGTCAAGACAATGTAATACATTTTTTTACCGGCATCTGACGATTGAATGGAAGCAGACAGACGATATGAACCGCTCTCATGCAACAGCCTGATCTCCTGCAGTGTCAAAGCAGCACCCTTTCTGGGGCAGGAGCACGCACCGGGGTGGTCCATCCGTTTCGAATGGCGGTGACTACGGCTTTTGTAACGCTGTCTGAAGCCGTTTCCTCCATCAGCTTCTGTCTCGCATGCTGTAATGCAGCCTGTGTGTACCCATGCTCAAGGCGCAGCGTCCGACTGTCGGCACCATTCAGTAAAAATAACAGCAGCTTCCTGGCCTGCGGATTCATTCTTTCCGGAAGATTGGACTCCTCTAATACAAAGTATTCAATCGGCGTCCCGGGTGCCTGCAGCGCATACATGTTTGTAACCAGTCCATAATGCCCATCCGGACAAAGTCCGGCCGGATACGTGTTTAGGTCCTGTAGAATACTCTCCGTATTGGTGAAGAAATATTCCCGGTTGAATATTCCCGCGATCGGAAACTGCAGCGCCGGTAAAAAGGAAACGATTGCTTCTTTCGGTACAATCAGGAGAAGCGGATTATCGAGAATGCAATGTCCCGTGTCCTCAGCAAGGATTTTGATCGCGCTGTCGGCTTGATCCATAAACAGGAAAACCGCGTCATATGGACGACGTTCTGCAGCATATTGCTGAAAGTTGCCCTGTTGCATGCTCCAGCCCGGCATTTCAGACAGAACCCCGTGTTCGTGCTGCTCATGTATGACATACCCCTCTTTCATACCTTACCTCCTGACCGTGAAACAACCGCAAAAACAGGACTGCCGTGAAGGCAGTCCGGACCTTCCTGTTGATCGTGCTGCGTACGATTCAAGTGATGTCCGGGTTGTACAACGCGTTTAACGTGTACGTTGATTATACAAAGGACCCGTTCTCTCCGCAAAACCTTTGTACCACTCATTTTCAATATATTTAAAAAGAGTCCTTTTAAATGCCCCAGTACATTGATTGCTCATGGTCGTTTTCCTTATAATGGAAAAATCGTTTTTAATCATCGATCAACTCATTCAAAACGGCTTTGATTCGTCCACACGTCGATAAACGCGTTCTGCTTGTCGAGCAAATGAAACGCTTCTTCATAACTGCTGCATCGGCCATAAAACTCCCCTTTAAAATAAAGGTCGATCTCTTCCTTTCTGTCAATCAGCTCATCTGCCCGCCAGTTCCATTTCAGCTCTTTATTCCGATCATGAAGATACTCTTTAAACATAACGCCCTCTCTTCCATTATTATGTAATAATACTAATAATGTAAGTATCCTCTTTTCAGACGCAGTTGAAAATAGCTCATTCGTCAAAACTTCGGCAAATTCAGCAGTTAAAAGTCCTGTTGTTCGTCGATTGAACTGCGGCACCGGCGTTTTTCCAGAAAAAAACGATCGAAAGAGGCGGTCCTCCCGATCGTCCCAGTTGCTTATTGCCAGCTACACTCCGTTTACACTTACCTTTTTATTTATCTGCGTGTTGCATTCAGGCATTTCTGTCGACCGGCTTCTTCTCCTCATTCTGCGCTATCAGCTCCCGATAGAGCATCACCCGACCTTTACCCGACTGCTTCACCTCATACATAGCAGCATCCGCTGTTTTTAACAGTTCGGACAGTGACGCGGCATCGTCCGGAAACGTACTGATACCGACACTAGCAGAAACGCTCGCACGGTATGTGCCAAAGCTGTACGCGCGTTCGATCAGCTTGATAACCGCCGTTCCTGCTTGGCGGATATCCTCCTCGCGGTCATACGCCATCAGCACCGCAAATTCATCTCCGCCGACACGAGCGGTGATAAACCGGGAGGCTGCAAAATGCTCCTCAAGCCGGCAGGCAGCTTGCTGCAGCAGTCTGTCCCCCGTATCATGTCCCCACGTGTCATTTACTTTTTTGAAGCCGTCTAAGTCAAAAAACAGCAGTGCTGCTCGTCCATCATGTTTTGCCAAAAATAAATCAAACTGGTTAGTCAGGTAAAATCGGTTCCCGAGCCCGGTCAGCTGATCGTGATAGGCCATTCTGGAAATTTCCTGATTAGCCTCCCGGATATTTGCGAGCATCGTATTGATCTCACGCTCCAGTTGGATGGTTTCAGCGTTTCTGCCGTACGCTATTACCTCTCCTCCCACAGCTGGGTCAATTTGCTTTACCTGTTCGGCAAGCTTTGTTATCGGGGTGCCGATAAAGTAACGAAAAGCGGCGAAAAAGAGCCCCGCAATTATAAGCAGCGCAGCTCCGGCCGCAACCTGAAGATGAACAAGGTTAGCTGATTGGGAATCGTAGTAAAACCGGTCGCCCGCAACGCTCAGCACCGCTCCCTCTGTGATGGTATAGGTGCCGCTTATTTTATTTTCCTCCTCGAGATAAGCCACACGTTCATCCGAAAGCAGCGCCAGATCAACAGAAAGCGTATCTGCCAGCATGGCCGTATACGGCTCGTCCACGAGCCTGCCCATCAGCAGCGTCCCCTGTGGGTCGGATCCATCATTACGCGTAATCGGATGACTCGTCATCATCATCAGACCGTGATTCGATTCTTCAAAGAAAGACGTCTCTCCTTCCTCCACATGATCTTCCATCAGTTGGAAAAACGTCTCAGGCTGACTAAGCCGATCACCCTCCTGATCAATCCCTTTTTCATAAAAAAGCTTCCCGTCCTGGTCCAGAAACACAATTTGCTGCACCCGAATGTTAGAAAGCATCTCATCATCGAGGTTAAGCTCGACGTAGCCTTCAAAGTCACCGGTAATAAATTGATGCGAATCGTCCCATTCAGCCCAGTCGATCGTCTGCCGAAGCAGATCGTCCTTTTCCTTCTCGAGAAAATTTGCCGTTCGAAGTACGTTTTCTTCCACCGCATTGCGATCGGCCTCGTTTGCTTCTGTTAAAAGCATCGGTGCAATAATCAACTGCATAATCATGACAGCCCCTGCCAAAAGTCCGCTGACGACGAGAAATGCCCACGTACGAATTTTCATCGTCTGCCCCTCATTTCTATCTTTTTTATTGATTATATCGACAGCTTAAGACAAAAGAGTTAGGCCTAAAGATTATTATTTATGCAATTTTTTATGAATTTAAGTTTAAAGATGCATGCTGCTTTACAGTTGAATAAGATAAGTGATAAATGTTTGATTCATACGTATGATGGAGCTTACATGAAAGACGCAGGCTTTTCTATCTTTTAGAAGTTTTTATCTCGTTAAATGTATTTGTTTTATATAAAGGCCTCTAGCATTAAAAAAGCATCAGACCGGCTGTGCCTGTCTGATGCTTTCATTCATTTACCGCTGATTTCCTCGTCCCTGGTTACTAACTTCTTCTTCAAATACGGCGCTTACAGCTTCATATGCATCTACGTAGCCAGCTCCAGCCTCCCATGAAGCAAGTCCTTCCATTGGAGAAGCTGTATCCTGAAGAATATCCTTTACCTCCTGCGGAGAAAGTGTCGGATCTGCTTCCAGCATCAGAGCAGCAATACCGGCAACGTGTGGAGCTGACATGGACGTGCCGCTTAGTGTTGTATAGTAAGGCAGATAGGCCGGATCGATGTACTCGGCATCATCTTCCAGTGCGAGAGCTGAAAGCGGAGCGATGACGCGAGTTGAAATAATATCAACTCCTGGTCCAGTGATCGTTGGCTCATCCTTCCACTCCCATTCCTCTCCGTTTATCTCAAAGGAGCCTCCCTTCCCTTCTGTACCACGTGAAGAGAAATCAGCAAGGGTGCCGTCCTTATTTCCCGCAGCGACGGAAATGACCCACGGTGCTTTTGCGTATGGGTTATGGGTGTTTTCTTCCGGACCACTGTTACCGGCAGAAAAGACAGTCACAATGCCGCGGTCATATGCTTTTTTCGAAGCAATGTTGATCGGGTGGTACGGATCAAAGTCGCCGGAGCCGCCCCATGAATTATTGATCACACGGATATTGTAGCGTTCCTGATTGGCAATCGCATAGTCAAATCCGCCAATACCGTCGAGTATGAGCAGCACAGCGCCGGATCCGTAACCAATCAGGTCAGCACCGGGTGCAACCCCTTCGTATTTACCCGAAGATTTAGCCCCGGTCCCACCGACTGTTCCAGCTACGTGCGTGCCGTGACCGGAATTAGTATCGGTATTCACCACATCCTCCTGATACACAATCGGGAAAAGACTGCTTTCAATGCTGTTCAGATTTGTATTAGCTAACACATTTTGTACGAGGTTGTTACCGAATTTGTGATCCTCGTGCGTGCCATCAACACCACTGTCATTGACGACGACTCCAATGCCGCTTCCGGTGACAGGCAGTCCGCCGTTCTTCTGGCGGAAATCATCATCCGTTCGTACTTCATCCACTCTTGTCAGGTCTGTTGATTCCTCATTGAAGTAGTCCAGCTCTTCATTCAAATATACTGATAATACATCATCGGCTTCGCTCAAAGCTTCCACCTGGCTTTTCGTGACAATCGCTCCCGCCATCGGCAGAGCTTCCATCGTCACCACGTTTGACAGGCCGAGATCCTCCAGTAATGACAGGCTGCTGTCTGCTAAAGGCCCTTCCTCATCAAATGTAATGACGACTTCGGCAGTACCGGCCTCTTCTACATATGTAAGAAGGCCGTCCTCAATGACTGTATCCAGAACAGGAAGGCTGCTTGTCAGCGCCTTTCCCTGCATGCCGGCCGGCAGGACGAGCAGAAACGAAAGAACAAATGCTGCTGCTGTTTGACGCACGGATCGTTGTTTCATAAAGTATCCCTCTCCTTTGCTGAAATGGTAATGAATGACTTAAGTATGAACTTGTCAAACTATTTCATCTATTCAGCAAAGGATATATCTTTTTGCCGGATACTACTACCAATGGTCTAGCAGCATCCCTGCAAAGGAGCTAGTCTTCTATGTGAACAAGCTTCTCCTGAATCGCCTTAATTATCGCCTGGGAGCGGCTTTTTACACCCATTTTTTTAAACATATTGCTGACGTGTATTTTCACCGTCTTATCGCTGATTACCAGTGCTTCCGCAATTTCTTTATTCGTCTTTCCTTCAACCAGCAGCTCCAGCACCTCTTGTTCCCTTGCAGTTAAAGCACCCTCTGCTTTCTCAGCCGGGGGATTCTGATGCAAATCAAACAGTTTTTTCGTTAATGACGGGTGGACGACTGCCTCCCCTTTCATCGCCGACCGCAGGGCGTGGACCACCTGGTCCGATGGCGTGTCTTTAAGCAGGTAGCCGTCCGCCCCTTCCTGAATAGCCGAGATAAAATATTCATCGTGTTTATACATTGTCAGCATGAGAATTTTGATAGACGGCTGCTGCTTTTTCATTTTTTTCACGGCTTCAATCCCGTCCATGCCCGGCAGGTTGATATCCATCAGCACAATATCCGGCTGTTTTCCTTTTTCCAGCTGACGAAACGCTTCTTCCGCTGAATCCGCCTCTGCGATCAGATCAATATCCTGCTCCAGAGAAAAAATCGTCCGCAACCCGTCACGCAGGACCCGATGATCCTCCACAATCATTACCTTCATCTACATCTTCCTCCTCTGCCGGCATCAGCAGCTGTATTGTCGTGCCCTCTTCCTTTTCCGATATCAGCTCCAGACGGCCGCCTGCTCTCTCGGCCTCTTCATGCATTTGGCTGATCCCAAAGTGACGCCCGCTTCCGCTTTTTACAAGTGCTTCACTCAGTGAAAATCCGCTCCCATCATCCTTGATCGTCAGCTCCAGGCCTGCACGCCGTTCCCGGAGTCGAATGTGCACCGTACGTGCGCGACTGTGTTTGCCTGCATTTTGCAGTGCTTCGCGCAGGATGTGATAGACTGCCTTTTTTTCATGCGGTGTCAGAGAAAAAGTACAGGTCTCCCCTTCAAACTGCATATCCAGCTCAGGAAATCTCTCGTTTGCTTTTTTCACTTCTTCCCGCACGACATCAGCTGTTTCCCGGCTTTCTAATGGATCAGGCCGAAGCGAAAAGATCGATTCCCTGATTTCTTTCAGACTCTCCCGCAGCTCGGGGAGCACTTCCTCTACCAGCTTATGACCCGTTTGCGGTGCCTGACCAAAATGTTTGTTGGCCGCTTCAAGCTTTAACACGGCACCTGCAACAGACTGCGCGATGCCATCATGTATTTCCCGGGCAATACGATTTCTTTCCTCCAGCAGCACGCGTCTGTCCGCTTCCTCCCGGTACATGCGGTCCCGGACAGCTGTTTCAATTTGATCCTTCAAAGCATCCATCATCTGCAGCTCTTCAGCCGGAACGCGCCTGTTTCGAATAAAGGAGACGACAATCAGCCCTTGGCGGCGGGAGTTATTCATGATGGGAAGAAAAACAGCGGTCCGATAGACGTTCGACACATAGGACGCCTCTTTCAGACTGCTTTTATCTGTGCGTTCCACTGCTTGGCGCTCTTCGCCGATTAAAATAGAAAGCTGCTCAGCCTCCTTCTCTGTCAGCGCCAATTCCAAGCCGGCCGAGAGCTTTCTTTTCCATTCCTGAGCTTCTGTCACCCAGATTTGCAGACTGTCAAAATCAAATAGTTCCCGGATCATACTCTCCGACCCTTCCATCCAGTCTTCGTCCGATAGTCTGCTGTAATAATGCTCTTTTAACCGAATCAAGCTCTGAAGCCGGCTTTTTTCCTTACGGAGGCGGGTATTGCTGCCCCCAATTAATGAAATAGCGGCGAGCGGGAAGAAAAAGAAGAAGAAGCTTGTAAAGTTAATCGTCGTATCGGTCTCAGCGCTGAGAATAAAGAACAGGCAGAGGTAGCTGTAGGAAAGCAAAAAGCCGACGCTTTCCACTAACGCTTTGCTACTCCATTCCTTTGCTTTAAAGGGCTGCGGCCGAATCCATAAAGCCGCATCTACGAGCAAATTATTGGTGATGTAGAATACCAGCGTCAGAACAAGGCCGAAGACCAGCTGTTCTGCAAGCGCGTAAGAAAAAACCTCCTCCATCGGCAATAACTGTTCAGCCGCTGCCCTCGCGGCTGCATAGCTGATAATCAGCTGAGCCGGGTTAAACAGCTGAACCCGAAGCGGCCGCTGATAACTAGCGTGAACAGCAAATACAACGATACCGTACACGAGTAAAGCGGTGCCGATACCAAAGAATAAATCCATGGCAAAGACCAGCGGAAATCCAAGCGTCGTCGAACTTTTAAAAACAGGAATAGCCGAATATTCAGTGATAAATAAAAACAGCATAAACAAAAGTAAAATCGGCAGCGAAAACGGCATGTCTACAGCTGGCAAATAGCTTAAAAAGACGATCAGCCCTGCTGCCGTTACCGTGCTTAAATAGAAGGCAGAAACTTTTTCTCTTTTTACAGCTGGACGAATCAATAGGCTCCCTCCTTTCTGCGTAATCCCGGGAAAATCATATCCTGCTTCCGCTATGTTTCAGACTGATTTTAGATTATCACATAATACGACTTAGAAAGGTGCGGGTTTTTCGTCACGCGGATTGGAAAGGATTATCTGCTGAAGAAAAAATCACTGCATCGTATGAATGGAAAACGCCTCCCCATATTTACTTCGCCTCCCTTAGTAATTTACGCTGAACCCGTCATGTTGATTATTCGAGGAGGTACGTATATGCAAACAACGATGAAACGTTCCACCAAGCTTTCCCTGTCGGTGATCAGCGCAGCTTTGCTGGCTGCAGCATTCGGCACAGGTGCTTCTGCCGCTGACAACGGCCAAGGGCCAAACCGCACGGTGGAAGGGGTGACTGCTGAAGACAGCACCAGCTTCACGGTTGATTTTGACAAAACCTATCCTGCCGGCATTAACATTGACCGGATGATTGAAGTAGAAGTAGAGCTGGAGAATGGCACAGTAATCGAGCCTGAATTAACAGATTACAGCGTATCCAGCAGTGACCGATCCCAGGTTACGGTGGAGCACGCAGAAGATGATTTGGACGGCCTTAACGGCACGCTCTCTGTAAACGATGTCACGCTTGATTTCAGCTACGCCGACGAGCCGGTGACGATCGATATTTTCCATACCAATGATATCCACTCGAAGATTGACAATCTCGGACTGATTTCCCAATTTATTAATGAGCAGGGAGAAGCCGCGGATAACCACCTTTACTTAGATGCCGGCGATATTTTCAGCGGAAATGCCGTCGTTGATTTGCAGGAGGGCGCACCGATTATTGATATCCTGAACGAGATGAATCTGGATGCGATGGCGATCGGGAACCACGAATTTGATTACGGCCAGCAGGCGTTCGCGGACCGTGTTGCGGAATCTGAATTTGACTGGCTCAGCGCCAACACCGAAATCGTCGATCCGGATGTGCCGATTGAGCAGCCAAAGCCGTATGAAATTTACGAGGTCGACGGCGTTGAAGTCGGCGTCTTCGCATTGACGCAAAATCCACCATCCACCCGTCCTTCCGGCATTGAAGGTATTGATTTCCATGATTACGTAGAAACAGCCGAACAGTATGCCTATCTGGAAGAGGAAACCGACGTACTGATTGCGCTCACGCATATCGGGCATAGCGCGGACATCTCCCTTGCTGAAGAAGTTGATTTCTTCGATGTGATAATCGGCGGACACTCGCATACACGGACGTTTGAGGAAGTCGTAGTAAATGATACGCCGGTCGTGCAGGCAGGTGCCGATTCCCTTTTTGTCGGACACTTTAATCTGGAATACGATAATGGTGACGTGAGCTTCAACGATTTTTACCTGCAGGACGTCGACGAACTGTCAGAAACGAATGAATCCGTGCAGGAACTGATCGACATGTACAATGAGGATGCAGAAGAGCTTCTCAGCGAAGTGGTCGGCGAGACGAATACCGGACTTTACCGCGAAGCACGCTACGAGCGCGACACCTCTCTCGGGAACTTCTGGACGGATGCAATGAAGGAAGCACTTGATGCAGATATAGCGGTGACCAACAACGGCGGCATTCGTGCCAGCCTTGAGCCGGGCGATATTACTGCCGGCGATATTTATGTGATCGAGCCGTTTGCGAACGAGCTGAGCGAAATCGAGATCAGCGGCGCAGAAATGCAGAATGTGATCGAAGGTTCGCTTCGCTCAGATGGCGGAATTGACCTGCAGACATCCGGTCTCACGTACACGCTGTATGTGAACGATGAGGACGAAGTCGTCGATGCGGATCTTTACGTAGACGGCGAACCGATCGATCCGGATGAGACATACACCCTTGCTACAAATAACTTTATGGCAGAAGGCGGCAGCGGCTACGATTTCTCCAACGCGGACATCATCCAGCCGGAAGCAGGCTATGTGACGATGGCGATGTTCCAGCACCTGGATTTCCTCATGGACACAGAAGGCGCAGTTGACTACGAAGACGGCGAAGGCCGCATTTCCATTGAACAAGCAGACTAATTGTATGAGCAGCCGGCGGGATCTCCCCGCCGGTTTTTTATATGTGCGTTGAAATGATAAGTTGGTGGTCGAGCATGAAAACTTCCGGTACCAGCTTAATAAAATTTTCGCTATCAAGAACGAAAGTTGATAACCGTAATACGTTTCAGCCTGAGGTTAATAAGTTGAGCGTCGAGGTTGAAACGTTTGCGCCTCGACTTAATAACTTCAGCAGTCCAAATGGAAACTTTCCTCCCCGTATCCATGAGAAAGTTTCTGATAGGAGCCGTACTGATTTGCTTTCGTTGTCCTCTGTTCAGCTCTCACATATATACGGCGACTTTTTCTTATAACTGGATGTGTTAGTATGCTATGCCTTATCTTTCTAAAATAGTCGACAATAGGCCTCAGGTAAAGGATACAGCCTTTTCACCTAATTCTTCCGGTAATGTGACAACCTGCGCGCCTATTATACTCTTCTCCACCTAAAACGTTTACTTCGATTTCCGGTATATATACGCTGAAATTGAGCTTTTTTTCTGAAAGCTTGGAATTCATTTTGGGGAGGAATATACATAATGAGCAAAGGGATGAAGCGTTCTAAAAAGCTTTCGATCGCTGCGATCAGTGCCGTGATGCTGGCAGGAACCATCGGATCAGTTACCGCTTTGGCCAACAATGGCAATGGCCAGGGTCCGAACCGCACCGTTGAAGGAGTGTCTGCTGAAGACAGCACCAGCTTTACTGTTGACTTTGATAAAACATATCCAGCAGGTATTCATATCGAGCGCATGATTGATGTGGAGGTCGTGCTAGAAGACGGAACAGTGGTTGAGCCGGAGCTGACCGACTTTGATGTCGTGCAAAGCGACCGCTCTCAGGTGACCGTGGAGCACGCAGATGATGATTTGGATGGCCTTTCCGGTACACTCTCTGTAAACGATGTGACGCTTGACTTCGATTACACAGCAGAGCCGGTCTCTATCGATATTTTCCATACGAATGACATCCACTCCAAGATCGATAATCTTGGGCTGATTTCCCAGTTTATTAACGATCAGGGAGAAGCGGCAGATAACCATCTTTACTTAGATGCCGGCGACATTTTCAGTGGCAATGCCGTCGTTGATCTGCAGGACGGCGCTCCGATCATTGATATTCTGAATGAAATGGATCTGGATGCGATGGCGATCGGAAACCATGAATTTGACTACGGCCAGCAGGCATTTGCTGATCGTGTAAATGAATCGGAGTTTGACTGGCTCAGTGCGAACACAGAAATCGTCGATCCGAATGTGCCGATCGAGCAGCCGGAGCCGTATGAAATTTACGAGGTCGACGGCGTTGAGGTTGGCGTCTTCGCATTGACGCAAAACCCTCCGGCTACCCGTCCTGCCGGTATCGAAGGCATCGATTTCCATGATTACGTGGAAACAGCTGAGCAGTACGCCTATCTGGAAGATGAAACGGACGTGCTGATCGCACTCACCCACATTGGACACAGCGCCGACAGACACCTTGCAGAAAACGTTGATTTCTTTGATGTGATCATTGGCGGCCATTCGCATACGCGAACGTTTGAGGAAGCAGTTGTAAACGGCACGCCGGTCGTACAGGCTGGTTCTGATGCCAACTTTGTCGGCCACTTCAATTTGGAGTATGATAACGGCGACGTGAGCTTCAACGATTTTTACCTGCAGGATGTTAACGATCTGTCAGAAACGAACGAATCCGTGCAGGATCTGATCGATATGTATAATGAAGAGGCAGAAGAACTCCTCAGTGAAGTTGTCGGTGTTACCAACACCGGTCTCAGCCGCGATGGCCGCTGGGAACGCGACACGTCTCTCGGGAACTTCTGGACGGATGCAATGAAGGAAGCGCTCGACGGTGACATAGCGATCACGAACAACGGCGGCATCCGCGCCAGCATTGAACCGGGCGACATTACCGCCGGCGACATTTACGTGATCGAGCCGTTCCAGAACGAGCTCAGCGAAATTGAAATTTCCGGTGACGAGCTTCAGCGACTGATTGAGGACTCTTACGATGAGGGCAACGACCTGCAGACGTCTGGTCTGACGTTCACATTCTACGTGGATGAAGAAGACGAAGTGGTTGAAGCTGAACTCCTCGTTGACGGCGAGCCTGTTCAGTCAGATGAAACGTACACGCTGATTACAAATAACTTTATGGCTGAAGGCGGCGACGGCTATGATTTCTCTAACGCCGATATCGTGCAGCCGGAAGCAGGCTATGTGACCATGGCGATGTTCCAGCACCTTGATTTCCTTATGGAAACAGAAGGCGCAGTTGACTACGAAGACGGCGAAGGCCGCATTTCCATTGAACAAGCAGACTAATTGAAGGAGCAGCCGGCGGTTTTTCCCGCCGGCTTTTTTTATTGTGCGTTGAAATGATAAGTTGGGCGTGGAAAATGAAAACTTTCGGTATCGGTTTGATAAGATTTTCGCTATCAAGAACGAAAGTTGATAACCGTAATAAGTTTCAGCCTGAGGTTGATAAGTTGAGCATCGAGCTTGAAATGTTTGCACCTCGGTTTGATAACTTCAGCAGTAAGAATGAAAACTTTCCTCCAGACTTGCTAACGGCTGACGAAAGCCATCCGACTGCCATCATTTCTTAAGACAGCTCAAAAGTTATGTCTCCTCTGCCTGCGCGTAAAACGCTTCTTTCAGCAGCCGCTCCTTGTGTTGTTTTCAGCGCCTTACCGTCTAAATCCTTAACCGGCCACCCGCTTATTTTCCTTGTTTCATAAAAAAAGCGCCCATCCGGCGCTTTTTTGCTCGTCAATTTCCATTTAGAGCACTGTGCATCGTCTCCACGACAGACTCTTTCCCGAAGGTTTCGGTAACGTGCCAGATGTCTTCGCCAGATTCTTCACCGCCGTGATTTAAATGAACGTCCAGATCGTGAAAGATGCGGTGAGCGTAGCGGAGTGCCCGCTGATTTTCCTGCTGCACGCCGTAAATGAACAGCTCCGCCCCTTTATCGATGTCGTGCTGCAACAGCGACGGCTCAAGTAGATGCTCACTCATGTAATACATATTTTCAGTTATGTCTCCGTAGTATTCACCTTCGTAGCCTGCGTCTTTATCCTGAATATCGTCATAGGCAAACACCTCAACCGCACCGTAGCCGGTGATATTGTTAAACGCTTCGTGCAAATCATACAGAGCGGCGAGTGCATCCTCCTGTTTGCCGTCCCGAATGCCGACGCTGTAATCTGCATCAGAAAAAGACAGATCAAGCTCGGTATAGACTTCTTCCAGCTCACGTACAGCTGCTTCCGCCTCTTCCGCCATGCCATCCGGCTTTTCCACTGCCTGCCGCTCCGGCGCCTGTCCTGCCGCCCGCGGCTCTCCCCACAGATCCAGTCCGAAAACCGCCGCTGCTGCCATTACGCCGGCTGCACATACTGCCGCACCTGCAGCTACCCACTTCTTCATCATTGACTCCCCCTCATGTAAACACTAGTTTGATGGTACTAGTCTTCCGGTGAGGAATCAACACTTCCTGGTGCTTCAGACTGAAAAAAAGCTATTTTTTCCCATTCAGGCCGGAGCAGCCGCATGAGCAGGATGTCATGCCGTCTGCCGTTTCTCAGCAGCGCTTCCTGCATTCGCCCCTCTTCCAAAAATCCCATTTTGTTGTATAAACCGACAGCACGGACGTTATCTGCAAACACTCGGAGCTGAACCCGGTGCAGGGTAAGATCCTCGAAGGCACGATAAAGCAGCAGCCGCATCGCCTCCTGACCGAATCCTTGTCCCCAGCAATTCTTTTCTCCAATATCAAGAATACATTCTGCCGACTGATTCTCAACGTCGATCTGAATGAGTGAGGCGATACCGATCGTTCTGCCGGTGGAAAGCTCCAGCATCCAGCTTTCCGCTGCTTTTTGCCCGATGAGAACCTCCTGCACAAATTGAACGGTCTCCGAGTAGGTGGGAACGGCCGTGGTCATGCTCGTATGCTGCATCACTTCCCAATCCGTGCGCCAGCGATGGTACAAGGGAGCGTCTTCTTCTGAGACTGGACGCAGCTTCAGCCTGCTCATGCTTTTACTCCGCGCCAGAACACGCTCCAGATCATCTCCAGATACGCTTTCCGGTCGACCGAGCTGTGCTGGTAGTAGCGGATATCAAAATCCGTGCCGCCCAGCATGCATAAATAGCTTCGTAAAATCTGCTCAACCGTCAGCTCCGTCGTCAGCTCGCCTTCTTCTTGCCCGCGTTCAATAATGTCAGCCAGGAGGGCGTCCAGCCGGCGGGTTCCCTGCGTGGTAATGCTGCTTATTTTTTCCTCCAGCCCTGACGGCGGAAAAAAGAGAAACCGGTAATAAAACTGACTGAGCAGATGCTCCTCTTCAAACGCTGCGACCGCTTCTTCCAGCAGTGAGCGCAAAATATGAGCCGCTGTACCCTTCTGTTCATTGATCATTCGTTTCAACAAGTCATGATACCCTGCTTCCCCTATTTCGACCGCCTCTAAAAAGATCGCTTCTTTATTTTTAAAATGGGCATAAAGTGAAGGCTTTTTAATTCCAACCTTATCCGCAATCGCTCCGAGGCTAGTTCCCTCATAGCCTGAGGCCGTAAACAGCTCTATGCTCGCTTCCAAAATCTTCTCCCGGGTTTTCATCATTTCACTTCCTTTAAAAGCTGTGCTATAATCTACCTAACGAACGGTAGGTAGTCTACTGTCCTTAGGAGGTGCCGTGATGTTTGACTATATATGGCTTGCTTTTACAGCCTGGTTTATGGGCTTTTTTCCGTTGTTTGAAATTTACATTGCGGTTCCTGCCGCAATGGCGATGGGACTGGATATGTATTCCGCGCTTTTCTGGTCCTGGCTCGGTAATTTTCTCGTGATTCCGTTCATTGCTTATTTTTACGATTGGCTGACTCGCTTCCCAAAAATAAATCGGTATTTCACCAGACTTGCTTCCTCCCGCTCGGCCAGGCGTATGAACAAAGGAGGATTCGCGATGGTGCTGCTCGCCACTCCGGTGATCGGTGCCTGGGCGGTAGGCGTTGCCGGTAAAGTTATCGGTATGGATAGAGGCCGCCTATTTACGTCTGCTGCTGTCAGTATCGCCGTCTTTGGATTCATTATCGCCGTGCTGACCCGCTTCGGTATTGATTTCGTGCAGTAAATGTTACGAATATTTTTCCGGCAGCAGGTCCAGCATGCTGCAGACAACCGTTTTAGATTGATACGGAATAATCGCTTCGGCATCTGCGGCATAGTCGCTGATCAATTCCCGGCACATCCCGCATGGCGCAACGACCCAGCATCCGCCTTCTTCATGCGGATGCGGATGAGCTACGGCAACGACTGCCTCCAGCCCCCTCTCTCCGGCTGTAAGCGCCTTTCCCAGCGCCACTGCCTCCGCGCACACCGCAATGCGGCCAACATTCGCTTCCAGGTGAATGCCGGTAAAGATGCTCCCCGAACTCGTTCGTACCGCTGCCCCGACGTGATGCCGTCCATATGCATCATTCTGCTGAATCACCTGTTGTGCTGCATCAATCAGCCGCTGCGAGCGGCCTCGTATGAAGCTTACTCATCGCGCCGCCCCTGTTAAAATGGATTGGATGACGGCGGTTTTTTCATCAGCGTAATCTTGAATGTGGCGCCATTTCTTTGCAGCGAGCCGGCGCTTATCCGCCGCATAGCGCTCCCTGTCATCTTCCGAGCTGCGAAGCCTGTCCCGAAAGGCGAGCATTCGCTTTGTCTCCTCTTCCCCCTGCGAAAATACGTGCAGATTGACGTCTGTCCGGCTGCTTTTGAACAGACGGTGCTCATACCAGTCCGGTTCTCTTATATGCAGACGGAATCCTGCCTGCTCAAGCGGAGGCACATACGCTTCTTCATCGGCCGCATCTGCCACCTCGAGTACGATATCAATCACCGGCTTTGCAGGAAGTCCTTCCACGGATGTAGAGCCGACATGTTCCAGCAGCTTCACCCGGTCCGCCAGCGCTCTGTTGATCCATGCCGCTTCCTGCTCGTAAAGCCTGCGCCACTCCGGCGTATACTCCTGCAGAAAAACCTGGGCGTTATGCGGCTTTCGTTCGCCGACGGTTATCTCATTCATTTCTTTATCCGTACGCACTGGCAATCATCCTTTCTACGTTTAGTTTACCTGCTTCAGGGCTAAAGGGTCTTACAGACGATCATCGAAAGGAGTACGCCTATGGACCGCATTGACCGCATTCGTCAAAAAGAGATTGACTACCACGATGATTTGTATAAAAAAACGCCGCTGTTTGAAGAGGGCTCGTGGCTCGCTAAGCCCGCCGGCGTCGTGGAAACTTACTTTCATAAGCTTCCCGCACCTCCCACGGCAAGAATCCTCGACCTTGGTTCCGGTGTAGGACGCAACAGTATTCCGCTCGCGCAAATGGCGGAAAACGGGTCAGTAACAGCCGTCGACTTTTTAGAGCGGGCCATTTCCGAGCTGAAGCACTATGCAAAGAAGTATGACGTTGCAGAGCGGATCCAGGCCGTTCAGTCTGAGATTGAAGCATTTCCGATTGAAGCCGGTACGTATGATTATATCATTGGTGTCTCCAGTATTGAGCACGTGAAGTCAAAAGAGGAGCTGCGCCGGCTTCTTGATCAGCTGCAGCTTGGCACGAAGCCGGGCGGCATTCACTGCTTTATTATGAATACACGCACCCAGGATGAACAAGTCGATGGCGAAGAGGATCTGTCGGTGGAGGTAAACATGAGCACGAATGAAGCCCTGGAGCTGCTGAATAACAGCTATTCCGACTGGGAAAAGCTGCACGAAAAAGTGAAAACACTTTCTTTTTCCACCGACCCTGACGACATGAATGACGACGGTTTTCAGTCGCAGGCATTAACATATGTCGTACAAAAACCGTTCAGCTGAGCGGTTTCCCCATCAACAGGCACGGATTCTCCTTTCCCCAGAGCTCAGGAAATTCATGCAGCGCGATAAAACCGTTCGCCGTATAAAACGCTCTGCTCTGCTTGTAGCCCGGGTCCGGGTGAGCGGCTGACAGCGTTTTAACAAGCAGCATCCGGTACCCTTCTTTCGTAAGTTTTGTCTCCACCGTCTCAAGCAGCTTCCGTCCGATCCCGAGACGGTGGCTGCTTTTCTTTACGCCCATTACATATATTTCCGCTGACTGCGGATTATGGCTTTCGATGCTGATAAAGCCGAGCGTTTCGCTGCCGCGGACAGCTCTCAGGCTTTTCAGCTCCGCAGACCGCTGAACGTAAGCTTGCAGCGCCTCCTCGATTCCGAACCACTCCGGCAAATCTCGCAGTACTTCCTCGGCCGCCTGTTTAATCGCGAGCGGCCCCTTCATTTCTTCTATTAAGACACTCAAGCTATCTCCTCCTTTTTCTTCAGTATAAACCGCTTCATGATCTTCAAGAAACGTTTACATTTTTTTACACCTTCCTAACATGTGCTTCATATGACGTTAACATCCGGCCGGTACGATGGAACAGGAATCAGGAAAGAAGGAGGATGTGTGATGGCAGAAGGAAGCGTGCAGCTCAAGCACGTAACAAAAAGCTACAACGGCGAGACGTTCGCCGTTCGCGATGCAGACGTGACAATTGAACCTGGTGAATTTTTCGTGCTCGTCGGTCCCTCCGGCTGCGGGAAAAGTACGATGCTGCGCATGATTGCAGGTCTTGAAGAGCTTACTGCAGGAGAAATTGTTATGCACGGAGAGCCTGCGAATGACACGGCTCCAAGCAAACGGCGACTGTCGATGGTATTTCAAAATTATGCACTTTATCCGCATTTATCGGTTGAGGAAAATATTTTATTCGGACTGAAGGTGCGTAACATCTCGAAACAGGAGCGGAAGAAGCGCTGCCTTGAAGCCTGCGACATGCTCGGCATGACGGATTATCTGAAGCGGAAGCCGCGCGAGCTTTCCGGCGGACAGCGTCAGCGTGTTGCGCTCGCTCGCGCGGTTGTCAGTGAAATGCCGGTCTGCTTAATGGATGAGCCGCTTTCGAATCTGGATGCGAAGCTGCGGGCACAGATGAGGACGGAGATCCGCCAGCTGCAGCAAAAGCTCGGCATTACAATGATCTATGTCACCCACGATCAGGTGGAAGCGATGACGATGGGCGACCGCATGATGGTACTAAAGGACGGTGAAGTTCAGCAGATCGGGCGTCCGCTTGACTTATACAACCGTCCCGCTAACGAGTTCGTCGCCGGCTTTATCGGAGCGCCGCCCATGAACCTCACTGAAGCGGTTATAGACGGCGCCGGAGAGCTCCACGTGCACGGCACCCGCGGCTTATTTCCGGATAAAGCATGGAACCGGCCCGGGAAGGTGCGTCTCGGTATCCGGCCGGAGCATTTGCATCTTGAACCTTCCGCCTCAACAGACTGGGCGCTCTCTGTTGTAATACGGACGGTGGAAATACTCGGCAATGAGACACTGCTCACGATGAGTGCCGGACCTGACCGGTGGAAGGCGAAGCTGCCCGGCCAGTGGGACTTTAAGCAGGAGAGCGAGGCGACCGTTTACTTAAACAGCGCCGATCTGCACGTCTTTCATGCTGAAACGGGCACTGCGATGCCAGGACAGGTGAGAGCGCAAATGCAGGAGGAGGCGTCGCTGTGAAGCAGGCAGAAGAACTCCCTCACCGGGTGGAATCGGTCCAGGAGGCAGTTGAACGATACCGCGTTCCGTCAGCTAAGTCCGTTTGGCAGAAATCGCGAAACTACCGGCTTGCTCTGCTGTATCTGCTGCCTTCGCTCGTCTTGTTCGGCGTCTTCATGTTTTATCCGATGATCTATTCCTTGTACTTAAGCTTTTTCTTTACGGATGCACAAGGGTCCCCCGCGTTATTTGTCGGTCTCGAAAACTATGCCTACTTGTGGGAATCGGCTTCCTTTCGGCGCAGCGTCATTGTCACCCTCCTGTTTGTTGCGATGACTGTGCCTGCAGGCGTCGTGCTCGCCCTGTTTCTGGCGCTGATTGCAAATGAGAAACTGCGCGGCATCGGCTTTTTCCGGACGATATTCGCCTCAACGCTCGGGATGAGCGTCGCAGCCTCTGCTGTCATCTGGCTGTTTATGTTTCATCCGACTGCAGGTATTTTGAACGCTATGCTGCTTGGCCTGAATCTGCCAGCGGTTTCCTGGCTCCAGGATTCGACGATGGCACTCGTTTCCATCGCGATCACCACGATCTGGATGAACACCGGATTTTCGTTTCTGATCCTGCTCGGCGGGCTGCAAAATATAGATGAACATTTGTATGAGAGTGCCCGGATCGATGGCGCCGGCTACTTTTATCAGCTCAGGCGGATTACCGTACCGATGCTCTCACCGACGCTGTTCTTCATTATTACCATTTCGTTTATTAATGCATTTCAATCGTTCGGTCAGGTCGATATTCTGACCGGAGGCGGTCCAGCTGAAGCGACAAACCTGATTATTTATTCGATTTACCGCGAAGCGTTTATTTACTATCAGTTTGGCCCGGCCAGTGCGATGGCGATCGTCCTGTTTGCTGCTGTACTTGTCTTGACGCTGCTTCAGTTCAAGTTTGGCGAAAGGAAGGTGCACTATCAGTGATGCGCAAAACGATTCTGTATACGCTCTTAAGCCTTGCGGCGCTGGTGATGTTTTTTCCGATTCTCTATGCGTTTTCCGTGAGCTTCATGACGAGTGAGGATATTTTAAACCGGCAGGTGATTCCTTCAGCGCCAACGCTTGATAACTACCGCGGTGTGCTGGAATCCGTACCGATTCTCCACTACTTAATGAACAGCTTCATCGTTGCCTCAACGGCTACGCTCGGCATGCTGCTCGTCAGTGCCCTCGCAGCGTTTATCTTTGCCTTTGTTCCATTTAAAGGGAGACAGGCCGTGTTTCTGCTCTTTATTTCGACGCTGCTGATTCCCTGGGAAGCGACGATGATCCCAAACTTTCTGACGATTCAGTCGCTCGGCTGGATGAACAACTATTTAGCACTCACCGTGCCGTTTTTCGCTCTCGCCTTTGGAACGTTTCTGCTGCGCCAGCATTTTAAAACCGTGCCGCACGAACTATATGAAGCGGCACAGGTAGAAGGGTTATCCCACTTTCAGTTCTTTTATAAAGTTGTCGTTCCCTACGCGAAAACAAGCTTTGTCACACTCGGTATTTTCGGCTTTTTAACGACGTGGAACATGTATCTCTGGCCGCTGCTCGTTACAACAAATGACACGGTCCGTACCGTTCAGATCGGCCTGCGCCGATTACAGGCTGATGAAGTCGCCACCAACTGGGGGCTCGTTATGGCAGGCGTTGTGCTTGTGATCATTCCGACGCTCATTCTGCTTGCAGCAGGCCAAAAACAGCTGCAGAAAGGACTGACGAAGGGTGCCATCAAATAAAATGACTCAGGGAAAGGGAGTTTTTACGATGAAAAAATCAATCATGCTATGGAGCGCACCGCTCTTGTTTTTAGCCGCCTGCGGCAATAATGCGGAGAACAACAGTGAAGAAAATGGCGGGGCTGCCGAGGCAAACGAGCCGGAAAATACAGAAGAAGCGGATGATACAAGCGAAGAAGCTTCGGATGACACGGTTGAAATTGAGTTCTGGCACGGCATGGGAGGAGGACTCGGCGATACGCTGGAGGCTCTCGTCGATGATTTCAACGCCTCCCAGGATGATTATTATATTCAGCCGGAATATCAAGGCTCGTATGAGGAGCTGCTCACACAGTTTCGTACCGTAGGCGGCACGGAAACGGCTCCGGCTCTCGTTCAGATGTTTGAAGTCGGCACAAAGTATATGATCGAAAGCGACTACATCACCCCGGTTCAGGAATGGATCGACGCAGAGGGCTATGACGTCGATCAGCTGGAAGAAAACATTCTCAGTTACTATACGGTGGATGACCAGCTGTACTCGATGCCGTTTAACTCCTCCACGCCGGCCCTCTATTTTAACGTCGATAAATTTGAAGAAGCCGGACTTGACCCGAACAACCCGCCGCGCACCTTCTCTGAAATTGCAGAAGCTGCGGAAGCACTGACCGATGACGATACGTACGGATTCTCGATGCTCGGTCACGGCTGGTTTTTTGAGCAGCTTATTGCGACTCAGGGCCAGGAGTATGTAGACATGGATAACGGTCGCAGCGGTGATGCGACGGAAGTGACCTTCGGCGGTGAGGAAGGGTTGAAGGTGTACGAATGGCTGGACAGCATGAACGAAGCAGGCACATTCGAGTACTTCGGACGCGACTGGGATGACCTGCGGGCTGCGTTCCAAAACGGGGACGTTGCCATGTACATGGACTCCTCTGCCGGAACGAAACAAGCGGTGGAAGACGCACCGTTTGACGTTGATCTCTCCTTTGTGCCCCACGCCGATGACATCGATCCGAACGGTGTGGTCGTAGGCGGTGCTTCGGTCTGGATGGGCAGCGGCATCAGCGAAGAGGAACAGCGCGGTGCATGGGAATTCATGAAGTGGTTCAATGAGCCTGACGTACAGGCTGAATGGCACGTCAACACCGGCTACTTCTCTACTCATCCGGACGCCTACGATGAGGAAATTGTTGCAGAAGAGCACAAGCAGTTCCCGCAGCTGACCGTTCCGATCGACCAGCTTCAGGAAACCGTTCCATCAACGGCTACGCAGGGCGCCCTGATTACGGTATTCCCTGAGTCACGTGAACAGGTCGTCACGTCGCTGGAGGCGCTTTATCAAGGAACCTCTCCGGAGGAAGCACTGCAGCAGGCAGTCGAGGGCTCAAACCGGGCGATCGAAGTGTCCGGCAGAGCAGCTGAATAAACGTCAGCCTTCCATGGTTTCAATGCATTGCAAAAAAGAGCTGAAAACTCGATTCGTCACCATACGACTTTTCTCTCCAACGTGATTTTCAATCCAGCCGGATGTTTCCGGCTGGATTTTTTTGCTGTAGAGGCGATTCAGCAGACGGCTATCTGGTATATGACATCTATTGTGAACAGACCACATTCTTCAAAATCCAGCGCTTGTGAAAGTATTCAACTTTTACCGGCAAATCATTAACCTGACTCATGAGATGTTCAACTTTCGCCGCAAAAGCATTAACATTCGCCGGCAACTGTTCACGAGCATCAACTTAGGACTGCTATAACGAAGAAACGTTCATCCTGTCTGACCAAATGATCAACTTTCCCGTTCAAACGTTCAACTTTTCTGATTTCCGCAGACGGACTCTCAGCATTAAATGCTTACAGCTCACAGCGCTCTTATTTCGTCATCACGTGTGGTGTGGAAAGCATCTCAGAAGCGATTGGTTTATGGTTGGCTTCGCATTTCTGAAAAATAGGCTTCGGATACATCCACGGCGTCCTGAACGGAAAAGCGCTTCACCGGTGCGAGACCAATATTACCGGTATGCACCTGCTTTTCTGCTTCAAGCTTCTTCCCTACCTGTTCAAACTCCTCGTTGTCCACCTCGATATCCTCATATGTGACCCATTGTGAACCCGCATCGGTTTGAATCGACGCGCCTGCCCGGATTCGCTTTCCGCCCGGCGCCCGGTATTCGCCGAGATGAAACGCCGTGCAGGAATCGTAGCCCGCCCCAATCAGCAGTACGTCGGCATCTGTTCGGTAAAGCTTTCCAAGCGGAGAGGCCTCCCCAAGGCTCCAACTAAGCTGATGGCCTGCCGTCAGCTTTTCAGCATCCTTTCCCCATGCAGCAAATGATACAGCCGGATGAGCGCTCCGCTTCACGTCCGGCAGCGTCCGGAACAGCTCTGGGATCTTCCCCATCCCTCTTGTCGGTGTCACCGCTGGATCGTACGCTGGCATCGTCGTGCGGATCTCGTCCCACCACTGCTCGGGAACGGCCGGGTTGCTCCAGTCAGCAGGATCACTCCAGTCCCCGGACTGGCTCGGCATGACGATGGTACCAGCATCCGTTATCGTTTCCATCAGCGCCTGAATCACGGCCTGTGTTCCTCCGTTTACCCAGCCGATGCTGGATAATGAACTATGCACCAGAACTGTGCTCCCTGATTCAATTCCGATCACGCTTAAATCTCTCTTTATCGTATGTACGGTTTGCAATTCGTTTGACTTGTTCACGATGTTTTCCAATGACATATGCTGACCCCTTCTCTGTTCACTACTCACAATAGCACAGAGCGTTTTCAAAGAAAATATTTCCTTTTTAAATTATCACTTGATTTTAAAAAAAATCGTCAACCTCCAACAGTACTCCTGACCCTAAAAATGACTTATTTCAATAAATGAGCAAAGGCCCTCAGCCATCGCTGAGGGCTTTTCCATACTTACGTTCCTGGCGCAGGTACAACCGTTGCGAGCCAGAAGCTTAGAATGACGACGGACGAGCTAACAAACATGATCAGCATCCACGTCAGTGTCTGACGATGGAATACAAGCTTTATGTCTTTAAACATCGCGCTTACGGAAGGGAGCTTGCTCATTTTCAGCATCAGCAGTTCAAGTCCCAGCAGGATCGTCGTTGCAGCAGCAGAAACCATGCAGAACGGGCAGATCGCTTCGATCACGAACAGCTGCAGGTAAACGAAGAAAGCGGATGAAAATACGCCTGCAATCGTAATCGGGGTAAGCACCTTCAGAACGAGCGGATGCTTCGTATGATACCAGAGACCAGCAAACAAAAGCACCGTCAAATAATAGAAAGCTCCAAGCATTGCAAGCGGAATGCCCATCACATAAGCCCATTCACTCGTCATGACCGCCCACGGTGTTCCCGTCACATCAAACCCTGCCGGCAGCGGCAGCACCCAGAAATGAATACCCGTCAGAAAAACACTGACAGCCCAGCCGATAGCGGCGACTGCTGTAAATAGTGCGAACAGCTTCGGCACCGCTTTTCCATACGCGTATCCTGTATCAGCGGAAGCGCTGTCGCTGTTTTTCTCATTCATCCACATTTGCTCTTGTACCATTTCACTCATCGTTTCATTCCTCCTTGTTATATACCCAATGGGGTATCTGTTAGATATATTAATATACCCAAATGGGTATGTCAACCCTTCTTGTTTATTTTCGTTTGAACATATTAAAAACCCGTCCACCAGCGGCAGACGGGGCGTTTTCTTTCCGTTATATCCTATTGAAAACCGCTCAGCTTTTCCAGATTTTTTCGCACTTCCTTTTCGTTTTTCCATCATCCAGCGATGCGATCAGGATCCGGGCGGTTTCAGCTGAGCGTTCATCGTTACTATGCTGATAGAGCCGCTTCAGCCCCTCGATGATGTCACTGCGAACGAGCGATCCATTCTTTTCGCTTTCTGCTTCTTCAAAGCGTTCTTTCATGTAAGGAAGCAGCGTATTCCGCTGTTCTTCCCCTGCCAAGCCAATTCTCCAGGCTGCTTGCAGCGTATGCCGGGCTGTCACAAACTTCTCATCCTTTGTCACCTTCCAAAGATCCGGGAATACGTCGAGAATCCGCTGCTCCGGATCGCTGATTGCCAGCTGAGCGAGATACTGGCCGGCCCGGGCCCGTCTGTGCGGATCCGAATGCTTAAGATCATCCACCAGCTCCTCCCAGATCTCATAGGTCCAGTCTACTTCCTGCTTCGTTTGTTCCATAATAACCGTGTAAGCCTCATAGCGTGCTTCCTTTGTACCGTGAGCAGAATCATCAAACCATTTACGCACATCCGGATTCATCATGTTACTACCCCCTCCTGTATGTTTTTTTGCCATAAAC
This sequence comes from Bacillus daqingensis, assembly GCF_042654445.1. Taxonomy (NCBI): domain Bacteria; kingdom Bacillati; phylum Bacillota; class Bacilli; order Caryophanales; family Bacillaceae; genus Bacillus; species Bacillus daqingensis. The sequence continues at coordinate 109,832 of NZ_JBHSGK010000020.1, forward strand.
GACGATCGTGCCAGTACCCGTATAAGGCATGGTGCTCCAATGCTGCCTCAGCTGAACATCTGTAAATCCGTTTTTTTCGAGAAGCGGACGCAGTTTTTCCGGCTCTGTGTATCGGATGGTGAGTGATTCTATCAGGCGCTCGTCGGCGTCGTACAAGCTGGAGTGGAGCATGCCTGTTTGCGGATCGTATGTGTCAACTTCGCGTGTGCCGTTTACCTCATCTATTTCAGTCTCGGTTCCTGAATGCGGCGGTGTCCGCGTATCGAAATACAAGCTTCCTCCGGGCTTTAAATGGTGAAAAACTGCTTCCAGCAGGCTGTTCTGCTCCCCTTCCATCAGGAGATGCTGAAAGGAATGACCTGTCATAATAATAAAATCAGCTTGAAAGGGAAGTGAAAAGGAAGCAGCATCCTGCTGAATAAATGAGGCTTCGATGCCTGCTGCTTTTGCTTTTGCGATAGCACGATCAAGCATTGCTTGACTGATATCGATGCCTGTCACAAAAGCTCCTGCTTGTGCCAAAGGCAGAGTTGTTCTACCCGTTCCGCAGGCGAGGTCTATCACAATGCTTCCGTCCTTGATGACACCTTTTAGAAACTCAGCCTCTTTCTGAATGTGGTCATAGCGCACGTCATACCGTTCCGGATCATCATACGGATTGATTGGCATCACTTCATTCCCCCCCCTCTGTTCGTTTACCTCTTTTTCTCTCTATTTGTTCAACAGTTTTTCATAGCAAACCAGTTGATTGTTAGGTGCCCGAAAGGTATCCTTTACATTAGCACATGAACTTCCGGAAGGAGCGAATTCGACTGTGACAAGCGTCGACAGATTGAAAGAGATTATTTTGGATCACACGTCGCACGTGTTCCTCATTACAGATCCGAAGCAGCCTGATAATCCTATTATATACGCAAACGATGGCTTCTATGAGCTGACAGGATATACAAAAGAAGAAGTGATCGGCCAAAACTGCCGGTTCCTTCAGGGACCTGATACAGACCGCCGGGCAGTCGCTGCTATGCGCCGTGCTATTGAGCAAAAAGATCCGTTTACGGTAGAACTGCTGAACTATAGAAAAAACGGAACGCCCTTTTGGAATTTGCTTCACATTGACCCGGTCTATGTGGAGGATGAGGGGCAGTATTATTTCGTCGGCATCCAAAAAGATATCACTGACTTAAAGGATAAGCAGTCGCGGGCCGATTCCTCTCAGACAGAGCTGGACCTGCTTTCTACGCCCATTGTTCCTATTACAGCTAGTGCGTCGGTGCTTCCTCTGATCGGGCAGATCGATGAGCGACGCCTTGAGATGATCACAGAACGCCTGACTACAGGGCTCGCCGATACCAGAGTGGAAACCCTTATTCTTGATTTAACCGGCTTTCAAATGGAGGATGAAGGGGTTGCCGACAGCATCATCCGCCTCGGCGAAATTCTTCAGCTTCAAGGTATTGAGCTGATCGTAACCGGTATTACGCCCGAAACAGCTATGAAATACCGCAAACTCGACCAGAGCCTTTCCAACTTTCGCTCTTTTCATTCTGTTAAACAGGCCTACGAATCGCTGCAGCAGTAGCCAGGTCGTCCAGCTGTATCAGGCTGGACGACTTTTTCTTACCGACTGCCGGGAGACGGTTTATCGATGTCCCGAAATGGGAAAAGCACTAACTGGGGTGTATTCATATGGAACTCAGCCGTACGGAAAAATGGAACATATTCCTGCTTCGTCCGCTAGTTATGACGCTTGTAGCTATTGCAACGCTCTTTTTGCTGGAAGCAGGTTTACCAGACTGGCCGATTATGATTGGCATCACAACCGGCTTGTTTGCCGCGCCGCTCATCACCGCACTCTTTTTTCCAAAGCTGCTTACTAAAAAGCGTCCCCAAAATCCGACCCGGAAGCAGAAAATCGGCCGGGCCGTGTTCTTCAGCGCAGGCGGACTGCTGATCCTTTTTATTGTGGTTCGTTTCTTTTGGCAGATCGCTGCCTGAGAATCAGCTGTACCCGTTGAGAATCCTTCTTTTTCCCTGTCGAAAACCTTTTATCTCACCGATTCTCCTTCGTGATAAATCAACTAAATGCATTATTTTTCAGCGTTTCACTTTTTATTTTGCTTATAATTTATTATAATTATAATCTGAGAATGAATATTGTATCTTTCTCACTTTTTTATGTGCGAAGGAACAATCGCTCTCTGAATCTTTTCTAAAAATGGAAAGGGGTAGTTATGAACATGGATAACAACGAAAACATGGACAAGTGCCCGGTTACTGGTCAAAGCTTGACGGCAAGTATTCCGACAAGCAGTCCGACAGGCGGCACGAAGAACAAAGACTGGTGGCCGAACCTGCTGAACCTTGATATTCTTGCACAGCACGATACGAAGACCAACCCTCTTGGTGAAGACTTCGATTACACAGAAGAGTTCCAGAAGCTCGACTATAAAGCAATGAAGGAAGACCTTCACAAGCTTATGACGGACAGTCAGGACTGGTGGCCTGCAGACTACGGTCACTACGGCCCGTTCTTTATCCGCATGTCCTGGCATGCAGCCGGTACTTACCGTACAGGCGATGGACGCGGTGGCGGCGGAAGCGGCTCCCAGCGTTTCGCACCGTTGAACAGCTGGCCGGACAACGGTAACCTCGATAAGGCCCGTCGTCTGCTTTGGCCAATTAAGCAGAAGTACGGAAACAAAATCTCCTGGGCTGACCTGCTCGTTCTTGCCGGAAACGTTGCGATCGAATCCATGGGCGGTAAAACGCTTGGCTTCGGTGCAGGACGTCCTGACATCTGGCACCCGGAAGAAGACGTGAACTGGGGTCCTGAAACCGAGTGGCTCGGCGATGAGCGCTACTCGGGCGACCGCGAGCTGGAAAACCCGCTTGCTGCTGTTCAGATGGGTCTCATTTATGTGAATCCGGAAGGTCCTAACGGCGAGCCGGATCCACTCGGAAGCGGACGAGACATCCGTGAAACGTTCAAGCGTATGGGAATGAACGATGAAGAAACAGTGGCACTCACTGCCGGCGGGCACACGTTTGGTAAAGCACACGGTGCCGGTCCTGAAGATGCGGTAGCAGATGCTCCGGAAGCTGCTCCGGTTGAATCCATGGGCTTCGGCTGGAAGAGCAGCCACGAAACAGGCAACGGTGCCTACACGATTACAAGCGGAATCGAAGGTGCCTGGACTCCGACACCAACGAAGTGGGATATGTCTTACTTTGACGTTCTCTTCGGCTATGAGTGGGAGCTTACGAAGAGCCCGGCCGGCGCCTACCAGTGGGAGCCGAAAGAGCTGAAGGATGAGGACCATGCGCCTGACGCGGAAGATTCCTCTAAGAAGCGCACGATCATGATGACGACGGCCGACATGGCAATGCGTATGGATCCGGACTACGAGAAGATTTCCCGTCGTTTCCACAAGAATCCAGACGAGTTTGCTGACGCCTTCGCATCTGCATGGTTTAAGCTGCTTCACCGTGACATGGGTCCTAAAGACCGCTACCTCGGACCGGAAGTGCCGGAAGAAGACTTTATCTGGCAGGATCCGGTACCTCGCGGCAACTATGATCTGACGGATGCAGAAATCGACGAGCTGAAAAGCAAGATCCTTGACTCCGGTCTATCTGTAGACGAGCTCGTGAAAACTGCCTGGGCTTCTGCAAGCACTTTCCGTATTTCCGATATGCGCGGCGGTGCCAATGGCGCCCGCGTCCGCCTGTCCCCTCAAAAAGACTGGGCGGCAAACGAGCCGGAACAGCTTGCGAAAGCACTCGATGTGCTTGAGGGCATTAAGAACGAAACAAGCATCAACGTCAGCCTTGCTGATCTGATCGTTCTCGGCGGTAACGCGGCGATTGAAAAAGCTGCGAAGGATGCCGGCTTTGATGTAACGGTGCCATTTACTCCAGGCCGCGGTGACGCGACACAGGAGCAGACCGATCAGGAAAGCTTTGAAGTACTGGAGCCTGTTGCAGATGCATTCCGCAACTACCAGCTCAAGGAATTCGCTGTCAGCCCGGAAGAGCTCATGGTTGATAAAGCACAGCTTCTGAACCTGACTGCACCGGAAATGACCGTTCTTGTCGGCGGTATGCGTGCACTGGGTGCAAACCACGGCGGAACAAAGCACGGCGTCTTCACAAGCCGTCCTGGCCAGCTGACGAACGATTTCTTCGTGAATCTGCTGGACATGGGCGTTGAGTGGGCTCCTGCCGATAATGGTGTATATGAAGCACGTGACCGTCAGAACGGCAACGTCGTTCGTACGGCAACACGCGTCGATCTCGTATTCGGTTCCAACTCCGTTCTCCGTGCCGTATCTGAAGTTTACGCACAGGATGACAACAAAGAGAAGTTCGTGAACGACTTCATCAACGCATGGGTGAAGATCATGGACGCTGACCGTTTCGACGTCAAAAAATAAACAGCTGTATGTCAGCCGCCTGTCCGGATTCATTCCGGCAGGCGGTTTTTCTGTTTGATTTCCCGCCATTGCTTCTTTCCTGGATCTTTTTTCACGGATTAGGCTGATTGTCGTTTATGCCTTCGTTTCTCAGGGAAAATGTAGAACGTGCGTTCTTTTGACAAGCCAGACGAATCCGATCGCTTGCGTTGTGAAGCTGTACATAATCATTCTTTGATTAATCGTTCAATTGGAACAGGTAAACAGAACCTCCGGCCGGGCTTTTTTTTCCGCGGCTGTTCTGAAAATGTCGGTTCCAGACACCGCAATGGGTTATGAGTGCTGCGGGATTCGCAAGCGCCTGGATGACTGCTGGCAACTAATTTGCTGAGGAGAGTGTTGTGCATGAAGAAGTTGACGACTGGGCAAGGTGTACCGATTCGGGATAATCAAAACTCCCGCACGGCCGGCGAAAACGGCCCGACGTTATTAGAGGATTATCAGCTGATCGAAAAAATGGCGCACTTTGACCGGGAGCGTGTTCCGGAGCGCGTCGTTCACGCGCGCGGGTTTGGTGCACACGGAACATTTCGCACAGCTGCGAGCATGAAACCTTATACAAAGGCTCATTTTCTGCAGGAAGAAGGCACGGAAACACCGGTCTTTGCACGCTTCTCCACCGTGATTCACGGTAACCATTCGCCGGAAACGCTCCGAGATCCACGAGGATTTTCAGTTAAATTTTACACGGAAGAAGGAAACTACGACTTCGTCGGCAACAACCTTCCTGTTTTCTTCATCCGCGACGCCATGAAATTCCCTGATGTGATTCACTCCCTGAAGCCTGACCCGCGTACGAACATTCAGGATCCGGACCGCTTCTTTGACTTCATGTCCCTGACGCCGGAATCGACGAACATGCTCATGCACTTGTTTTCGGACGAAGGGATTCCCAGAAGCTACCGGCATATGCGCGGCTCAAGCGTCCATGCCTTTAAATGGGTGAACGAACACGACGAATATGTCTACGTGAAGCTGCGCTGGGTACCGAAGCTCGGAATTGAAAATTTATCCGAATCGGAAGCATCCGAGATTCAGGCAGAGGATTTTAATCATGCCACCATGGATGCATATGAGGCGATTGAACGCGGCGACTTCCCTCAGTGGGACCTCTATGTGCAGTTTCTGGATCCTGAAAACGTTGATGACTACGAGTTTAATCCGCTGGATGCTACGAAAGACTGGTTCGAATCGGATTTTCCATATCATCACGTCGGTACGTTGGAACTAAATAAAAACGTGGACAACTATTTCGCTGAAACAGAATCAGTCGGCTTCAATCCCGGCGTTCTTGTTCCCGGCATTGAGCCTTCTGAAGACAAAATGCTGCAAGGACGACTGTTTTCGTACTCAGACACACAGCGGTACCGGATCGGCCCGAACTACCTGCAGCTGCCTGTTAACTGTCCGTTTGCGAAAGTAAATCACTATCAGCGCGACGGTTTCATGCCGGTAAATCAGCCGACAGACCCGGTGAACTACGAGCCTAACCGGTATGAAGAGACACCTAAAGAGGACCGTTCCCAAATCGACCACGTCGCTCCTGTTTCCGGTCCGGCAGGCAGGATTCCAATCGACAAAAAAGCCGATTTTCTGCAGCCGCAGCAGGTGTGGGATCACTATTCCGATGCTGACAAAGAAGCGCTCGTCTCCAACCTGACGAATGCGCTGCAGGACGTACGGGAAGACACACAATTACTGCAAATCTGCAACTTCTACCGCGGCTGTCCTGCATTAGGGGAAAAGCTCGCAGAGAATTTGTCTGTCGACATCAGCGCCTACCGGTAAATAACCGTAGCTCTGCAAGATCTCTTATGATCAAAAGAGGTGCCAAGCCATAGCGGCCGGCACCTCTTTTTCGTGTAAAAAACGGATTCATCGTTACTGGTTTTACCGATCTTCAAACTCTTTACGGAGGATACTCATGCGAATATCATCGTGAAACGTTCCCTCTACCAGCGCTCCCTCGCGCTCGATCCCTTCTTTAATAAAGCCGCTCTTTTCATAGCAGCGGATCGCACGAGTATTATACGCGAGCACCTTCAGTTCCACCCGGTGAAGCCGAAGCGTTTCAAAGGCATAGCCGAGTACGAGCTTCGTAATTTCTGTGCCGAGACCCTGCCCCCAGACGGACGGGTCGAACAGACCGATCGCAAATCTGGCTTTTTCGTCTTCCCAGCGGACGGTAAGTCTCGCCTGTCCGATCAGACGGCCTTCATATTCGACACACCATTCATGGGGATGGCGGCTGATTGCTTCCAGAAAAGCTGTCGCATCCGCTTCTGTTTTTAAAAGGCGCCGATGCCGGTCTTCTCCATACATGTGCAGCATTTCCGGATCAAAGTCGACTCGCATATAGTCCGTATGATCCTGCTCTGCCGGCTGCCTGAGCAGCACTCGTTCTCCTCGTAATTCTGGCGGTTGCTCCATGGTCATACCCCTCTTTCTCCACATCTATTATATCCTTTTATGGAATATAAAACCATAATAAAAGTGGCGAAAAAGTCGGTTTAAGTGAACCATATTGCACCTGCCTGCATCTCCGGGCACTCGCTTTCCGGAGGGAACGGGCTCAGCTAATCGCTTCCTCCGGCTGTCAGAAGCGCTGGATCTTCGCCTCGTTCTGATCCTCTCGGAGTCGAGGCACTCCAATTTCGTCAACTGGTAGAATGGTTGAAACGTCTTATCTCTATTGGCACGAGCTTGTTCGATACTGATTGGTCCTTCCCTATGTGACTCTTCTTATACGAATGATTATGCCAGTACTTTGCAGCATTTGCCAGGGACGCCGGTGGGAAGCGCAGACTGAAGATCCTTTCTCAGGGGCACCCTGAGAAATAGCTGAAGGCAAGCCCACGGCAAGCTTCTGGCGATACGCGAAGAAGGGCTGTACCAAAATTTATAAACATGTTAACAGATTCGCTTTGTCAACAGCCTGCCATACTGTTTCTTTTCCCCTTCTTTCTTCACACTGATACTGAGAGAAGGAGGGGAAATATGCTTGGACTAAAACGTAATGATGTAAGGCTTGTACCGTACGATCCGCAGTGGAGCCAGATGGCAGACGAACGGATAAAGGAGCTTTCTGCAGTAACTGACATTCCTGAGAACCGTATTGCTCATATTGGCAGCACGGCAATAGCTGACATGCCCGCAAAGCCCATCATCGACCTTGCTATCGGTGTGGATCAGTTAGACGCAGATCACAACGATTTATTCTGCCGCTTAAAGCAGTGCGGATTTCTGCGCCTGCGCGTTCAAAAGCAGGAGGAAATCGTATTTGCAGCGTTTACGGACGATTCTTATGAAACGAAGACTCACATTCTCCATCTGATGACGTACAACGGCGAGCTATGGAACAACCTGCTATTTTTCCGGAATTATATGAACACACACTCTGCTGAACACAGTGCATACGCCGCTCTGAAAAAACGGGCAGCTGCCGCTCATCCGACCAGTATTCCTGCCTATACGGAAGAGAAAACCGCCTTCGTCCACCGTATTTATCAGCTGCGCACCTAACCGTTTACTATCTTTTCGTCTACAACAAACGAATTATTTCCCAGTTGAAATGTCAAATTTTACTGGACTAAAGCAGGAAAAACGTGTAAATTCCGGACAATTTCGCCTCGCTCTGGTACCCTGATGTATGAATTCACAGGCGGAGGTAAGAAAACATGAAAACATCAGGCGTAACAGTTGCTATGCTCCTGCTGCTTGCAGGCTGCTCCGGCAGCGCTGAACATGATCAGGAAACGGAAGTGCAGGAGCCCGAGACACAGAACGACTCAATTGAAGAGGAAGAGAAGGCAGAAGAAACGGATGATGACTCGACCTCTTATTCGTTTGGAGATTTGGATCGGTTTGGCAGTGAACCGCAGGAATGGATGCAGGCAGCGCCAGGATCCTATAGTGAGGACGACTACGATGAAGATGAAGTGATGACGATACTCTCTGATTCGATCGAGTCCGGCACGAGCGATGACGAACTCTTTCTGCAAGTGCTTGATCTGACAGCGTTTGATTACCGGAACTACATCGAAGAAGCACTGGCGCTCGAAATCGACTACGAGGAGCTTACGGTACGTCCCGGCGATACAAGCAGCTCCGAAGAGGATGTACAGGGGCTTCATGTTCAGGTTTTATTTGATGCAAGCGGAAGCATGGCTCAGTCTGTCGGGGATGAGATAAAGATGGATGCGGCGAAAGAAGCCGTGCATGAATTTGCGGCTGAACTGCCGGAGCACGCAAACATATCGCTGCGCGTATACGGACATCAGGGAAGCAATCTGGCTGTCGATCAGGAGGAGTCGTGTGCAGGCACGGAAGAGCTTTATCCGTTAGCTCCTTATGAGGAAGCAGCATTTACAGAGGTGCTTGATTCATTCGAACCGACCGGCTATACGCCGATTGCAGCGTCGATTGAAGCTGCTGGAGACGATCTGCTGGCATATGCAGAAGACGGGGACGAGGTTGTCGTCTATATTGTCAGTGACGGAGAGGAAACGTGCGGCGGTGATCCCGTTCAGGCAGCAGCTGATCTGAACGAGAGCGGCATTAATGCGGTCGTTCACATCATCGGGTTTGACGTAGAGGATGATGAGCACCAGGCTCTTATGGACATTGCCTCTGCCGGCGGCGGTGACTATATGCAGGCAGACGATGCAGAAACGCTGCGCCAGACGCTTCGCGAGGAACAAAGCGAGCTGATCAGCGCCTGGCGGGAGTGGCAGGCAGAGAATACAGACGTCAGCCGCGAGCAGCAAAGCGACTATCTCGACCGCTCCCGGGAGCTGCAGGAGACGATTACGGATTTGAGCCGGGCCGAACAGGATCGATTAACCGACCTGAGCCGGGCGCTGGAGGAACAGAACGACGATTATTCCGGCATTCCTCTTCGCTCTTCTGTAACAGACCGGGGTATCGCCATCCGCTCTTATATCACGGAGTCCATGATTCAATTCCGCCAGCAGGCAGTCGATGAAGGCATTCAAAACCGCCAGGATATCACAGAAGAAGGCATCAACGAACGCCAGGATATTATCCAGGGGGATGACAATGAGTAGCAATCTGAAGGGAAAAACGCATGACCTGCAGGAAACAACACGAGCTATCACCATGTATTACGTACTTACTGCCATTCTCTTTCTAGGCGGTGCGGGTATCGTGTGGGCAGCCTACCAGACAGGTTCGGCTGCCGGCCTCATCGTTCTAGGTGGAACAGGACTTGTCCTCATGCTCTCGAGCGTCCTGCTGGTTAATAAAATCCGGAAACTCGATCAGTTCATTGCCTACGGCATCGATGAAGAAAAGCAGGAGATATGGATGAGTCATGAAAAAAGCGGCAGCAGCGAGCCGCTTGACGCCATCCAGATTCCCTTTTCTGCTATTGAAACGGTCCTGCTGGCACCGCAGCTTCAGGCGTATACAACTGGCCAGGGCTCCACTAGTAAAACGATCTATACGTACATTCCGGTTGTACTTGTCGTCTTCCAGGAAGCTGGACAGACACGATGGATGGATATTTCGTTTCGGGACGATGAATCGGCCAATAGCTGGCTGGCTCATGCCCAGCACGCCGGTCTGTCTCTTTTCCGCACAGATGAGTCGGTGAACAAACTTTACCGCGACCCTGATGCAGCCGAGCTGATTCAAACGGACCTTTACAAAGAACCGTTTACGTTTAACGGCAGCGTGATAAGCTACATCAACCGGCAGCGTCGCGAGGACCATGCCTATCTGCCGGAATATACGCCTGAGATGGAGACACATTCTCATCACTATGTCACGTTTCCATGGAGACTGCCGCACCTGTTTATAGGCTCCACTACGCTGCTGCTGATGGTGATGCTGCTTGATCAGTGGTACGTGCTGATGCAGCCGGGAAGTATGGCCGGGGACATCAGCCTCGTCGGAACAATTGGTGCCACGATTGTGTTCGGCGCCTTTCACATTCTCTACGGCTACCGGTTTGAACGGGTGAAACCGATCACCCTCCTGCCGATCGCGCTTCTATCCGCAGCATCTTACGGAACGGCCGTCTTCCTTCTGTCGCTTCTGATTGTGATGATGCAGCCCCATGATCCACGGACGCTTGCTCCTTACGCGGTCTTATTTTTCCCGCTTATGCTCGTCACACTGTTCGTTCGCAGGCAGAAGCCGGCTCACCATCATCAAGCTGCAAGAGTGGCAAAGAAAAGCATGCGCAACACGTCTTCTGCCTAGCTGAAAGTCCGTCTGCTTCCAGACGGGCTCTTTTCTTATAGGAATTGCTGCAGCTTTGCGCTACAATCATCGTAACGATCCGATTGGAGGGAACAGACATGATTCAGCGGTATGGCACGTTCGAAAAGGACGCGATGGTCGTCGAGTATACACAGCGTGGCGAAGGGCCGCCGGTTCTGTTTTTGCACGGCGGTCATGCCAGCTGCTTCGAGACGATCGGGACAGAGGCGCTGCTAGAGGAAGGATTTTCCATCATTGCTCCATCACGTCCCGGCTACGGGGTGACGTCTCCCGTCCGCAATCTCGATGCTGCATGTACGCTTTATGAAGGATTGCTTACCCACCTTGGATTGGAACGAATTCATGTGCTGGCTGCCTCCGCAGGAGGTCCTGCAGGCATCCGCTTTGCCGCCCTTTATCCGGAAAAAGCTGCCTCGCTGACGCTGCAATCTGCCGTAACCAAGGAATGGCTTACCCCTGCAGACCCTGCCTATAAAGCGGCGAAGGTTCTCTTTCATCCGAAACGGGAGCGCTTCACGTGGCAGCTGCTGCAGCTGATAAGCCGTCGTTTTCCAAAGCTGCTTTTTCGCCAGATGTTTTCCTCCTTCAGCACGCTCTCCTATCAAGAAGCAGCTTCACGCATAGCCCCCGGCGACGCGGAAACATTTGCACGAATGATGGCCTCACAGCGCTCGGGAAAAGGCTTTATGATCGATCTTGAGCAGTCATGTGCAGCAGGAACAGAGACACTCGCTGCGATTACCTGCCCCGTTCTGATCATGCACAGTCCGTTCGACGCCTCGGTTCCGTTGGCACATGCAGAGCACGCGGCAGCCATGATACCGAATGCCAGACTGGAAAAGCTGCATGCATGGGGGCATCTGATCTGGCTCGGTAAAGAAGCCGGCACTACCGACCGCCTGCTGCTGGCCTTTTTACATGAGCATCAATAGATAATCGCCTTTTCGAAGCTTTAGATACAGACTATCGACCTTTTGGACTACCATAAAAAAGGCGCTGCAAAGCATCCGGGTACCTCCGTAACCACTTGTATGTAAAGAAGGGATTTCACCATGACACTCTGGTTTTTACTTGCCGCAGCCAGCGCCATTATCTTTGGTCTGGCTACCTTTTGCTTTAAAGTGAACGCGTTCAAAGGCTGGCCGCTCCTGCCGTTTTTTGCAGGCGTTTATGCCAGCGGCACTGTCGGCTTTGCTGTAACGGCGTACGTGGAAAACGTGCTGTATCTCTCTGCGGTGATTCTGCTCAGCGGAATGATTGTAGGAATCGGCTCCACGTTCGGCAATCTGCTGTTCATGCGGGCGCTCGAATATGGACCGGCGAGCCTGACCTCCCCGCTCGTGAACACGAATATTCTCTTGATCGTACTCATGTCTGTTATCGTTTACGCAGAACGCCCCGGCGCAATAGAATACGCCGGGATCTTTCTGATTGTCGCATCCGTGAGCCTGCTTCCGCTTGACCCCCGAGAAAAACTGAGTATTCCAAACCGGATCTGGTACGTATTTGTGTTTGCTGCGACTGCGTTGTTTTTTCTGCGTAACGGCGGTCTGAAAGTAACGGAAGAGCTTGCGCTTCCAAATACGACTATCCTTTTAGTTGGCTATGCAGTTGGCCTGCTCTGGTCGTTGCAGGCGCTGCTTCGTTCTCCTCAGAGAAATTCGCCTTTTCGGCTGAAAAGCTTCCAATTTGGACTCGGAGCCGGCTTGTTTTCCTTTGCCGGCATGCAGCTTTACGCGTGGGCTTTGCAGAGCGGGCCTGCCAGCATCGTCTCCCCTGTATTTTCCACAAACAGTCTCGTTGTGGCGCTGTTGTCGGTGCTCTATTTGCGGGAGCGCCTCACCCGGCTGCAGACGGTTTCGCTTGCGCTCGTCTTCATCGGGATCCTTCTGCTGCAAATGAGCTGAATTTTGACACCAGCTGACTTTAAAAGGTGAATGTTCGGAGGAGAAAGGTAAACGTTTCTCTCCGGTATTTAATCCTTTCTTCGTTTTAACAGTTCTAAGTTGATGCTCGTAAACAGGTGCAAGCCCATGTTAATGCTTTTCCAGCTAAGGTTAACGCTTTTGCAGTAAATGTTGAACACGTTCATTCTCACTAACCGCTGATAGCCGTGCGCAATCAAAACACCCCCATCCGGTTTACAGAACTAGATGGGGGTGTCAGCTGTTATTCTACTGTTACGGACTTCGCCAGGTTTCGCGGCTTGTCCACGTCGCAGCCGCGGTGAAGCGCTGCATAATAGGAGATAATCTGCATTGGCAGGACGCTTACAAGCGGTGTGAGGTATTCGTGTACCGCCGGCATCACAACCGTATCTTCTTCGTGCTCGCAGCCTTCCATGCTGATAAAACAAGGATTCGCGCCGCGTGCGACTACTTCCTTCATGTTTCCGCGGATATTCAGGCTGACATCTTTCTGTGTAGCAAGCCCGATCACCGGTGTTCCTTCTTCGATCAACGCAATCGTACCGTGCTTCAGCTCCCCGCCTGCAAAGCCTTCTGCCTGAATGTAGGAAATTTCCTTCAGCTTCAAAGCACCTTCCATGCAGACGTAATAGTCGAGCGAACGGCCGATAAAGAAGGCATTTCGCGAGACACTGAGGAATTCACGCGCTACTTCTTCGAGCACTTCTTTTTTCTCTGTGAAAATTTCCATTGCGTTTGCAACGATCCCAAGCTCCTGCAGCGGGTCAAAGTCGATTTCTACTCCGCCTGCACGAGCAGCATCCACTGCAAGAATAGCCATCACAGCCATCTGCGCCGTGTAGGCTTTCGTTGACGCAACGGCGATTTCAGGGCCTGCATGCGTGTGCAGCGTATAGTCTGCTTCACGGGACAATGTGGAGCCTGGTACGTTTGTAATCGTCAGTGCCGGATGTCCCAGCTCCTTAACGTTTACAAGTACACCGCGGAGGTCAGCTGTTTCCCCGCTTTGTGAAATAAAGATAAAGAGTGGTTTCTTGCTTAGTAATGGCATGTTGTAAAGGAACTCACTTGCAATATGCGTTTCTACCGGAATGTGTGCGATTTTTTCGATCAGTTCTTTTCCGACCAGTCCGGAATGATAGCTCGTTCCGGCCGCAATGATGTAGATGCGGTCTGCATCTGTAACCGCGCTGCGGATTTCTTCGTCGAGCTTAATGTTTTCGTTCTCATCCTTGTACTTCGTGATGATGTTCCGAATCACAAACGGCTGCTCGTCAATCTCCTTCAGCATGTAATGCGGGTACGTGCCCTTCTCAATGTCAGTGGAGTCGAGCTCAGCGATATAAGAATCACGGCTGACCTCCTGGCCGTCCAGCTTCTTCACCTGGGCTGTTTCACGTGTAACAACAACGATTTCTTTGTCTTCAATTTCCATGAATTCGTTTGTTACCTGCAGCATCGCCATCGCGTCAGAAGCGATCACGTTTACGCCGTCAGCCAGACCGATCAGAAGCGGGCTTTTATTCTTGCCGACATAGATTGTGTCACGATCGGTGTTATCGAGCAGTGCCGTCGCGTAGGAGCCTTCGAGCAGGCTGAGCGTTTTACGGAACGCTTCCTCTGTGGACAGGCCTTCTTTTGAGAACGTATCAACAAGCTGAACGATGATTTCTGTATCCGTGTCAGATACCATCTCCACACCTTCAAGATACTCTCTGCGAAGCTGCTCATAGTTTTCGATAACCCCGTTATGCACGATCGTGAAACGGGCAGTCGCACTCTGGTGCGGGTGAGCGTTCAGCTGGCTTGGTACGCCGTGCGTCGCCCAGCGTGTATGACCGATGCCGACTACGCTGTCTTCAGACGTATCCACAACGTCCCGAAGAGCAGCAATTCGGCCCTTTTCTTTATAGACATGAATTCCTGATTCATTCGCAATCGCAATTCCTGCAGAGTCATAGCCGCGGTACTCGAGCTTTTCGAGTCCACGCAGGAGAATCTCCTTTGCATCTGCTGTTCCAATATATCCTACAATTCCGCACATAGCTAAATGTCCTCCCTGTGAGCAGGGCAGGTTCACGCCGGGGGCATGTCCGCCCCACTCTTTCTCGTTTTTATGGTTGTGTGTATCAGGAAATCAGTCAATAAGCTTTTGTTCAGCAAGTCGCCTCGCTGGTTTAGCTCCTTGTTGCGGCTGTGATTTCAGGCAGCCGGGAGGCATCCGCCGAACGTTCGATAACCTCCTCCTCGTCAACTGCACATCGGCAGTCCAGGCGCTTTTGAATGATGTTTCTCAGTCTTCTTTCCCCCTTTCACGCATTTGAATGACCTCATCATACTACACGGCAAAACAGCGGTCAATCGTTTTTTGCACATTTTGGAAATGTTCTGTGTCACTATTCGATCTCCACTTGTATCCGTCAGCTAAATGGGCCGGACTCGCTGTGTTAGTCGCCGCTCAGCGAAGAGTGTTACAGCTCGCCCTCTGTTTTCTGTAACCTGTTTCCCCCTCCGTTAATCATGAAATTTGCCGAATCGTCATCCGCCCCGTGTCCGGTGTTTTTCTAATCTGAGACCATTTAAAGAAAGCCGTGTGCGTCCTTAAAATTCGACAAACGAAATCCTGTCAGGAATAACTGTGACGTAATTGCGTTTTCATTGTGTTGTAGAGGCGATGAGAGCGCTTTACTATAAAGGTACAAGCTACTTATTCTTTATCCTGAAGGGGGATTTCACATGAGTCAGGAACAACAAAAATCGACACTGCGGACACGAATTCAGCGGGTCGGAAGCTTTTTAAGCAGCATGATCATGCCGAACATTGGGGCGTTCATCGCCTGGGGCTTGATCACTGCGCTCTTTATTCCGGATGGCTGGGTGCCATATCCGACGTTCGAAGCGCTCGTCGGTCCGATGATCACCTACCTCCTGCCGCTGCTCATTGCCTACACCGGCGGTAAGCTTGTCCATGATACACGCGGTGGTGTCGTTGGGGCGACTGCCGCAATGGGTGTCATCGTCGGTGCAGAAGTGCCAATGTTTATCGGAGCCATGATCATGGGGCCACTCGGCGGCCTCCTCATTAAACAGATTGACCGTCTGCTCGAAGGGAAAGTACGTCAAGGCTTTGAAATGCTCGTCAACAACTTTACAGCTGGTATTCTTGCGATGCTGCTTGCACTCTTCGGCGTCATCACGGTCGGTCCGGTCGTATTCGGTCTGACGCAGGCGCTCGGTGCAGGGGTGGACGTCATTGTATCACTCGGCCTGCTCCCGCTTGCCAGTATTTTCATTGAACCAGCAAAGGTATTGTTCTTAAACAACGCAATCAACCATGGTATTCTCAGTCCTTTAGGTCTGGAGCAGGCTTCCCAGCAGGGCTCTTCGATTCTGCTGATGCTTGAAACAAACCCAGGTCCAGGACTGGGCGTGCTGCTTGCGATCATGCTCTTTGGAGTCGGCTCGGCAAAGCGTACAGCACCAGGGGCCGCGATCATCCATTTCTTTGGTGGTATTCACGAAATCTACTTTCCGTACATCCTGATGCGCCCGATTCTAATTCTGGCAGCAATCGCCGGCGGTATGGCAGGCATCTTCACCTTCTCGATCTTTGATGCCGGACTCGTCGCAACACCTGCACCAGGAAGCATCATCGCGTATACGCTGATGACGCCGCCGGGCGGTTATCTCGGGATGTTCGCCGGCGTGTTTGCAGCCACGGGTGTCTCCTTCCTTGTCGCTTCCATCATTCTGAAGACGACGAAGAATCCCGCTGAAGATGATATGTCCGGGGCAGCTGCTAAAATGGAAGAAATGAAAGGCAAGAAGAGCAGCGTTTCTGGTACGTTTGCAGAAGGCGAGCAGGCTGCGCCTGAAGCTGGAATCGATCCGTCAAACGTCAACCGCATCATTTTTGCCTGTGACGCAGGTATGGGCTCAAGCGCAATGGGAGCTTCGATCATGCGTGATAAGGTGAAAAAAGCAGGACTCGACATTGATGTGACGAATACTTCCATTAGCAACCTTCCGGAAGACGCCGATATTGTCATCACCCATAAGGACCTCACGCCTCGTGCAAAAGAAAAGCGTCCAGGAGCTGATCACGTATCCGTGGAAAACTTCCTGAACAGCCCGGAATACGACAAGCTCGTGGAGCGACTGAAGCAGTAACAGACTGGAGGGACGTATATGTACGTATCCGCCCGAGACCGGCGCATTCTGGATGAGCTGCTAGCACATCCGGAAGGAGTCACGGTTGCCTATCTGGCCGAAGCGCTGGATGTGAGCGAACGCACCATCCACCGTGATCTGACGACATTTGACAGTCTTCTGCAGCCGTATGAGCTGACGCTGGAAAAGAAGTCAGGGACCGGGCTGCGCCTTTCCGGACCAGATCAAGAGCTTCAGGCTCTTACAGAGGACCTGTCAGAGGCCCGCAGTATTGACTTTTTGCCTGAACAGCGTCAGCTGCTTTTATCATATAAGCTGCTGACAGCAACAGAACCTGTAAAACTGCATGCTCTCGCCTCCGAACTGCACATCACGGAAGCAACCGTCCGCAGTGATCTGGATAAGCTGACAGACTGGATGGAGCAGCATCAGCTGACGCTGCTGAGACGACGAGGCTTTGGGATTCAGGCAGCCGGTGAGGAGCAGGCAAAACGGCGCGCCATTCGCGCGCTGCTTGCCAATCATCTAAATGATACGGATCTGCTCCGCTTCATCCGCCGCAGAACGCTTGCAGAAACCGGCGGACGAACGAAGGCAATCGCCGACCAGCTGCTCGGTTTCGTCGACGAAGATCGGATTCAGGAGGTCGAACGAGCTGTCGAAGAAGTCACCCGCCGGCTTCCGGTTCCTATCGCCGATTCTTCCTATGCTGCGCTCGTCGTCCATCTTGCGCTGGCACTGGAGCGTATTCAGCTCGGTGAACGGGTACAGATGAAAGAGGAGCTGCTGGAGCGTCTAAAGCAGACGCAGGAATTTCCGCTGGCTGCTTCTCTTGCTGCACGGCTCGAGGAACGGCTCGATTTAACCATTCCTAATACAGAGATTGGCTATATTACGATGCACCTTCGCGGCGCCAAGCTGCAGCGGGATACAGCGTTTCAAGCGGACCCGGATCTGGATATTTCCTTTCTTGCCAGCCGCCTGATCCGCCACGTATCCGACCGGTACGGCACGGCTTTTTCCGGACACGCATTGGAAAAGGGCCTCACTGCTCATTTAAGCCCCGCTCTCTATCGCATGCAGCAGCAAATGAGCATTCATAATCCGCTTAAGGACACGATTCAGACTAAATACCCGCAGCTGTTTGCTGCAGTGGCAGATGCCGCTCGTCACGTGTTTGCTGAGCTTGATGTTCCGGATGACGAAGTTGGGTTTCTCGTGCTTCACTTTGGATCGGCGCTGGAACTCGATGACGGCCGGGAATACCACGCCTACGTTATCTGCTCCACTGGTATTGGCTCATCCAAAATGATGGCCGCCCGCCTTAAACGGGAGCTGCCGCAGATCACGTCGATGGAACAACTCTCGGTTTATGAACTGGATCAGAAAACGCTTGATCCTGCCGATCTCATCATCTCGACGATTGCCCTGGATGACGCGTACGATTACATTCAAGTAAATCCGTTCTTAACCGATGATGAACTGGCTGAGATTGAACACTATATGGCTCGAAAGCCGGGAAGAACACCAGATTCCGTTTCCAAACAGCCTGCAGCGGGTACGCTGGAATCGATGCAGTCCCAGCTGAACGAAGCTCTGCAGCTGATGCAGCACGTAGAGCTGATTCAGGAATCGACTGCCGTCCCGTTTTGGCAGAGCATGCAGAATACGCTGCTGTATTTGCAGGGAAAAGGATTTGTATCAGACGCCCGCGCCGTTAAAAACGCGCTGCAGGAACGGGAGCAGCTTTCCGGAGTCGGACTTCCGAACACGCAGCTTGCGCTCTATCATGCGCGGAGCAGTGACATTCGTGAACCGGTGTTTCTGCTCGTGGAACGCCTACATCCAGAACCAATCCGGGCCATGGATGGCTCCACCATTCATGTCAGGCGCATTCTGCTCATGCTCGCACCGCTGGATATGAGTGATACCCAAAGCAGCCTTCTGAGCAGCATCAGCGGCATGATTGTAAAGAATGAACGCAACCTCCGCCTGTTTGCGGAAGGAAGCGAAAAAGAAATAAAAGATGTGATGAGCGGAGAGTTTTTACAGCTTATCCGTGGAATAACGAACGAATAAAAAGGAGTGTTTCATCATGACAAAAGCAATTCTTCCAGAGGAAAACATTCAGCTCGGCGTAAAGGTGACAGACCAAAAGGAAGCGATCCGCAAAGCTGGGCAAATTCTCGTTGACGGCGGCTATACGGATGCCGGCTACATTGACAAAATGTTTGAGCGGGAAGAAATCACTTCCACTTTCATGGGGAACGGTGTCGCCATTCCGCACGGCACTGACGACGCAAAGAGCAATGTTCACTATTCTGGTCTGTCTGTTCTGCAAATTCCTGATGGCGTAGAATACGGCGAAGGAAATACGGCAAAGCTCGTATTCGGCATCGCAGGAAAGGATAACGAGCACCTCGAAATCCTGTCGAAAATTGCTATCCTTTGCTCCGAGGAAGCAAACGTAGAAAGAATGCTGAACGCAACAACAAAACAGGAACTGCTCGACATGTTCCAAGAGGTGGAGTAAATGAGAGCCGTCCATTTTGGGGCCGGGAATATCGGCCGCGGCTTCATCGCTCAGCTCCTTCACCGGGCAGGCTGCCAGGTGACATTTGCTGATGTAAATAATGAGCTGATCAAGCTGTTAAAGCAGGAGGAGAGTTATCAGATTTTCTTCGCGGCCCCTGATCAACCTTCGGAAACCGTTACCAACTTTACTGGCCTCCATTCGCAGCACGAGAAAGAGGAGCTGCTTGCTGCGCTTCGGGAAGCAGATCTCGTCACAACGGCTGTCGGTGCGCCTGTTTTAAAGCACCTGGCCCCTGTGCTGGCAGAAGCGGTTAAGGAACGACTGGATTCAGCCTGGCCGCTGACGGTTATCGCCTGCGAAAACGCAGTCGGCGGCACCGACATGCTGCGCATGCACGTAAAGGAACACCTTTCTGACGAGCAGGCAAGGCAGGCAGAAGCGTTCATCAGCTGGCCGAACGCAGCAGTGGACCGCATCGTTCCGATTCAGGAGCAGGCTCATCCGCTGGACGTACTCGTAGAGCCTTTTTACGAATGGACCGTTGAGAAGAAGGCTATTCACGGCCCGGTTCCGCCTATTGACGGGATTCACTACGTGGATGATCTCGACGCCTACATCGAGCGCAAGCTCTTTACCGTGAACACTGGTCATGCAGCTGCAGCTTATCACGGCTGGCAGAGGCAGCATGCCACGGTTCAGGAGGCGATGAAAGACAACGAGGTCCGCAGTGAGGTGGAAAGCGTGCTGCAGGAAACCGGAAAACTGCTGA
This sequence comes from Bacillus daqingensis, assembly GCF_042654445.1. NCBI lineage: Bacteria > Bacillati > Bacillota > Bacilli > Caryophanales > Bacillaceae > Bacillus > Bacillus daqingensis. Next base: position 129,953 of record NZ_JBHSGK010000020.1, read on the forward strand.
CGGCCAAGTACGGCTTCGATCCGGACACGCATGCCGCTTATATCCGCACGACGCTCAGCCGTTTTGAGAACGATGCTTTATCTGATTCTATCGACCGGGTTGCCAGACAGCCTCTGAAAAAGCTCGGCGCTCGGGAACGTCTTATCAGCCCTGCTCTGCAGCTGGAAGAACGTGGCATGAATCCGGAAGCGCTGTTACGCACGATTGCAGCCGCACTCGCCTACGATAACCTGCAGGACGAAGAAGCCGCCCAGCTTCATCAGCAGCTGGCTGTGAGTTCCGCTTCTTCCGTTTTGGCAGCTGTCAGCGGACTCGATCCGGACAGTCCGCTCGTACAGCAGGCAGCCGCCTTGTATGAAGCCATTCAAGCATAATAAAAACACAAAGGCCGCCCCATTTGGGACGGCCTTTGTCAGACTGTCGATAAAGTTTTTTTAGGTGAATAACGTTGCATCTGCCTGTATCTGCGGACCCTCGCTTTCCGGAGGGAACGGGCTCAGCTAACCGCTTCCTTCTTCCGTCGGAAGCGCTGGATCTTCGCCTCGTTCTGATCCTCCCGGAGTCGAAGTCCTTCGATGTCGGCAGCTTGCAATACGGTTCATATGTGCGGCTTTTGCTGACACGATTTTCGATACAGATAGAACCTTTACGTTGAGCCGTTTACGTGTTAAATAAGGACGCCAGTACGTCATCGAATTTCATGATAAACGTAAAAAAGTAGTTTCGTCAGCCTGTCGCAACGTTATTCTTTAAGAATCAGAGCCGATTTCCCGATGTGTCCGGCGGGGACGCCTATGGAATCAGCGCAGTCTGAAGATACCGTGCCGTTCAGATCTGCGAACGGCATCAACGCACGAGCGGAGCCGGACTGGCTTTTGAAGGCTTCTTGTAAAAAGCCTGTGTCCGAGTGAAGCCTCATCGCCGTTCGAACTTGAACGGCATGAAAAGCGCGAGCGGAGCCGGACCGGCTCTTGAAGGCTTCTCGTGAGAAGCCTGTGTCCGAGTGAAGCCGCGCCATCCTTCCCTTCATACCAGGGGGCAACCTGAGAAATAGCTGAAGGCAAGCCCACGGCAGGCTAGGTAAGCAAAAGGGAAATACCAAAAAATGAATAAACATGTAGCCTAATTGACTTTGTCTACATTCTGACAAAGACCGCCCCATTTGGGACGGCCTTTGTATTATTTTTGCAGGCTGCCAAGCTCCTGCTTCACGATGTCAACTACTTTCGCGACGTATTTATCGCATGTTTCCGCTGTTGGAGCTTCCGCCATGACACGCACGAGCGGCTCCGTTCCGGATGGGCGTACCAGAATGCGTCCTTCCCCATTCATCTCTGCTTCAACCGCTTCGATCTCCGCATTGATAACGGAATTGCCTGCAAGGGCATGCTTATCCTGCACCCGGACATTCACGAGCTTTTGCGGATATTTTGGTACTTCTGCTGCAAGCTCAGACAATGGTTTGCCGCAGGTTTTAACGATTTGCACAAGCTGGAGAGCTGAAAGCAGCCCGTCCCCGGTTGTGGAATGATCCAGGAAGATCAAGTGTCCGGATTGTTCCCCGCCAAGGCTGTAGTCACCGTTGCGCATGGCTTCCATGACGTAGCGGTCGCCGACAGCAGTCTGCTTCGTGGCGATCCCTTCCTGCTCCAGCGCTTTGTACAGACCAAGGTTGCTCATTACGGTCGTCACAAGCGTATTCTGCTTCAGGTCGCCGCGGGCATTTAAATACTTGGCGCAGATGTACATAATCTGGTCTCCATCTACAATCTGTCCCTTTTCATCAACGGCAATCAGTCGATCTGCATCGCCGTCGAAGGCCAGACCAATGTCAGCCCCTTTTTCCTTCACAAGCTCAACAAGCTCTTCCGGATGTGTGGAACCAACCTGTTCGTTGATGTTTACCCCGTTTGGCGACGAACCAATACAGGAGATCTCTTCTGCTTCAAGATCTGCAAATAAATGGTTCGCAAGCGGAGAAGCTGCCCCGTTGGCACAGTCAAGTGCAACATGAAGACCGGAGAAGTCATTTTCCACCGTCTGTTTCAAGTAACGGAGATATTTTTGTCCGCCCTCAAAATAATCGCTGACAACGCCAATATCGCCGCCGACTGGCCGAGGAAGATCGTCCTCCATATCATCTTCCAGATGAAGCAGCTTTTCAATTTCTTCTTCCTGCTCATCCAGCAGCTTAAAGCCATCCGACCCAAAGAATTTAATGCCGTTATCCGGAACCGGATTGTGTGAGGCTGAAATCATGACGCCAGCGTCAGCGCTGAGCGCTTTTGTCAAATACGCAACGCCAGGTGTCGTAATGACGCCAAGACGCATGACCTCGGCTCCAATGGACAAAAGCCCGGCTACAAGAGCACTTTCCAGCATGTGTCCGGAAATACGGGTGTCCCGTCCAATTAAAATCTTCGGCTTGCTCGTCTCTTTCGTCAGGACGTAGCCGCCGAAGCGTCCCAGTTTAAACGCGAGTTCGGGCGTCAGCTCTGTGTTGGCTGTACCGCGGACTCCGTCAGTACCAAAGAATTTCCCCATCCAATATCTCTCCTATTCTTCATCTTCATTTATAGTCGAATTATCGTCTGCCGGTTCATCCGGCTCGTTTTCATCGGTCGTTGTTTCCTCTTCTTCGCTTTCCTGAGCGTTGAATTCGTCATTTTCGTCAGCGGCTTCATTGTTCGCGTTCTCCTGCGGTTCGTCAGCTTCCTCAGACGTAGTCGTCTCCTCCGAAGCATCGTTCGCCGCTTCACTGCTCGATTCGTCCTCGATGGTGATTTCCACGTCAGATCCGTTTTGTGGAAAGCGGACGTTCTGCGGGCCTCCAATTGCTAAAGGTACCATATGCGTTCCCTCTTCAAGCCCGTCCACATCAACTGACGCTTCCAGATCATCCCGGCTGATCCGGTCAAGCTGCTCCGTGCTGCCTAGTGCACGAAGCGTAAACGTGCCGTCTTCATTTCCCGGGAAATGAAACGTCCAGTCATCCGGCAGGGACTCCACATCAATAGAGAATGAAGAAAATTCCCGCTCTTGCTCTGCAGTCGTATCAATCTCAACCGTCACTTCTCCCGGTTCGACGCGTTCAACCCCGTCCGGTACCGGTACAGGAACGGTCAGCGTCGTATCTCCTTCGAGCTCCTCTAAGTCAAGCTCATCAAGATCAATCACGGAAATATCGTTTAACACATCGACTGGACCGTAAATCGTTACTTCCTCCGGATCCAGGCTGACCGAATCAATCGCCAGTCCATCAGCAAGCTCGCCATTGCGGCTCAGCCGAAGCGGAACGGATTTATTCGGGCTTGTGATTGGTACGGTAACGTCTACGGCAGGCGGATCGGTATTGATGCCCAATTCGTTTCCAGACTCATCATATAATACCACAGAAGCGGTATCAGTAAAACTCTCTGACCGGCCGCTCACGTCAACTGCGGCCCGAACCTGTGCAACCTGCTCCAGCATGCCGGATGCAGCCGTGACATCAATCGTACCTGGCGATGCCTCCGGTTCACCGATCGTATAGCCTTCTGCAAGCTCCTCTTCGTTCAGAATCTGGATATCGACCGGATAGGAGGCTGTCTGCCTCTCTTGAAGAGAGACCTGAACGGTAAGCGGAACAATCGAAACTCTTAAATCAGGCGGAAAACCCCGGTGCTGAATTCGTTCATAGTGCGTTCCCGCTTCTTCATTTTCCAGGTCGATATAGATTTCCTGCTGTCCCTGAGTTGCCTGGCCGAGCGTCAGCGCGCTGTTTGGTCCGCGCAGCACAACCTGAACCGTTTCCGGCGCATCAGTCAATACATATTGTTCATCATCGTAATACACGTTTAACGGCACTTCCTCCAGTACCCGCTCGCCATCGGTCACTCCCGGTATCGGCAGTCCTGCGCCGGCCTGCTGAGGCTGTGTGTCCATGTTTACCATCAGGAAAAGCATGATCGCAATCACAATGGATGCCAGTTTAATGAACCATCCTTTGCTGAACAGCCTATCCATTTTTACGGCCTCCCCACTGCCAGCGGGATGAACCATTCGTTTCCTGGCGGCTCAGCAGCTCGCGCTCCAGCATGCTGCGAATCCCGTCTTCCTCCAGGTTTCGGTGCATCTCGCCGTTTTTCGTAATTGATATACCTCCAGTCTCTTCTGACACAGCAATCGTAATAGAATCGGTTACTTCACTGACCCCTAAAGCGGCACGATGTCTCGTCCCAAGCTCTTTGGAGATAAACGGATTTTCAGAGAGCGGCAGGTAGCATCCGGCCGCCATAATTTCGTTTCCTTTTATAATTACGGCCCCATCGTGAAGCGGGGCGTTCGGGATAAAAATGTTAATCAAAAGCTCTGATGTGAGCTCTGCATGCATCGGAGTACCGGTTTCAATGTAATCAGTCATTCCCGTGTCGCGTTCAATCGACATGAGGGCCCCGATGCGGCGCTTGCCCATGTACTTCGCAGCAGTAATGATATGCTCAATCGAATGGCGCACCTCCTGATCATCCGCCGACGATGTTGACTGGAAAAAGCGGCCGCGGCCAAGCTGTTCCAGGGCACGGCGAAGCTCCGGCTGAAAAATGATAATGATCGCGAGGAGACCGTATGTAACTGCCTGCTGCATAATCCACTGCAGCGTATTCAATCCAAGATAGCCGCTTAAAAACCAGACAGCTAAAATAACGGTAATCCCTTTCACGAGCTGGACAGCCCGGGTACCGCGTATAACCATAATTAATTTATAAATAACAAAAGCTACCAGCGAGACATCGACAATGATGGCGAGTGCCCGCAGCAGGGTGAGATCTTCCAGCATAATGTTTCCCCCAGCGCCTTTACTCAGGCAAGACATTCCAACGATTCTCATTATATCATAGTTATCCGGGCTCTTATCGTAAAATACCATGGGAAATTCGCCGGAATCACGCGGGTTATTCTCATCACTCTTTATGTAGAATGAAGTGACAAGCTTTTGCTTTTACAGTATTTTCTCTATGCACCTATTTCTTAAAAAGCTCTGCACCCGCAGAAAAAAACCGGTCACTTCAGCTGAGAACTCGTTTAACCGCTGCCGGTTCATAACGCCTATTCGTTTCGCTTCTCCAGTCTTGACCTCTATACTGAAAAAAGCTGCCCCCTGTATGTAAGGAGGCAGCCTGTTTTATTCCTCTTCCGATGCTGGTGTTAGAAAGGGAACCGCATCATTCCAGAGCGTCTTCATTTCGAACCAAAGCCATTCGAAAGTCTGGTTGATCTCTTCAATATCACCGCTGATCTGGGCGGAGGAGGCCTGCAGATGACGGCCGTTGACGACGGTGATGTCGCCGGATACTTCACCATTCACTTCGACATCTCCATTGCGGATAAACAAATCGCCTTGAATGGCGCTGCCCTCCGGAATAATAACGGTCCTCTCCGACTCGTTTATAATAAAATGCCCGTCGCCTCTGACGACGATTTCCTCTTCTGCTCCAAAGCCTGCAGAAAGGCTTGTTACGAAGACGAGGAAAAAGACAGCTGCCGTAAGCACGATCGGGTGCCTGCGGATCCACTGCTGCCAGCGCTTTGTCTTTGACTGTTTCGGAAGCCTGTCCATGACCCCCGCAGTAAAGTCCTTCGGCGCTTCAAAATGGGACGCACTTTGAATGATGGCGGTTGTTTTTTTCAGTTCCCGAACATGCTTTTCACAGTCCGGACACGAGTGAAGATGCTCTTCAAATTGTTTTGATTCAAGCAGCGTCATTTCCTCATCTAAATACTGATTAATCACTTGCTGCTTATCCCGTGTGCACGCCATGGCGCCTGTCTCCTTTCTGCAGCTAGGCTTGACCCAGCCGCTTGCGAAGTGCTTCCCGTCCACGATGGATACGGGTTTTCACCGTCGCTACCGGGAGATTCATAACCTCGCTGATTTCTTTCAGCGACAGATCTTCCAGGTATTTCAGTATAATAGCAGAGCGGTATTTCGGTGGAAGTGCCATAATTTCATCCTGAATCCACTGCTGCATTTCCAGCTTCACAACCTGATCTTCAGGCAGATCAATGTCTGCTGCAAACTGGGAGTGGTAATCCAGGTTGTCGGTGCCGCCTACTTGATCCTCCAGATGAAAATCCGGTTTTTTTCTGCGGATCCGGTCAATGGACAAGTTTGTCGCAATCCGGAAAATCCACGTGGAGAACTTTCGGTTTTCATCATAGGACTCGATGTTCGTGTAGGCACGCAGGAAAGCTTCCTGTGAAACATCCTGTGCTTCATGTGCATTTCCAAGCATGCGGTACGCAATATGAAACACTTTATCCTTATATAAATCCACGAGCTCAGCGAACGCATCCTGATTGCCGCGCTTAACCTCACGAACGATTTTTTTTACTACTATGTCCATCCCTGCACCCTCCGCTTCGCTGCGGTTACTTCATTTACGACTGCAACCTGATAAGGTTTCAAAAATACCTTTCTCATTTTACCATGAGAAATGGAAGAAAACACCGAGGGACCGGGATTCAAAATCACTAATATTATGGAAAAACAAAGCAGTTATCCAGAGCTGGAGTTGCCCGTCCTGTCCATTTACGGAATACCCGCATCGAAAGTTTCATTTTTATTTTCGTTGACCAGCTTTTTTGTTCGTTCCGCTTAAGACTCACAAAAAAACACCTCAGACGATAGATGCGTCCGAAGTGCTTCAAACAATATGTATGGTGGAGCCTAGCGGGATCGAACCGCTGACCTCCTGCGTGCAAGGCAGGCGCTCTCCCAGCTGAGCTAAGGCCCCGTATGTGATATGTAAATGGTGAGCCATGAAGGACTCGAACCTTCGACCCTCTGATTAAAAGTCAGATGCTCTACCAACTGAGCTAATGGCTCTCGTTTGATTGGAGATAAGCTGCATGTCTCTTCGTCTGCTTCGCTCTCTCACTCGTTCTTTCCCTTGCATCCTTGATCTCTACAGCTTCTTTCCAATCAACTGATGATTGCAGATAAGCTGCATGTCTCTTCGTCTGCTTCGCTCTTGTCGCGTACTAGATGTACACTCACTTTTACGTTCTTAAGGCTGTCTTTACCCATTTTCTTTTGCGATCACCCATGAAAAGAAAATGGCAGGGCTAGCAGGATTCGAACCTGCGAATCACGGAATCAAAATCCGATGCCTTACCGCTTGGCTATAGCCCTGCGTTATGGTGCTGGCCAGAGGACTTGAACCCCCAACCTACTGATTACAAGTCAGTTGCTCTACCAATTGAGCTAGGCCAGCTCACACCATAAAAAAAGAAAAATGGTGACCCGTACGGGATTCGAACCCGTGTTACCGCCGTGAAAGGGCGGTGTCTTAACCACTTGACCAACGGGCCATGATGGAGCTTCCTAGCGGGCTTGAACCGCTGACCTCATCCTTACCATGGATGCGCTCTACCAACTGAGCTAAGGAAGCATGGCTCCACAGGTAGGATTCGAACCTACGACCGATCGGTTAACAGCCGATAGCTCTACCACTGAGCTACTGTGGAATAAAAAATAGAAACGTGTTGACACTCGCTCCTCCTCCAGGGAGAAACCGGCGTCCATCATCGTGAAGGTATAAAAGAAAAAAAGGACCTAGCGACGTCCTACTTTCGCAGGGGGAGAGCCCCCAACTATCATCGGCGCTGGTGAGCTTAACTTCCGTGTTCGGCATGGGAACGGGTGTGACCTCACCGCTATCGTCACTAGGTTATGGTGTTTGTGTCCCTCAGGACATTTAGTATATTACTATAAAGTGAGTCCGCTTGGCAAGGGGTTCGTGATACTTTTTTATATTTTTTTCTCTCTCCCGGATGACTGCCTGATCTCCAGGAAGGAATGGAGGACGAAAACCAGCGTATAATCAAGTTTTCATCCTCCCCGCATGTTATGTCGCGCGCTTTTGCTTTTTGCCTTTTTTCTTCTGCTTTGTTGCCGCCGTAATTTTACGGTCCCGCTCCTGATCTGCCTTTGTGGAGGGCTGCTTGCCGTTTGGCTGTTCGTGCAGACGGTGCAGGACGAGGATCTGCCATGTATTCGCAACGAGCAGAGGCACAATCGCATTGATGATAAACGTCATGTCATTCTGAGTCAGCGCCGGCACCCACTCAATTGTCGTCACAACAACCATGAAAAACAGAGTCGGTACGAACGCGGAGTAGTTCGTTTCACGGGACTTGATGACTGCTACAATCCAGCTGTAAATAAGCAGGAGAATCGGCATAACCGCATAGCCGACGATGCTCTCTCCATCCGCAAATACGAGCCACCTGAAAAACATCAGGTCGAACAGGGCAAATGCAATGAGAACAATCTGCACCTTATTCCATAACGAGGCAGATTTGAACATCCCAAGCCCGAAGCGGTGAATCGTCAAGTAAGCGAAGAAGCCCATCTGAGCGATGACTGTCCAGATCGCAGCCGTGATCGCTACGACCGTCAGGCCGGCAAAATTAAAGTTTGCCAGATCATTTATGTGTGTCTGAAAATCGAGGAAAAAGCCCATTAAAAAGCCAAAGCCTGTTCCGATTAACAGCGTGGAATTAAATAGAAAAACGACTTTTCTCGAATTCACGCGTGTTCCTCCTAACGCATATGTGTCCACGCTCCATTGTAGCAGAAGCCGCACAGGCGCCGCCACCGTTTTCACCGGCTTGTCACAATCTGACGGTCAAAACATTCCGACCACGAAAAACCGGTGTGAGGGGGATCCTCACACCGGGGCAGATCAGCTGTCTTTTTTTGTCTGCTCAATTACCTTTGACGCAATCTCGCTGTAAATTTTCCCGATCTGGTGCTCCTCTTCATAAACCGATGGTGCAAACACACCGCGATCCATGTCAGGCTGACCGAGCGGCACTTGTGCCAGCACGCTCGTTTTCAGTTCTTCAGCAAGCTTGTCGCCTCCGCCCTGTCCGAACACATATTCTTTTTCACCAGTCGTTTTACTTTCAAAATACGCCATGTTTTCAATAACACCAAGAATTTCATGCTCCGTTTTCAGCGCCATTGCGCCGGCACGCGCTGCAACGAAGGCTGCTGTTGCGTGCGGTGTAGTGACGATAATTTCCTTCGTCTGTGGCAGCATGGAGTGAATATCAAGCGCCACATCTCCTGTTCCCGGCGGCAGATCGAGAATCAAGTAGTCGAGATCATCCCACTCTACTTCATTGAAGAAGTTATTGAGCATTTTCCCGAGCATTGGACCGCGCCAGATGATTGGCGAGTTGTCCTCCACGAAGAAGCCCATGGAAATGACTTGTACGCCAAAGCGCTCCACCGGATAAATCCGTTCTCCTTCCACACGAGGACGTTCTTCGATTCCCATCATATCAGGCACGCTGAAGCCGTAGATATCTGCATCAATGATTCCAACCTTTTTCCCTTCACGAGCAAGCGAAACAGCAAGATTGACGGACACCGTCGATTTTCCGACGCCCCCTTTACCACTTGTAATGGAAATGAACGTCGTTTTATCTGTACGATCCAACAGGGATCCGCTCTCTTCTTCCTGTTCCGAAGCGTACTGGGCAATGACGTCGTCTGACAGCTTCTCAAAACGGAGGCCGACAGAGTCAGCACCAGCTTCTTTTAATGCCGTCACGACTTCATTTTGAAGCTGCATCTGCTCAGCAGTTCCCGGCTGAGCAATCGCCAGCTTGAGACTGAGAAGCTTTTCTTTTATTTTGATTTCTTTAATGGCGCCGATTTCTGTAAGCGATGTATGCAGGTGAGGGTCATTTATGCCCTCGAGCACGCTTTTGACTTGTTCTTCCGTGATCATGCGGACACCTTCCTTTACGTGAATGAATTCGATTACAACAACTGCCATTATAACACAGACACTGCCGTGCTTCAGTGTCGCGCACTCCAAAAGTTCACTTCTGACAAAAAGAACCTTCATGAGAAGGCTCACGAAGGTCACGCGAATTTAATTTGTAATCTGCACGTTTGTAAACGGGAAAAACACGACCGTAGAACGACCTACGATAAACTCTTCATCAATCAGACCAAGACCGTTTCGGCTGTCCAGACTGTTACCGCGGTTATCCCCCATGACAAAGTATTCCCCTTCCGGAAGCGTCACTTCGTCAATCGTCTCATTGTAATCATAAAGCTCATCCAAATACGGTTCTTCTATCTGTTCTCCGTCAACAAACAGCGCCCCTTCTTCCATCTCCAATGTTTCACCAGGAAGGCCGATCACTCGTTTCACGTAGTGACGGTTGTTTTCACCTTCTATAATGATGACATCGCCTCGTTCAAATTCACCGAGCCACGTTGCCGTTTTGTTTACCAGGATTCTGTCACTATCATATAAGGAAGGTTCCATAGAAGCTCCTTCCACTACATACGGAGCGATAAAAAACGAACGCACAACAAACGCCACAGCCACAGCTACAATAATCGGTACGAGCCATGACCCTTTTTTCTTTTCTTCTGCCACGTCGGCATCCTCCTCTGTTCACTCCGTGAACGTCGTTAGTTTCGCCCATCATAATAGCATATTTCCACGTGAAATACACGGTTCAAGTCTGTGAAAAATTACAGAAAGATTGCAAGCCCATAAAAAAGAACCCCTGAATAAGGGGCTCTTCTTGTACATAGTGTCCCTATGTACGCTTATAAAGAGATGATAGCAATTAGAGCAGACTCAGGATCAAGCTGATAACAACCAGCGCACCAATAACCATTAAAATAGTTCGAAGCATAATGAACGTCCTCCTTATAAGTGATTATTGCTCCATTCCTTTTTTATGAAAAAAATAAACCGTTACCTCATTTTTTACATAGTTCAAACGATGATTCCTCTATGAACGTTCCTGCAAATACGCTTCAATCAGCGGCCAGAACTCCGGGTGCAGATGGAGGTCATTGTGGCCTCTGCCTTCGAGCAGATGAAAGACTGCCTCTCCCTCATATTCATCCAGCAGTGCCTCTGTCCGGGCAGGCGTTATAATCTGATCACTGCCTCCGGCGAGCACGAGCATGTGCTCCAGCTCGTTGATACGTGACGCCGTATCGAATTCTGAGCGCAGCAGTGTACGCACTGGCAGGAAAGGATACGCTTCTGCTGCGACTTCTTCCAGACGATCAAAAGGAGAGATCAGTACAACGTCATCCGGCTGAAAAATGGCTGCTGTTCTCACTGCAATCGCCGTCCCGATGCTTCTTCCCATCATTGCTGTGCGCTCATAGCCAGCAGCAGCTTCTTCAAATATATGCTCCGCATCCTGATAGAGCGCCTCTTCCTCTGGCGTGCCGCCGCTCATACCATACCCCCTGTAATTGACAAGCAGCACATCCCAGTCTGACAGCGGACCGGCCATCTCCATGATCTGGCCGGAGACTTCTTCGCCGTTGCCTCCGTAATAAACAAGCAGCTGCTCTCCCGGCTGTTCTTCTGCCTGCATGAGCCATCCGTGCAGTTCAGTTCCGTCATCCATCTCAAACTGGACCGTTTCCGCACGTGGTTCGCGCGCTGCGGTCTGCTCTGCCTCCTGCTCGGACATCGTCTGCGGAAAGAACAAGAGCCGGTCCTGAAACAGGTAAATGAGCAGTAAAAGAAGCCCCGCTGCGCCGCCTGCAGTCAGGATCAGCTTCACCAATGTTCCCATGGTACTCCCTCCTCATCTCTATATACCCTCCTACCCGATTCACAGCGCACTCAAAGCTGCTTTCAGCTGGAACGATACGTGTGGGCGGTTGTGGCGCGCCCAAGGGCAAAGACATCGATTAACTACCAAATTCCTTTTTCATTCATGGATCGCTTCTGCCCAACGCGAGGCAAGTGCCATGCAGCGTTGGCTAAGAACGACTTAACGCCATGCCACAGCGGGAACTATAACGGAACAGACCATTCTGAGAACCAGGGAGCAAGGCGATGCAAACCACTGCCTCTTTCTTCCTCACTCAAAAAAAGAGGCTCTCCGCATGGGAGAGCCTCTTTCGCTCGTGCTTTACAGCATCTGGCTGATGGATTTTGGAAGCAGGTACTGAAGCAGGTAGTCCGGGCCTCCGGCCT
>NZ_JBHSGK010000021.1:0-384081 GCF_042654445.1 Bacillus daqingensis
TGAGAACCCTTGTCTTAGTAGGGTTCCCAGGCATTTCGTTTACCTAGTAACTGTCGAACTCGGGTTTATCAAAGCCGCTCTTCGTAAATGAGCAGAGCGGACAGTTCAAAAAAACCGGCATGAGCTGGAAGCCCACACCGGAACCTTGTTCTCTTATTAGTTTTTATACTTTTTCAGCTGATCCCCGATCATGTCACCGAGTGAGAATCCGCCGTCATCTTCTTTCTTATACTCCTGCTTTCGCGCACTTTCTTCTTTTTCCTGCTTATCCTCATCAAGTACGCGAATACTGAGGGAGATTCGTTTTTCGCCAACGTTCACATCGAGAACTTTTGCCTGCACCGTATCGCCTTCCGTAAGCACTTCACCTGGAGTAGCGATGTGACGGTTTGCGATTTGAGAAATGTGAACAAGGCCTTCCACTCCTGGGGCGACTTCAATAAAGGCACCGAATGAAACGAGTCGCTTGACCGTGCCTTCGATGACATCATCCTGCTTAATCTCATTTGCAATGGACTCCCACGGTCCCGGCAGCGTATCTTTAATGGAAAGAGAGATTCGCTCATTGTCCGGGTCGACAGACAGCACTTTAACGTTTACTTGATCGCCTTCTGAAACGACATCAGACGGCTTTTCAACATGCTGATGCGCCATTTGTGAAATGTGAACCAGTCCATCCACTCCGCCTACATCGACAAAAGCGCCGAAATCAGTCAGCCTCTGAACAGTACCTGCAATCACATCGCCTTCCTTAATCTGTTCAAGTGTGTCTTTCTTACGTTCACTTGCTTCTTCATCCAGTACTGCTCGTTGGGAAAGAATCAGCTTATTGCGCTCGCGGTCCATTTCCACCGCTTTCAATCGAAGTGTACGTCCCTTGTAGTCAGAAAAGTCTTCTACATAGTGACGCTCTACCAGAGATGCGGGAATAAATCCGCGGACGCCTACATCCACGACAAGTCCGCCTTTTACGACATCTGCAACTTCAGCCTCAAAGATCTCTCCGCTTTCGAGGCGGCGTTCCATTTCTTCCCAAGCTTTTTCAGCTACGACTGCTTTTTTGGAAAGGACAAGTTCATCCTCTGTAAGCTTCGTTACTTTAAATTCGTACTCTTCACCCTCTTGGAGCACGTCTCCGACTTTCTCGACGTGGAGACTGGACAATTCGCTGATAGGCAGAACACCGTCCATCTTGTAGCCGACGTTTACATACGCCTGCTTGTCTTCCACTTTAGCGACAGTACCTTTGACAAGATCTCCGACCGATAACGACCGGAAATCTGTCATTTCATTGTTCATTTCTTCTACCATTGACAATTACCTCCCTATATCCCGTCAGAAAATCCGGGCCCTAAAACTTCTTCGTTACTAGCACTTCTCTGTCTCCGGTATAGATTCCTGCTTATTTTTTATTTTTATCTAAAAGTTCTTGAATAGATGCCATAATTTCTGCTGTTGCTTCTTCAGGTGATGCCTTTCGATCCCGAAGCGGCTGCATATCAATCGGCTTTCCATAAACCAGCTTGATTTTTGAAAACGGCTTATACGACCCGATAACCGCACATGGAACAATTGCTGCATCAGAGCGGAGAGCAAAGAATCCTACACCTGCGAGACCTTTCCCGAGCGTACCAGTCTTGCTCCGGGTACCTTCCGGAAATACACCTACCAATTCCCCTTCCTTCAGGAGCTTTAAACCTGCACGCATTGCCTGACGGTCGCTTGTCCCGCGTTTAATGGGGAATGCACCAAGGGCCGGAAGCAGTTTTTTTAATATTGGAAGCTGAAACAGCTCATACTTCGCCATAAACCGCGTCTGACGCTTTAAAAACGCCCCGACAAGCGGAGGATCAAGGTTGTTGATATGATTACTGCACATCAACACCCCTTTCTTCTTAGGAATATGTTCTCTCCCGACAATTTCCGGGCGGTAAAACAGCCTGAAAAACGTTCGGCAGACGAATTGGCCTGTCGCATACAGTTTACTCATTCGGTTCCACTCCCTTTACTCTGTCGAGCAGAAAAGCTACAACCTGATCGATCGTCATCGCAGTTGTATCCACTTCGATAGCGTCATCTGCTTTCTTAAGCGGAGCTGTCTCACGCTCTGAGTCAATCCTGTCCCTTTCAGCGATTTCATATCGGAGCTTTGTCAAGTCAGAGTCCATCCCTTTTGACAGCTGCTCAGCATGCCTTCTTTTTGCCCGTTCTTCTACAGTAGCATTAAGAAAAAATTTGTAGGAGGCATCGGGAAGTACAGCCGTCCCAATATCTCTGCCATCCATCACCGTTCCTCCAGATGCGGCAAGCTCTTTTTGTTTTTCCACCATTTCCGTTCGGATCCGGGCATGCCTTGCCGTGTAGGATACGAGGGAAGTTACATCCTGTTCACGAATCGCGTCGGTCACGTCCACACGATCAACCGTTACGAAAACGCTGCTGTTTTTCATATCCAGTCCCAGCTGCATATTTTGAAGAATATCCAGCACAGCCTGCTCATTTTCCGGGTCCGCCTGTTCTTGGAGCACTTTCCATGTAAGAGCTCTGTACATAGCCCCTGTATCGATATACGTGAAGCCTAACTCGGCTGCAAGCTTTTTCGCTACTGTACTTTTGCCAGCACCAGCTGGTCCATCAATTGCAATATTTGCTCTCGTCATCGTCCAAACCTCTTCCAGCACAAAATTTTATACGACGTTATTTTAACATATGCACCGATAAAGGAGAATGTTTCTTATTGTGAACCTGAGAAAGCTGGCCGCTTGACTGCCTCAGTCCAATCCACGCTCCCTCGCTTCCTGCTGCTGTTCAAAAATAAAGCGGATGAGCAGTTCGCGCAGGGTCTCCGGGGGTTCATGAAACTCGAACGACGCTTTTGTCTGGAAGTCAGAAGGGATAATGCGAACCGTTCTGACATGTGCCTCTACGTATTTAGTTTCCCCATTTTTAAATGGCAGCGAAATACAAATGTTAGATCGTGCGTTTTCTTTTAACGGATGCTTTGCTGGCAGCACACAGGACATTCCTCCTCCAGAAATATCCAGCGTCATCGTAGTAAACGGCTCGAATTCTTTTTCATCGCTCCAAAAAGCGCAGTCTAACGAACAATCGATTCGTACATACTGCCTCCGTTGAATTCTCCGGTACTCATCAGCAGGGGGATGTTTCAGGATTAGCATCGGAAGTGTCCGCTTTACCCGTCCTGCCACCGACGAATCAAACATATATACCGCTTCATCATGCCCGACAAACGACACGGTAAATTCCGTTCCCTCCAGAAAAAACTTAGGACGACCCGTCTCGATCGAAACTGGATAGTCGATAAAAATGTATCCTTTCTGCAGGTCCAGCACCTTGCTTCTTAGCTTACTGACATCTTCTGAAGCGGATCTCAGTTCCATTTCAACCGGCGTTCCCGCTTTGATCATGGTCCCATCTCCCTGGTTAAATAGTTTTATTTATTATACCAGAATATCCCTCAATCTCCTACTGCCATTCCTGTCAGGCGTAAGCTCGATGGAGAGCTTTTCTTATATGCGTGCAAGTTCAGCATTAAAAAACACTGGAAAGGCGAGGATCACCATTACCAGTGTTCTATCAAGGTTATTCTCATTCAACTGCATAACGCTAAACAAAACGATATAAACAAACGCCAGCTTTCAGCCTGTCTTTATTCCGGTGCTACGTCTATATCAAAGCGGTATTCATTTCCACAGACACACCGTTTAAACCCGGTGTCAAATCCTCCATTTTCATTAGGACGTCCTCGGAGGATATACTTTTCACCACAATCCTGACAACGAATCACGACTTTAAAGCGTTGTTTTGTATCAGGCAAAAAAACACGTCCCTTCCATCTCGGTTTAAGGTTCGACCATATCTGCTCCCTACTATACAATGCACGCGCTGTTTATTCAAGAAATGTGCAAAGCTGAATGCTGAAGCCGGTTTGCCTTTTTCACCTTCCAGATTGCAAGAATCCAAAGTCCGATCATAAATGGAACTGCTGCAGAAGCAGCTGTATCCCTGGAAATAACGAGGAAATTATAGCTGAAGTGTAGCAGAACCGGAATAAGCAAAGCGAGAAAAAGGTTGAGGTTCCTGTGTCCGCCAAACTTTGCTCTGCCAATATAATAGCCCATTACAACAGCAAACAACGCATGACCGGAGACGGGGAACACTGCTCGAATAAACGCATAATCCAGTCCATACTCCAGTAAGTAAAAGACGTTTTCTACGGAAGCAAAACCTAGTCCGACTGCGCAGGCATAAACAATTCCGTCATACCGCTGATTAAAGTGAATATGCGTATATACAGCAGCCATTACCGTAAACCATTTAAACAGTTCCTCAAGGAGTGCCGGAACTGCTGCAGTTCCGGCAAGTGTAGTAGTCCAAGCTGTTTCTGCACCAATGATGTACTGGGCAAACATGACAGGAAGGACTAAAAAAGCTCCAAAAAGGAAACAGCGGATGACCATGTGAACAGGCTCCTGCTCAAATTCATCTTTCAAATAAAAATAAAATAACAGCGCCAGTGCCGGAGCCACCGCAGCCGCCAGTAAACTGAGCATTTCCGACACCTCCTGCTTGTATCACGGTACCTGCTGCAGCTGTCAGAGCGCCGGATGATCAATTGGACCGAAATAATCGGCCGGGTTAAGTCCGGCTTTCAGGCAGGCAGTTAAGCGAATTCGGGCTTTTTTACTGTCGGCATCCCTTCCAAGAAGCACACCTTTCTTCACCAAGTCATACGCGCTTCCTTCATAGTCATACGTCGTATAGACGTGGCCTTCTTCAGAAGCTGTCGTAAGCACGATTGGTATCCCTGCTTTTACAGCACGTCCGCATGCTGAAGCCATCTTTTTTGTTACCTGACCTCTGCCAAGCCCTTCTAAAATGATGCCGTCTACCCCAGTATCGATACAGGCTTGCAGCAGCAGATCATCTGCCTCCAAGTGTGCTTTTATTAATATGACTCGCGGGGAAACATGGGGCTTCACCTTGAAATGCTCTCTGCGAAGCGGACGCTGATACACGTGCACCACATCGTTATCGATGATGCCAAGATATCCAAACCCAAATGCATTGAAGCCTTGAATGTTAGAGGCATGTTCTTTTTTTACGTATTCAGCAGAGAAAATTCTCTCATTAAAAACAACAACCGTTCCAACACCGGTTAGCTGAGAGGAAGCAGCGGTATAAACTGCATGCCGGAGGTTGATAAAGGCATCACTCCCCAGCTGATCCGGTGACCGCTGCGAGCCGGTAAATACGATCGGTCGTTCACCTTTATAAGTCAAATCAATGTAATAAGCAGACTCTTCCAATGTATCCGTTCCGTGGGTCACTACAAAGCCATCTGCCCACGAGTCTTCTTCCATGTGTTTTCTCAGCTGATCCATATCAGTGAGCGTCATATGTATACTTGCTTTTTGCAAGACAGAAACAACCCTTACTTCTATATCTTCCGGAAGCCTCAGCTTAACTGCCAGCTCTTCGCCGGTATATATTCCTGCTTCCAGTTTCCCTCTTTCATTACGACTGCTCGCGATCGTTCCGCCTGTCGTCAGTACCGTAACTTTTTTCAATCACATCAGCTCCATTTCCACCTGTAATCCAAGAAACGTTTCCATGATTCTTTGTATGGATGCAGCCGTCCTCAACCGCTATTCTGAACCCATCAGCGGCGTGCATGAAGGTGTTAGAAATCAGCAGCATCGCGAACAAGCTGCCCGCAGGCTGTTAAAAAATCATTTTTCTTGCTTGTTAAGTCGTTTACATGACGTTGTTCATCATTTAGCTGGTTTTTTTGGGTCTGTCTTCCGCTATTACTTAGATTCCCCTGCGTTTATTGAAGCAGCGCCCGAGAGCGGGGCAGGGCTTCATTTAAACTCAGGCTTCTTTTGCGAAGCCTGCCAGACCCGGTCCGGCTCCGCACATGCGTTCATAACGTTCACCGTTCCGAAAGCATAGCATTTTCAGACTGTTTATTGTGTTCCTCACGTATAGGGCCAAGCACTGGCATTACCGTTTGTAAAGGAGAGGTCTCACAAAGAAGATTAATCGGCAGTTCCAAGCTCATGTTAAACGTAACCGAACGTTCCACTGCTCCTGTCCCAACAGCCAGATGTGGAGGGGGCTCAAAACGTGGCAAATATCCGGCGAACAGCAGGAGGAAAGCATATGTCGCCCTCCCCCCCCCTCTGCAAACACAGGCAGATGCACGTATCCGCATCTATGAAGACACAAGTAGCACGTTGATGAAAGCGAAAATCTTTTCCGGCTAGCGACTCGGCTGCGCTTCTTTTTCAAGAACTGCTTTTGCTATGAGCTGCCCGTGCCAGCGACCGTTTTCAATAAATATTTCGTTTGCATTATTCCCTGCCGCTATGACTCCTGCAATATAAATGTCTGCTGCGTTTGTTTCCATCGTATCCGGATCATAGAAGGGTCTGCCAGTATCGTCATCAACGTTAACCCCCATATTGCGCAAAAAGCGATGATCCGGATGATAGCCTGTCATCGCAAAGACCGCATCGCTTGCAAGATGGCTCTTTACGCCGTCTTTTTGATATACAATGCTGTCTGAATCAATTTGACAGACCTCTGCCTCAAATATCATCTTTATTTTACCGTGTCGAACCAAACTCTCAAACTCGGGGAGAATCCATGGTTTTATACTTGTGGAATAATCACTGCCTCTGTAAAGCACTGTAACCTCCGCCCCGGCTTTCTCTAATTCCAGCGCTGCATCTACAGCAGAGTTTTTACCACCGATAATCGTTACTTTTTGTTTGAAGTACGGGTGTGCTTCATGAAAATAATGATGCACGTGCGCTTGATCTTCCCCCGGAATATGCATGAAATTAGGAGATCCGTAGTATCCGGTTGCAGCTATTACATACCGGCAGTGATAATGCTTTTTTCTTCCTTTATGCACGGAAGTCAGCGTAAAACCGTTTTCCGTTTTTTCTACTGATGTAACCTCTTCATATGGGCTAATTCGTAAATTAAACTCGTCTGCTGCTCTTCTGTAGTAAACAAGCGCCTCGTTTCGCTTCGGTTTCCGCTCAGTACTGTAAAAAGGCACTTGACCAATTTCCAATTTCTCGCTTGTACTGAAGAACTGCTGATGGGTAGGGTACTGGTAAATGGCATGAACGAGGTTTCCCTTCTCAATAATGAGCGCATCTATGCCCCGTTTCTGGAGCTCGATTGCTGCAGAAAGCCCGCATGGCCCCGCTCCGATAATGATGACTGTTTCGCTTTTCAAGCCGATCGGCTCCTTTCCTGCGTATGAACTGTTCCTTATTTTATATGATCCTGACGAGAAACTCAAAAATACGGCCGTATTCCATATAAAAAAGCTTCAGGACAAGTCCTGAAGCCTCCTCTTTTTATATCCAGCCCCTAAACCGGCTAGCCTCAGCCATTTTGCGAACGCCCACCATGTAGGCGGCCAGTCTCATATCTACATTGCGCATCTGCGCAACGCGATAGACATTATCAAAGCCTTTAATCATTACTTTCTCCAATCGATCCTCAACCTCTTCTTCCGTCCAGTAATAGCCTTGGTTATTCTGCACCCATTCAAAATAGGAAACAGTTACTCCGCCAGCACTTGCAAGTACATCTGGAACGAGCAGAATTCCTCTGTTATACAGGATTTCTGTCGCAGCCATCGTGGTTGGCCCGTTTGCAGCCTCAACAATAATACTTGCCTTAATGCGATTGGCGTTTGCTTCGGTTATTTGATTTTCAATCGCTGCGGGTACAAGAATATCACATTCAAGCTCCAGCAGTTCGTCATTCGTTATCGTATTTTTAAACAAATTGGAAACTGTACCAAAGCTGTCACGGCGGTCAAGTAAATAATCGATGTCCAGCCCTTCAGGGTCATAAAGGGCGCCTTGTACATCTGAGATACCCACAACCTTGGCACCTGCTTCATGCATAAATTTAGCGAGAAAGCTTCCTGCGTTCCCGAAACCTTGAATAACAATTCTTGCGCCTTCAAGATTGATTCCACGCCGTTTTGCGGCCTCTCGAATACAGATTGTCACGCCTTTAGCTGTGGCGGATTCTCTGCCCTGCGATCCTCCAAGCACGAGCGGTTTACCTGTAATAAACCCAGGGGAATCAAACTCTTTCATTCGGCTGTATTCGTCCATCATCCAGGCCATGATTTGAGAATTTGTCTGCACATCCGGCGCAGGGATGTCCTTTGTAGGACCTACAATTTGAGAAATCGCCCTGACATACCCTCGGCTCAACCTCTCTACTTCTGGAAAGGACATTTTACGCGGATCGCAAACGATCCCGCCTTTGCCGCCTCCATATGGCAGATCAACAATACCAGCTTTGAGACTCATCCAAATTGACAGCGCTTTCACTTCTGTCTCTGTAACATCCGGATGGAAACGTACTCCACCCTTTGTCGGTCCGACAGCATCATTGTGCTGTGCCCGAAAGCCGGTGAAAATTTGAATCGATCCATCATCCATGCGTACCGGTATTCGAACTGTCATCATGCGCATCGGTTCTTTAAGCAATTCAAAAACTTCTTCTGAGTAGCCAAGCTTCCCAAGTGCTTTGTGAATAACGGTCTGGGTCGAGTCCAGTACATTATCTTTTTTGTCAGCTGCTACTGGAGCTTTAGCTTTTTCATCCATTCATTTCACCCCTGCGTGTCGTCTCTAATACTATCTGCCTTCACTACCTACTATAAAGAAGTGCACTCCATTTTTCCACACTCTTTTTCCCTATTAGCGATATATTCCATTTTGCACGCTGAAGGACAAATTTAAAAACAGCTGTGCGCTTTTCATAATCAGTCTGAACTCTTTTCCAGATGAGGCGCATGCCGCGTCATTTTGCGTATATGCATCATTCTGATGCGGTAAACATTCATTCACTCTGTTACATAAAATAATCCGGACCTGCCTGCAAATGGCGGGGTCCGGATATCCATGCTAAACGGTAATGAAATCGATGATTAGTTCTCCTTAAGCCATTCACGCCATTCCGGTTCCGAACTGCCAATCAAGTAATCTCTGCACTTCATTTTCTCTTCACGGCTCATTTGATCAACCGCGTGACCGCCAAGCCCTACTTTAATGAGGTTCGACTGATGAATATCCTCAGCCAGTTTAACAGCTTTTTCCCGATGTGCCGGGATCGTGGATGCGATAACAACCATTTTAGCATCTACTTCGGCAACCACCTTTTTAACATCTTCTCCTGGAATGCCGGCACCTAAGTAAATCGTTTCGTATCCTCTCTGCTTGAGGAAGTAAGTAAAAATTAAAAGTCCGATTTCATGCGAGTCGTCGGGACCGCACACACAGATAACTTTTGGCAGAAATCCATTAACCGGAAGTGAATGGAACACCATCCCGATTCTCGTTCTCAAAAGCGAGGTCACAAAGTGTTCGTGCGCTGTGAGAATCTCGCCGCGCTCCCACTTCAAGCCCACTTCCTGCATAATTCCGCCAAGGATATGGATCAATACTTTTTCTGTAGAGAACATACTGAAGGCCCGGTCGATTAATTCATTCGACTTGCTCTCGTGAAATTTTAGGAGCTCGAATAAAAGCTGTTCCTTCAATAAGTCCATCTGATTGGAATAACGGGGATCGTGTTCAATAAAAGCCGGTTCCTCCTGCTTGTTCAAAAGGTCAACAGCCTGGCCGATTGTGAAGCCGTTTTCGACTTTATTGACGATCCACTTTAAAATTCTTACGTGCTCATCCGTATAAAGTCTGTGGCCTGCATCGTTACGCACTGGCTCAATCATGTTGTAACGCCGCTCCCAGGCCCTGAGAGTCCCCGCGTGAATGCCTAGTAGGTTGGATACAGCTTTAATGTTATATTTGCCTTGCGGTTCACCCATACCTGCGTCACCTGCTTTTTCTATATTCGTTGTATACGTCATTAAGATTATAGCACTTTCCGACTGTTTTCAAGCAGAGCTATCGATGATTAATCATATTTAATAAGTGAATGTGGGGCGCCGCCCCAAGTCGAAACGGTATTTTTCTCGTTCCATATCCGTTTGAAATCAGCAGTGTCGAGTTAAACCGCTCTTTGATGCCCCCTGCCTCGTCGAGACCAAATGATCCTAATCGAATTTGCCCTCCATGCGTGTGACCGCTTAAAATGAGATCCGGTCTGCGGTTAACGTGCACTGTTTCCGGAGTTCTTGGATTATGACAAATCCAGACAAACGGACCGGAGGACTCACGCGGGACCGAAAGAATATGATCCGGACAGCCAGCAAGCTCATCATCACTTCCTGCCAATATTAAGCCGTTATCCAGCTGTACCCACTCATTAATGAGCAGTGTTGCCTTATATTTTTTATAAAGGCTTTCCACAAGCGGAAGCCGTCTGAAATCATGATTACCTCTCACTGCAAACAACGGTCCGAACCGGTTCAGCAGCGCCAGATTATGATCGATGACAGAAACCGGCGTTCCCAATTCAGCTAAATCACCGCCAATAATTACTGCATCAACTTTTTCCGGAAATGATTGAAGATCCGTCTCCTGAAGCTTACGTGAGTGAAGATCGCTTATAAAAAGAAGCCGGCATTCCCTGCCGGCACCAGGAACAGACACCGAATGCTCCATCGCTTTCGTAGCTTCCGCTCTCCAGCGCATGTACATTAAGCCTGCAGCAGCCGCCGCCGCAGCTCCGCATATCCGATTCATGATGCCCTCCCGAAGGTTTATACATTTGTTAGTCACATTTTATCATATACTTGTGCATAAAGGAAAAAAGAACACTTTCTTTTCGGTTCCCGTTACTTTTCATCTATATGTTTTCATTTAGATTAAGTTGTAAACAACATGCCTTTTTGCGAAAAAAAGCTGTCAATCTTTTATGATACCAGCCTGTATAACAGAAAAACTGCACTGGTATATGTACCCATCCAGTGCAGTTGCTGTTCTGTTTTAAAACAATCCCAGTGCCCTGCCATCAGAAGTTACATCCATATCTTCCGCACCAGGACGTGCCGGCAGACCGGGCATGGTCATAACATTTCCTGTCAATACAACGACGAAGCCTGCACCGGCGGAGATGCGCAGCTCACGGACCGTCACAGTAAAGTTTTTCGGCCTTCCTAAAGCAGAAGGATCATCCGAAAGAGAATATTGCGTTTTTGCCATACAAATCGGCAGATCATCCCACCCGTTATCTTTGAAAAGGGTTAACTGCTTTTGGGCATTATTAGAGAAGACAACACCCTCGCCCCCATATACTCTTTTCACAATCGTGTCTATTTTCTGCTCTAACGAATCTCCAGATTTATACAGAGGGGTAAAGGCGGATGGTTTTTCTTCAATCAGTGTAGCAGCCCGATTTGCGAGATCACGCCCGCCTTCTCCGCCTTTCTCCCAAACTTCTGCCGTTTCGACCGGAATATGGTGATCGGAGCAAATTTGTTTCAGTGCTTCCATTTCCTCATCGGTATCATGTACAAATCGATTCACTGCAACAAGAATAGGAAGTCCAAATGACCGCAGGGTCTCTGCGTGCTTCAGCAAGTTTGCACTTCCTGAACGCAGCGCTTCGACGTTCTCTTTTTTTAGATCATTTTTATTTACGCCGCCATGCATTTTAAGCGCTCTGATCGTAGCAACTACCACTACGAGGTCGGGTTTTATTCCAGAGGAAGCGGCTTTAATATGCAAAAATTTCTCTGCCCCGAGATCTGCACCAAATCCTGCTTCCGTTACAACATAATCACCGAGAGATGCAGCCATTTTTGTCGCTATCACACTGTTGCAGCCATGCGCGATGTTAGCAAACGGCCCTCCGTGAATTAAGGCGGGAGTGTTTTCGAGTGTTTGCACCAGGTTCGGCTTGATCGCGTCCTTCAACAGAAGTGTCAACGCACCTTCCACTTTAAGATCCCCGCATGTAACAGGTTTATTCTCATAGTTATAGCCAACAACCATCTGGGACAATCGGTTTTTCAGATCATCCAGACTGTCTGCAAGGCAAAGAATCGCCATTATTTCTGACGCTACTGTAATATCAAAGCCGCTCTCATGAGGGGTTCCTTGAAGCGGTCCGCCAAGTCCTGCAACAATATTTCTGAGTGAGCGGTCGTTCATATCCATCACACGTTTCCAAGTCAGCTTCCGCACATCAATATTCAGCTCGTTGCCGCGGTGAATATGGTTATCCATAATTGCCGTCAGTGCGTTATGTGCAGTCGTGATAGCATGAATATCGCCAGTAAAATGCAGGTTAATGTCTTCCATTGGAATAACCTGAGAATACCCGCCACCGCAAGCGCCACCCTTCATCCCCATTGTAGGACCAAGCGACGGTTCTCTAAGTGCTACAACTGCTTTTTTGCCTATCTTGTTTAATGCCTGTCCAAGCCCGACAGTGACCGTCGATTTTCCCTCTCCAGCCGGAGTAGGATTGACAGCTGTTACGAGGATGGTCTTTGCTTCGGGTTTGTCACTGATCAAGTCCAACGGCAGTTTTGCCTTATAATGACCGAAAGGCTCCAGTTTTTCTTCCGAAATTCCAAGCTCCTCTGCTATTTGTGTGACACGCTTGATTGACGCTTGCTGTGCTATTTCAATATCTGACGGTATTTTGCTCATAACATCACCTCTTCTGGTAATTGACAGCGCACGTTTGACACTGTCCTTCCCATCATATCCTACTTGAATCAACGTCTGCAATCCACAAAATGAAAGCGTTATCATTTTAGCTTTTAAATTTTTTTAGCCGGTGGCAGTAAAACGTCTTTCGTTACGCCAAAAGGAGTGCTATCACAGAGGCTAAATGTGCAAAGTGACTGATGAACTGAACCGAGCCGCTTCTAAACGGGCTCATGCAAGGGGATACCGTCGCAATGCGGCCTCTCCCGTCTCGCAAGTATCAGCTTAAAGCAAATAGAATAGTAAAAAAACCGCTGACACGTTGTCAGCGGATTTGCTCGATCCAGACAGGATAAGTGAACATCGCTGCTACAATCGTAAAAAACAGGACGAGCCAGATACGGACCAGCGGAAACTGCACATTTCCGGTCTTTTTTTTCTTTTTCTTTCGTTTGCGCGGAGCGCTCCTGCTGCTGTGCCTATCTCTTCTGGAAGGAAGCGGAGTTTCCTCTTGTTCTTCCGTCAGCGCTTCTGCCCTCTGTTCACTCATGTTCCCACCACCTTTTTTATACCTGCCTATACCTTACCACCTAATGACAGGAAAAACTATAGTCCCTTATCGAATTACGTTTATTTTGAGGGAAAGCCTGATGCCTGGTTTCCGCTTTATGTTAATATCCGGTAGCGGATTAACAGACCAAGAATAAAATCGATGAGAAAGTGTGCAATGATGACGCTCACCAAGGTACCAGTCCACTCATATACAACTCCGAGACCAACGCTCATAAGTACAACAAAGGAAAATAAAAACATGTTTTTTAAATACCGTACATGAATCAGAGCAAACAATATAGAAGCCGCAAGGAGCCCGAAATGCTCCTGTATGACACCTCTGAACAGTACCTCTTCACAGATTGCTACGACAAGGCTTACAACAGCTATGTGCGCAGGATGCATATGCTGAAAAATACGCTCGTTAACACCCCCGTCATCAAACCAGCTGGAAGGTACTGCCTTGTAAAGGATTATTTCCAATACGATAACGGCTGCTGCAAATATAATTCCTGCATTCACAGCCGCAGATGACCAGTCAAGACCGATAAAGGGCGTAAAGACAGATCCGCTGAGAAAATAAGAAACGATCAAGGCAGCGGCGAGCATAAATCCTTGCGTTGCATACAAATTGGCATAGAGTTCCCTATCCGTAAACTGATCCAGCACCTCACGTTTCATTCTGCTCTGCTCCTACGTGCAGCTTTTGCTTCAAAAGCGCTTGCCAGCCGACAGTCGATTCAAGCTTTACAAGTGCTGATGACAGCTTAGGGACAGGATGACAGTTGGAGCAGCACCATTTGTCAGCGGCAAACGGCTCTTCTTCAAAATAAGCCAATACTTGTTTTCGAAAGCATGAGGGTGCATGAACAAAATCAGTCATTTTTTGAATCTGCTGTGACCGCTCACGGCGGCGTTGTTCAAAATGTGTCATCAGACGTTCTATCCGCTTTCGTTCAGACCCCTTTGCCTTCGCTTTAATCAAATGGCTGCGTAACAGCGAAGTCGTGTGTTCGGCAAACGGAGCTCCTTCTATTAGCTCTTCCAGTTTGCCTGGAGTCTCTGATGCGGGAAGAAGTTCTTCCTGAAGCCATTTTTGACCTGGTATCTCCATCTCAACAAAATGCCAGGGCAGGACGAAGTCACTTTCAGCAAGCACTGCATAAGCAATGGCCCTTTCCCCGTCCCTTCCCGCTCTGCCAATTTCCTGTACATATTGCTCAATAGATGGCGGCATATAGCCGTGAATGACCGAACGGACGTCCGGCTTGTTGATTCCCATCCCGAACGCACTGGTTGCAAAAAGCACATCGATCTCATTATACAGAAACTGCCCTTGAATGCTGTTTCTGTCTTCGGCGTGCATGCCGCCGTGATAGTAAGCAGACGCACCTTTATAAAGGCTGCTCCACACTTCCGCGTCTCTTCTAGTACCCGTATAAATAATGCATGGTTTGGCAGCGGATGTCACCAGCTCCATTAATCGCTGCTGACGGCTTTGTGGATCATGCTGTGTCTCTATAGCAAGAAAGATATTCTCTCTGTTTACTGAATGCGCTTCAATAACAGGGTTTTGCAGATTAAGGGATGACATGATATCAGATCTCACACGTTCCGACGCTGTAGCTGTTAAGGCCAGCAGTACCGGCTCTCCCAGCTCCTTCCTGAATCGTCCGAGATTTTGATAGTCAGGCCGAAATTCGTGCCCCCATTGCGAAATGCAGTGCGCTTCATCGACAACAAGCAGGGGCACGTTTATTTTCTTAAACTGACTGCGTATTTTTTCAACGGCAAGCATTTCCGGGGAAACATATAAGAGCTTCAACAGATGGAGCTTCTGCCAGATCCGCTTTTTTTCAGCTGGCGGTTTATTTCCGTGTAAAGCAGCGACTCGTTGAAATCCGTTCATTTTCAACTGGGTCACTTGATCATCCATCAGGGAGACGAGCGGAGATACGACAATAGTCAGGCCAGGCATGATTCCTGCCGGCAGCTGATAGCATAATGTTTTCCCGGAACCGGTTGGCAGTACTGCGAGCGTATCCCGGCCGCTAAGAATTGCTGAAATCACTTCTTCCTGTCCTGGGCGAAACGTATCAAAAGGAGTATCCTGCAGTAAATTAGTAACTGTCACGATTCTGCCCCCTTGCGATTCTTTAATAACGCTCCTGCGAGCCGAATATCAAAATAGCTTCCCTTATCGCCGGCTTTTTCTTTTAACTCTTTTAAGGTCTCTTGCTGATCGGATGATTGAAGAATAATCGAGAGATCCTTCAGCCTTTTTTCAGAGATGTAGTTATGTGCAGGAAAATCCGGGTCGAACATAGCGAGCTCGACAAGGTGGTCTTCTACTGTACTGGATTTCAGTCCCCGCAAAGCAGCGATCTCAGCTTTTGTCTTTCCTTCATACACGAAACGTTTTGTTTTTTCTGCACTGTTTGTCAAACGGGACTTTTGTTTTTCAATGTGCGAAATGAGCGGCTGGAGTTCAGCCGGCCATTCCGATTTCATCAGCCAATGAAGTACGCTGCGCCAACGCAGAAAAACCTCTTCTTCCGATAATCTGCCGGCAAGCTGTTTTACCGTTTTACCCTGGGAGGCGTTGCCTGCGAGTCTGGAAACGAAAATATCGGCGCTTCGCTCAGACAGGAGACTCAATTCGCCTTCCAGCTTGTTGTAAAGCAGCCGGTTTACATGTCTGCTTCCAGCGCTTTTTATAATCTTACGTACTGCGTCACGTTCCTCCGCCTCTGCATAAACAGGTAAAAATCCTTTATTTTTAGATGCGAGTGATCCTGCCGCCTGCACGGTTAAATTCAGCTTCCTCCAAAACGCTTCGGCAAATCCATTCCATTCATATTCCCGCCCCTGAAAATACAATTGCTGCAGCCATTCAGCTTGCTTCAGCTGCTCAAATCCCTTGTTTGTAAGGGCCGCGCGGCGCCCGGCGCCAGTAATCAACTGCTGGTTGAAAAGCTCTTCTGCCAGCGCAGACGGATCGGTTCCTTTCCAAAATCTTGCGGCACCAGCCCATTTGCTCAAGTGAAACAGCTGAATATCCTGAATCGTCTGCGCAGACCGCTTGCCTTTTATAATATGCACCGCTCCAGAGGCAGACCTGCTCTCCTGCAATTCTGAAAGTACGTGCAGCAGTATCGTTTTCATGATGTCCCTCTCTTTCTGCCGGTGATATAGATTAGTAGCTTCGGCTTCTATTCTAAAGAAAAATAGCATGCTGCGCCAGCCACCTGGTGCAGTGTATTCTCTTTGCCTGTTGAAATCTTCATGGAGAACCTTTACAATTAAACATCGTAGGAAGTACGAATCGTTATGAATTCCAGCCGACACGGCTTTTGGAAGATACTTATATAGGAGGTAGGAAAATGGCTAAATACACGATTGTCGATAAAGACACCTGTATTGCATGTGGCGCCTGCGGTGCAGCCGCTCCAGATATTTACGATTATGATGATGAAGGAATCGCTTACGTTATCCTCGATGATAACCAGGGTACAGAAGCTGTGCCTGAAGATCTCTACGAAGATCTTGAGGACGCGTTTGATGGCTGTCCAACTGATTCCATTAAGATTGCCGATGAACCGTTTGACGGCGATGCGCTGAAATTTGAATAGATGTTCGTTCCCCCTGTATCTGTTTATGATGCAGGGGGTTTTCTTTGGCTTGCTAAAGAACATGCTTACTCAGCCGCTGTAAACTGTGAATTATTACTTTACATGTTCATGAACGTTTCAGCCTGATCTCTTTGCCAAAAGATAGCCCTCTGCATATGATAGCGCTACCATTGGTCCGACTTCTCGTCTTCCCCGAAAAAACTTTTGTTTTTTGAGCGTGAACGTCCAAATTATCAGAATTTCATGTTAGTATAAGACAATCAGTTGAGTACCTTAAATGGAGGATGATGTGCAGTGAACGTGAAACAAGCAATTAAGCTGGACCAAAACTTGTATACAGTTCTGGTTTCAGACACAATGAGCGAGGACGGTCTCCGCCCGATCCTGGACAGCAGTTCTGTTAATGTGGTACAGGAAAACGTACTCGAAACAGAAATTCCGCTGGATCAGGTAGACGCTCTTCTCATACGCAGTGCTACAAAAGTGACAGCCGACCTGCTTCGCAGCATGCCGAACTTGAAAATAATCGGCCGCGCCGGGGTTGGCGTTGATAACGTGGATCTCGATGCCGCAACAAATCACGGGGTCGTTGTCGTCAACGCTCCGGACGGCAATACGATTTCAACGGCTGAACATACATTTGCGATGATGGCTTCACTTGTTCGCAATATACCGCAAGCAAACCGTTCTATGGAGGAAGGCCGCTGGGACCGTAAAAAGTATCAGGGGGCTGAGCTTTACGGCAAAACGCTCGGCATTATCGGCTTTGGCCGCATCGGAGCAGAACTCGCTCAGCGTGCCCGTGCTTTCCGCATGAACGTACTGGCCTATGATCCATTTCTGACAAAATCCCGGGCAGAAAAAAATCATGTGACGGCGGTTACGCTTGAAGAAGCACTCAGCCAAAGTGATGTTTTAACCGTGCATACCCCGCTCACAAAAGAGACACGCCATCTGCTAAACGATGAGACGCTCGCTTCGACAAAACCAGGAGTCTTCATTTTAAACTGTGCGCGCGGAGGCATTATCGACGAGGAAGCACTTTACAGAGCTGTCTCAAGCGGTCACGTTCGCGGTGCGGCAGTAGATGTTTTCGCTGAAGAACCAGCTATTAGTCACCCTCTCTCCTCCCTTGAACAGGTGATAACGACACCGCACATTGCCGCTTCCACGACAGAAGCCCAGCAGAATGTAGCAGAGTCGGTTTCTCAGGAAGTTCTTGGATATCTGGAAGGGAGACCTGCTCCTCACGCGCTTAATCTGCCATACTTGGATCAGGACGCATTTGAAAAGTTTTCACCTTTCACAAAACTAACAAAAACAGTCGGCGAAACGGCTTCTCAGTTGTTTAAAGAGCCTGTAAAACAAATTAATATCAGCTACGCAGGAGAGATTTCACATCAGGAAACCGGACTGTTCAGCCGCAGCTTTTTGGCTGGTTTTTTCCGCCACCGTATGGATGACTATGTAAACGAAGTGAATGCTTCTGTGATAGCCAAGGAGCGGGAGGTGGAGGTTTCCGAAATACACGAGAATGATGCTAACGGCTATAAGAATTTCTTTAAAGCCGAGGTTTTGGGTGAAACGAACAAGCTGATCATTCACGGCACTCACAGCTCCGAAATTGGACCTCGGATCGTGCAGCTGGACCAATTCCAACTCGACTTTCAGCCGGCAAAGCACACGCTCTATGTCCGCCACAACGACCGTCCAGGCGTTATCGGAAAAGTAGGTCAGCTGCTCGGCACCCACGATGTCAACATTGCAACGATGCAGGTGGGCCGGAAGGAAGAAGGCGGACAGGCCATTATGCTTCTGACGACAGATAAAGAATGCCAGGAAGACGTTCTTGAGGCATTTTCACGTATTGAAGAAATTCAGTTTGTCACTTCGATTGAATTATAGTACAGGCTGCCGTCCGCCTTACCGGGCGGCTTTTTTATGCCGATTCGTTTCGTCTGAAACAATCAGGTTGCCCCCCTTTTTTAACAGTTGCTTCGCATTGCCAAGAGCTGATCGTCGGTCAGCCGGAACAATTCGTTATTTTTATAGAATCGCTAAATTGCCTCTTATCTTTTATTTATGATACAGTTGTTGTAGCAATGGGACATATACAGAAAGGTTGATTAATCAAATGAAAAAGACAACTAGAAACGGCATGCTTGCACTCTCTCTTTCCACACTGCTATTTGCGGCAGCCTGCGGGAATGAAAGTAATGCTGACAATGCTGAGAACAATGGAAATGCTGAAAACAACATTGAAGAGTCGATTGATAACGAAGACGATAACGCTGACGCACCAGATGACCAGAATGGCATGAATGATGCGATGAACGGCGAAGAAAACGGCATG
This sequence comes from Bacillus daqingensis, assembly GCF_042654445.1. Taxonomy (NCBI): domain Bacteria; kingdom Bacillati; phylum Bacillota; class Bacilli; order Caryophanales; family Bacillaceae; genus Bacillus; species Bacillus daqingensis. Next base: position 19,167 of record NZ_JBHSGK010000021.1, read on the forward strand.
GATGAAGAGGCCGTCGAAGACATGGACCCGGAAGAGGCTGCTGAATTCATGGACCGTGATCCGGAAGAACCGGTTGCAGTTGTGAATGGTGAAGAAATTCAAAGCGGCGAACTCCAGGCTCAGCTGGCCCAGTTTGAACAGATCTTTGCGGAGCAGGAAATGGAAGATGAAGAATCTTCCATGATGATGATGCAGTTCCAGCAGCAGTTCCTGGACCAGCTCATTAATCAGCGCGTTATGGCACAGGAAGCAGAAGAGCAGGGTCTTGAAGCAGACGAAGATGCTGTTGAGTCTGAGTATGAAGAAATTCAAAGCGCATTCGGGTCCGATGAAGAATTTCAGGAAGCACTCGAATCACAGGGGTATACAGAAGAAGAGCTTGAAAATGAGATTCGTGAAATGAACCTCGTTGAACAGCTTCTTTCAATGGACCATGTGGAAGAAGAGTACGAAGTAGACGAAGAAGAAGCGCGTGAAGCGTTTGAAATGCAGGCTATGAGCGATCCACAGATGGCTGAGGCTGAATTTGAAGATGTGCAGGAAGAAATTGAAATGCAGATTCGTCAAAATCAGTATGTTCAGGATCTCCGCGATCAGGCTGACATCGAGATTTTACTTTAATTAAGGCATAAAGAGAGACCTGCTCCGGATTGGGGCAGGTCTCTTTCCTCTTGAACGGGCCTACGATTCTGTTCCGTCAGCACATATTTATCTTCCGGTTCAAGCGTACAGCCTTATTTAAATACTGTTTTACCTCTTGCATAAGCAATATCCAGGACGTCGTTACGATGATTGACCGCTCTCGCTGCTGCAAAGAAATAATCCGACAGCCGATTTAAATACGGCAGGGCTTCAGGCGGCATTGGATCGTCATCGCTAATTGCAGCAGTCATCCGCTCTGCCCGGCGCGCGACCGTTCGGCAAACGTGCATATCGGCAGCAGCTTTCGTGCCACCTGGCAAAATAAATGTTTTAATCTCAGGCGCTTCTTCCCAGTACCGGTCAATAGCACCTTCCAGTCTTGTTACGGCTTTAGCAGACAAAGCCCAATCGCTTCGTCCGGTCACATTCGCTAAATCTCCGCCAATATCAAACAGCTCATGCTGAATCTCAAGGAGTTCCTGTTGAATGTCCTTACAGTTCTCCGGCAGAGAAGCCGCTGCAACCCCGATAAAGCTGTTTAGTTCGTCTACAGTGCCGTATGCATTTACTCGTTCATTTGTTTTAGGGACTTTGCGGCCGATCAGCTGCGTTTCGCCTTTATCCCCTTTTTTCGTATATATTTTCATGTCTCTTCTCCTCCTTCTCCTGATGGCAGCTCCACCCTGAATGTCGTTCCTTCATTTAATTTACTTCTAGCCGTTACTTTCCCACCGTGAGCGTCCACAATATTCTTGACGATCGCAAGACCAAGTCCAGTTCCGGCTCTTCCCCTCGTCCTCGCTTTGTCAGCCTTATAAAACCGCTCAAAAATGAACGGAAGATCCTCCTCGGGAATTCCTGCTCCGGTATCGTTCACTTCCATAACAATATCGTGATGATCCTTAAAAACGGTGACCGCTACGCTTCCCCTCTCTGAGGTATGCCGAATAGCATTATCAATTAAATTCGTCAATACCTGCTCAATTCGGTCCGGGTCTGCATATACTTGAGCATACTCCGTTTGAATCGAGGCAGACAGCGACAGCTGCTGCTCATTTGCAACCACCTGGAATTTACGAATCATTTTCTCAGCAATCATCCCGATATCGACTATTTCGCGCTGAAGCGACAAATATCCTGCCTCCATTCGTGCAAGATCAAGAAGTTCATTTACCAGCCGCCCGATTCGAAGCGATTCATCATAGATAATTCCGGCCATTTCCTTTTTTTCTTCAGCACTCTCAGCAATGTCATCAACGATCGCTTCACTATAGCCTTGCAGCATTGAAATAGGGGTGCGGAGCTCATGAGAGACATTGGCGATAAAATCCTTTCGCAGCTTATCGTGCTGTCTTTCTTCGGTCATATCTCTTAAAACAGCAACTGCTCCGCGAATCGTATCATCATCATAAAGGGGCGTCATAAGAATGACCCAGCTTCTGCCTTGAACTGTAAACTCTGCATCGACCTCTTTTTCTTCCGTCACTACTCTTCTGAACAAACGGTACAGTTCGATCGGCTGACCGTCCCCGGCAATCTGCTGCTCATATTTCCATGTTTCCATGAAGGAGGAAGCGGGCGGATTCATCACCACGACTTGCCCTTCTTTATTAAGCGTAAGGACTCCGTCTGCCATCGAAGCTAAAATGCGGGATAACTGCTCCTTTTCCCTGTTCAAAGCGGTTAAGTTCGTGTTGAGTGCTCTGCCCATCCGATTAAATGCCATTGCAAGCAGACCGATCTCATCCTTTGTTTGAATGGGAATTTTCGTGTCAAAATTCCCTTTAGCCACCTCAAGTGATGCTGTACGCATTTGTCTGAGCGGGGCGGTGATACGCGATGAGAGAAAAAAGGCAAACACGGTAGTCAGAATAATTGCGATAGCGGCAGAGAAGAAGATAATCTGTTTTGTCTGATCTGATGCCTCATCAATAACATCCAGAGGCTGATACAGATAAAGACTGCCGTCTTCCCCGTCTTCAAATGCAAACGGAACGCCGACAATCATAATTTCTCTTTCATCCTCCGGCGTGTTCATGAACTCCCCTTGTGTCACAACAGTTTCATCCGACTCTAATACCCTCGCAAGCGTTCCGTCTTCGGAAAACAGTGCTATCGGGAGCGTCTCTTCTTCTGCCGTATACCAGTAGTCCGATTCACCAAACACTACGGCCTGAGCGGCGTACGAAGAAGAAATCGTACTGGTCAATTCTACCGCCTCTTCGCCGCTTTCCGATTCCTCAAGAAACTCAACGATCAAATTGGCGTGATTAAGCAGCTCCTGTTCAGCCTGCTCTGTATGAAAGCGCTCAAAATATTCAAGCAGCAGAACCGTTAATACCAGGAGAACGACTGAAACCAAGAGAAGAATAGTAAACCAGAGCTTCCCTACGACGCTTCTCCAAAACATCAGCCGGCGTCTCCTGCTTCGAACTTATACCCGACGCCCCAGACTGTTTTGATCATGTCTGCAGCTTTTGGTTCAACCTGGCTGAGCTTCTCACGCAGCCGCTTCACATGTGTATCCACCGTTCGAAGATCCCCGAAAAACTCATAATTCCAAACATCCTTTAACAGCTGTTCTCTGGCAAATACTTTATCCGGCGCTTGAGCTAGATAAAGCAGCAGCTCGTACTCTTTCGGCGTCAGGCTGATCAGCTCTCCTTCAACCGTGACGCGGTGCGCATCGTCGTCAATCGTCAAGTAAGGAAATTCAAACAGTTCTTTCGTTTTCGTTTCAGTTTGCAGAAACTTTGTCGAAGAAGCTCTGCGCAGCAGTGCTTTAACACGCAGCACTACTTCACGGGGACTAAATGGCTTTACAATGTAATCATCCGTACCTGCTTCAAAGCCTTGAACCCGGTTCACTTCTTCCCCTTTTGCAGTCAGCATAATAATCGGGGTTGCCTTTTGCTTACGAATTTCCTCGCAGACTTCAATGCCGTCCATCCCGGGCATCATCAGGTCGAGCACAATCAAATCATAGTCAGTTTCAAGCGCCATCGTGAGAGCGCTTTCTCCATTCTCCGCATCTTCTACTGTATATGCCTCCTTTTCCAAATACATTCTGAGCAGTCTGCGGATGCGTTCTTCATCGTCTACAATTAATATTTTCGTATGTTCTGCAGTTTCCATAGCACTGACCTCCATTTAAAGGGCTGTCCGTATCCGCGGACAGCCCTTTGATCCTGTATTCACATTGTATCGAAGTTACGCGTAAGAGTGAAGTCCGGCGATTACGAGGTTGACAAAGATCAGATTAAACATGATCAGCGCAAATCCGATCACGCACAACCAGGCACTCTTCTCCCCATGCCACCCTCTGGAAAGTCTTAAATGCAGATATGCAGCATAAAAGAGGAACGTAATCAGCGCCCAAACTTCTTTTGGATCCCATCCCCAGAACCTTGTCCACGCGATTTGTGCCCATATCATAGCGAAAATGAGACCACCAAGTGTAAAAATAGGAAATCCGATCGCAATGGCACGATAGCTGATTTCATCTACCGTCTGCAGGTTCACCCGGCTGACCAGCGGCTGAATCGTTCCAGCAACCGGTTTACGGAAGCCTGCACGTAGTCCGCCATATAACACGATTCCTCCGAGGAACGACCAGAGAAGCGTGTTTACATCGTCACTGCGTAAATAATCAGGTAGATTAACGACAGGACTGAAGCCTTGCTCGGAGATCAATTCTCCTTCATTCGGTCCGACAATCGGCGGCAGATAGTACTCTATTGTCGATTCATCTCCAAATTCATTGACATAAGAGAATTCAGCTGTGTAATCAGCGGCACCAAATCCTGTGCCGATCGCAATATAAGCAACCGTTGCCAGAAGTCCGAACATAATAAATTCAATTGCCTTTACTTTTTTCGAAGCCTTTGAAAAGTCAATCGAGCGGATAAGATATAATACACCCGCAGCGAAACCAATGGCTAAAATCCCCTGACCGATCGCTGTCGTAATAACATGGATAAAGAGCCAGTTCGTCTGCAGCGCCGGAATCAATGGCTGTGCTTCACCGGGAAACATGGAAGCGTACGCGATGATCAGCATCACGATCGGCATCGTAACAAATCCCAAATATCTGTTATGATAAATCGGATAAATAATCACAAACGCGAGTGCCATTGCAATTCCAAGGGCGGTCGTGTACTCAAACATATTGCTGACAGGTGCATAGCCGACAGCGATCCAGCGGAGCACGAAATAGGCAATGGAAGCACAAAGTGCCAGAATCGCGGAAAGATAACCTAACAAAGCTGATTTATTTTTTTCTTCCCCGCTGCGGTTTTTAAATTTCCGGCCTGTGATCGACACGGCAAAAAAGACAGTAGAGGCCAGGTAAAGACCAAATGCGACATAGAGCATATTACTGCTGAGCTCGAACATGACTGGAAGTCCCTCCTTCTTCCGTTTCAGCTGCTTTATCTTCTTCCAGCTGATCTCTTATTTCAGGAAGATCCGAATAGTCATTTAAATATTCGAGATCTTTCTTTAACGCATGCCAGTTTTTGTTGGCATGCCCGGCAACAAACAGCTTGCCGTCTTTCTGCTGAATCCAGATACGCCGATGATGCCAGTAAGAACCCTGCACAAGTCCGACCATAAAGATGGCACCGCCGACCATGATAATCGGAAGTGTATGATCGCGGCGGATAACAAGACCGGTCACGTTTACCATATCCGCGTCCAGCATGCGGATCGTATGATCATTTTCTCCATTCAGTTCTTCGTTTACCTGGATCCCTATCAGGCTGATTTCACCCTGATCGGTTTCAGGATCTGCCTCCGGAGGAAACAGTTCAAAAATGATCCGCGGATTATCCGGAACTCTGTTTTCCGTTGTCGGCTCTCCAGCATCGTTCACATAAAAATTAGGAAAGTATTCAATGATTTCAATTTGATAGCCATTATCAAATTCATAAAACATCTGCGGATCGTTTAAATCCACGGTAAATACCACATCTTCCAACGCTTCTGTTTCCCCTTCTGCATCTGTTTCGACTCCGAATGTGAAACTGGAAAGCTCATTCATCTTATAATCCGTCTGATACAGGGAGATTCCTTCGAACGTCAGTGGATCGTTTACGATGATTTCATGATCCTTTACGTGTTCAAGTTCTGTGCCGCTGCCGATGGATCCTTCCGAAGATCGTTTGTACAAGGAAGCACTGGTTTGAAAGTTTGACACTACCGGCGCATCAGCACGCATAAGGGCAGGCTGCAGAATGTCATTCTCTTCTTCGTCGTAAAATTCTACGACGAACTGATTGTTTTCAACGAAGTATTCTCCATCTGTGCCGCTGATGACTTCCGTTTCCCCATCACGAATCCAGACGTAATCGTCCAGGTACATTCCCGGGAAAAAGCGGAGCATTCCTCCAATAAGGAAGATAATCAGCCCGACGTGGTTAACGTAAGGGCCCCATCTTGCGAACCGTCCTTTTTCCGCAAGCAGGTTTCCGTTTTCCTCTCTCACTTTGTAGCGGCGTTTGATTAAAGCCGTTTTCAGCTGATCAATATCCACTTCGCCTGATTCTTTTTCTCCGTACAGTCTCTGTTTTTTCATGAAGGCTGTGTGCCGGGTTACGCGCTGCTTTTTGAGTGCTCTGTAGAGCGGCACGAAACGGTCGAGACTTGCGATGACGAGTGATATTCCAAGAGCTGCAACGAGCAGCATATACCACCATGAGCTGTAGAGATTATGAAAGCCCAAGTCGTAATACAGCTGCCCTGCAAGTCCGTATTCAGCCGCATAATACTCAGTCGGGCTTTCTCCGGGCGGAATGTACATTTCCTGAGGGAAAAGCGTTCCTATAGAGGAAGTAACGAGCAAAAGCACGATTATCCAAATTCCGACCTTGACCGACGAGAAGAAATTCCAGACTTTATCAACAGGTGACTTTTTATAAGTCTGTGATCGTCTTGCCACTCCTTCATACCGCATGTTCGCGAGACGGCCTTCATCCTGAAGCGGCTTCCCGCATGATTCACATAAGTACGTCCCGTACGGATTTTCATGTCCGCACTCACATGTTACTTTGTTCATGTAAATCCCCCGTTACTGAGCAGGCACAAGTGAATCAAGTGCTGCAAGAACCTGCTCTTCAGTTTTTCCACCGACTTGTCTCTCGACCACATCTCCGTGTTCATCGATTAAAAAGACCGACGGCAGCACACCTACACCGTAAGCATTGCTTACCAGCATATTGCGGTCGATATACAAGTCATAGGCAAGGTTAAACCGCTGTTTATGTCGCTCAACCTGAAGTGTCGTTTCGTCCACGTTTACATTGACGACACGTACGCCTTTATCTTCGTACTCTTCATAATGCTCCTGCAAGTATCCCATTTTTGAGCGGCAGTAAGTGCAGTATGTAGCCCAAAAGTTGAGATACACGCCCTCTCCCCTCAATTCAGAAAGCTCGATCGGTTCACCTTCCAAGTTTTCCAGCACAAAGTTCGGTGCCGTATCTCCGGCGTCCACCAGGCCGCGTTCCTCGGAAAAATGATTAAAGAACGTATAGCCGATAGCCGCAATCATCACAAAAAGGATTGCCGACCTCATCCAGAGCCGCTTTTTTTTCATGGCCATCCTTCCTTTACTGAAAACATTTTCACATCTCTATCTTATCATGCAGTGCCTTTATTATCATGAAATGCACGAAAGTCTTTTTCGAACGTTATGTGACAGCCGAATCACGAAGCTTTTTCACCTCGTGCGGCTTTAACTCTCTATATTCACCTGCATTAAGTCCAGAAGTGTCCAATACGCCGTACCGCTCACGGCGCAGTTTAAGAACAGGGTGCCCTATTGCATCAAACATTTTACGGACCTGGCGGTTGCGCCCCTCATGGATGACGATTTCAACAAGCGACGTCCCCTTGCGCTGATCGGTTTTACGAACCTTAACGAAGGCCGGCGCCGTCTTTTTTCCTTCAATAGGAATACCGTTCTGAAGTTTTTTTAACAGCTGCCTGGAAGGAATCCCTTCTACTTTAGCCAAATAGGCTTTTTCAATCTGATATTTTGGATGCATGAGCGTATTAGCAAATTCCCCATCATTCGTCAGGATAATGATGCCGGAAGTATCGTAATCAAGACGACCGACGGGATAGATGCGTTTATCCGTATCGATGTAATCGACAACCGTTTTCCTGCCAGCTTCATCTTTTGCGCTCGAAATCACGCCCGAAGGCTTGTAAAGAACATAATAGACCGGAGATTCTTTTTGCAGAGGTACTCCGTCTACAAGAATCGTATCTCTCGCTGCATCTGCCTTTCGCCCGAGCTCGGTAACCTTTTCTCCATTTACCTGTACTTTCCCATCCTCGATCAGTTTTTCTGCTTTCCTTCGCGACGAAATTCCTGCTGCCGCAATAATCTTCTGTAATCGTTCCATATTTACACCTTTCCTTTCCGTTGTCATCCCGACAGCGGTTCATGATACAATTTATCTGCCAGTACTCTATTGTACTCTGAAACGCACGGTTTCGCAAAAGAAGAGAGGTGTTGGGCTTTTGCTTCAAACTGGAATGCTTTTTACCATCCTTTGCGGTCAGCTGCTGCTGCTGATCCTTTTTTATCGAACAAACCGTTCAAGGTCTCCTCATTCTGCAGAGAGCTTCAAAAGTACCGCAGATGAGGAGAAAAAGCGACTTGTCGAGCTCCAGCTTCTGGCTATGCATAATGCCTGTGCCAGGCAGCGCGATAAACTTCACATGCTTGAGATTCAAGTCACGGATCCCAAACTTCCCTTTGCCCTTTCAAAAGTTCCGCTCCATCCGCTGCAGCTTCGTGCCGCTGAAGAAAGTTACCAGCTTTATGCGGAATATGTACATACATACTGGAAAACAGAGCAAGGAAACTGGAAGACAGCTTTCCGGGGACGCTTTGATGAACCTGATACAGAGGCGGGAAACGTTCGGGCAGCCTCTATTCAACTCGAAGATCAGCTGCAAAAGCGGCTTCAGATTTGGTATGAAGAAGAAAGGAACGATCGTGGATGAAAGGAATATTTGCAGCAATAGCTGGTGTATGCCTGCTGTTTTACGGACTTCATTTTTATCAGGCAATTGTGAACCAGGAAGATAATTTGTTTCAGGGAGCTACTCTTTCAGAAGAACGAGTAAACCAGGTAAATGAGGCGTTCCCTTCATCAGAGGAAATTAGAATCGAGGCGGACGGAGCTGAACTGCACGGATGGTTTTTGCCCTCCTCTCTCGATGGACAGGCCCCTCTGTTTATCTACTTTGGCGGGAACGCTGAGGAGGCTTCCCGGGCGATGGAATCCCTTCCTCTACCGGATGAGTGGCACGGTTTATTTGTCAATTACCGCGGCTATGGAAAAAGTACCGGCGAGCCATCTCAGGAAGCTTTTTATTCTGATGCCGAAGCGCTCTTTGACTTCGGAGCTTCCCATCATGCAGTAGATGAATCGATGATCGTATCAGCTGGAAGAAGTATGGGCACTGGCACCGCAGCGTATCTGGCTGCTGAAAAGCCGGTGGCCGCATCCATTTTAATTTCGCCTTATGATTCCAGAAAAGAGCTTCAGCAGCATCGGCACCCTTGGCTTCCCGTAGGGACGTTTATCCGTCATCCTTTTCCGGTTAGTACGATGGCCGAAACGGTAGAAACCCCGCTGCTCGTCTTCACAGGGTCGGAAGATATGGTCATTCCGCCGGAGCACTCACTTGTAACTGCAGATGCATGGGCCGGCGAGACCGACCATATACAGCTCTCCGGCTACGACCACAACAACTTAACACAGGCGGAAGATTTTCACTCTGCGTTTTCGCGCTATCTGCAAGATCTCCGTGAAGACAACGGTTAGTTTCATCCTTATCCCTCAGGGGTATCTGAATGATGTACATAGCTGCCTGCTGCAGATGTGACAAGATACGAGAGGGGATGGCATCGTGAAAATAAAATACCCTGTACCGAAAGCAAAAGGGCTCGATAATACAGTAAACCTGTTAAATGAGGGATTTATGTTTATTACGTCCCGCCGGCTTGAGCTGGAGTCTGATGTATTCGAGACTAGACTCCTGGGCAAAAAAGCGGTGTGCATGGCAGGTGAAGAGGCTGTTGAGAAGTTTTACGACAATGAGCTGTTCGTCCGAAAAAATGCCGTACCCGGAGTGATAGCTAAATCACTGTTGGGAGAGGGCGTACACGGAATGGACGGTGAAGCTCACCGGCACCGCAAGCGCATGTTTCTTTCGATGATGACACCAGAGCGCATTGAAGATATGAAAGATATTGCGCTGCAGGAGCTTGATAAGAAAGCGAAGCTTTGGGAAAAACGGAGCAGAACCGTTATTTATGATGATATTCGGGAAGTTCTCGTTCGAAGCGGCTGCCGCTGGGCCGGCGTACCGCTCAAGGAGGAAGAAGCCTCACAGCGTACACGTGAAATGGGCATGATGGTCGATTCATTCGGTTCGCTCTCACGAATGAAAGAGGGGAAAAAAGCTAGAAAAAGTCAGGAAGAATGGCTAGCGGGCATTGTCCGCCAGGTCCGCAAAGGAAAGCTCCAGCCTGCAGAACATACAGCCCTTTATATTATCTCCCATTTCCGTGATGAGAACGGAAAGCGACTATCTGCTTCGGAAGCAGCCGTAGAAGTCAACAATGCTGTGCGTCCACTGCTAGCTACTGGATACTTCATCGTTTTCGGATGTCTTGCTCTGCATGAGTTCCCCGAGATTCGGGAGAAACTGGCTGCCGACGAGAACGGTTTCAGCCAAATGTTCGCACAGGAAGTCCGCCGCTATTACCCGTTCGCCCCTGCAATGGCAGCTAAGGTTAAAAAAACTTTTACGTGGCACGATTATCATTTCAAAAAGGATCAGCTTGTCGTGTTGGATTTCTTCGGCACAAATCGTCATCCAGACAGCTGGAGCAACCCGGATACATTTTATCCGGAACGATTTATAGACTGGAAAGGGAGCCCGTTTTCCTTCGTTCCTCAAGGTGGAGGCGATCACTACGCTGGACACCGGTGTGCCGGAGAATGGCTGACCGTCATCGTGATGCGGGCTTTTTTCAAATACTTTACAACCCATCTTTCGTATGAAGTACCTGAACAAAATTTAGCCTGGTCACTCTCCAGAGTTCCGACTATTCCAAAAAGCGGTTTTGTCATCACAAATGTAAAACGGCTCCACGCTTCTCCAGAGAAGCTGGAAAAGGATGAAGCCAGCCAGACCGTTATTAAATCGTAATAAAGTGAATCGCAAGGGCGCTCACATTCTGTGAGCGCCCTTTCACCTTGCAGATATCCTGCTTATTCTATTAGTTAATAGGTGCTCAGCCCAGAAATTTTTTGAAATCGGTAGATCCACTCCCGCCAGCTCGAATGCGGGTTCAAATAATGTTCGTAGGGCAGTGTATAATCCGACTCTTCATTCGTCCACATTTCGTTAAAAAAGGTTTCAATCTCGTCAAACGTATCGCTGCCTTCATCCATTTCTGCGTATAAATTTGTATCAAGGTTGTTATCACGCATATTCCGGCTTGTGAAATTGGCTGATCCTGCTATCACTGATAGGCCTGAATCGTTGAAAACAGCCATCATTTTCGGGTGGAACTGCTCGTCGCCAGTATTGTACCAGCGTACTTGAAGATTTGACATGCCAAGATTCATCAAATCCTCTGCAACGGGTCTATTCGGCATGCCAAAAACGTCCATGCCAAATGCACTTTCATTTGGATCCAGGATAAGCCGAATATCGGTCCCGCGTTCTGCTGCTGCTTCGATACTGTCCACAATTTCAGTGTCCGCTAAAAAATAAAGAGCCGCATACACAGTGTCTTCCGGAGCTGCGTCATCCAGCATTTCCTGAACCCGGTTGAAGTTCTCTCCTTCCGTTAATACCTGGACCGCATATTCTCCGTCAGTTTGATCCACCGAAGGTTCTGCCTCAAGATCTGGACCGTCAGAGAAATCAGAAACGGCCTGAACTGTTTCCAGAAGGTCGTATAAAACAGGGCCAGATGTCTGAAATGCTGTGTTCGTATAAAAATAGCTCTCATCATGAAAATTAGCGGACATGACGAAACCAGTTTCCTCTGTGATAACCACTTTCCGGTGATTAGCCCGGCCGTTCATTAGTTTCAGAAATGATCGTACCGTCATCTGAGGAGCTTCCGGCTCAAACACATTTTCGATCCATCCGTTTCCACCCTGCCCGAACCACTGCAGGTATGCTCGCCATATTCCGGAATAGAGCGGGTTGGAATCCTGCAGCCTGGTGATATCCGTCATAATTGTTTGAACACCTGCATCATCGAGCATGTTGATCATCGTAGATTCATGGGAAAAATAGCTCGTATTGATTGGATCTGTCAAAACGTACACGTTCACTCCTCTTTTTGAAGCATCAATCAGCGCTTCTGTTAATGTCAGACTCAACGGAGGAAAATCTCCGTCGGTTTTATCATTAAGCAGAAACATTTCCACTGCAACAAAAGACTCCGCTTCTTCTACCGCTTCCAATACTGCTGAATAGATCTCTTCATTGAATACCCTGTCTCCGTCCTGTTCCGAAGAGCGGTTCAGTAAAAATCGCAGATCATCTGTATAATGAACTTCTCCTTTATAAGAGGTGCCGGCTGGTACGGGTTTAAATAAGCCGTATATAGTGGCAGCGAGTGTGATGAAAAGCAGGATCGCGACAGCCCATTTCCATTTGCTTCTTGTTATGTACATGTATGGGCTCCTCTCTTATGAAAAACATAGGCTTTCGTTTCCTCTTTCCCTTTTGAGGGTAATTGTAGACAAGTATCCCGCACTAAATAGTCCGGGAATATTGAAGAGGAGGAATTCATGAATGAGTATGTTTCACTCATCAGCATTTAAAGGTGCTCACATTCTAATAACTGGAGCAACAGGCGGAATTGGAAAAGTTCTTGCACTCGATCTACTTAAGCTCGGTGCACAAGTTACAGCAGCCGGAAGAAATGAGGAAAAACTTCGTTCGCTGAGTCAGCAGGCTCATTACCACGCAGACGCTTCAAACCTTCTGACGATCCAGGCCGATTTAACGGAGGCACGCGACCGGGAAAGACTCGTATATGAAGCGGAAGAATCATTCGGACCTGTCACCGGTCTCGTCAATGGAGCCGGGATTGCAGGAGGAGACGTAGTGGAATTTATAAAGGAAGAGGATCTGGAATCCATAATGCAGATTAACTTCATCTCTGCTGTGATGCTGAGTCAGCTTGTATTTAAAAGCATGAAAGAACGGGGCAAGGGAGCTGTCGTCAATATATCTTCTTTGTCCGGTCTTCGCGGCACGCACGGGAGCACTGCATATGCAGGATCGAAGTTTGCCATGATCGGCTTCACTCACTCTTTTGCTCTTGAAGCGATCGAACACGGCGTGCGGGTAAACGCTGTCTGTCCCGGGTTCGTTGATACTGATATGGCTCGACAGATACTTGAAAAGAAAGCGTCAGCCAGTGGGATCTCTTATGAAGAGCAGCGAGAACAAACCGAAAAAGCCCTTCCCTCCGGCCGCATGACAACGCCGGAAGAAACGGCCAGAACAATCATGTTTCTACTCTCAGATGCCGCAGAAAACATTGTCGGTGAATCCGTGAAACTATCCGGCGGAAGCGTCATGCGCTAGCTTTCCTCTTCGACTGCCTCCTGAAAACGATCGAAAAAGAGATCAAAATCTTCTCTACCTTCCTCTGCTTCTTCAAGCGGGGGAAGGTCGCTTAACGTTTGCAAACCGAATTGTTCAAGAAAGTACCTGGTAGTTCCATACAGGATGGCTCTGCCGGCTCCTTCTTTCCTGCCGGCCTCTTCAATCAAACCTCGATTTTGCAGCGTTCGAAGCGGCCGGTCGGTTTTAACTCCGCGAATATCCTCGATCTCCATGCGTGATACAGGCTGTCGATAAGCAACAACCGCAAGGCATTCAAGTGCTGCCTGAGAAAGCGTTGTATTAACTGGTGAAGAAACGAGCTTCTTGTACATAGCTGCGTGCTCCTGTCTTGTTGTGAGTTGATACCCACCGGCAACTTCCTGGAGGGCTATTCCTCTGCCGCCGCTTTCATAAAGGTCATGTAATGCTTCAGCGTGCAGCTCCAGTTCTTCTTTAGTACACTCCAGAGCATTCAACAGCTGTGCTTTTTCCATGCCTTCGTCTCCTGCGACGAAGAGCAGGCCCTCCAGCTTCCCTTTGATTTCTTCATTTATCACGCCGAATCCGCACCCTTCATCACAATCATAATATCTGCAAAGTGCCGAGCCTGCTCGCACGTCACTTTTTTATTTTTCATAAGCTCCAGCAGTGCCAAAAACGTCATCACCGGTGACTCCTCCTCGTCATCCGCAAAAAGCGTTCGAAACGTTGTCTTTCCATGATATGTCTTAAGTGTCGCAACAATCGCTTCCATTTTGGAATCGATGGATATCTCTTCTCGAGCCACACTTCGATAAGGCTTGTCGGCTTTTTCCCGTTTTTTTATATCCTGATAAGCACCGATCAGATCAAACAATGATACATCCAGCTCAGGTGCTGGATCATCCGTGCCTGCAAAAGCAGACAAATCTTCAGCCGGTCTTGTAAAATATAAACTCCGTTCAGCTTCCTTTTGTTTTAAGTCAGAAGCAGCCTCTTTAAAGGCTTTATACTGGACAAGCTTCTCCATTAACGATTGCTTTGTCCATTCTTCCTCTGCTTCCAACTCATCATACAGCTCTTCCGGTTCTTCTGATGGCAGCAGCAGCCGGCTTTTCATATACAAAAGCGTAGAGGCCATCACGAGATATTCGCCCGCTACATTCAGCTCCAGTACCTGCATTGTTCGGATATAATCGACGTATTGATCGGTAATATCTTTTAAATTTATATCGTATAAATCTAAATCATTTTTTTGTATTAGATGAAGGAGCAGATCAAGAGGGCCTTCAAACCCATTCAGTTTCACATGATATGTCATCGGTTCCCACTCCATTTCATGCGATATTATATCATATCCAAGAGGTTCAGACGGTAATAGTTTTCTAATTAAGGAAGATGATTTATACTGGAACAGATAACGATTCGAGAGGTTTACGGATAAAGGAGAGTAGCACATGCAGCACGTAACAGTTGATTATCCGCAGGCGTATGTCAATTATTTAGTTGAATTTCATGCCACTCGGGATTTTTTCGAGTGCCATGAAATATTAGAGGAATATTGGATCGAGAACGGCAGGGAAAAAACCTGGCTTCTGCTGATTCAGCTTGCAGTTGGCTTATACCATCAGCGAAGAGGAAACCTGCGCGGAAGTCTGAAGCTTTTTGATAAGGTTTTTAAGCTGCTCGACAGGGACGAGCACAGGCTGCATGCGCTGGGAATTTACGAGGGCCAGCTTCGAAAGGCGCTGGAAGAACGCTATGAAGAGGCCGCAAATGGATGGCCCTACCGGCCGTTTGCCATTCCGCTCGTTGAACAGGTGGAGCACATATGTCGGCAGCAGGCGTCTGAACATGGTCTGGAATGGAATCTTGATGACCGGAGTATAGACCGTTCCGTGCTGCACCGCCATCTGCTTAGAGACAGATCGGAAGTCGAAGCTGCCCGCGCTGAAGCCCTTAACAAAAGACAGCAGGTTTCATTAGACCGGTCTAACGAGACAAAGTAAGTGCTTATGCTTTAACAAAGCGTCGCCTGCTAAAAAGCCGCATCGAATCTTCATTCGATGCGGCTTCATCTGTAAAGTCTTATATAAGCTTGTTTAAGTTCGCCATTTCAATCGCAGCAGCTGCAGCTTCAGCACCTTTATTTCCAGCTTTTGTACCTGCACGCTCAATCGCCTGTTCAATCGTGTTGGTCGTAATGACACCAAATATAACAGGAACTCCACTGGAAAGCCCTGCCTGAGATACCCCTTTTGCTGCTTCACCGCAGACATAATCAAAGTGAGGCGTGGACCCTCTGATGACGGTTCCAAGTGTGATAACTGCATCGTATTTTCCGGAATCTGCAAGCTTTTTAGCAGCGAATGGAATTTCAAATGCTCCCGGCACCCATACAATATCGATGTTTTCCTCAGATACGCCGTGTCTCAAACAGGTACCCTCCGCACCTTCCATCAGGCTTTTTGTAATAAAATCATTAAATCGTCCAACTACGATCGCAACTTTCAAATCATTTCCTGTAAGTTTTCCTTCAAGTACGTTTCCCATAGTAATGACATCCCTTCTTCGTTATAAACGGATTATTTTCAGTAATTGTGTGCCGTTCGGTCATGAAGCTCATGTAACACAGGTTTACAGATGCAGCATATGACCCAGCTTGTCTTTTTTCGTTTTTAGGTAGTTCTCATTGTCGCGGGAATGCGGCAGCTGAATAGGTACTCGCTCCACTATTTCTAAATCGTATCCATTTAATCCGGTAATTTTTCGAGGATTGTTCGTCAGCAGTTTCATCTTGCGAATGCCGAGATCCCGCAGGATTTGCGCGCCGATTCCATAGTCGCGAAGATCCGGGCCAAAGCCAAGCTTTTCGTTGGCTTCCACGGTATCCAAGCCTTCTTCTTGAAGCTTGTACGCCTTCATTTTATTCAGCAGACCAATCCCCCTGCCTTCCTGGCGCATATAAAGTACGACACCGGAGCCATTCGCCTCAATCTGCGCGAGGGCAGCGTGAAGCTGCGGTCCGCAGTCACAGCGTCTCGAACCGAATACGTCTCCTGTGAGGCACTCTGAATGGACACGGACAAGTGTCGGTTTAGATCCGCCAATATCTCCTTTTACGATGGCAACGTGCTCTTTTCCATCCACGACGTTTGAGTACCCGATCGCGCGAAATTCGCCGTAATCGGTTGGAAGCTTAATTTCAATTTCCTTGGAAACGAGCTTATCTTTACGGTTTCGATACTTGATTAAATCCTTAATTGTGACCATTTTTAACTCGTGCCGGTCAGCAATTTCCCGAAGTTCAGGCACTCTGGCCATCGTTCCGTCATCGTTCATTATTTCGCAAATGACACCTGCCGGGGCAGATCCCGCCATTCGGGCAAGATCAACAGCTGCCTCGGTATGGCCAGCTCTTCTCAGCACTCCTCCATCCTTTGCAATCAATGGGAAAATATGACCCGGGCGCTGAAAATCAGCCGGTTTTGAATCGCCATCAATTAAGGCTTGAATTGTCATAGATCGTTCCTGGGCAGAAATGCCTGTCGTCGTATGCTTATGATCTACACTCACCGTAAACGCGGTACCGTGAGGATCTGAATTTCGGTCCACCATAGGTACAAGCCCTAATTTCTCAGCCCGCTCTTCTGTAATCGGGGTACAGACCAATCCCCGGCCGTACGTAATCATGAAGTTAATGACATCAGGAGTTGTCTTTTCAGCCAGTGATACGAAATCCCCTTCATTCTCACGGTCTTCATCGTCACAGACGATGACTACTTCTCCTTGTGCCAGTGCATAGATCGCATCTTCAATTGGATCAAACATGGACATGCTTCCCGCCTCCTTTATCTGCCGCTCAAACCGGCATTATTATTGAAATCCGTGCTCTTTTAAAAATGATTCGCTTACCGCTTCTGGTTTTTCTTGCGTTCGAAAGCGGACAGCAAGCAGCTCTTCTACATACTTTGCGAGCATGTCGCATTCCACGTTAACTGGATCTCCGACTTGCCGGCTTCCCATCACTGTTTCTTTTAACGTATGCGGAATTAACGAAAGAGTGAAGCTTGTGTCGGTTAATCCAAAAATAGTCAAGCTCGTCCCATCGACGGCGACACTTCCTTTCATCGTCAAATATTGACGGAGTTTGGGCTCTACTTCAATTTCTACATACACCGCGTTCTGGTCTGCTTCTTTCTTTTTTATAATGCCGGTGCCGTCAACATGGCCGCTGACAAAGTGACCGCCAAATCTGCCGCCCGCGGCCATTGCTCGCTCCAAATTCACTTCAGAACCTTCGCTGACAAGCCTCAGACTCGTTGCTCTGACTGTTTCGGGCATAAGATCTACCGTAAACTGGCTGCCTTCAAATGATGCAACGGTCAGGCAGACCCCGTTTACGGCGATACTGTCTCCCAGTTTGACATCCGATAAAATTTCCGGAGCTTCTACGGTCATGACGATCGCTTCACCCGTTTCGTTCATTGAGACAATTTTACCTTTTTCTTCTATAATTCCGGTGAACATTCGTTCTGCACCTCATTTCGATAGGTTAATTTTACATCCTGCTCCAGCTGCTCTACCTGTTTTAATATCAGGCGGGGACAGTCGGACAGCCTTTCTATACCGCTGCCGCCGATAGCAGAAACTGCGTCCCGGCCGCCAATTAAGATCGGCGCTTGATACAGCACAGCTTCTTGAAAGAAGCCTGTTCGGACAAAGCTGTCTAACACGGTACCGCCCCCCTCAATCAGGAGAGAGCCGATGCCTTCAGAACCTAGTTTTTCAAGTACAGTTTCTGGCTCGACGCGAAATGTTGAAAGCCGAATGACTTCCGCACCGGCTGCTTTAAGCGCCTTTTCTTTATCTTTGTCTCCCCGTTCAGAAGTGAAAATTATCGTTCTTCCGGAAGCTTGCAGCATGTTTGCACGAAGAGGGAAGCGGAGTTCATTATCAAGGACAACGCGTATAGGATCAATGCCGCCTTCCGGCAAACGAACCGTCAGTTCAGGATCATCTGCTAATACTGTTTCGATACCGACTAAAATTGCATCGTGTTCGTGCCGAAGCCGGTGCCCATCCAGCCTCGACGCAGGTCCTGTTATCCATTTACTTTCCCCGGAAATCGTTGCTGTTTTGCCATCAATCGAGGCAGCCATTTTAAGCGTGACGTAAGGATGACGCGTTGTGACATAGTGAAAAAAACGACGGTTAAGCTCATCTGCTTTTTCTTTCATGATGCCGGTTTCTACATAAATGCCTGCTTCAAGCAGTTTTTTGATTCCTCTTCCCGATACACGGGGGTCCGGATCGCTGGATGCAGTAAATACTCGGCTGATGCCTGCTTCAATCACAGCGTCCGCACATGGCGGCGTCCTGCCGTGATGAGAACAGGGCTCAAGCGTTACATACATGTCAGCGCCAGAAGCTTGCGCACCCGCCATTTCCAGGGCATATCGTTCGGCATGCTTATCTCCGGCTTTTAAGTGTGTTCCTACTCCTGCTACGCGTCCGTCTTTGACAATGACACACCCTACTTGCGGGTTCGGAGAGGTCTGCCCTCCCGCAGCAGAAGCAAGCTCAACCGCAAGCTTCATATAGTCTCTTTTTGTCATGGTGACCCCTCCCATCTATTCACAAAACACATGCTGGAAGCACTCTTTATTCAACACATTTCGCAGCGCTTCCGCGGTACTCAGAAGGGCCTATAAACTTTCAGTTCCCTTTTAATAAGTACTCAGCTGAAATGACTGGTTATTGGCTTCTATCCGAAAAACAAATAAGCCCTGAACGACATACATCATTCAGGGCATACGTGCAGAATATTTTTTATGAAAAAAGGTAGACCGGTCCCCCGGAATAGACACCTTTTTCGTAAAAAGCTGCTGCGAAATCCTTCTCCCATCCAGACTATACTGTCGGCTCCGGAATTACACCGGATCCACCGGGCCGGAAAAACGGACCGGGTCACGGACTGAAAGAACCAGGTTCTTATCACCGCCGGTAGGGAATTTCACCCTGCCCCGAAGGATCGGACGAACGTAAAACATTCGTCCTTTATTCATTTGTTATGCACTAACTATAGCATTCCTGTTACCGGAGCGCTAGTTTCAGGCATCAAAAACTGTAACTTCTTGCATCGTGTCATTCGGACGGATCCGATCCATCGTATCCAGGCCTTCTGTGATCTGTCCAAACACCGTATGCACACCGTCCAGATGAGGCTGAGGTTCAAGTACGAGGAAAAACTGGCTCCCGCCTGTATCTTTGCCTGCGTGCGCCATAGACAGGCTGCCTTTTTGATGACGATGCGGGTTGCCTTCTGTTTCGCATTTGATGGTGTAGCCTGGTCCACCTGTGCCGGTTCCGTTAGGGCAGCCGCCTTGAGCTACAAAGCCAGGAATAACACGGTGGAATGTCAGTCCGTTATAAAAGCCGTCATTTGCAAGCTTCTCAAAGTTAGCAACCGTACCTGGAGCATCCTCTTCAAAAAAATCAATTTTAATTACTTCGCCATTTTCAAAACGAATTTCACCTTTTTTCATTATGTAAAACCTCCGTGTTAATAAAGTAAGGAACAAAAACAGTTTATCAGATTTTACACAGCTTGGCGAATGCCAAACCTTTTACTGGTCCATTTGTGAACGTCCATCTATTTTTTGCAGGCTCCCTGTCGAATAAAACAGGACCGTCAGAAAACGCATATCTGACGGCCCTCTGTTCTTCTCTGTTAACTTGTGCGGCTGCTTTCTTTCTGGAGGAGGCTGTACCTTTCTTCCAATTTAACGAGATCTTCAAGGCTTTCTCTGCGAATAACGCATTCATGTCGTCCATTTTCGACGAACACAACAGCCGGACGTAAAATCCGGTTATAATTGTTAGCCATGGAATATCCGTAGGCTCCGGTTGAAAACACGGCCAAAAGATCCCCGCTGCCTGCTTTAGGAAGGTCCAAATCCCAGATCAGCATATCGCCGCTTTCGCAGCACTTGCCAGCGATGGAAACCTGTTCTTCAATCGGATCATTAGCACGGTTTGCCAGCAGTGCGGAATATTCTGCCTGATAAAGAGCCGGACGAATGTTGTCGGTCATGCCACCATCAACAGACAGGTACGTCCGGACGTCCGGAATTTCTTTTCGTGCTCCAAGCGAATAAATAGTCGTTCCGGCTTCACCGACAAGTGCCCTGCCCGGCTCGATCCATATTTCCGGAACCGGCTTATTCATGGAAGCTGCTTCGTTTTTCACTTCTTTGACCATACGGGTAATATAATCACCGAGCGGAAGCGGCTTATCACCTTCTGCATAGCGGATTCCAAAGCCACCGCCCACGTTAAGCACCTGTGGATAAAATCCAAACTCATGATTCCACTTGCGAATCGAATGAAAGACTGCACGAACTGCTTCTTCAAATCCTTCCGCCCGGAAAATTTGAGAACCGATATGGGAATGCACGCCCTGCAGACGAAGCCACTTGTGATCCTTCAGCATGTTGACTGCCTTGTCCGCCTGACCACTGTTCAAATCGAATCCGAATTTTGAATCTTCCTGTCCGGTTGAAATATATTCATGCGTATGGGCTTCTACTCCTGGAGTAATCCGGATCAGCACGTCCATCTGCTGCTTCTTTGATTCTGTCAAGGCCATGAGCCAGCTCAATTCCGTAAAGTTATCGACGACAATGCAGCCGATTCCATGTTCAACAGCCATCTCCAGCTCCTGCGGAGTCTTATTGTTGCCGTGGAAATGAATATTTTCCATCGGAAAACCGGCTTTTGCAGCGGTATACAGTTCTCCCTCAGAACACACGTCCAAGCTCAGGTCCAGATCAGCAGCCAGCTCCAGCATGGCGATACAGCTGAAGGCTTTGGATGCGTATGCAATTTGATAGTTTACCTGTTCATTCTGAAAAGCTTGATGGAACGCAGCTGCACGCCTGCGGATATCCTCCACATCATAAACAAATAAAGGCGTTCCATATGCTTCTGTCAAAACAGCAGCATCTACTCCTCCAATTTCCAGTCTTCCTGCCTCGTTGATCCGCTGAGTTCCATATTGAACCAATTCAAATCTCTCCTTTACAAACATTATCCCGGCTGCCGCCCCTAAATAAAAGAGGAATGATGGCAGCTGCATCCATCATTCCTCTCGTCTAACAACGATCGGAAAGATAGTTCTCCACAACTTCCTGTGACAGTGCTGCACTTCTTCAGTGCAGCCCCAGAAATGCACGGCTGGACATCCGTGTTTTTCTTCGGCCGGCGGGCCTTTCTGCTGCTCGTACCACTTGTCCTTATCCCACAGCATACTGATCCCTTTACCGGCACCTCTATCTTTCTTCTATTCAGTTCTGGCTAATATAGCACAGGTTAGCAGGCTTTGCAACTCCGAGCTTCAGCGGATTACTTCATAAATTAATGTTGGCGAGGACACACGCTCCGCACGTATTTCATAGGCTTCTCTTACTAGACTGCGCGCATCTTCCTGTGATTCGGTATCAGAGTGCAGTACAGCTAGCGATTCTCCAGCTTCAACATAATCACCAATTTTTTTACGCAGCGAGATGCCGACCCCGTGTTTAATCTTACTTTCTTTCGTTTCTCTGCCGGCACCTAAGTACATCGCGGCAGTCCCAATGGAATGAGCTTCAATTGCTGTTATATACCCGGCAGTTTTTGCAGGGACGTCAATGGAATGAGAAGCGCCAGGGAGAAGATCTGTATTTTCTACCATAGACACATCGCCACCCTGGGCAGCGACAAACGTTTTCATGACTTCAAAGGCTTCTCCGTTGTCAAGATTCGCAGCGAGTTTCTCATACGCTTGCTCATAGCTGTCGAATACCCCTGCAAGCAGAGCCATATGACTTCCAATTTCAAGTGAAAGCTCACGGAGATCCTCAACGTTTTTCCCTCGAAGAACATCTACTGCTTCTCGAATCTCGTTTGCATTTCCTATTTCGTAGCCGAGCGGCTGATTCATATCACTAATCACAGCAACTGTATTTCTACCGAGATTTGTACCGATGGTCACCATTTCCTGAGCCAGTTTTTTCGACTCTTCCAACGTTTTCATAAATGCTCCGGAGCCTGTCTTCACATCCAGCACGATGCTGTCAGCGCCTGAGGCAATTTTTTTACTCATAATCGATCCGGCAATGAGAGGAATTGAATCGACTGTCGCCGTTACATCACGAAGTGCATACAACTTCTTATCGGCCGGTGCCAGGTTGCCGGTCTGGCCTGCCACGGCAAGTTTATTCTCATTTACAAGCCGGATAAAATCCTCTTTGCTTACTTCTACATTAAATCCATTGATTGACTCCAGCTTATCAATCGTACCTCCCGTGTGGCCAAGCCCTCTGCCGCTCATTTTAGCCACCGGCACCCCCACCGACGCTACAAGCGGACCGATGATAAAACTGATCTTATCTCCAACTCCTCCAGTAGAATGCTTGTCTACCTTATGGCCGTGAATCGAAGACAGGTCGATCGTTTCACCGGAATCAACCATCGCCTGAGTCAGGACGGCTGTTTCTCTGGCGCTCATTCCTTGGAAGTAAACCGCCATTAAAAGAGCTGACACTTGATAATCAGGAATGGAATCGTTCGTGTAGCCCTCAATGACGTAGGCAATTTCCTCATCGGTCAATTCCTGTCCGGAACGCTTTTTTTCAATTACATCTACCATTCGCATCTTCCAGCACACCTTCCCTGTGCGGCAACTCAATCCGAAATCAAGTGCCTCACGTTTATTTTTATCCGTTCAGCTTGTGCACAATAGCCTTAACGAGCTGTATGAAATCCTGCTTAACGGCTTCCGTCGTTTCCATTACTTCATCGTGGGTAAGCGGCTGATCAAGAATCCCCGCTGCCATATTTGAAATACAGGAAATTCCGAGAACCCGCATTCCGCAGTGGCCGGCAGTGATGACCTCTGGAACGGTAGACATACCGACCGCATCTGCACCAAGCACTCGCAGCATACGAACCTCTGCCGGTGTTTCGTAGGACGGTCCAGTCGTTCCGGCATATACGCCTCTTTTAATGTCAATTCCATGTTCTGAAGCTGCATCTGCAGCAAGACGGATCATGTCCGGGTTATAGGGCTTGGACATATCCGGAAAACGCGGCCCCTGCGCTTCTACATTTTCCCCAATGAGCGGATTGGTCCCAAACATGTTAAGATGGTCCTCAATCAGCATCAAATTGCCAGCATCAAACGATTCGTTGATGCCGCCCGCAGCATTTGTCACGATCAGCTCGGTTACCCCAGCTGCTTGCATAGCTCTCACAGGCAGCGTAACGAGCTCCATTGGATAGCCTTCATAGAAATGGAAGCGGCCCTGCATCGCGACGACATCTCTTCCCTCGAGCTTCCCTGCGACAAGCTGACCTTTATGGCCTGCAACTGTAGAAGCTGGAAAGCCGGGAATATCCTGATATGGAATAGCTACAGGATTTTCAATCTCATCTGCTAAGACACCCAGACCGGAGCCGAGGATTAAGCCAGTCTCCGGCTTCAGGCTGCCAAGCTTTTCGTTGATATAAGCTGCTGCTTCGTTGATATGATTCATGCTTTTTTTCCTCCTGTCAGTTCGTTTAAAAAGCTGGTGCCGTATTCCGGCATTGTAACCTTAAAGTTATCCGCAACAGTCGCTCCAATGTCAGCGAAAGTACTGCGTCTTCCTAAATCAACGGATCGATTAGAAGAAGGACTGTATGCTAAAAGCGGCACGATCTCCCGTGTGTGATCAGTTCCATGATGAACCGGATCGTTTCCATGATCCGCGGTGATAAGCAGGAGATCATCTTCTCGAAGTCTGCTAATGATTTCCGGCAGTCTTGCATCAAATTCCTCCAGCGCCTTTCCGTATCCGATCGGATCTCGCCGGTGGCCAAACTTTGCATCAAAATCAACAAGGTTTAAGAAGCTGAGGCCGGTAAACTCACGGTCTACTGTTTGCACAAGTTTATCCATACCGTCCATATTCGACGTTGTACGGAGCGAATCGGTCACGCCTTCATTATCGTAAATATCCGCAATTTTACCGATGGAAATAGAATCGAAGCCTCCATCTTCCAACGCGTTCATAACCGTTTCGCCAAAAGGCTTCAGTGCGTAGTCGTGACGATTGGACGTACGTTCCCACGCTCCATCTGAACCAACAAACGGCCTCGCAATGACACGACCGATCATGTAAGGATCTTCCAGCGTCATTTCCCGGACCGCTTCACAAATGCTCCAGAGCTCCTCCGGAGGAACAACTTCTTCATGAGCAGCAATCTGCAGAACGGAATCTGCAGATGTATACACAATCAAGTCTCCTGTCCGGACGTGTTCGGCTCCCAGTTCATCAAGAATATCGGTCCCCGAAGCCGGTTTGTTTCCGAGAATGCCTCTCCCGGTGTGTGCTTTAATCTGATCGATCAAAGCGCTTGGAAAACCTTCAGGAAACGTGCGAAACGGCTGATCAATGTAAAGACCCATGATTTCCCAGTGCCCGGTCATCGTATCTTTGCCGGCTGACTTCTCTATCATCGTTCCATAAGACCCAATTGTTTGTTTCGGCTGCGACACCCCTTTATATGTCTTGATAGAGCTAAGTCCAAGCTGATCCAAATGAGGCATTTGCAAGCCGTTCATTTTTTCAGCGATATGACCAAGTGTATCAGCGCCCGTGTCACCAAATGCCGCTGCATCCGGTGCTTCACCTATCCCTACAGAATCCATTACGACGAGAAAAATCCGCTTATAAGCTCTCATGTTTGTCACTCCTAACTAAATAATGAAGAAATCTTTGTTCTGTTGTCAGAAGTCAGACCTCTATTCAAAAAGCATCACGCACGAGGATGATGCTGTGTATACACTTCCCTCATGCGTACTTTTGTTACGTGTGTATAGATTTGCGTGGTCGAAATATCGGCATGTCCAAGCATTTCCTGAACAGCGCGCAAATCAGCTCCATTTTCCAATAAATGTGTAGCGAATGAGTGGCGCAGCATGTGCGGAGAAAGCTCTTTTTCAATTCCCGCTTCCTGTGCCAGTTTCTTAATAATTTTCCAAAACCCTTGTCTCGTGAGAACGTTTCCGTGATGATTTAAAAAAAGATCGTCACTCTGCTTCTTTTTCATCAATTCAGACCGTCCGTAATCCAGGTAGTTTTGCAGGGCCGTTGATGCATGGCTGCCCAGCGGAACTATTCGTTCTTTGCTCCCTTTTCCTCTGCACTGGACAAATCCCATCTGTAAATGGACATCCGATGTTTTTAACGTACAAAGCTCTGTCACCCGCATTCCTGTTGCGTACAACAATTCGAGCATGGCTTTGTTCCGCAGCTCGATCGGCTTTTTCTTTCCGGCAGGCTCATCGAGAAGCTTCTCTACTTCTGCAGCAGAAAGCACTTTTGGCAACCTGCGTTCCTGCTTCGGTGCATCAACGTCAGAGGAAGGATCCTGAGCCGACAGTTTTTCCCGCAGCATAAAGCGGTGGAAGGAGCGGACAGTAGAAAGCATCCTTGCTGTCGTAGAGGCTGCTCGTCCATTCTCAAAGAGATGCCGGAGAAAACCTGATATATGGTGACGCATGACATCGTTCCAATCCTTTAAATCAGCTGTTTGCTGGAGATATGCGGCATATGCACGCAGATCCCGTTCAGAGGCTGAAACGGAGTTGGGTGAAAGGCCTTTTTCAACCGTCAAATAGTGAATGAATGTTTCTATTTCATGGTGCACATCCTGCCACCTCCTGCTTCTTTCAGAATACCACAGGTACGTACCTTTGTGCAGTTGGCATTGAAAAAATGTCCTGAATTTTATTGACTATGCGATATATTCTTCTGAATCAATAGCTGACAACACAAAAAACCTCAGAATAGTCTGAGGCTTCCGTTCAGCGTAAGTTATAGAATGGGACTTCTTGCTGGTACAGCGACTACCTGCCGTTACACCGATGACAAATACCGTGAAACGTAAGCCGGTGATCTTTAATGTCGAACTTCCACCGCTGTTCCACGATCTTCTCCACATCACCAAGCAGATCCTCCTGAATTTCATCAACTGCTCCGCACTCCAGGCAGACTAGATGATGATGAAAGTGTGTGGCACCTTCTTTACGAAGATCATAGCGGGACACGCCGTCCCCGAAATTAATTTTGTCTACGATTTTCAATTCGGTAAGAAGTTCAAGCGTCCGGTACACTGTGGCAAGCCCAATTTCCGGATATTTTTCTTTGACCAGCATGTAAACATCTTCGGCGCTGAGGTGGTCTTCCTCATGTTCGAGCAGCACTCGAACGACAGCTTCCCGCTGCGGAGTGAGTTTATAGCTCTGGGAATGAAGTTGTTTTTTTATTCTTTCAATGCGCTGCTCCATTGACAGTCGTCCTCCATTCAGCAGCTCCTGTATGAGCGGAGCTTGCCTTCATTTCTGCTATTATTATAAGCAGTATTGAAAATGGGTGTCAAATGATAATGATTATCATAACAATATAATAATAATTATTATTTAGGTCTGCTTGATGACCGTTCTTTTTGCAGCTGCAGGTATTGAACAGCATACAGCGTTTTAGCATCATGAATGGTACCATCTTCTATAAACGCTGATGCTTCTTCTAAACTGACCTCAGCCATCTCAACAAATTCATCGTCATCTGCAGCTTTGTGTCCGGCCTTTAGATCTTCAGCAATATAAATATGTACAAGTTCATCCGCGAATCCTGGACTCGTATAGAACGAACAAAGGAATCTGCATGATCCTGCTTTTATTCCTGTTTCTTCTTCCAGCTCTCTAACTGCACAAACTTCAGGGCTTTCTCCCTCATCCAATTTCCCGGCCGGGATCTCTGCAATTACTTTACCTAATGCTTTTCTGTACTGATAAACGAGAATGAGCTTATCATTGCGGAAGCAGATGATGCCAACTGCTCCAGGATGACGGACAACCTCCCGTTTGCTTTCCTTGCCGTCCGGCAGTCTCACTGTATGATTTTCTAACTCAATTATGCGCCCTTGATAAATGCGTTCTTTATGTAAAGTTTCTTCATGCAAATGGTCCTTCATCATTATCCCTCCATGTTCTGAGCATAGAGGATTCCTTGCAAAACTGCAATTGCTCTACTAGAGTTAATTTAAAGGAGGGGTTGGATGCAGACTAGTACGATTGGCAATTCACTCATTAAAGCTTCTGTATTAGGTTTTGGATGTATGTCGCTTCCGGAAGATTATAAGGAAGCAGAACGAATTCTGCACGCCGCTGTGGACGGCGGAATTACTTATTTTGATACAGCCGATCTTTATCAATTTGGGCGCAACGAAGAAAACGTAGGCAGAGGCCTTACACCTTACAGAAACAGCGTCACAATCGCAACGAAAGGGGGAAATGACTGGAGCTCTGACCAGACAACCTGGAGCTGGAATCCGTCTAAATCTTATTTGATGGAAGCCTGTAAGCAGTCGCTGAAGCGTCTCAACACTGACAGCATTGATGTATACCAGCTTCACGGCGGTACAATCGATGACCCCTTCGATGAAACGCGGGAAGCTCTCGAATTATTAAAGCGGGACGGATTGATTCAGGCCTATGGAACCTCCTCTATACGACCGAATGTTATTAATAAATGGGCGCCTGTTACGGGTGTCGTCTCCAATATGATGCAGTACAGCATACTGGACCGCCGTCCTGAAGAACTCAGTGCCTTCCTCCAAGAGCATTCGGTTTCCATTATTGCCAGAGGTCCGCTGGCTAAGGGGCTCTTAACAGAGCGTTTCACACGTAAGCTCACAGATGAAGGGTATTTGTCCTACTCCGGCAGCGAGCTTCGTGACACACTGCATGATCTGCAAGCATATGCTTCGGACTGGGGCATGACTCTTAACAGCCTAGCTTTGCGCTACGTGCTGGCCGATCCTGCTTGTGATGTTGTTATTCCTGGAGCGAGCTCCGTTGAACAGGTTCAGGAAACGATTCTAGCAGCTGAAGCCGGTCCTCTTTCAGATCAACAGCTGAAGGACATTCGCTCGCTGACGAAAGCTGAGCACTATGAGAACCACCGAGTATAAAAAAAGCAGAAGCCATTGAACTGGCTTCTGCTTTCAGACTGTTGAAAAAGTCTTTCAACTTCCATGTTGATTCGTTTGATTGTATTTCCCCTCTGCTTACCTAGCCTGCCGTGGGCTGGCCTTCAGCTATTTCTCAGGGGCCCCTTTATGAAGGGAAAATGGCGCGGCTTCACTCGGACACAGGCTTCTCACGAGAAGCCTTCAAGACCTAGTCTGGCTCCGCTCGTACGTTGATGCCGTTGCAGATCTGAAGGGCACGGGATCTTCAGGCTGCGCGGCTTCCACGGGCACGCCGGACACATCGGGAAGGATCTATCTGTTTGGAAGCCGA
The DNA here is from genome assembly GCF_042654445.1 of Bacillus daqingensis. NCBI lineage: Bacteria > Bacillati > Bacillota > Bacilli > Caryophanales > Bacillaceae > Bacillus > Bacillus daqingensis. Next base: position 47,848 of record NZ_JBHSGK010000021.1, read on the forward strand.
TCGTGCAGACCTAACCAAGTACGTGAAACAGACTGCCAGCTGCCGACATCGAAGGAGCTCGACTCCTGGAGGATCAGAACGAGGCGAAGATCCAGCGCTTCCGACGGAAGAAGGAAGCGGTTAGCTGAGCCCGTTCCCTCCGGAAAGCGAGTGTCCGCAGATACAGGCAGATGCAACGTTATTCACCTAACATGACTTCATCAACACTCTGGAAGCAGAAGCCATTGAACTGGCTTCTGCTTTTTTCATATTATGAAGGGAGGTAAATCCGTTTGGCGAATTCTGAACGATGCCCGTTATACGTGCTGCGTATGCTATGCCTCATCTTCGTATTGTTCTCTGATTGACAAGTACTGCTCTTCCAATACGTCATACGATATATAACCCGGACGGTTCATAGCCACTCTGCCGTCTGGTGTGATGATATACGTAGTCGGCATCACATATACACTGTAGAGGTCCTCTACAACGTCCTCCTCATCGATAATCACAGGGAACGGAATGCTGAAATCTTCCGCGAACTGCCTGACTGCATCTATTCCGGGTTCCGTAGCCGTTCGGTTTAGGCCAAGTACATGCACCCCATCATCTTTATAGTCTTCATAAAAAGCCGCAAAATCAGGCATTTCATCTCTGCAAGGCGGACACCAGGTCGCCCAGATGTTTAAAACGACATAATCGCCTTCCAGGTCTGCCAGGCTGAGCTGATCCTCATGGAGGGTCGGCAGAGAAAAGTCCGGTGCCTGCATGCCCGGCTCGGAGCCAACACCATCAAGCGGGTCCAGGCTGACCATTTCCTCTTCTGAAAGCGTCTCGCGTTCTATACCGCCGGCTTCCATATATGCTTCCAGCGCTTCACTGCTTTCTTCAGTGTCTTCCCCATAGTCGACAATAACGACTAAAGCCGCCCCTAAAGCTGCAGCCGCTGCTGCTAATGTAAACCACTTCCGCACGAACGATCCCTCCTCTTCTCTCAGTATAGTTTATAGGAGGGATGAACTTGAATCAATAAGGTGGCAGTTCCATGAACAATCTTTTTGTGCCTTCTCCAATACGTAACGCCACTTCCAATTTGATACCTCCGTTTGTATAAACAGGAAGAATGCAGTTTTTTCGCGAAACGCCATACTTTTCAGTCTGATTCTGGTAAACTAAATTCGTCTGTTGTTCATTTACATATTTAAGAGGAGCGTGCACGCATGTCGTTAATTGAAGCTATCATTTTTGGGATTGTTCAAGGAATTACAGAGTTTCTTCCAATCTCCAGTACAGCACATATCGTTATCACACAAATGGTATTCGGTTATTCATTTCCAGGTCTCGCATTCGAAATTTATTTGCATCTAGCCTCTGTCCTTGCCGTAATCTTTTACTTCCGCAAAGATGTGATTGAAGTAACTGCCGGCTTTCTGAACTACATCATGAAACGGTGTGCCGAGGATAAAACAATGTTCTTGTTCGGCGTTTATATTCTGGTCGCAACTGTCATCACGGGCGGGCTTGGCGTTCTCCTCTCTGATTTCTTTGGCGATGGAATGAAAACGCCTGCTATTATCGCTCTCGCCTTAACCCTCACCGGGTTTGCGCTGATTTTCATCGAGCGCTTTCATCGCTACGGCGCGCGGAAGGAAAAGGATATGACTGTCAAAGACTCCGTTATTGTAGGGCTTGGTCAAACGCTGGCGGTCTTCCCCGGTATATCCCGTTCCGGAGCTACGCTTGTGACCGGACTTTTAATAGGGCTTGATCGGGATACGGCTGTCCGCTATTCCTTTCTGCTGGCCATTCCTGTGATTTTAGGATCTACCGTTCTGGGTGTCAGAGATATCTCTGCAGATATGATCAGCTACATTGGCGGTCTTAACCTGGTTGTCTCGTTTGCCGTAACGTTTATCTTCTCTCTTCTCGGTATTATCTGGCTGATCGATTTCCTGAAGAAGAGTAAGTTGATTTATTTTGCGATTTATTGTTTTGTTGTTGCAGCTCTCGTATTCTTCCTGATTGATCCAAACACCGTTATGGATGTATAAGTGTGTTTCACTGTGGACGAAACAAGGTGCTTGCTAGAATTCACAAATAATGCCGGCGATCAGGAATCTGATCGCCGGCATTTGCTACCTCACTTATTTGCTGTGAATGGTTAGAATCGTTGTTTCGCCTGCAATGACGTTTTCGCCCTCTACTTTATCCATCGAGGCCACTGCGTCACCATTCGTAATGATTACTGGAGTAATTGTGCTCTCAGCTTTCTCATTGACGAGGTCAAGATCGAATTCGATCAGCGTATCTCCCGCCTTTACTTTATCTCCTTCGCCTACATAAGCTTTAAAGCCTTCTCCCTGCATATTGACCGTTTCAATACCGATGTGCAGTAAAATTTCGACTCCATTAACCGTTTTGATTCCTACCGCATGCTTCGTTGGGAACAGCTGCATAATTTCACCCGTTACCGGTGCAACAATTTTACCTGTTGATGGTTTTACAGCGACGCCGTCTCCCATCATTTTTTCTGCGAAAGTTGGATCCGGCACTTCGGATAACGCCACAACTTCTCCATCGGCTGGACTGACGAGAACATCTTTCCCGTCTGCTTCCGGCATCTGCACCTCTTCTTTTTTCTTATCTAGACCAAACAGTTTCTTAAACATGTAGTCAGACTCCTTTCGCGTTTCAATTGTATATACAACTACAAAATACGGTTTACAGTATACGTCGAACACGACGCTGATGCAAGCACGGGCTCATGTTACTTTCGTTCCCCGATTAGGGGTGAGCGAAACCAATTGTCAGTCATAGCGCATTTTGCGCGTCATGCCGCCGTCCACCTTAATTTCTTCACCGTTGATAAAGTTATTTTCGGGTTTCGACAAGTACCAGCATAATGAAGCGATGTCTTCTGGACGGCCGATTCGCCCTGACCAGTGCATCCGGTGGTAATAGTCATCATGTGTTGCCCCTTCGGTGTCGATCCATCCGGGACTGATGGCATTTACCGTAATGCCTTCAGACGCCAGGCTGGCAGCAAGTGCATGCGTAAGAGCCGTGACCCCGCCTTTTGAAGCAGCGTATGCTTCACTGTCCGGCTCTGACATCGTCGCCCTGGTAGATGATATATTTATAATCGCACCACCGTTCATTCTCGCTGATCCATACTGACTCATCAGCATGACCCCAGTGAGATTTGATGCAATCACTTCATTCCAGACTGAGAGCGGGAGCGTTTCAAACGGATGAAAGGTGGAAATTCCCGCGTTATTAATAATGACATGAAACGTTTCTGGAAGCTCTTCCCTGCTGAACAAGGATTTTATCTCATTCTCTTCTCCAACGTTGCATACAAAAGGCGTTGCCCTGCCTTCGATCTCTTCAGCCCGCTTCATTACGTCGGCTGATTTATCGATCATAAGCACATGAGCACCTTTTGCCGCAAAAAATGATGCACAGCTTAACCCGATTCCAGATGCTGCTCCGGTAATAAGTACATTTTTCATATTATCATCCTCCATCCTGGTTAGTATGTCCTCTCTGGTAAAACTTGTGCGGCTCCGGTATACTTTCTGCAGATAAAGGGAATAGCATCAACGGAAACCCGTTACTTAGAAAGGACGTGTCGTATGCCTCATCGTTATGATAATTACTTATTTCGTTTTTTTGTAGTCTGGTACGCAATCGGCGTTATTTTGCTCTCTTTCCATTTAGTTCCCCCTTGGCTCGAGTGGGCAAACGTCGTGTTCCTTATCAGCTCCGGCCTGTTAGGTGTCTTCTATTTTATCCGCTCTGCAGGTCCTGCAGGTGCTGCGGCTGTAATCATTATCTTTTTTGGCTCAATAGCGGTGGAAAGCTTCGGTGTACACACCGGACTGTTTTTTGGAGCGTATACATACGAAACGGACTTTGGTCCCAAACTGATTGGAGTTCCGGTTACAATCGGGTTTGCATGGGTGATGGTGCTCGCGACTACGCACGTGCTTGCTGCTCCCTTGATGAAATGGAACTTCCCTGCCGGAGGGTTTCTTTATGTCGTGTACGGTGCGCTGGCTGCTGTCATTATGGATTTAATTATCGACCCTGTAGCTTATGATGTGAAACAATATTGGGTTTGGAATGAGGGCGGATTGTATTATGATATTCCCTTCTCAAATTTTGCAGGCTGGTTTATTTTATCCGCTGTCTTCCATGCATTATTACTTCTTCTTTTTAGAAGAAACGGCAAGTGGACCAACACGCACTCTTCTTACTGGAGTATCCGGATGAAATGGCTTTATGCGATGATGACCGGTATGTTTATCATTGTCGCGTTAGCAAACGGCTTGCTGCTGGCACCAATACTGACTGCAGTGCTCGTTACTGCTGTTCTGTTGTTCTATTCCTATATGCAGCGGGCAGGTGGACGTGCATGATCGAAGCAGCTCGTTCCCCGATGTTTGTCCGTGTGTTTGATGCCTATAATGCATGGCTGATAAAAAGACATTTCAAGCGGGTGCATGTATCGTTCTCGTCGATTCCGCTCCCAAACAAGCCTTCAATTATCATTGTTAACCATAGTTCATGGTGGGATCCGCTCTTTCTTTTCTACTACAATGAACGAATTTGGCGCCGTAGCAGTCTGGCGATGATGGATGAAGAAGGATTGAACCGCTATCCTTTCTTTGCAAAGCTCGGTGCGTTTTCTATAGGAAAGCGCGCTCGGGCAATTCATGAGTCGCTGCTGTACGCGGAAAAACAGCTGCGAAATGGACACGATATCTTTTTGTTTCCGCAAGGGGGAGAAGCTCCGCTCGAAGAAGCCTATTCCTTCTTTACCGGCGCTGGTCATCTTAAACAAGCAGTTCCTGAAGCGCCTGTTGTACCCGTATGTTTTTATCACGGCTTCCGGCATCACCAACTGCCAGAGTGGACCATGATGACTGGAGCTCCTATTCAAGGAGCTCCCTCGTGGAACCGCAGGCGGTGGACCGAAGAGATGGAGCGAGGCATGGAACAAACCAGGAACATGCTGAGAAATGAGTGGAATGACTCCAAGACGTCTTTTCATACCGTCACGCATGGGCGTGCCGGAATTGGTGAATCCTGGGAGCGGTTCAAACGCCGGACAGGGCGTTTATCATGATGATCACTGCAATAACTGTTGTCCTCTCGGCCTTGCTGATTTGGACCGTTATTAACTTAATTGCGCTGCCTCTACCCTCAGTCAAAGAAACGTCTATAGAAGAGCCATTTGTCTCTATTTTAATCCCAGTCAGGAATGAAGAACGCAATATCCCTCCGCTTTTAAAAAGCTTAGAGCTGCTTTCGTATGACAACAAAGAAATTATCGTACTAAACGACAACTCGACCGACAGCACCGGTGACCTGCTCGCATCAGCATCGGAATCTGTTCAAACAATTGCCGGCGAGAAACTGCCTGATGGATGGGTAGGGAAAGTTCACGCCTGCCATCAGCTTGGCAAAAAAGCTTCCGGCGACTACTATATGTTCATTGACGCCGATGTCCGTCTTCATCCTAATGCAGTTGAAACGGCACTCGCAGCGTTCCGAAAAGATACTGGCCTGATCAGCGGCTTCCCAAAGATTCCGCTCAAAAGTTTGCTGGGCCACCTGCTCGTGCCAATGCAGCATTTTCTCGTTTATGTTCATCTGCCCGTACTGCTTGCTAACGCAACTGCTTGGCCTCCGGCTTCTGCTGCACACGGAGCTTTCATGATGTTCCGGGCAGATGCCTATGAGCAGGCAGGGGGACATGCTGCGGTCCGAAACGATATCGTGGAGGATATTTCGCTCATGCGACAGGTGAAACGATCGGGCTGGCAAGCTCTATTAATAAACCCCCGCCGCTTTGTAACATGCTACATGTATGAAACGAACGCTGAGGTGTGGAATGGTTTTTCAAAAAACATTTATAACGGCATAGGCAGAAAGCTTTTTGCTGGAGCAGGAGTGATGCTGCTTTACAGTTCTTTATTCGCAGCACCTGCCGGCATCGCTGTATACGGCGCTTTGGCTGGAGAATGGGTCTACCTGCTTCCGCTGCTGATCGGTTTCGCGATCAAGTTTCTCGTCGATTCGGCAGCAGGATATCCACGCTGGCTGTTTTTGCTTATGCCGCTGTCTGCTCTAAGTTTTATTGCACTGTTGCTGTATGCAATCTATCGGGATATGACGAAAAAAGGCGTAATTTGGAAAGGAAGAGTGTATGAGTAAACAGCATGTCGTTATTATTGGCGCAGGACTCGGCGGTCTGTCGTCAGCGATCGTCCTGCAAAGCAAAGGCTACCAAGTTACCTGCCTTGAAAAGAACAGCCGCCCTGGTGGGAAGCTGCATGAAATTAAGCTCGATACAGCTTCATTTGACTTTGGTCCAAATACGATCACGATGCCGCACGTGTTTCAGGATGTGTTGAGAGGAGCTGGTCTGGAGCCTGATGACTATTTTACCTTTACGAAGCTGCAAAAGCATACGACGAATGCGTTTCCGGACGGCTCCAGCTTCTCTTTCTCTTCCAATACAGAAGAAATGCGGGAAGAACTTTTTCAGCTTGACCCGGATGCAGCGGACAAGTACCCTGCTTACTTAAAAGAGGCGGAACGTTTGTTCAAGCTTGCGGAACGCCATTTCTTCAGCCGGACTTTCTCAAGCTTTCGGGATTACTTTTCTTTCGGACTCGCAAAGGCGCTGGCAGCTTCAAAGCCTGTTCAGACGATGGATGCCTTTCATCAGCGCTTCTTTTCCGATGAAAGGATCCGCTCTGCTTTTAACCGGTACGCTACTTATATCGGCTCCTCCCCTTTCGCATGTCCTGCGACTTTTTCGCTGATCGGCTATTTAGAGCTTGCAGATGGCGTCTACTACACGAACGGAGGAAACTTCCAAATTGCAGAAGGGATGCGGCGTGCAGCGGAAGACTTGGGGGTATCTTTCTACTTTGATGAAGAAGTAGTAAATCTTGAAGTAGTGGAAAAGCAGATTCAAACCGTACACACAACGAAACGCATGCTGCCTGCCAATGCTGTGATCATGAACGGCGATTTGCTGACCCAGTACCCATCACTCGTACTCGAAAAAAACCGCCCTTCTTTTTCAGATAAAAAGGCAGCGTCGTTTGAACCTTCTATTTCGGCGGCGGTGATGCTTTCTGCAGTCGATACTGTCTTCCCTACTACTCATCACCATGTCTTCTTCAGCGGAGACCCTGAGAAAGAGTTCAGGCAAATTTTTCACGAAAAACAGTATGGTGAAGACCCGACAATCTATTTGTGCACATCCTCGAGATCGGATGGAAAGAGAAGTCCCGATGGCGACAACATCTTCCTGCTCGTGAACGCCCCTGCTGTGTCAGGTAAGAAGACGGAATTTCCAGTTGAAAGAATCTACCGAAAACTTCGCGGATACGGCATAGATCTTCGTCATCATACGAAGGAAAAGAAAGTGATTTTGCCTGAGCATATTGAGAAGTCATTTTATGCTTTCCGCGGAGCGCTGTATGGTCTTTCTGCCAACTCTCGTAAAAATACATTTTTACGCCCTTATAATCACGCCGCAGATATTCCAAACTTATACTTTGCCGGAGGCAGCACGCATCCTGGCGGTGGCTCTCCGATGGTAACGATCAGCGGAGTCCGAACAGCTGAATTATTAATGAGCCACCGATAAAGGGCTGGGTCCGCCACGTTTTACATTCTGCTGGAAACAGTTTTCTGCAGGAACAGTATGAAGCCGTACGAACAGGCGCTACTGTTCAGAGCAGAAGCTGTCATTTTAAGCAGCCTTCATTTTCAACCAGGTTCGTATCAGGGTTCAAAACTTCTCACGAGCATTGTTGTCCGTTTGCAGCCTTGCCTTTCCCTTGTGCGGCAGGTCCACCTCGGAATAGTACGGGAAACAATCTCATCAAAGTCACAGTAAACAGAAGGACATATATCCAAACTAGTAAACAGGTTCCTTTCCGTCCGAAATCAATAAGCTGAAAAACAGGATGCGCCCGACGGCACATCCTGTTTTTCAGCTATTTACTTAAAGCGAGTCCGCTCAAAATATGCTGTTTTGTTTCTGTCGATACGACAGCCCGTTGCTTAAACACATCGTACCGGTTGTTTCTAGCTGTTTGTAAAATCTCCCGATAAAAGTAAGCGGCTGCCTGTACTGGCAGTCTGGCCGCCGGAGAGTATAAGTGAATATCCTGCAGTCCTTCTTGATAAAATGATTCCGCTAAAGTAGCAAGTCTTTCCCAAACTTGTACAAACGACTCGTTCACAATCCCGGCCTCAAGCATTTCTCGCGTATAACCGTATTCCTTCATCAGATCATCCGGCAAATACTTTCTGCCCAGTCGAATATCTTCTCCAACATCTCGAAGGATATTGGTTAATTGCATGGCATATCCAAGCTTGATCGCACTGGGGCGAAGATCGTTCTCTTTCCCTGGAGCCAGAATCGGCAGCAGCATTAAGCCGACAGTTGACGCTACATGGTAGGAATAATCAAGTACCTCTTCAACAGACGTATACGACCGGCTTCGCAGATCCATCCGCTGACCTGCAATCATGTCATAAAAGGGCTTAAGGTCGAAGTCAAACCTGCTGAACGTATCAGAGAGCGCCGTCCAAAGCAGTCTTTCCCGAGGCACCGCCCCTTGTTCAAACTGCATCAGCTCCTGTTCAAACTGATCCAGGTCCTCTTCCTGATTTGTGCCTTCATCTACGAGGTCATCAGCTGTGCGGCAGAACGCGTAAACCGCCCAGACTGCCTGCCGCTTCGCTTTTGGCAGGTGCTGAAACGCTTTTGAGAAGGTTTTGGAGTGTTTTTCGATGACCATTTTGCAGTGCTTATATGCCTGTTCTGTGTGCATAAAGTCCGCTCCTTTCTAACGTCTGCCGGACGAAGGCTGTTTGAATTATCAGCCATATTAGTAATAGAGTATCAGAAAACATCCGCCATAAACAGCTATGTGGCCGGCTGAAGGGAGGAATCACCTATTTCCTCATCTCTTAAAAGCTCATTCAGTACTTTTGCCCCCTGCATCACAATGGGGATTCCGCCTCCCGGGTGAACGGAAGCACCAACTGCATATACATTATCGATCTCAAACGGTTTAACTTGCGGTCTGAATACACCTGATTGAAACAGTGTTGGCGCTATCCCGAAGCTCCCCCCTTGGAATAGTCCATCCATTTTTGCTTCATGAGGGGTTCGGATATGAGACCATTCTGTTTTTTCCAAGAGACCGGCATCTACCCTTTCGATCAGTTTTTCTTTTATGTTCTCCGCGTAGTCTAGATATTCCTGCCTTGTCACATGTGCTGCCGAAGGAACCGGGACAAGAACGTAGGCCACTGCATGTCCTTCAGGTGCGAGTGACGCATCAATTAAGCTCGGCTGAAATACATAGAAAGAAGGATCTTCTTCCAGCTTCTTATTTTTGAATACGGACTGCATATGTTCATCAAGGCTCTTTCCCATGTAAAAACTGTGCACGTGCTCTGTCTGAAGGGGCTTGTTCAAGCCGAAATAAAGAAGCAGACATCCGGAAGACGGTTCATAGTTTCGAACTTGTCGTTTACGCACCAGCTTCTCCACTGCTGGAAACTCACCATTCATAATGACCCTGTCACAAGCAATTTCTTCTCCATTTACCTGGACACCCTCAGCGTGCAGCTCATCCTCAGACATTCTCAGACCGTTTACACTTGCTCCCGTGCGAATAACAATGCCTCTTTCCTCCATTGCTTCCTGAAGCACTTCAGCAAGCCGGGCATATCCCCCATCAACATACCAGATTCCGTGAAAATGCTCGCTGAATGGAACGAGCGAATACATAGCAGGAGTAGCATCCGGAGCTCCTCCTATATAGAGCGTCTGCAGCATGAACGCTTCCTGCACCCGCTTATCTTTGAAGTATGTTTTCACCTGCTTTTTTACGGACTGGTAAGCCTTGAGCCTCAGCAGATGCTGAATGTTTCTGCCTGTCCAAAAGTCTTTTTTCTTTACAAATGCTCTGCCGAGAAAAGAGGCACTTCCGATTTTAAATCGTTCTTCCATATCGGTCATATAAGCGGGAAACGCCGCCGCATCTTTTTCAGAGAACCGCTCCAGTTCCTGCTGCTGCTGTTCAATTCCGCTCATTTTCAATAACGTCGATCCATCCTGAAAATACATTGGATAAAGCGGATTGATCCTCGTCATAGCTATCCGGTCCTGCAGGTTGAGTTCTTCCAGTATGGTATTAATCATGTCAGGCAGCAGGACGATCGTAGGGCCTTCATCGATTTTATAGTTTCCGCGGTCATGATAGGCGAGCCGCCCTCCTAATCGCGGCTTTTTTTCAAACAAGATCACCTCATGCCCTGCCTGATTTTCATAAAGTGCGCTGATCATCCCGCCTATACCGCCGCCGCAAATGATCGTTCTCATGCTTTCACCTTCTTCCTGTCATGAATGGCTATCAAAGAAGAAGTAATCCGTGCAGATTCAAAAATTGTTGGCAAGCCGCTGCCAGGATGTGTGCCTCCGCCGGTCAGCCATAGTCCTTTGATATCATCGAACTCATTATGTGGCCGGAAATACATCATCTGCCCTAAATTATGCGCTAAATTGAAAGTAGCTCCTTCGTAAATAAGCTTATCCTCTTCCCAGCCTTGTGGAGACAGAACACGCTCCACTTCAATTCTGCTCTCCAAATCAGGGATACCTGCACGATCAGCCACCGTTTGGAGTACCAGGTCACGGAATGCTTTTTCGTGTGTTTCCCAATCGATGCCGCTCATATTGTTTGGAACAGGTGCGAGTATATAGAGCGCTGACTTCCCGTCCGGAGCAACCGTACGGTCAGTAACAGCGGCATTTTGCACATAGATGGAAGGATCATCCGGCAGCACTTGTTCTTTCATAATTTCATCTACGTTGCGTTTATAGTCTTCAGCGAACAGGACGGTATGGTGGTCCAAGTCCACCTCTCCGCTCACTCCTAAATAAATCATAAAAGTAGAACAGGAGTATTTTTTCTTCTTCAGTTTCTCATCGGAATATTTTCTCCGCTGGCCATTATCAATGAGGTGTTTCATGCTGTGCGCAAAATCAGCATTCATGACGATATGATCAAAGCGGTGAATACTCCCATCCTCAAGCTCAAGGGATTCTGCACGCCCATTCTCAATATTGATTTTTTTTACACCTGTTCCCGTTCGGATATCAGCCCCTTCTTCCTCAGCAGCTCTGGCCAGTGCCTTCGTCAACTGATTAACTCCGCCTTTAGGATGGAAAACACCGTACTCATGCTCCATAAAAGAAAGAATCGTAAATGCCCCGGGACAGTCCCACGGTGACATCCCCAAATATTTTGATTGAAATGTAAATGACAGCTTTAATCGTTCATCATCAAAATATCTGGACAACACGTCATAGAGAGAGCTGCCAATCTCCAGCTCCGGTACTGCTCTCAAACTTCGAGGACGAAGGTAGTCCAGAAGAGAGGCGTGCTTCTCCTGCAGGATCGGTGATAGAACAGCCAGCTTTTTTCTCGTATCTTTCATAAACTTGATGTATGCAGGACCGTAGCCCGGGAAATGCTTCTCAATTTCAGCAGACATCTGATCTCGATCGCTGCTTGCGCGAATAGTTAAATCTGAAAACTTCAATGTATACATCGGATCAAGACGGATTAACTCCACGTAATCTTCTAATTTTTTGCCTGCTTCTTGAAAAACTTCTTCCAAGATGTGCGGCATACTAAAAAATGTTGGACCTAAGTCAAAAGTGAAGCCATTTTCTGAAAAGGATGACGTTCTGCCGCCTACGTATTGCTGTTTCTCAAACGTTGTCACCTTGTACCCTTTTGATTGAAGCAGCATAGATGCTGCAAGGCCTCCGGGACCTGCCCCGATAACTGCCACTTGTGTCATTTTGAACACCTGCTCTCCTGCTTATCTAAATACATATATAGCTTTCCCCGATAAAGCATGATATAAACGCCACCGTATAAGTTTTGTTTATCTTTTTTACATACGAAATGATACGTTCTTTCCTTATACTTACAGCTCGTAAAAAAGCTGCCCTTGGGCAGCCGGCGGTCCGTTATCGCTTTTTCTTCATCGTGATTAAATACCATCCGCCTTCACGGATTAACGGCTTCATATCGGCAATTCGAAAGCCGGTTTTATCAGCATACTCTTTTAAATCATCCGGTGACGGAAGCGGGTATAGATTTTCATGGGCAGACATAAACGTATTGAATGCGCTCGTAAATGCCGCTCCGTATTTCGCTTTAACCAGCGGACAAATAATCGTAACCGTTCCCTCTCTTGCCAATGCCTGGTGAAATGTTCGAAATAAGTCGACCCGTCTTGACGGTTTGAAATAATAAAGCAGATTATGCGCCATAATCATATCAGTGCGACCATCAAAATTTTCCAGAAACTCTTCAATTTCGCTTTCCCTGATATCTATCTCATCCGGAAGCGAGGCATTTGCCTTTTTAACTACATCAGGGCTCAGCTCCACTCCGATCAATTCCGTTTTCGGGTACTTCGTGTGAATCGCTTTTAAGTACCCCCCAAATCCGCAGCCAAGATCGATCACACTTGAAGGCTTTTCCTTCTTTACCCAGCGTAAAATTGGTCCAACAGCCGCTTTTTCGAGCAGGGTGGACGTTTCCGCTACAATTTCAGCGAACTTATCGGATAAATATGTAAGCCGTTCATCCGATTCCATTATTTCGGGATACTCAAGCAGCGTAGGAATATGCAGCTCCATCATTTCGCTCAATAAGATGCCGACAGATTCACTGCTTTTCTTTGAAGCGTATTTAACCATTTTTCGTTTCGAGCTGATCTTTCCGCTTCTTGATTCTTTTAAATGGTTTACTTCTACCCCTACATCAACCCAGCGCTGAAGCAATTCTTTGGAGAGCTTTTCTGAAGCAGCTACCTCTCCTACAGATTTCGATTTCTTAAAATGATCAAATAAATCCAGCTTGTATCCTACATGTGCATGCCACGTTTGTAAAAAATTCTCATTTGTTTTCATCCAGTTACGTGCTTGAAGCATTCGCTGCAATTCACTCATGCCATCACCTGCTCTATCGTTTAAGTTGTCAATCTTTGTAACTGAATTCCCTGTTGTCAGTTTCCTTAAACCACTGGATGAACCGCTTGACCCTGCTTAGGGAACGGCAGAATTGTGATTACATCTTGCTCAATAAATATCCTTGCACTTGCCTGAATCGGCAGACATTCGCTTTCCCTGCGAGAATGGTCGCGGATTCCTTACAATGTCCGGAGGATCTTCCCTTCGATGTCGGCAGCTGACAGAAGCATCGCCTGATTTTTTTAGCGCGTGTCTGCAAATGCCATCTGAACCTTCTTCATGCAGCGTCTCTTATTCACTAGATAACGCTGGTGCTTCGAAGAAGCCTGTATCCGAGTGAAGCCGCGCCATCCTTCCATTCATACAGGAGTCATCCTGAGAATTAGCTGAAGGCCAGCCCCGTAAGAAAAGTTAGGCGCAGCAGGAATGCATATAAAATGAATGATCTGTTTGTTAGGCTAACGTTGTCAACAGCATGATCTCCCTTAGGAATGCGGGTTTCCTTATCATAAACAAAAAGCCCGGTTCATTATAAACCGGGCTTAGAAAACGTTTTTATTCGTTTAGTGAAAATACGTCGGATATTTTTTCTTCAATCGGACCAAAGCTTCTTCTACCTGCTCACTGTTCGCTACCTTCTCTTCTCCAATCAGCCTCAGTGTATGATCGGCGTCGATGTTTCCAGCAAACAGCTTAATGCTTGATTCTGAACTGCACTCTTCTGAAGAATACGATGCTACGTCACTGGCACAGTCAACACTCTCATAACGTTCATAAGCTGCATATACGCTCTCTACTGTTCCTGCGTCGCTTAGACGCTTCGTCTCAACTAATTCTTTCACGAGCACGATTGGTCATCTCCTTGAGTTGTATTAATCTACGCTTTAATCATACATACTCATTTAGAAAATTGCGAGATGAAATGTGACTTTTTTGTGAACAAAGCTAAAAACACGTCATGTAATCATTCACAATTGGTAATTTCAGGATGACAGCACGCTTTCTCGCTGTTGCATCATGATTATTTTTGTTTAAACGCATTACCCCCGGCTTTTTCTACAATTGAAGGCGCAAGCTGATATAAACGGGCAGCAGCGCCCATCCACCAAGGCATCATTCTGGACCTTTTTTTCCGGACGATGAGTTGTACTGCAGCGCGTCCAACTGTTTCCGGTGCCAGCATCATTTTCTCTATGTTCTGTTTGTAGCGTCCGCTTCGATCAGCCGTTTCAAAAAAAGCAGTATCCACCGGCCCCGGCATCAATATTCCTACGTGAATGCCATACGGCTTCATCTCCATCCGAAGAGCATCCGCATAGCCTGCCACCGCATGCTTTGTAGCACTGTAGATGCTCGTTTTTGGAGTAGGCAGCCTAGAAGAGATGGACCCGGTAAAAATGATGCTGCCTTCCCCGCGTGCTTTCATGAAGGGCATTACATACTTGGCCGCCGCAGCGCCGCTCAGTACATTAAGACGAAACATGTCTTCTGCCTGCTCTAATTGCACATCTTCTGCATAATCGAATGCCCCGAACCCGGCATTGTGAATATAAGAAAAGATTGGTCCAATATTGGCTTCAATTCGCTCAATCATGTTTTTTAAGGCTGAAAAGTCCGATACATCACACACTTCTACAACCGGCCGGATCCTGGTAAGCTGCTCTACTTTGTTTTGAGTTGCCTCAAGCCTGTCTCTAGTTCTTGCTACGATGACGGGAAGTGCTCCTCTTGCAGCTGCTGCGCAGGCAATTTCTTCCCCGATGCCGGTGGATGCCCCGGTTATCACGATAATTCTTTGCTTCAATGATTGCTTCAAACTGATTCCTCCTATTCTTGACGTTTAACTTCATGTTGACATTGCGTCTTACGAAGAGCATAATAAACGTAATTTTCAGTATACAGGAGTGTCAGAGATGAAACTATTTATTGCAGGTGCAGGATCAATGACAGAGGCAATGGTTAAAGGATGGATAAAAGAAGGCAGTATTCCGCCTGACCATATTACCATTACGAACAAATCGAATGACCAGGCACTTGCCAACCTCCGCAGCCTTTACGGAGTTCAGACCACACGTCATGCGCAAGCTGCAGCTGAAGCAGATATCATATTTCTCTCCTGCAAGCCAAAGGATTGGGAAGATGCTCTTGCTCCGCTTAACGGCATATTACGCAGCGACCAGCTTCTGGTGTCGGTTATGGCAGGTGTTACGACTTCATCTTTAGAAGTGGCTTCCAAGGGACCCGTTGTGTTTCGTGCGATGCCTAATACGTCCGCTGCCGTACGTGCGTCCATGACCTCCTTTGCCGGGGGAAGCGCCGCTGAAGACGTGCACATCCGTACAGTAGAGCACGTGTTCAGTTTGATCGGCGAAACAGCTCATGTAGAGGAACATCTCCTCGATGCTGTTACGGCGCTTACTGGAACAGGTCCAGCTTACATTTATTATCTAATGGAATCGATGGAAAAAGCGGCTCAGGCGATCGGGATTCCTGAAGAGCTCGGTCGAGACCTCGTAGCTCAGACCCTTCGCGGTGCTGCAAGAAGAGTTCAGGAGGAAGATACCACACCAGCTGAACTGTATAAGCAAATCATGAGTCCTGGCGGGACGACAGAAGCAGGGTTTAACGTGCTTAAAGAACAGCATGTTCAGGAAGCATTAATTGCCTGCATCGAAGCCGCAAATAACCGTTCCAAAGAATTAGGTGCTCCTGCCGCCAGCAGACAGCAAAGCTGATCCGACGTTTCCTTAGAGAGAAGGTAATCATGCTCCCGCTCACGAGCAGGAGCATTTTTGATGTGCCTATAAATAGTATACACGCATCATTTCTGCTTGGTTGTATATGCTGATTTGCCTTTCCGCGTGTTTTAAATCATAGTAAACTAGTAAGCAGCGTGTCGCCAACAGCCTATACATAAAGGATTTGATCTATTCATGGGGTTTCTTCCAGAACATATTCGAACGAAGCTGGAATACATTGTTGAGAACAACTGGTTCACCAACGCTGTCATTTTAATTATCCTATTTAATGCAGTTGTTGTCGGGATTGAAACATATCCTGGAGTTTATGAGGCAAATCAGTCCACCTTTTTCTTCATTGACAGAGTATTACTATGGATTTTTACAGTAGAGATTGCAATGCGTATGGCTGCCTCAACGTCGTTTAAAGGATTTTTCTCAAACAGCTGGAACTGGTTTGATTTTCTCATTGTCGCTGCGAGCCATATTCTGGTCGGAGCCTATTTTGTAACTGTTCTGCGCATCCTGCGCGTCCTCCGTGTTTTTCGCGCCATCTCAGTGATTCCGTCATTGCGACGGCTAGTCGATGCGCTGTTGATGACGATCCCCTCTCTCGGAAACATTATGCTTTTAATGAGCATCGTTTTCTATATTTTTGCAGTGATCGGCACTATGCTGTTCCAACAAACAGCTCCTGCCTATTTCGGAAATCTGCAGCTGTCGCTGTTAACCCTTTTTCAGGTCGTCACCTTGGAATCATGGGCCTCAGCAGTCATGAGACCCATTATGGATGAACTGTGGTGGTCGTGGATTTACTTTGTTTCATTTGTTCTTGTAGGAACCTTCGTTGTCTTTAATCTCTTTATTGGTGTCATCGTTAATAATGTTGAAAAAGCAGAGCATACGGGAGCCGAGAAAGAAGAGGACCCGGTTCAAAAAGAGCTCTCTGAAGTAAAACAGGAGCTTGCTGCCATTAAGAAGCTGCTTCAGCAAAAATCTGAAAACGAATGACGTCAGATTATCTGACAATTTTGCCCGCCCCCGTTTTCTATCGTGGTATAGTATAACAAACAAAGCTGATGGACGAGGAAGGACGGGGATTTCTTTGGCAGATGCGTCATCCTATAAGGATAAAAAAGTAATTGGAATTGGGATTGCCAGCGAACTAACCGGATTATCCGAGCGTCAGATCCGTTACTATGAGGAACGGAAGCTGATTTTTCCTGACAGAAGTAAAGGCGGAACGCGCAAATATTCGTTTGCAGATGTGGAACGTCTCGTAGATATTGCGAACAAGATGGAAGATGGCATGCAGACGTTTGAGATCCGCAAAGAAGAAATGAAACAATCTGATATTCGCAGTAAAATGCTGCGAGGTCAGCTGAATGCTGCGTTTAAAATGCGTAAATAACAAACAGAGGCGTGACAAGACCTAAGTCTGTTGTCACGCCTCTGTTTGTTTATTGACTTTTCCTTCTAAAAGCTCTACTATTATGCATGGAGATAGGTGGACAGGAAGCTGATTTCCAAATCACTGTCCCCGTTTAAGTACCTATTAATTTATAGAAAGTGTGCATATCCATGCCAAATATTCAAGAAACAGACGTGCTCAGCGGACGTATTGATACGTTTATCGTTCCTGCAGAGCAGGTGGCAAATGTCCAGCCTGATCATTCGTTGGAGCATGCCTTGCTTGTACTAGTAAAGTCTGGTTATACAGCGATTCCCGTTCTTAATATCGATACACAGTTAGTTGGTATTATTAGTAAGGCTAAAATACTCGACTCTATTCTCGGCATCGAACGGATGGAGCCGGAACGACTGAACAACTATTTAGTGAAGGATGTCATGAACGAAGATTTTGTTACTGTGCATGAAGACGCGCGGTTTGAACGAGTGATCAATCAATCGATTGAATATCCCTTTGTTTGTGTGCAAAACAGCAGCACCGTGTTTAAGGGTATTATCCCGAGGAGTAAAATACTTGCTCATCTGAACGGTTACCTCCACGAGCTGCGTCGAACATGCTTTAAACAGGATGAAGATTAGTAAAAACAGGCCTTTAATACAAAAAGCAGCCCTCCCATTTTTATGAGGGCTGCTTTTCAGCGTGTTGATAACGCCTTTATGCATGCCAGTCCCTGCAAGTACCTGTATCTGCGGAAAATCATTCTCCAAAAAGGACGGGCCCGACTTTACCTCCTGCTCCGCGAATCGTCGCAGCGTTTTTCAGATGCACCCTAAGCAGTTAGAAGGTTCTATATCACACGAACGGAGACGGTCTGTATTTAAGTGAAGCTGTACCCTTCTTACATTCAAAAGCCCGCAGCAGGCTGGAGAAGCGAAATAGGCGAGCATGGAAATGCAGAAGCAATTAACAGGCATGACTTTTTAATCGGGTCCAACGAAAACCTGGCAGAGGAGCGCGTTTGTAAAAAAATATTCAAAAATACGGGACGTTCTTATTCCACCGGCCCCAACAGACTGTTAAGCTTTCGTTTGCGGTCGCTGAACATTCCAAAGAGCATCAGCTTGACGGCTGCTGAAGGCACTGAAGCGTCAAACTGTACCATGTCAATCATCTTTGTGCGGCCGTCCGGCTCCGTTTTAAATGCATGAACGTGGCGCCACATCTTGAAAGGAAATGGTACCTCTATCCCTTCATCAATAAAATAGTTCGGTTCGGATACTTCACTGATTCTGCTTTTCCAGGAGAGCTTGGCAGCGTAAAAATTCATTTGCAGCTTAATCTCAGCTCCCTCTTCACTTCGCTCGGATCCCTTTACCGTTATTTCAGGAAAGGTGGTGATAGCCGCCAAATTTTCAGTCGCCTGAAAAAAATCCCATACCTCCTGAAGAGGTTTGTCTATAATCGTTCCGTAGTAGAATGTTCCGCTGGACATATACACCGCTCCCTTTTCAACAAACTAAGCCGGCTAGGGCTTTTTTTCTTTACCCGTTTATGATCTTGCTCATACCTGATTACGCATAGATATTAACGAGAAGACCCTGTATTTCTCCAGTTTGTTTTAACAGGTGGAGGCCTTTTTGTTGACCGCGCAGAACGCTGTCCGTCAGATCAATCAGCTTCGAATCTACTTCTTTTACGATTTTGTAAACCTTTGTTCGTCCCCGCCGGTTAAATCCTCTCTGCTCTTCAAGCTGCAGGCCGAGCTTCACCGCCTCATCCATGAACTCTTTTACCATTTTTTTATAAAGTCTCAGTTCATCGACGGTACGGGAATCTGCAAGTCGTTTTCCCTGCTTTTCAATCGCCTCCAGCTTTTGGCCGAATTGGTCATAGGCTCCCTGCCTTCTGCCGTCCTTCATTATTTCCTGAAACGTTATTTTCGCTTCCGTGCTTTTATTGCTGCCGTCCGAAGCCCGCGCGGCACCGGCAGCACGTATTCGCTGTATATCCATTACACGTGATCCCCCTGCAAAATACATGTATTGCTATTAGTATAACAGATTGGCCTGCAGGCTTTGTTCTATTTATTGAAGCAGCTGAAGAACGCCCTGAGGCAGCTGATTTGCCTGCGCAAGCATTGCTGTTGCAGACTGGTTCAATATGTTATTGCGGGTGAATTCCGTCATTTCAAGTGCCATATCTGCATCTCTGATTCGCGATTCTGAGCTTGTCAGATTCTCGTGCGTCACCTGCAGATTGTTAATCGTATGCTCCAGACGATTTTGAACGGCACCCAGCTTGGCACGGGCATCGGACAACATGGCAACAGCCCGGTCCAGCTTAAAGATCGCTTCACCTGCGTCTTTACTGGATGCTACGGAGATATCCGTTATACCTAGCGTCACCGTGTCCATCTTTGGAATATCGATCAACACTTCCTGCCCGGTATTTGGTCCAATTTGGAACGCAAGCGCGTTGTTGGAAAGTGAAAATTCCTGTGCAGGTTGTTCTGCAGCAAGAACGGAAGCGCCTACCGGGTAATGAATCCCCTCATACCGGAACTCTCCATTGACTGTTGTCACGGTCTTTTCCGCCCGCACCAGTGTTTCAGTCTCATCCTCATTCAATTTGTTAAGCTTCAGAGACGCCGTTGCTTCGAGCTTCACTCGTGCAGTGCCATTGCTGGTAATATCCGCAGTTTTGATTGAAACTCCTCCGACTGTTACATCCTCTCCTTTTTCAATGACCTTTGTTTCCAGCACTCGTCCCTGGGGCCCGATGACTTCTACTTTTGCCGATGCAGATTGTTCATCATATTCCCGGACATTAATCGTGTAACTACCAAACTGTCCGCTGCCATTCGGGTCAAGTAAAACAGATGATTCATTAAGACCGGCAGCCGGCTGCGTCATCTCTGCCGTTTGTACGACATTTTCCATTTGCAGCCTGTAGCTTCCGCTCGCATATTCAGCCGACTGTACATCCGGTGTTCCACCCAAGATCTGCTCCCCTGAGAGCGTAGTTACTAGTGCACTGCTCCCGTCAAGCAGCTTCCGCGTATTAAATTCCGTTTTTTCTGAAACACTGTCAATTTCTTTTTTCAGCTGATCGATTTCTTTTTGCAGTTGCTCTCTGTCTTCATCGGTATTCGTATCATTTGCTGCTTGAACAGATAGTTCCCGCATGCGCTGGAGCATCGCATGCACCTCCTGAAGAGCACCCTCTGATGTCTGCATAAGTGATATACCGTCAAGTGCATTTCGTTCTGCCATTTTTAAGCCTTTAATTTGTGATCGCATTTTTTCTGAAATCGCAAGTCCTGCAGCGTCATCCGCTGCCCGGTTTATGCGAAGCCCGGACGAAAGCTTTTCCAAGTTGCTTGATGTCGCCTGCTGATTTTGATATAAGTTGCGATACGCATTAAGCGCCTGAATATTATTATTGATTTTCATATTGATTCCTCCTAGTTTTCAATCCCAATATGCTGTTCGTAAGCAGACAGCTGTCGCTTAACTCCTGCTTGAGGCTTTACACCAGTTTGTGTCCGAACTGCCGAGAGCCAGTCAGAATAGAGCGGCTCCATCATCATTCGCAGCCTTTTGATTCGCTCTCTGTCTTTGGTGAGATTACACTGCATCAGCTCATCTGCCGTATACTGATAAACGGCTTCAAACTGGTCTGCCAGGATCCCCGCCTCGTAGCGGAGGCCTGTTCCCAGACGGACACAAATATCAATTGACTGCTGTAAGGCTTTGTTCGCTTGCATATATTCTTTCTCACTTATACTGCTCTCTGCTTTTTCCATTTGCAGGCACAACGCCTCAAGCAAAAGAGCAGTAAGCTGCTGCGGCGTTTTTTCATACAGTTCTTTCTCCGTAAGCATATTCTCTCCCCCTCATCCTTCAACTTTGATGCATGCGCTCCAGCTCTTCGATCATGAGTAATATTTCTGCAATAACCGCATAGAGCTGAGGTGGAATATCATCTCCTAAATCAAGGTCAATTAAATTTTCAATTAAATAAGGATCTTCCTCCATATGAATATGATGCTCCTGCGCTATCTCCTTTATTCGCTCTGCAACGTGGCCCCGTCCGCTGGCTAGCACTTTAGGGGTGCCGTCAAGCTCGTTATAGTGAATAACTGCTGCTGTACTGCCGTTGATCGCTCGCTTTTCCACTTGATTAAACCGGCGCTGTATCATATTTTGACATCCACTCCGTCCTTGAAGTTCTCTTCTGCTGCCGGATCTGCTGCCGGTGCTTGTTTCTCCTCTATTTCCATTGGCGCTGATTGGATGGACTGCACCTGATAGCCAATTTCTCTGATTGACGCTGCATATTTTTCCTTCAGCGGTTCGAGACGCTCAGAAAAGGTGGATTCATCATTATAAAAAGAAACTGTCAGCTGCCTGTTTTGCACAGATACGCGTATCCCTAGCGGGCCTGAGACCGGAGCTTCCAAATGAAAATAAAGCTGAATGTTCTCCCAGTCAAGTCCGCCCTGATGACGCTCATCGACGAATATTTTCAGTTCCTGCATCGTATCATCCAGCATCAGCGGCACGTGAAATAAAAGACCGCTTTGACTGTCCAAACGATTTCCCTGCTGATGCCCGTTTATGACTGCGAGAGCCCGCTGCGCTCCAGCCTCCTGTTCACCGACTGCCTGCAGCATCCTTCCTAATAGCCCTTTTAAATTGCGATTTTCTTCCGGATTCCTCATATCAGGTCTGACCAATTCTACCTCCCGGTTAAAACCGAACTGCCTGAGCGCCTCCAGCACGTTCCTGCCAGAATGCTCGTTTGCTGCAAGCGTTCTGCCCGTATTTTCTGTGAGCTGTCGAATCTGCTGAGTGATCGGGCGTTCTGAACCCGCTTCTTTATGTACGTGCTGATATCTGAAGGCAGACGGTTTATATTCCATCTGTTCGATCGTTTGCCGGACCCCGGCAGTGACAGCTGCAGCTTGTCGCAGCTGTCCTTGATTCATTAGCTGTTTCGCATGCGTCAGCTCTGAGCTTGCTTGCAGCAGCGTCCTTTCTTGTTTCATCGATGCGAATAACAGCCATCCGCTTCTGTTAATGGATTTATCAAGCTGCTGAATAACTTGTTCAAGCATCGGCTTCACTTGCGGAGCTGCCTGTTGCTGAAAGCGCTGTATCAACAGATCCATTCTCGCAAGACTTCTTACCGCTTCACGTTGAAATCCCTGAAATTCATCCCTAGCTGAGGCCATTGCCGGAGTTACTTCTCGTACCATTACCGTAATGCCAGAAGCCGACTGGACACGATCAGGAGGCTGGCTGGACGAGAGCTGTTGAAAGAGCTGGGCCGCTCGCACTTCTTTCCCTTCATCCAGCAAAAAAAGTACGTGCCGCAGCTGCTCCAGCGTTGAAGCATTTGCGGTTTGCTGTTGCTGCTGAAGCATCTGTTCTGCCGCAGTGCGAAGCGGAAGAGCAGGCGAATTTGCAGGAGCTTTGTCTAAAGCTGGAAAAACCAGCTCTCTCAGCTTATCAGCTGCAGTGCTCCTTCCGCCTTGAGATTGAGCAGAAAGAACGGTCCTCAACAGTTGATTCACTGCTTCAGCATGAACTGTTCCAGACGCCGACTGCTGCAGTGCAGTAACTGCATTTCTGACACCGGATCCACTTTCGTACGCCTGGAGCAGTGCCGGGAGCGTTTGCCGGAGTCCATGAACAGCAGGCGTGTCAGCACTGGCTCCTGCTGTCATGACCTGCTGCAATGCCTGCAGAGGTGTCGTATGAGCGGCGCGCTGGAAGCGATCCAGTACGTCGGCAGACAGTGCCGCACGCGTATCCATGGCCTGTTGAACCGCCTGAACTGAACCTCCCCGGCTTTCTGTCATAAACTGCACCACTGTGCGGACATTTTCACTCGTTAATCTTCCGTGAGCCTGCAGTATTCTAACAGCCTCCACTGTTTTAGCAACAGGCTGGCCGCCTGCCTCTCTGATTAACGCCTGAATATCGGGCCGTGAGCGATCCGACGCTTCAGCGGCTACAGCTGCGCGCAGCGTCACTTTCCCGTCTTGTATACGAGAAACATCTGCTTGCACGGTATCACCGCTGGGCACTCGCCCTTCAAATACGGCGTTGACCTCTCTGCCTCGGATTTGCACGACCGCTTCTCGCTCGCTGGTCCGTTCCACAATCACAGCTCTTACTGTTTCCCCTTCACGAGGTGCTGGCCGCTGCTCGTGTGAATATTGCTGGAAAGGCTGAATCTCCATATGACCATCCTCCTGCAGTCGGTACTGTGACCGTCTTTTATCTAGTTTCTATATCGGTTAAACATAAGAGCTCTTGAACCAATTCCTTGTTTTACTTGCTCTTCCGTATATCGCTTGACCCTAAAGAACTAGTACGGCAACGAGTTCAGCTACAAAAGCCGTCCGGTTACATCGGACGGCTCAGGCTGTTGTAAAAGTCTTTCAATTTACATATGTATTCGTGTGGTTGTATTTGCCCTCTGCTTACCCCAGCCTGCCGTGGCCTGGCCTTCAGCTATTTCTCAGAGGGCCTGGTATGGAGGGAAGAAAAGCAGGGGAGGATGGCGCGGCTTCACTCGGACTCAGGCTTCTCACGTGAAGCCTTCAAAAGCCGGTCCGGCTCCGCTCGTGTGATCTACCGCGAAAAAACAAAGCTGTAGAGAATCTTCAGACTGCTTGTTGCGCCTTCGCCGGAAACATTGGGGAAACCGCTTTGATTCTAAGAAAACAACGTCACGACTGGCAGAGGCGACTGCTTATTTACGTTTATCATGAATTCGATGATATACTGGCACCTCTATTTAACATCGAAACGTTTCCTCAAGAGGGTTCTATCGGTATGGAAGCCGATCGTGCAGTGCTAACCAGGCATGTGAAACGCACTGCCGGCCGCCGGATTCTCGACTCGTTTTAATCCCTCCAAGAGCGGAGTTCCTTCAGAGCCGACCACTCTCAGGGAAGTGACGAAGAATGGTACCATTTAACACGAGCCCGCCGTGTTAACGTTACCCAAACGACGTTTCGCTTTTAAGCTGCAGGGTGAAAGAGAGTCGAAAGGTTCACTGCCGCTCTGGTTTTGAGCGGTAGTTCATTCGTACGAAGGCAGCATGGGGAGTGAAAACATCTCGTGAAAAGCACTGCCCATATGAATCCATCCCCTTCTAACGTGCTATCTATTAAGTAAATTAGAAGAAGCCTTAAGCAGCAGCCTAAGGCAAATCTCTGTTTACAAGTGAAGATGGACGGCATGCGAACGAATTAATTTGCAGGTAAACTGATGTTGGAACAGCAAGCAGTTTAGACAGTCGATGTGGCACACCTGATTCTATTTGTAATAGCCTCGCCGAACAGCCGTTGGACCGAACCGCTCTTGCAGCTGTCTAACGTGTTCGTCTCGATCCCATTCTTCTTTGTCCTTCTGATAAGAAAACAAATCAAGCTGTTTTACTGCACTGCCTTTTTCAATCAGGTCAATTCCTGTTAAACCTAACAGCCTGACCCTGTCTCCGTTCCAAGATGTCTCCAGCAGCTCTTTGGCGCAGGATTCAATCGTCTGATGGTCGGAAAGTGGATATGGAAGTCTGATGGAACGCTGTATGGTTTCCCACGTACTGTATCTGATTGTAAGCTGCAGACCGGAAGCATAAACGTATTTCTTATGAAGTCGCTGTGCAACTAAATTGGACAGCAGATGAATTACTGGCGCCATATCCTGCAGGCTTACCGCATCTTCCGGAAGCGTGCGCGAATGACCGATACTTTTAAACTCTTCAGCTGATTCCGGATCAACGGGTCTGCTATCAATTCCCCACGCTTTTTCAAACATTCTGCCTCCACTCGAGCCGAACGTGCTTTTCAGCTTATCCTCTCCATAAGCTGCGATATCACCAATTGTTTCAATACTCAGCTGCTTCAGTTTTTCTGCTGTTCTCGCTCCAATTCCATGCATCTCCTCACAGGGCAGCGGCCATAAAAGGCGCTGCACATCCCGCTTTCGCAATACCTTAATACCTAGCGGTTTTTTCCAGTCACTTGCTGTTTTCGCAAGGAATTTGTTAGGTCCAATACCAATGCTGCAAGGAAGCCCCAAAGTATCCAGCACCTCCTGCTGAATTGATTGAGCCACGGCAACAGGATGCTTTCCATATAAGTATTTCGTCATATCCAGGTAGCCTTCATCAATCGATACCGGCTCCACTAAACCTGTTTTACTGCGCAGCACCTCAAAAAATTTTGCAGACATTTCCCGGTACCTTGGAAAGCGCGGCTCTCTGACAAGCAAATCGGGGCATGCCTTCTTAGCTTCCCACAGAGGCACCGGTGGCTTCACGCCCATTTTTTTAGCTTCGTAACTAGCCGTTACAACGATGCCTTTCCTTTTTTTGGCGTTTCCTGCAATAGCAAGCGGCTTGCCTTTTAGCGAAGGGTCATCAGCTGCTTCAACAGAGGCATAAAAGCTGTTCAAATCAATATGAAAAATGATTCGGTGACTCACGCTGACGCCCTCCTTTTCTCTCCATAGTCTCTTTTCATTTTATCAGATTTTGCTCCTGCACCGCTAAACGTTAAGCTACTCTTGCAAAGCTTTTTAGAGCAAAAAAGGCGGTAAAGCATAAACTGTTTTCAGCTATGATATGTATAAACTAACACTCAACTTCCTCCAAAGACGATAAGCCGCAAATAAGCAGGTACGATTCATGAAATTTACAAATTATTCACAACATTTTGTAAACATACGTTCGACCGTGACTATTATCTATGCTATACTACGTATATAGAAAGGTGGTCGATATTGATGAGGGAGCAATTTTATCAATCTCCTGTTCATCAATCGGTTCTTCACCTGGTTACGGAGGCCTTAAAGGAGTTTACGGCCGCCAGGGCGCCTTCACCTACGATTAGACAGCTGGCCCAGCTGATCGGCTGCTCAGAAGAGACGATCTTGGAGTCAATAGAGTTCGGCAGACAGGAATCGATTGGTCTTTTGCAGTGAATGGGATGCCCTTGAATTTGGAAATAGTTAAAAACGGTGCCGGTAATCCGGCACCGTTTTCAGGCTGTTGATAAAGTCAATTTGTTTACATGTTTATTCGATTGATTGACTTTCCCCTCTGTTTACCGAGCCTGCCGTGGGCTTGCCTTCAGCTATTTCTCAGGATAAACCTCTGAGAAAGGATCTTCAGGCTGCGCTAATTCCACGGGCACGCCGGACACAAAGGGAAAATGGATTTGTTTGATGGCGAAAAACGTTCCAATCGCTGGAAGCTGCAGCTTTTTTGGGTGGATACGTTGACGTTCATCCCGATTCGACATCGAAGCGCTGCCTAACGAAAGGTTCCCTCTAGATGGAACAAGCTCGTGTGAATCATCACCAGGGTTTTAACCGGACAGCCAGCTGCTAAATCGGAGGAAACCCGACTCCGAGAGGATCAGAACGAGGCGAAGATCCAGCGCTTCTGACGAAAGGAAGAAGCGGTTAGCTGAGGCCGTTCCCTCCGGAAAGCGAGGGTCCGCAGATGCAGGCAGATGCAAAGTCATTCACCTGAAATGACTTTATCAACACTCTGAAAACGGTACCGGATTACCGGCACCGTTTTTTGTTATGCGTGTGCTGACTGCTTCATCAATGCGTAAGTGAGCTCTGCAAGCTTATACAATTCCTGCTCGGGTATACTTTCAGCTGTTGTGTGAATGTCTTCATACCCTACGCCCAAATTGACAGTCGGGACGCCGTGTCCGGCTATAATATTCGCGTCGCTCCCTCCGCCGCTTTGCTTTAACAAAGGCTCTCTGCCGATTTGTTTAACAGCTTCAACTGCAAATTCAACAACCTCATCCGTTTCAGCCTGTTTAAAGCCCGGATAGACAAATTGAATATCCACATCCACAGTTGTCTGAAAGCGTTCAGCCGCCTTCTCGCATGCCTCTCGCATGGCAGCTGTCTGTGCTTCGAGCTTGGAACGGACGAGTGAACGTGCCTCAGCCTTCAAGTCGACTCGATCGCAAACGATATTTGTCTGGCTTCCGCCTTCAATTCTCCCAATATTTGCAGTTGTTTCCTCATCAATACGCCCAAGCGGCATGCGGCTTACCGCATCAGCAGCAACTTGAATAGCAGATATGCCACGTTCTGGCGCTACACCTGCATGCGCTTTTTGACCATGACATGTAATAAACAATTTTGCCTGATTTGGCGCAGCCGTCACAATGCTTCCTACGGCACCGTCACTGTCGAGTGCATAGCCGAAATCTGCGTTAACCAGCTCCATATCCAATTCCCTGGCGCCTGCTAAACCTGATTCCTCTCCTACCGTAATAATAAACTGTATCGTTCCATGGGCAGCGCCCTCTTCCTTCAGCGTGCGTACGGCTTCAAACATGGCTGCTATACCGGCCTTGTCGTCAGCTCCCAGAACGGTGGTTCCGTCCGAGCGTATAACCCCGTCCTCGACAACAGGCTGAACAGATAATCCTGGTACGACAGTGTCCATGTGAGATGTAAAATAAATTGCTTTCCCATTTGTGTTTCCTTCCAATGTCGCGATCAGATTCCCTGCTCCGTGTCCCGTTCGAGGCTGAGACGAATCCTCTACAACATCCATTCCAATGTCTTGAAGTTTTTGGATGAGTAAATCTGCTATTTCTCTTTCATATTTCGTTTCTGAATCAGTTTGAACCAGCTCTAAAAATTCATCCAGCAATCGTTGTTTATTCACTATCATGTCCTCCTCCAGCTTATGTACGTTTCTGATTGTATCATAAGGTATTAAAGAGGAATATTCCCATGCCTTTTTTCAGGACGCTGTTCCGATTTCACTTCCAGCATACGCAGACTTTGCATCAGCTTCATTCTGGTTTCTCTTGGGTCGATCACATCATCCACCATTCCGTTTGCCGCTGCAATATACGGATTGGCAAATTTCTCGCGATACAGTTCAATCTTTTCAGCTCTTACTGCCTCGGGGTCATCACTGTCCTGGATTTCACGAGCAAAAATCACGTTAGCAGCTCCGTGAGGTCCCATCACAGCAATTTCAGCGTTCGGCCACGCATACACAATATCTGCCCCGATCGATTTGCTGTTCAATGCTACGTACGCACCGCCGTATGCTTTTCGGGTAATGACGGTGATTTTGGGCACGGTCGCTTCTGAATAAGCGTACAGTATTTTGGCACCGTGCCGGATAATGCCGCCATGCTCCTGCTGCACTCCGGGCAAAAAGCCTGTAACATCCTCAAATGTGATTAATGGAATCCTGAAACTGTCGCAAAAGCGGATAAAGCGGGCAATTTTATCGGAAGAATTTATATCCAGACCACCTGCCATTACTTTTGGCTGATTTGCAATCAAGCCTGCGGGGCGGCCGCCGATTCTTGCAAATCCAATAACCGCATTTTTCGCGAAATCTTTTTGAACTTCCATAAAGCTGCCTTCATCTACCGTCTGCTTGATCATATGACGGACATCATACGGTCTTGACGGATCTGCCGGGACAGAATCGAGCAGATCATAAAGGAATTCATCCTTGTTCTCATAAGATTCGCGAGGTGCCTCTTCGCCCTGGTGCTGCGGAAGATAGGAAAGCAGGCGGCGGACTTCCTGCAGGACCTCTTCTTCTGACGTACCAGTAAAATGACAGTTACCGCTAACGGAGCTGTGAATACTGGCACCGCCAAGCTCTTCAGAAGATATTTTTTCACCGGTTACTGTTTCAATTACTTTTGGACCAGTGATAAACATTTGGCTCGTTTTTTCCACCATAAACACAAAATCTGTGATAGCCGGAGAATACACCGCACCCCCGGCACACGGGCCAAGTATGACGGATATTTGAGGGATAACTCCGGAATAAATAGCATTGCGGTAAAATACATTCCCATATCCATCCAGTGACAGCACGCCTTCCTGAATTCTTGCTCCACCTGAATCATTCAATCCAATAAATGGACATTTATTTTTCACCGCAAGATCCATTACGTTCGCAATTTTCCTTGCATGCATCTCTCCCAATGCGCCCCCGTACACGGTGAAATCCTGAGCAAAAAGGAAAATCCGGCGTCCGTTCACGTCTCCGTATCCGGTAACGACGCCTTCCCCAGGAGCTGACCCTTTCTCCATGCCAGGCTCGTCAAACCGGTGCTCCATGAATGGCTGGAGCTCTACAAACGTATCATCATCCAGGAGGAGGTCGATTCGCTCCCGCGCAGTGAGCTTTCCTTTATCGCGCTGCTTCTGCTGACGTTCATCGCCTCCCCCCATTTCCACTCGTCTGCGTTTATCGTAAAGCTCATTCAGCTTGTCATACATATCCATCCTGATCGTCCCCCTCTAACAGTTCCACCAGCGTTCCGTGCGCTGCTTTCGGATGTAAAAAAGCTATCGGCTGACCTGATGCGCCAGTTTTTGGCACATCATCAATAAGCGCTACTCCTGAATTCCGCATTTGCTGCAGCCGGTCTTGGATGTTATCCACCTCTACGGCAATATGATGCAGACCTCCGCCGCGCTTATCGAGAAAGTGAGCGATCGGGCTGCTCTCGCCGAGAGGCTCCAGCAGCTCGAGCTTCACGTTACCTGCTGGAATAAAGGCCACTCGAACTCCCTGTTCAGGTACATCAACGACCTTGTCAACCTTTAGCTGAAAGTGGGTCGAATAAAAGGAAGCAGCCTCTTCAATGGAGTGAACGGCGATGCCGATATGGTCGATTCGTTTTGCCGGAGCAAACGCTTCTGAGCCGCTTCCACGGACCGTTTCTTCAATATAGGCAGCGATTGTTCCAGTAGGGGTGCCCGGTGTAAATATTTTTTCGATACCATTCCGCTCCAGCTCTGCCGCATCATCTGCTGGAATGACGCCGCCGCCGATCACGATAATGTCAGCTGCTTCCTGCTTCTGAAGCTCTTTCACGACAGCTGGAAACAATACATTATGCGCTCCTGATAAGCTGCTCAGGCCGATGACATCTACGTCTTCCTGCACAGCTGCTCGTACTATCTGCTGCGGCGACTGTCGCAGCCCTGTATAAATCACTTCCATGCCGGCGTCCCGAAGCGCCTGAGATATAACAAGCGCTCCTCTGTCATGTCCATCCAGACCCGGCTTTGCAATCAATACTCTGATCCGGTCCATTGCTTCCATCTCCTTACGACGTATATTCTCCAAATACTTCCCGCAGAGCGTGACAAATTTCTCCAACAGTGGCGTAGGCCCTTACGCATTCCAAAATAGGATACATCAGGTTTCCGTTTCCGGAGGCTGTTCGCTTCAGCTCTGCAAGGCCAGCTTCCACCTTCGCAGTATCCCGTCTCTCCTTCAACCTCTCCAAACGGCTGAGTTGATTTTCCACAAACGCTTCGTCTACTTTCATCAGATCAGGCGCTTGTTCGTCCTCCGTTTGGAATTCATTCACTCCTACAACAATGTCATCATGTCGTTCCAGTCGTTTTTGCGCCTCATAGGCGGATCGGTGTATCTCCCGCTGCATGTACTGCTTCTCAACGGCACTGACGGCACCGCCAAGCGTATCGATATGATCGATGTAGAGGAACGCCTCTTCTTCCAGCCGGTCTGTCAGTGCTTCCACATAGTACGAGCCTCCAAGCGGATCGATCGTATTCGCAGCACCTGTTTCGTGAGCAATGATCTGCTGGGTTCTAAGCGCAATCCGGGCACTCTCCTCTGTCGGCAGCGAAAGCGCCTCATCCTTGGAATTTGTGTGCAGACTCTGCGTCCCGCCGAGTACAGCGGCCATTGCCTGAAGCGCGACTCGCACGACATTGTTTTCGGGCTGCTGAGCGGTGAGCGTGGAGCCTGCCACTTGTGTGTGGAAGCGCAGCTGCTCACTTCGCGGCGAGTTGGCGTTGAACCGTTCCCGCATCAGCTTCGCCCACATACGTCTTGCCGCCCTGAATTTTGCTGCTTCTTCGAAGAAATCATTATGTCCATTAAAAAAGAACGCCAGGCGCGGCGCAAAATCATCCACCTTCAAGCCCGCGTCGACCGCCGCCTCGACATAAGCAATAGCATTTGCCATCGTAAAAGCAAGCTCCTGCACAGCTGTGGAGCCAGCTTCCCGAATGTGATATCCGCTGATGCTGATCGTATTAAACGACGGGGCTTCTTCGCCGCAAAACGCAAATATATCGGTAATCAGGCGCATGGAAGGCTTTGGCGGGTAAATGTACGTACCCCTTGCAATATATTCTTTTAAGATGTCGTTTTGAATCGTTCCCCTTACATTTTCGTGAGGTACGCCCTGCTTTTCCGCCACAGCTATGTACATGGCAAGCAGCACAGCTGCAGAAGCATTGATCGTCATGGAGGTACTGACTTTGCCGAGGTCGATTTGATCGAACAGCATTTCCATGTCTTCTAAAGAATCGATGGCTACTCCTACTTTGCCGACTTCGCCGAGCGACATAGGATCATCGCTGTCGTATCCAATTTGAGTTGGAAGATCAAATGCGACTGACAGTCCCGTTTGACCTTGGTCTAGTAAATAACGGAAACGTTCATTGGTTTCCTGGGCAGAGCCAAATCCAGCATACTGCCTCATCGTCCAGAGCTGACCTCGGTACATCGTATGACGGATTCCTCTTGTATAGGGGTATTCTCCAGGAAATCCAGCTTTTTCTATGTAAGCGTTATCAATTTCGTCCGGAAAATATACTCGGTCTACCTCGAGTTGAGAGCCGGTTTGAAATAATTCCTTGCGTTCCGGCCGCTTATTCAGCTGCTTCTGCAGTTTCTCCTGCCATTTTTGATAGGCTTTTTCATACGTTTCCATCTGCACGCCCCTTTCCTGTTAATTCCTGTTTATTATAGCATACCCCCTGCTAATGTTCCCACCCTCTTGAAAACAGCTCGCTCAGCAGGTACAATATGAAAAGCATATGGTGCAGAGGAGGTTGAATCATGCCCCGTAAATTCCGAAAAGCGATCGTTTATATGATGATCATCGTAATGTTTTTAGGTACTGCCCTCATGGGAGTAAGCTACTTTTAACTTGCTGGATAAACGGGTTCTAAGTCAATTGTTGGGGTAGGTGGTTCTTCCGCCTGCCCCTTATCCAATTCCAGTCTTGATATCCTTGTACTGATGATGCAATAAGATGCGCATGCGAAAGCGATCAAAGCGCTGAAAGCCGAAGGCATTCCGCTTGAGCACTTTCGTCTGGTTGTTCAATCCCTCCACAAAGCCGTTCGTATATCCATAGGCAAAGCTGTTCATGATCTCCGGCTGCCAGTTCTGGAGGGTCTGGATGGCGGAAAGAAAGGCATCTAATCCGGATTTCTTTACCTTGCGGTAAAACGCATGCAGGGAGGTTTTGGTCGTCGCCAGATCCTGGTCGCCTCGTTCCTTTGCCTGATCCAGCCAAACACAGAACGATTCCTTTAACGCATGTGCTTGTCGCAGATCGTCTGACTTCGCCAGAAAGCGTTCCAGGTGCCAGCGCTGCTTCGCCGTCAGCTTCGCTTCCCGCTTGTAAAACACGTGACGCATCCGTTTACAGGTTTTGCGGTCGTAGTCATCAAATGACTGTTGGACCTGGCGCCGGACTCGTTCCAAAGCCCAATAAACATACCGGCAATAGTGAAAGCGGTCGGCGATAATCACCGGTCGGCCGAGTGCCTGGTTCACGGCATGCTTAAAGCTGTGGCTCATGTCCATCACCACCGTGGTGACCCGCTGGCCCTTCTCCCGCAAATACGCTTTAAGGGTATCCGCCCGGCGATCCGGGAGAATGTCCAGCGGCTGCCGGGTGACTGGATCCGCGATAATCAATTGAAACTTCCCTGCCCGTGTATCCCCTTTGTACTCATCAATCGCAATCACCGGAGGCAGTTCGGTTACCGCCTTCCATTGCGGGGCGGCCAGGGTGTCAAACCGGCGCATCACGGTCGTGGGAGAGGTACCGGCACTTTCTGCGGTATCGGTAAACGTTTTGGCTTTCACGACTTTTAGCGTAAGCATTTGATTCCACTCGATGGTCTGACGCTGATACCGTGCCACGAAAGGGGCGCTTTCTGCGAACCGTTTTCCGCAGGAACAGGCATAGCGGCGCTTTCGGTAAAACACGACCGTCCAGCGCTCCGCCTGTTTCAGATGATCCAGCTTTTGGATCCGGTAATCGTGGATCCGTCTTGTCTTCCGCTGACAGGCCGGGCAGGTATGTCGGCGTTTAGGCAGTTCGACATGAATCTGAATGGTTCGATTGTGATAAGTCCAGTTGGTCACGATGACGCCTTCTAATCCAATGGATTTTGTGATAACATGCAGGTGCACGCAGCTCCACTCCTTTGTCTTGTTTCTCAGCAATTCAAGTATAAAGGAATTGGAGCCTGCGTGTTTTTTTGCCACCATTGTGTTAAAACCCCAACAAATATTATAGAACCGATAAACGAAGAAAGCCGGATCAGAAGCGCTGATCCGGCTTTCTTACCTTTTTTATTATCCAGTATTAGTCTTTAAACAAGCAAAGCTTACATATTTATCAGCTTCCAGTTTCCAGTACCCCATACCTCTTTTTAGTCTTGAACTGCTGCTTGATGGCAAGATAATCATCCAGCTCCTTTACTACATGGGCAAGTGCTGATCTCGCTTCAAATTCTTCACGCGTCTCCGGGAGCTTCATGTTTCGGTACGACTCCTTTAATTCATCAAGCTTATCTATATACTTATATGCCGTATTTGCAGGGTGCACTCCGTCTGCGAGATCATCCATAAAGTCGGCCAGCATATCAGCCTGCTGCACATGATAATCGATAGACGTCAGCATCGGCATCAGCCGTTCAATGATATCGAGCTGTTTTTCTCTCATTTTAAAATAGTGATAAAAAGTGTCTTCATAGCGCATGATATGATTCTCAAGGTTTCGCATCGCTTCATTTTTCGCTTCCTGAATCAATGAAGACACTTTGGTGATTTCGTTTCCATCCCAGTTGGTATCCCCATTACGTATGTAATCGGCAAACCGATGAAAGATAGCTGCGTAATAATGTTCAAGCTCGGTTTGATACTTCTCAAGCTTCCGTTCATTGCTTGGAATGTAGCTGTTCATTAATAATGCAGTGCCTACACCTATCACGATCAAAGCCGTCTCATTAAGCAGAAGGCCCGCTGTCACAGTTCCTGCTGTATAGACGTGAAAAATGATAACTGTACTGGTGACGATTCCGGAAGTGATACGCATTTTGACACAAAGTGGTATAAAAAGCAGCATCAACAGCCCGATCGAGAGCGGATGGTAGCCAAGTAATTCGAAGAGCATGCTCCCTGCAGCAAGACCGAGTATACATGCAGCAAAACGCTCCCATGCGGTCATCAATGACTTTTTCCTTGTTCGCTGAATACAAAGGATGGCAATAATACCGGCCGATGCAAAAAAATCGAGCTGAAGTGCTTGCGCAATGGCAACGGCAGCGGCAGCACCTACAGCAGTTTTTAGCGTTCTGTAGCCAATCGGTATGGTCAAGTACGGTTTCTCCCTTCTCGCGGCTGTTCCTGTGCGACTGCAACTCACCGGAAAACGCGGCTGACTGTTTAAAAGCTGACATACGCTGCCTGAAATGACGGAAACCATGTGATATAAAAAAACCTCCAGGGAGTCCTGAAGGATTGCTAATCATATAGTGGCGCGCCCGCCAGGATTCGAACCCGGAACGCAAGAGCCGAAATCTTGTATGATATCCATTTCACCACGGGCGCAGCAAGTGCTGATTAATCAGCACATAAAATATTATACCAATATAACGTGTCGTCGGCAAGCTTATTCTTCTTTAAATTTTTCGTAGTCATCAAACATTTTTTCAAACGTCGCATTCATCTGTTCTTCGTTGTAGCCTTTTCGAGCAAGGCGTGCAGCAAAATTTTGTGCCCACAGCGTAAGACGCTTTGACATTTTTGCGTATTTCTTCGTTTCTTTTTGTGAAGTTGCCTCTTTAGAGCGGCCGTCAGCGTTAGACATGACGTTCTCGGAAATAAAGAGAGCCTTCCAGATGTCTTCTTCCTCAAAGCTGTCGGCGTGATCATTAAAATAGCTGATCACTCGCTTGTAAAAATCATCAAATTGTTTGAATCCTATCTCTTCTTCCTGGTTAAGATACATATGTATTTCTTTATAGAGATCCTGCATTGCGGTTTCACTCCTATACGTTTCAACGGTTAAGTGCTGACGATTTCAAATTATAGCATATCACCCAACGTTTGACCAGTCTATCCGATAAATATCCACGAAACGTTAAACCGTTGTGTTGAAGCGGTTTGAGCGTGTGCACTTTCAAGAAAAACCCGGAAGAGCTGCAGCTCTTCCGGACCTTCTACACGTTACTTTTTGAAGTGCTCGTCAAAGTAGCTTTCCAGCTTATTAACAACTTCAATCGGTTCATGTCCTTCAATTTCATGACGTTCAACCATCGCTTTAATTTCTCCATCTTTCAGCAGTGCAAAAGAGGGTGAGGATGGCGCAAATCCTGTAAAGTAAGAACGCGCTTTTTCAGTTGCTTCCTTATCCTGCCCAGCAAAGACAGTTACAAAACGGTCCGGCTGCACTTCATAATTCT
Source organism: Bacillus daqingensis (assembly GCF_042654445.1). Lineage (NCBI taxonomy): Bacteria > Bacillati > Bacillota > Bacilli > Caryophanales > Bacillaceae > Bacillus > Bacillus daqingensis. The sequence goes on from NZ_JBHSGK010000021.1 coordinate 83,647, forward strand.
TCATGTAAGCAGCGGATGGACGTGCGATACCTCCAGCACAGCCGCAAACAGAATTGACGACCACAAATGTGGTCCCTTCGGCCTCAAGTACTTTCTCTACGTCTTCGGCTGATGTAAGCTGGTCATAGCCGGCCTGATCCATATCCTGACGAGCGGCCTGCACCACATCGTTCATAAACATTTGGAATTCCATGTTGTTTCACCCTTTCTGATGAAGATTTCAATTCCCATTTTACACGTATCATCCACAAATGCCAAAGGCTTTGTCACTGCCGCTGGCTTTTTAGGAGGAACAATAATGAATTATGGCGCTAAACGTGCAGAGGCACTAGCTCTCGCTGTGGATTATCTCGTTGTTCGACTAATGTTTTTTATCCCGTTTTTCGATTCCCTTTCATTAGCAGCAGAAGCTGCTGCAGCTGCATTTCTGTTTGCTCTTATATACGGAGTCCTTCCTGCCGCCGGCATACGCTCGCCTGGCCAGCGGCTTCTGCGTGTCACGTTCAGTGGTCCTTCCCTGTCATTATTGATGCGAGGAATAACGATTTCATGTGTTTGGCTCCCTGCAAGGCTTTTGGCAGCATATCCGCTGCCATTATTCGGTTTCCATATCCTGACACTGTATTTAGTTTACATAATTATTGTTATCGTCTACTTATTCGCTTCTTATTTATCTTTAAAGCCATCTTTATTCAGCTGGTCTGTTTTAGTAACACGCTCGATCCGTTCCACTTCCTAGAAGCCTCCTACAGCTGCAAATCAACATAAGCAGATCGCAGAGCGGACCTCTCCCTGTTATGATTCGCGGCTATTTATGCTGATTTTAGTTTGCTTTCGTAACCGATCCTGCTATAAAAGCCGGAAATTGAACGATTATAGCAAAAAAACCGCACGAGGCGGTTTTTTTCTTTCGTTAATAAATTGATGTTGACTCATCCATCGTTTCAAGCGTCTGCTTCACTTCCTGCATAAACTTCCCGCAAATATACCCGTCAAGTACACGATGATCCAGACTCATGCAAAGGTTTACCATATGGCGGATAGCAATGGCGTCATTGTTCAATACGACAGGACGCTTTACAATTGATTCTACCGAAAGAATAGCGGCCTGCGGTGTATTGATGATTGGCTGGGATTGAACAGATCCAAAAGATCCGGTATTGTTCAGCGTAAACGTACCGCCCTGCATATCCTGTGAGGTCAGTTTTCCACTTCTTACTTTCCCGGCTATATCATTCAGCTCCCGGGCCAGACCTTTGATGTTTTTTTCATCTGCATTGCGGATAACCGGAACATACAGCTCATCTTCCGTTGCAACTGCCATCGACAAATGAACATCCTTGTAACGGTAAATTTTATCTCCTGCCCATGCCGCATTTACTTGTGGATACTTTTTCAGAGCATCCGTAACGGCTTTCATAAAGAACGGCATAAACGTCAGCTTAAAGCCTTCCCGAGCTTGAAATTCAGCCTTTTTCTTTTCACGCAGGTTGACCATATCGGTCACATCGACTTCGACCATCATCCAGGCGTGCGGAGCTGTATGCTTGGACTGTACCATATTCGAGGCAATGGCTTTGCGAACTCCAGTTACAGGCACTTCATCCCGACGTGCGTCAGAGGAAGGGGGAGCACTATCCTGTACAGGTTCAGTTTTCGCAGGCGCTGCTTCGGGCTGACTAGAACGAGCGGCTTCTTTCGCTTCCGGCTGGCCGCCTTCGTCGATGACCTTTTGAATATCCTTGCGGGTAATTCTTCCGCCTCTTCCCGAACCTTGAATTGAATTTAAATCCAATTGATGCTCCTGTGCCAGTCTCATCACTGCAGGAGAGTATCTGCCCTGCTGGGAGGTGTCTGCTTCAGAGGACGTCTCCGCTTCCTGTTTCTGCTGCTTTTCTCCTGGTCCGGGAGCTTCCGGCTTCGGCTCGCCGCTTCCCTCTGTTTCCATCGTACAAATGACTTGTCCAACTTCGACAGTCTGATCCTCCTCTGCGATGAGCTCGGTGATCGTGCCTGCAAAAGAAGAAGGAACTTCGGCATTCACTTTATCTGTCATCACTTCAGCAAGCGGATCGTATTTGTTTACTTTGTCGCCGGGCTTAACCAGCCATTTCGTAATCGTTCCTTCTGTCACGCTCTCCCCCAGCTGGGGCATCGTAATTTCTGTTGCCATCCGGATCCCTCCTCGTTAAAATTCAGCAAGCTCCCGCAATGCTTCTTCAATTTTATCGGTATTCACCATAAACTTTTTTTCAAGCGGCGGATTATACGGCATTGCCGGCACATCCGGTCCTGCAAGACGCTTAACAGGTGCATCAAGATCAAACAGGCAGTGTTCAGCAATAATCGCTGCCACTTCGCTCATAATGCTGCCTTCCTTATTATCTTCCGTGACGAGCAGTACCTTTCCTGTTTTGGAAGCTGCTTCTGCAATGGCGTTTTTATCTAACGGATACACCGTACGCAGGTCCAAAATATGTGTTTCAATGCCGTCTTCTGCAGCCTGTTCAGCAGCCTGCTTGGCAAAGTGCGTGCATAATCCGTAAGTGATGATCGTCAGATCGCTTCCTTCGCGTACTACAGCGGCTTCACCAATTGGTACTGTATAATCTTCATCCGGCACTTCTTCTTTCAGGAGACGGTAGGCCCGCTTGTGTTCAAAAAACAGAACAGGATCATTGGAACGGATCGCTGCTTTTAACAAGCCTTTAGCATCGTATGGATTAGAAGGGATGACAATTTTTAAGCCAGGGGTGCCTGCAAATAATGATTCAACCGACTGGGAGTGATAGAGAGCTCCATGGACCCCCCCTCCAAATGGCGCACGAATTGTGATAGGACATGTCCAGTCGTTGTTGGACCGGTACCGTATTTTTGCGGCTTCGGAAACGATCTGATTAACAGCCGGCATGATGAAGTCAGCGAACTGCATTTCGGCCACAGGCCGCATGCCAGCCATGGCTGCACCGATTCCTACACCGGCAATCGCTGATTCAGCGAGAGGTGTATCAATCACACGCTCTTCTCCAAAAGCATCGTAGAGACCGTCCGTTGCGCGAAATACTCCCCCGCGTTTCCCTACGTCTTCTCCAAGTACAAAGACATTTTCGTCGCGCTCCATTTCTTCACGCATAGCGGCTGTAACAGCTTCAATGTATGTTTTAACCGGCATTTAGTTCCCCTCCTCATAAACAAAGTCCGTCAGCGTATCCGTATCCGGGTAAGCTGCCTGCTCTGCATAATCCGTCGCTTCATCGATTTCCCTGCGAAGTCTGGCTCGAATTTCATCCTCTTTTTCCTCGCTTAAAATGCCGGCTTCGCGCAGGTAGTTACCGAACGTGTGAATCGAGTCGATTTTCTTCGCTGCTTCTACTTCATCGCGGGAGCGGTACGTGCTGTCATCGTCATCGCTTGAATGAGGAGTCAGACGGTACGATACCGTCTCAATTAAGGATGGACCAATGCCGTCAGCTGCTCGGTTTCTTGCATCCTTCACTGCTTTGTAAACAGCGAGTGGATCGTTGCCATCGACGGATTCCCCGTGAATGCCGTAGCCCGCCGCACGGTCTGCCACGCTTTCGATGTTTAACTGCTTATCGAGCGGCACGGAAATAGCGTATTTATTATTTTCACACATGAAGATGACTGGAAGATCATGCACACTTGCGAAGTTAATTCCTTCATGAAAATCGCCCTGATTGGACGAGCCTTCCCCGAACGTCGTGAAAGCGACTGATTCTTCCTGCTTCATTTTAGACTTCAGTGCAAAACCGACTGCGTGCGGCACTTGGGTTGTCACTGGTGACGAACCGGTGACGATGTTTTTCGCCCGGTAGCCAAAATGTCCCGGCATCTGGCGTCCTCCGGAATTTGGGTCTTCCGCTTTTGCAAATGCAGACAGCATCAGGTCCTGAGGTGTCATGCCGAAATGAAGCACGACCCCCATATCCCGGTAGTAAGGAAGAGCAAAGTCAATAGATGGCTCTAATGCCATCGCTGCGCCGACCTGAGCTGCCTCCTGTCCCTGACACGAGATGACAAATGGAATTTTTCCTGCGCGGTTTAAAAGCCACATCCGTTCATCGATCATGCGGGCTTGAAGCATGGTTTCATACATGTCCAGTACATCTGCATCCGTCAGTCCTAGTGCTTCATGTCTGTTATCTGCCACTTGTATGACCTCCTCTTGTTTGTTTGCCTTACCCATGAATCTGCATTCCTTCGACTGCAAGTGCTGCTTCGCCTACGGCTTCTGACAAACTAGGATGCGGATGAATGACAGCGCCTACTTCCCATGAAGCTGCATCCAGCAGCTTCGCCAGAGCCGCTTCGGAGATCATGTCGGTGACGTGCGGTCCGATCATGTGAACACCAAGCAGGTCGTCTGTTTTTTTATCCGAAACAAATTTCACAAATCCCGATGCATCCCCATGCACAAGTGCTTTCCCAATGGAAGAGAAAGGAAACTTGCCGACTTTTACGTCGAAGCCTGCGCTTTTGGCCTGCTCTTCTGTCATGCCGACTGCAGCTGCTTCCGGATAGGAATATGTACAGCGCGGTGTCATATCCGGGTCAACAGCATGTGCCTCAACTCCAGCGATATGATTGACAGCTGCAATGCCTTCATGCGAAGCAACGTGAGCAAGCTGCATGCCGCCAATACAGTCGCCGATAGCGTAAATGTGAGATTCCTTTGTCTGGTAGTGTTTATTCACTTTAATCGTGCCGTTCTCGACAATAATGTCTGTGTTCTCTACGCCAATATTCTGAATGCTGGCTTCTCTGCCAACTGATACGAGGAGCTTATCAGAGGTAATAGAATGCTCTTCACCGTCGTGATCAAAGCTTGCCTTAACACCATCGCTGCTTTTGGTTACACTTTCAGGGCGAACGGCAGCATTGGTATAAATGGTAACGCCACGCTTCTCAAGCGCTTTTTTCATTTCTTTAGATACGTCCTCATCTTCAGTAGGTAAAATTCGGCCGGCATATTCGATCACGGTAACTTCCATGCCGAAATCAATAAACATGGAGGCCCATTCGACTCCGATGACTCCACCGCCTACTATCGTGATCGATGCTGGCAGAGCACTGAGCTGCAGCGCCCCATTTGACGACATGATATCCTCTTCGTCCAACTCAAGTCCGGGAAGTGTCCGCGGTCTGCTTCCTGTAGCTATGATGACGTTTGCAGGAATCAGCATGTCGTTTTCCCGCTCATCTTCATATTCAACCGAAATCGTACCGGGTGTGGGAGAAAAAATGGATGGGCCAAGAATTCGGCCGAATCCTTTATACACATCGATTTTGCCTTTTTTCATCAGCCCTTGAACCCCTTGATGCAGCTTTGAAACAATATCATCTTTGCGTTTCATAACAGCTGGAAAATCAAGCGAGCTCCCTTCTGTTTTCACGCCAAAATCTTCAGCCTGCTTCACTGTTTTATACACCTCTGCACTTCGTAAAAGCGCTTTGCTTGGGATACATCCGCGATGAAGGCAGGTCCCTCCCAGTTCAGAAGCTTCTACTACCGCTGTCGTGAGTCCAAGCTGTGCAGCGCGGATCGCAGCAACGTATCCGCCTGTACCAGCTCCTAATATGACCAGATCATATTTTTCAGCCATACGATTCTCTCCTTTTTAGGATTCCACTGAAGGAATGTGATAGGATTTAGCCTTTTCCTGTCCCCGCAGAACTCTTAAAGCGCCTGCGGTCAATGCCTCAAGCTCATTTTCACCCGCATAAACAAGTACATCTGCAATCCATTCTACACGTGACTTGATTTTTTGTACAAATTCCTTCCCAAATGCAAGTCCACCAGTAAGAACGACCGCATCTACCTTACCCTCTAACACAGCTGCTGCCGCACCAATCTCTTTAGCGATCTGATACGCCATAGCTTCGTAAACAAGCTCCGCTTTGTCATCGCCTTTTGCAATTCTGTTCTCCACTTCAACAGCATCATTTGTACCAAGATGACCGACCAACCCGCCCTGACCGACAATTTTTTTCATGATCTCAGAAGAAAAATGATCACCGGAAAAGCATAAGGAGACGAGATCACCTGCGGGAACTGTACCGGCACGTTCAGGAGAAAAGGGACCTTCTCCATGTAGCCCGTTATTGACGTCGATGACACGGCCATAGCGATGAGCGCCTACGGTAATACCGCCGCCCATGTGCGTGATGATCAGCCGCAAATCTTCGTAATCACGGTTCATATCAGAAGCTGTTTTTCTGGCGACCGCTTTTTGATTCAGTGCATGAAAGATACTTTTGCGCTCAAAATCAGCAAACCCGGATACTCTTGCCAGGCCATGCATCTCATCTACAACAACAGGGTCAACGATATAAGAAGCAATGTTGAGCTGCTTGGCAATTTCCCAGGCGATAATACCGCCCAGATTGGAAGCGTGCTGACCGGAATATCCCTCCTTCAAATCGTGCAGCATGTCTTCATTGACTTCGTAAGTGCCGCCTTCAATCGGTCTGAGCAGCCCTCCGCGGCCGACGACTGCCGACAAACGAGACAAATTGATCCCTGCTTCGTCCAGCGTTCTTAAGATCATCTCTTTCCGAAAAGCATATTGATCAATAATGGAGTGGTAATCCTCAAGCTCCGCTCTGTCGTGACGGATCGTATGCTCAAGCAGCTCCGATTCATTTTCAAATACCCCAATCTTCGTTGACGTAGATCCCGGGTTGATCGCCAGAATCCGATGGTAGTGTTCCATGGTTTCCCTCCAGATTATCGTCCGCGAGATAAAATATTCATGCCATTCTGCAGGAATTGTCTGCGCGATTTCCTCATTGTTTCAATTCGCTCTTCTGCAAGTCTGTTTGCAGCTGCGTACGTTGGTATATTGTCTCGTTCAGATATAGCAAATATTTTTTCAATACTGTCATAAATCGTTTCTACTTTTTTCATTGCACGGTCTCTGTTATACCCCAACAGTTCATCCGCTACATTGATGACGCCGCCTGAGTTAATCACGTAATCGGGCGCATAAACAATGCCCTTCTCCTGCAAGATATCGCCGTGACGATTTTCGAGGAGCTGATTGTTGGCAGCCCCGGCAATGACTCCAGCTTTCAACCGTGAAATCGTGTCGTCGTTAACCGTTGCACCGAGAGCGCACGGAGAATAAATATCTGCTTCCACATCGTAAATGTCGTTCACATCTACAGCTTTAGCTCCGAATTCATTTACGGCACGCTGAACGGAATCCTGATTGATATCTGTTACAACGAGAGAAGCCCCTTCTTCATGCAGATAGCGGCACATGTTGTAAGCGACATTCCCAATTCCTTGCACTGCAACCGTCTTTCCTTTAAGGGAATCTGATCCAAACGCTTTTTTAGCGGCCGCTTTCATTCCGACATATACGCCGTACGCCGTTACCGGGGAAGGATTTCCGGAGGATCCGAACGCTGGGGAGACGCCCGTTACATAGTCGGTTTCCGAATAAACGAGATCCATGTCCTCTACGGTCGTTCCGACATCCTCTGCTGTGATGTACCGGCCGTTCAAGCCTTGAATAAACCGGCCGAACGCACGGAACATCGCTTCGTTTTTATCTTTTTTTGGATCTCCAATAATAACCGTTTTGCCGCCGCCGAGATTCAGGCCTGCTGCAGCATTTTTATAGGTCATTCCTTTTGCCAGTCTCAGCGCATCTTCAAATGCTGCTTCCTCTGTTGCGTAAGTCCACATTCTGGTTCCGCCTAGCGCCGGTCCGAGTGTGGTGTCATGGATCGCAATAATTGCTTTCAGTCCGGATTCCTGGTCCTGACAAACGACAACCTGTTCGTAATCGTATTCTTCCATGTAAGTAAATAGTTTCATTTGTAACGCCCCCTGTTATTTTTGAATCGTGCTTACAGCCATTAAAAGCGAAAACAGACGGCTTTCAGCTGTATCTGATCTGGAAGTTAACACGATTGGTGCTCTTGCGCCAACGATCATTCCTCCAACAGTCGCTCCACCGAAAAGAGTCAGTGACTTATACAAAGTGTTGCCGGTCTCAATATTCGGTGCAACCAATAGATCCGCCCGGCCAGCCACGTCTGTTTCCAGCCCTTTTTGCTTTGCTGCTTTAGCAGACACGGCGACATCAAGTGCGAGCGGTCCATCTACTAAACATCCAGCCAGCTGACCGCGTCTGTTCATCTGAGTCAGAACTGCGGCGTCCACTGCAGCAGGCATCGCCGGATTTACCGTCTCCACTGCGGCGAGCAACGCCGTTTTAGGCAGCTCCATCCCCATTTTTGACAATGCCTCAACAGCATTCTCAATAATTCCCTGCTTTTGAGTTAAATCAGGTGCAATATTCATCGCTGCATCTGTTAAAAAAAGCAGATCATCCTGCTCTGGAAGCTGAAACCCCGCCAGATGAGAAAGCAGTCGTCCGGTTCTAAGTCCTTTTTCCTTATGAAGCACCGCTTTTAAAAGCTTAGAAGTAGGGGTCATCCCTTTCATCAAAACATCTGCCTGTCCTTCGTGAACGAGCACGACCGCTTTTTGTGCTGATTCTGCTTCATCGGCAGCATCTGAAAATGAAAACCTGTCCGATTGTTCCACCGCTGCATCTTTCATAGCATCTGTCATTTCGGTTAGCGGACCAATAAAATGAAAGGAAGCCGTCCCCTTTTCGGCTGCAAGGCTGCAGGCTGTAAAAATCGAAGGTTCAACTGCATGCGCCACCGCTACTGTCACCTGTTCAGATTTGGTATGTACTTTATTCGATAAATCGGTTACGTTCATTCGATCACCGCCTTTTCACCCATTCTAAAATGAGTATACCAGAATGCTATCCGTTCATCCTGCGCAAAAACGCGCAATATTTTTCATACCACGAAAAATATTGCGCGCAATTTATTGCAATCAGGTTTATGATGTAAGTTATTTTAATTTGTAGTAGAGACTTCTTGTACTAATACCCAGCTTTGAAGCTGCTTTTGTTTTATTACCGTCCGTTTCAATCAGCATTTTTTCAATGACGGCCCGTTCAAAGCGGCGCAACTGTTCATCAAGAGGCTCTTCACTGATTTCAGGTGCCAATTTCGACTCTTCTTTACGTTCATCCGTTATAATATCAGCCGCCCGAATCATACTTGCATTTTGAGGGAGATGGATCATTGCCCGGCCTAATACATTTTCCAATTCTCTTACATTTCCTGGCCAGCTGTACCGCTGCAGCTTTTGCAGAGCTTCTGGGGAAAGCTTTGTGACCCGCCTGCCGTAATCCTGATTCAGCTTCATCATAAGATGCTCACTCAGCCTGCCGATATCATCTTTTCGCTCATTTAACGGCGGGATATAGATCGGTACTCGATTTAGACGGAAAAACAGATCCGAGCGGAATTCTCCTTCTTCTATCCGCTTTTCTATATTCATATTCGTCGCGGCAATAACGCGGACGTCCACTTTCAGCACTTGGGAGCCGCCAACGCGAACGATTTCCTGCTCCTGCAAGACGCGCAGCAGCTTTGCCTGCATTTTTGGTGTCAGTTCGCCGATCTCATCTAGAAAGATGCTGCCTTGATCAGCCTCTTCAAATACACCTTTTCTACCCCCGCTTTTTGCTCCGGAAAAAGCCCCTTCTTCGTAGCCGAATAATTCACTTTCCAACAGCGTTTCAGACAGCGAGGCGCAGTTGACCCGAATAAATTTGTTGAACTTACGGCCTGATTCGTTGTGAACGGCATGTGCAAACAGCTCTTTACCTGTGCCGGAATCACCACGAAGCAGGATAGCAGCCGGTGTTCTTGCGGCCACCTTCGCCTGGTCCACCGCCATTTTTATCTCCTGGGTCCGGCCTACGATATCATCGAAGCTGTATTTGGCTTCCAGCGTGCGAATGATTTTGCGAGCCTGCTCCAGTTCTTTTGTAAGCGCCTCCATTTCTGATACATCATGAACAACACCTACACTTCCCTTTACATCTCCATCCACAATAACCGGGGCGACGTTTACAACGACATCTTTTCGAGCCGGTCCAACCTTCATTCTCGCTCCGCGCACAGCAATGCCCGATTGCAGCACCTGCATATGTATGCTTTCTCCTTCGGATATATCCGTAGAAGCTGGTTTACCGACGACTTCCGCTTCCGAGAGACCGGTCAGTCTCGTGTAAGCAGGGTTAATCAACAGCCCGTTCCCATTTTCATCCACAACCGAGATCGCATCATCCGATGAGTGAATAATCGCTTCCAGCATTTCCTGGATGCTTTTCAGATTTGTTACTTCCTCGGCCATATTGACGATTTCTGTTATGTCGCGAAACACCCCCAGTGCACCGACAGGGCGCCCCTGGTCCATGATTGGCACCCTAGTTGTTACAATGGTTCTGTCGTTTCCTAGCTTCTGCTTACGGTTATGTTCCGTCTTTCCGGTTTGCAGTACTCTCGGCAGCATGCTAGTCGGCATCACCTCATGTACGTCTTTTCCTATATCCTGCACAGCGGAAAGGCCCGTCATTTCTTCAGCGCGTTTATTTAACAGTGTCAGCTGCGCTTTTTCATTGATGGCAATCATACCGTCGTGAGTCGCGTTTAGTACTTCTTTCAATCTTTCCGTCATCTGCTCCATTTCCTCTTTTTCAGCGTCCGCCTCCATCTGACGAAAATAGATGGGTGCACACTGCAGCGGAAGGGTGTCGTCCCTTACGTTTGTCTCAGCAAAAACAAATTCATACTGGCTTGATTTCCAATCCTCTTCCGGAACAGTCGTCAGCAGACTGCCGGTCCAGGCTGCATGATCTGTTACCCCTCCATAAACCTCTGCCCCTTCTGGTACGAGCTTTTCCAATTCTTCCAGCTGTGCTTTTGTGCCGATAAGTAAAATACGCTTCATCCGATCACCTGCTTCTTCTTCTCCGTTTTAAACGGATATTCTCGACAGAACTTGGTTTTTTCGATAGACTGGTACTGAACATGCACGCTTATGAAAGAAGGGACTTGCTTCATGACTATTCAACGATTTGCTGCGCTTATCGTCCTGCTCATTCCGATTTTTACAGCAGGGTATGGAATTAAGCAGATGCGTGATACGCTTTTTCAAATTCTGAACAGCCCGTATCCGACGCTTTACATTCAATTTTTCGCTGGCGCTGCTGCGCTTGCCGTGGGCGTATGGTTTATCGGCGGGTTTATTTTGCACAGGGACCGTAAAAACAATAAAGTCGCTCCGCGCTTTCAAAAAAAACAGCCTGCAGAAAGGTAATAACCTTCCGCAGGCTGTTTTTCGTTCAACGGTCAACGGCGATGCTCGACTCTCAGCTTATCTGCAACCATTGCAATAAACTCCGAATTGGTTGGCTTCGATTTTGCAGTATTGACCGTGTAACCGAACATTTTGGAGATCGATTCAATATTTCCTCTGTTCCATGCCACTTCGATCGCGTGACGAATCGCTCTCTCCACCCTGCTGGACGTTGTATTAAATTTATCCGCGATATCAGGATACAATACTTTCGTAACTGATCCCAGCAGATCAATATCGTCATACACCATCGTGATTGCCTCTCGTAAATACATATAGCCTTTGATATGAGCAGGAACACCAATTTCGTGAATGATACTCGTGATGCTGGCATCAAGATTCATCGGCCGGTTGTCTGTCGATACGTTTGGCTCGTAAACCGCTCCAGCGGATCCTGTCGCAATCTCTCTCACTTTCTCTACGAGAATATCCATGTCAAAAGGTTTTAAGACATAGTAGGAAGCCCCAAGCTGCACCGCTTTTTTCGTTACGTCTTCCTGTCCGAAGGCGGTGAGCATAATAATATACGGTTTTTTCTTCAGCTGCATCCGGTTGATTTTTTCCAGGACCGCAAGTCCATCCAAATGCGGCATGATAATATCTAATATAAGCACGTCCGGAATAGATTCTCCAAGATATTCCAAACATTCCTGGCCATTATACGACTTATGCAGAACCTGCATATCTTCTTCCTGATTTACATAATCAGCAAGGATGCCGACAAGCTCCTGATTATCATCTGCAACACTGACTTTTATCGTCTTCACACCGTGCTCCCCCTCTGACGCTACCTGCTATAATTAATGCCGAAATCAGTATACCATACGTACTGAGCACAATAAAAGTCGCATTCTTTCAGAGGGCCTTAAGCTACTTTTTCTGGGAAGCTTGTTCCAAAAGCTCTCTGGCATGCTCCCGGGTTACTTCTGTTACTTCTACACCTGAAATCATTCTGCCGATTTCTTCCGTCTGCTCTTCTTGTGTCAATGGGTGGACGCTTGTAATTGTTCTGCCGTCCTGTCCATATTTAGAAATATAAAGGTGTGTATCAGCCATCGCTGCCACCTGCGGCAAGTGCGTGATGCAGAGCACCTGGGAACCTTCTGCAATACGGTGTATTTTTTCAGCAATCGCCTGCGCCACACGCCCGCTGACTCCTGTATCTACTTCATCAAATATCAGAGATGTTACCCCTTCATGCTTAGCTAGAATCGATTTGAGCGCCAGAATCATCCGGGATATCTCCCCACCTGATGCGATTTTAGCCAGAGGCTTCAGCGGCTCCCCTTTGTTCGTAGCTACCTGAAATTCGACATCGTCTATCCCGTCTTCTGTGAATGGATGCTGTTTTACAAGCGCAGAGGCGGCCATGGAGCCGGGATCCCTTGGCGTCACAGAAGTTTGAAAAACCGTATCATTCATGTACAAATCCACAAGCTGCTGATGAATGGCATCCTCGAGTCCTGCAGCTGCTTTTTTACGAATCGAGGACATGTTGCTTGCTTCTACAAGGAGATCTTCTGCGGCCGCTTCTAATTCCTTCTCCCATTCATGCAGACGCTCATCCTTGTTCGTAAGGTTGTCCAGTTCCTCCTCGATTGATGCTGCGTACTCCAGAATTTCTTCGACAGACGTTCCGTATTTTCGTTTCAGCTGACTGATTTCACTCAGGCGTGCTTCAATTTCATTCAGTCGTTCCGGATCAAATTCGATGGCGTCGTAATATTCCCTCATCGTAAATGAAGCTTCTTCAAGTAAATAATAATTATTCGTCACGGTTTCCTTTAATTCGGCCAATGAGGGATCCATTTCTGCAGCCTCTTCCAGCTGGTTCATCGCCGTCATTACCCACTCCAGTCCTTTCCCTTCTCCATAAAGGGCTTCGTAGGATCCGTGAACCGTTTTATACAGCCCCTCACTGTTTGCAAGGCGCTGCTTTTCTTCTGCCAGCTCCTCATCCTCCCTCGGCTTCAGCTCTGCATTGGTAATCTCTTCATGCTGATAGCGGATCAGGTCCAGACGCTGCGCCATCTCCTGTTCATTTTCTGAGAGAGCTTTCAGCTGCGTCCGCTTCTTTTGAAAACGCGTGTACATTTCCCGGTACTCTTTTAAAGAGGCTGCCAGGTTCTCTTCAGCAAATCTATCCAGAAACATGCGGTGTTTATCCGTTTGCATAAGCTGCTGATGTTCATGCTGTCCGTGAATATCAACTAACTGCTGTCCAATCTGACGAAGAACAGCCAGCGTTGTCAGCTTTCCATTAATCCGGCAGATGCTTTTACCTGCACCCGTAATCTCTCGCCGAAGGATGATCGATCCTTCTTCAATTGGAACACCTGCATCCTCCAGGTAATGGTCCAGCTCTTTTGCCTCTCCATCTACCGTGAAGATGCCTTCAATCTCTGCACGTTTACTGCCGTGCCGAACGAAATCAACAGAGCCGCGTCCCCCTATCAGCAGTCCGATTGCATCAATAATGATCGACTTACCCGCTCCAGTTTCCCCGGTAAGTACCGTTAGTCCTTCTTCATAGGAAACCGTCAGTTCTTCGATAATAGCAAAATTGCGAATGGTAAGCTCCAGCAGCATGTTTTCACAGTCCTTTCTTCAACAAATATCAGACGGAAAAAAGGACTGAAATTCTGCTCCGCAGCTCCAGTCCTCTTTGTTCGCCAGGAAATGCTGATGCAGCAAGCTACAGCATTTCCAAAAATTTATCTGAAAGCTTTTCCGGGTCTTTGTCGGAACGGCAGATGATGAGAATTGTATCATCTCCACAAATTGTTCCCATTATTTCCTGCCAGTCCAGATTGTCAATCAGCGCTCCCACAGCATTTGCATTCCCCGGTAGCGTTTTGATAACAATCATATGCGAGGTATGATCGATAGAAACGAAACTGTCTACAAGAGCACGCTTCAGCTTCTGAAGCGGATTAAATCGCTGATCGGAAGGAAGACTGTATTTATACCTTCCGTCCATCATCGGAACTTTAACGAGGTGCAGTTCCTTTATGTCCCTGCTCACTGTTGCCTGGGTCACATTGAAGCCCGCTCGGCGAAGTTCGTTTACCAGCTCATCCTGTGTTTCTACATCGTTGTTTCCTATGATATCCCGAATTTTTATATGTCGCTGACCTTTGTTCATTGCTTCCCCCTTTATCTGCTCTCCGCCCCGGCTGGATCTGACTCATGAGCTAATGTTACAACCTCTTTGAAATCGGGCTCATCCGGGCAGGATGCAGTAGTTTTAATCAGATGAAGCAGAAATTCAATGTTGCCGCTTCCTCCCCTTATGGGGGACGATGAAGCTCCGGTCACACAAAATCCTGCCTCACGCGCCAGGGCAGCAGTCTGAACGAGCACCTGGTGATGAATCGCAGGGTCTTTAACGAGTCCATTCCGGCCCACCTGCTCCCTGCCTGCCTCAAACTGGGGTTTCACAAGAACCGCCGCCTCTGCCTCCTGAGAAAGCACGTCATGCATAACCGGAAGAATATGCTTCAGTGAAATAAAGGACACGTCAACCGATGCAAAATCAGGCGTTTTCACCTGAAAATCATCACGGGTGCAGTAGCGGAAATTCGTTTTTTCCATAACCACTACCTTCGGATTCTGACGCAGCTTCCATACGAGCTGGTTTGAGCCGACGTCCACGGCGTAAACGAGCTTAATGCCGTGCTGTAATGCACAGTCTGTAAACCCTCCCGTTGACGAGCCGATGTCGAGCATCACTCTGTCGTCAAGCGTAATGTTAAACTCCCGCAGCGCCTTCTCCAGCTTCAGGCCTCCCCTGCTTACATAGGGCATCGGCTTCCCTTTCATCGATAACACAGAGTCAGCTGCGATTTTCATACCTGCTTTGTCAATACGATGCCCGTCGGCCAGGACCTGTCCGGCCATAATCGCCCGCTTCGCCTTTTCCCTGGACTCAAACAGCCCCTGCTCCACGAGAAGAATATCCGCTCTTTCTTTTTTCATCAGGCACGCTGCTGCTTTCTCGGCAGAATGGATTTGATACGGGCAGCCGTATTATCTGCTGTTAAACCGATTTCTTTTAACAGATCGGACACGCTCCCGTGTTCAATATACCAATCCGGGATACCCATCCGCTCTACGGGAACATTATACAGATTTTCATTGTTGTAATATTCCAATACAGCACTGCCGAAGCCGCCCTGAAGTGCATGCTCTTCCAGCGTAAGCAGCGGTTTTCCTTCCTCATGCAGCCTCTTCAGCATCTCTTCATCCAGCGGCTTAATAGATCTTGCGTTGATCACTTCAACAGAAATCCCTTCTTTTGCAAGCAGCTCTGCCGCTTCTTCCGCTACAGGCACCATCGTACCGACTGCAAGCACGGCTGCATCTCCTCCGGATCGAAGCGATTCCCAAGTGCCAATGGAGAGTTCTTTCAGCTCCTCATCCATCGGAGCTCCGGTACCCGCTCCACGCGGATAGCGCACTGCAATCGGTCCATTGTTATACTGATAGGCTGTATAGAGCAAGTGCTGGAATTCATTTTCATCTTTCGGACACAGAAGGGTCATATTGGGCAGATGTCTCATATAGGATATATCAAACACACCCTGATGCGTTTCTCCATCAGCTCCAACAAGCCCTGCGCGGTCGATGGCGAACATCACGTTGAGATTTTGTCTGCAGACGTCATGCACAAGCTGGTCATAGCCCCGCTGCAGGAAGGTTGAATAGATGGCGAGAACCGGTTTCATCCCTTGTGCGGCTAATCCTGCAGACATCGTCGTAGCATGCTGCTCTGCAATTCCGACATCAAACATACGCTCCGGAAACTCTTTTGCGAATTTATCAAGTCCGCTTCCGTTCGGCATTGCCGGGGTAACTGCAACCAGCTTCTCATCCGAGCGGGCGATCGTTTTCATTGTTTCTGCGAAAACCCCGCTGTAGCTCGGAGGTCCCGGCTTTTTCACTACTTCGCCTGATTCAATCTTATATGGCCCGAGTCCATGCCAAGTTCCTTTTGCATCGTTCTCTGCAGGGGCATACCCTTTGCCTTTTTTCGTCACGACATGAATCAATATCGGTCCTTTTGTCTTTTTCGCATAGGACATATTTGCACGCAAATCGTGGAAATCATGTCCATCAACTGGTCCAAGATACGTAAAGCCCAGCTCTTCAAAAAACATACCGGAAACCAGCAGATATTTCAGACTGTCCTTCACTCGCTCGGCAGCAGCAGCAAGCCTGCCGCCAAATGCCGGCACTTTCTTAATAAGCATTTCCAAATCATCTTTGGCTTTTTGATACTTTCCTGCCGTGCGCATACGCCCGAGCATGTTGTGCATAGCACCGACGTTAGGCGCGATAGACATTTCGTTATCATTCAGAATGACCGTCATATCCCGCTGCTCATGGCCAATGTGGTTAAGCGCTTCCAATGCCATACCCCCGGTTAAAGCGCCATCTCCAATAATCGGAATGATGTGCTCATCCGTGCCCTTTAAATCGCGTGCAAGCGTCATCCCCATCGCACCCGACAATGATGTAGAGCTGTGCCCTGTTTCCCAGCAGTCATGAATGGATTCTGAACGTTTTGGAAATCCGCATAGTCCTTTATGCTGTCGCAATGTGTCAAACTGATCGGCACGTCCTGTCAAAATTTTGTGTACATATGCCTGGTGCCCGACGTCGAACAGAAATTTATCTTTCGGGCTGTCGTAGAGCTGATGAAGCATCAGCGTCAGCTCAACCACTCCTAAATTCGGTCCCAGGTGTCCGCCTGTAACAGACAGTTTGTCGATCAAAAACGACCGGATATCCTCCGCCGTTTGCTCGAGTTCGGCATCTGTCATATTTTTCAGGAAGGACGGGTCTTTCATATTCAATACGTCCAAGAGAAACCCTCGCTTTCTAACATTAAGCTTTCTTCCGTCTTTTCTTTTTATCCTTAAAAATGGTTATCTTCAATTTTACCTCTAACAAATGAAATAATCTACCCACACGGTAGATGATCTCAGTAGAATAGCGGATCGCAATTGTTTTGCCTACTGATTTACCACCTACAGTAAGCGCTGCAACGACACTCGTAAAAACGACAGAAATAACAAATTGCAGCGTCGATCCTTCGCTATGTCCAAGCTGCACGGCTAGCTGAAGGACCACATAGGCAGAAGCAGTACCGCTGATGACACCGGCAATATCCCCAATCACATCATTCGTAAAATTGGAGAACTTATCTGCGTTTCGTGTGATCGTAACCGCTTGCCTTGCCCCGGGCAGTTTTTCTGCTGCCATCGCGTGAAACGGCTTTTCTGCGGCCGCAGTTGCGGCAACACCTATCGTATCTGATATTACCCCTATCAGGACAATTAGAAACACAATCAGCATGCCGACGCCCCACGCGACACCGCTCAGGATTGCTGTGGAGACGACAGAAAAAATAGCCGCTAACACAAGAGTGATAACGGCAATCATCCAGCTCCATTTCAACGAATCGATCATTGACTGTTTCATTAAGGCAACCCGGCTTTCTTTAAAAGTCCTTTAGCATGCCGGCTTGACCCCGGCTGATATGTAAATATGTAGGAAGAGTGGTCACAAACAGGGTAAAAACTGCGCCATAGGTCCAGTAGGTTTTCCCAACCGGCTGCCGAAGCGTCGCCGCTCCGGTGGTTTCCCTTTAAAGCCGGCTTGATGCTGTCACCAAACATCAGACTGGATTACCACTTAGTACGCACTATAATCCCCTGTTCATGTACACGGAACAGTCTAGAAGTTTTCCTTGGCAGCTCCGGCCACCTTCTATCCTCTTTTGCAGAGATGATTTCATACGGCTGGCGGCCGTAATCCCCTCATACTCCACTCAAGGCAGGCTACGCTGCCCACGGGTTTCCCTTTCCCGCGCGGCAGGTTCATACCCATGAGCATAGCGCTGATGGGAACAGCACCACACTCATGGGCCTCCGCGGCTGCAGGGTCAACGCCCACATGCCATTGTGGATCGCCCTACAGCCTTTACTCCCAGTCAGGACCCAAGGCTGGGCGCCTCAAGCCGAGACTAGGAACTTCATCGATGTGCCCTTTAGTGGATTTTTAGGCCCGCTTTCGAAGGTGAAGAACTGACTAGAATACTGCACCACTCTCCTTTCTCATTATACCATGAGTAAAGAGGTACGGACAATTACTTCGTGCGCTCGCTGATGTATGCGGCGAGCTCCTTTAACACGGCCGTATTGCCGGAAACCTGCTCCAGTTCCGCAAACGCTCTGTTAGTGTGATAGCGGAGTTTTTCCCGCGCTCCCTCCACTCCCAGAAGGCGCACATAGGTGTTTTTATCATTCGTTTCATCGCTGCCGACCGGCTTGCCGATCTCTGATTCATCTCCTTCAACGTCCAGGAGATCATCTTTGATCTGAAAGGAAAGACCGATATGCTTACCAAAAGCCTCTAAAGCCCGCTGTTCCGCTTCCGGAGCACCCGCAATTACCGCACCGGCTTGAAGCGCCACCGATAATAAAGCACCCGTTTTTCGGGCATGGATATATTCCAGCTCTTGGACGTCTACTTCACGTCCCTCTGCTTCCATGTCGTCCAGCTGACCCCCTACCATTCCTGGTGCACCTGACGCCTCAGTTACAGCTGCAATGATCTGCACCTTTTTATCCGCAGAAAGCAGCTCGTCCTTTGCAATCAGCTGAAAACTTTGCGTGAGCATCGCATCTCCTGCCAATATGGCGCAGGCATCTCCATAAACACGGTGATTGGTTGCACGCCCCCGGCGTACGTCATCATCATCCATTGCTGGCAGATCATCATGAATCAGTGAGTACGTATGGATAAATTCGATAGCGCAGGCTGTCTGATCGGCTTTTTCCGGTGCTATTCCATATGTGTCCAAAACTGCATAGACGAGCAGAGGTCTGACCCGTTTCCCGCCTGCTTCCAATGAATAAAGCATCGATTCCTTCAGCTTTTGCGGCATTTCTGCAGAGCCTACGACGGTCGGAAACAGCTGCTCAACCCGATCTTTATAAACAGACATAAATGTTTTCAGTTGCACGCTACAACTCCTCCTCCGGAAGTTCTGACAGGGTACCGTCCTGCTCGAGCACTTCAGTCATCTGCTTTTCCACCTTGTGCAGTTTGTCATGGCAAGCTTTGGACAGCTTCATTCCCTCTTGAAACATGTCGATTGCTTCTTCAAGCGGCACGTCACCCTGCTCCAGGTTTTGCACGATGCTTTCCAGTTTTTTCATAGACTCTTCAAAGGTCATTTGTCCTCGCGCTCCTCTCTGATTACATTGACGACAGACGCATCAATGCGGCCATCTTTCATTTTCAGTGATACCTTGTCACCTTTCGCAACACTGTCAACCGATCTCAACAGATCACCATGCTTATCATAGGTAAGACTGTAGCCTTTTTTCATCAGCTGAAGCGGACTTAGGAGCTCCAGTTTGGACAGCTGCAGGTTCAGCCGATGACGCTCGTTATCATGCTGCCGTCTTATCGCGGTCTTTAAAGCCTGTTCGAGCTGCATGAGCTTGTTCTTTTCTTTCTCCGCCATCTGATTAGGATGTACATGAGAAAGCCGCTGCTCCATTTTTTCCAGACGAATTCGCTGGGACTGGGCATTCTCCTGAAGCGCACGACGAAGTTTATCCGTCCATATATCGAGCTCCTGCTCCTTTTGTTCTAAAAGACGCTGCGGATATTGAAATGCATACGAGCGCTCAAGTGCTTTCAGCTGCTCCTGCTTTCGATCAAATTTTAATTTCACTGCACGAAGCAGGCGGGTGTGGCGTTCCATCACAAATGCACGCATATCCTGTATATCCGGTACTGCAAGCTCGGCAGCCGCAGTCGGCGTAGGTGCTCGTAAATCAGCAGTGAAGTCACTGATGGTTACATCTGTTTCATGCCCGACCGCAGAGATCACCGGTGTTGTCAAAGAAAAGATCGTGCGCGCAACCTCTTCCTCGTTAAACGCCCAAAGTTCTTCCAGAGAACCCCCGCCTCTGCCGGCAATGATCACATCAAAGGAGGCTGTTTCTTCAGCTTGTCTCAGCGCTTTTATGATCGACTCTGGAGCGTTTGGGCCCTGAACCAATACAGGAAGAAGTGTCACCGCTGCGAGCGGATACCTCCGTCGTATCGTCGTCACAATGTCGCGAACTGCAGCCCCGGTTGGAGACGTGACGACCGCAATCCGTTCCGGAATTTTAGGGATTTTTTTCTTATGATCCGGCGAAAACAACCCTTCCGCCTCTAGTTTTTTCTTCAGCTGTTCAAAGGCCATATAAAGATGACCTATGCCATCCGGCTGCATCTCTTTAGCATAAAACTGATACTGACCAAAAGGCTCATAGACGGAGATATCTCCGCGGACCAGCACCTTCATTCCATTTTCTGGAGCAAAGGCAAGGCTGCGGTTGTTTCCGGCAAACATGACGCTTTGCAGTCGGGATTTATCGTCCTTTAGCGTGAAGTACATATGACCGCGGCTGTGCTTCTTAAAGTTGGATATCTCTCCCTGCACCCATACATTTTGAAGTCCGGCATGCCTGTCGAGCGTTTGCTTAATAAGCGTTGTGATTGCCGATACGGTAACGTGATTCATGTTGCGGACAGCTTCTTTTCAGCTGACATCACCGTGTTGTACATCAGCATGGTAATCGTCATCGGCCCAACACCGCCGGGTACAGGCGTAATAAATGAAGCCTTTTCTTTCACGCCAGCAAAATCAACATCTCCTGCCAGCTTCCCGTCGGATGTGCGGTTGACGCCTACGTCCACGACCACTGCGCCAGGCTTTACGTCATCTGCTGATATGAATTTTTCTTTACCGACAGCAGCAATGAGAATATCGGCCTGCAGCGTATGGCTTCTCATATCTTGTGTTCGGGAATGGCAGAACGTAACAGTCGCATTCTCTTTCAATAAAAGCATTCCGGCTGGCTTGCCGACTATATTACTGCGGCCAACCACGACAGCATGACGGCCTTCAATTGGTATGTTGCGTGACTTCAGCATATGTATAATTCCAAACGGCGTGCACGGTAAAAAACCGTCCTCGCCTGTCAGCATTTTTCCGGTATTGTAAGGATGAAAGCCATCTACGTCTTTAGCCGGGTCGATCGCCATAATGACTTTCTGCTCGTCGATGTGGTCCGGCAGCGGAAGCTGAACGAGAATCCCGTGAATTTCCTCGCGATTGTTTAAGCGCTCAATCTTTTCGAGCAGCTCCTCTTCTGTGATGGTCGCTTCAGGCCGGTCCACTTCAGAATGAATACCTGTTTCCAGACACGCTTTTTCTTTTCCACGAACGTAAGAGGCGGAAGCAGGGTCATTTCCTACCAGAATGACTCCAAGACCGGGTGTTATTCCTTGTTCCACCAGTTTCTCAGTCCGCTCCTTAAGACTTTGACGCGTCGCCTGTGCAAGCTCTTTACCGGAAATCACTTCTGCTCCCATATTCCCATCCCCTTTTTATTCGTTGTTTTCGTTTAATTCCGCAGCGATTCGGGACGCTACTCCATTTACAAATTTACCAGCTTCTTCGTCAGCGTTAAAGCCTTTGGCGAGGTCAATGGCTTCGTTAATACTGACATTGACCGGTACGTCCTCGAGGTTCATCATTTCAAAGACACACTGTCTGAGAATGGCTCTGTCAATTCTCGACAACCGATCAAGCGACCAGTGGTCAAGTGCCCCCTCCAGTCGTCCGTCAATCTCTTCCTGATGATCCAGTGTTCCATTTACGAGTTTTATTAGGAAGTCACTGCTCTGCTCGTCCTGTTCCAATGTGGCCTCTATGGCTTCAGCCGGGTCGACTCCGGTCATTTCCACCTGGTAAAGGGCCTGAACCGACTTGATTCTAGCCACTCTTCTGTTCATAAAATATCTTGCTCCTTTTTGTACTGCTCTGTCTGATTACCTTTTACATAATAGCATATCACTAAGCCTTCATGCACTATGTGAAAGGGGGCGTAAGCGCTTTAATCAAGAAAAAACGTTCTGCAGGCAACTAGCATGCCTGCAGAACGCTGCATTATTCTGGAGCGGCCTCAGCTTCCAGCTTTGTTTCAAACTGGACACCGGTTACGTGAATGTGCACGTTCTGTGCCTCCAGCGCTGTCATCGTTTTCAATGTTTGTACGATGTTTTCTTGTACCCGGCCGCCAACTTCCGGGATTGAATGCCCGTATTTTGTAACGATGTAGACATCGATTGTGACATTCTCCCCGTTCATGTCGACCTTTATCCCTTTGCTTAAGGATTTACGTCCCAGTTTCTCAGCAACTCCAGCCGCGAAATTCCCGTGCAGGTGGTCTACACCTTCCACTTCTGCAGCTGCGAGGCCCGCAATTATTTCCACGACCTCAGGTGAGATTTCAACCGTACCCAGTTCATTTTTATAATCGGCTATTTTTACTGTGTGGTTCTCAGCCATCTTACTCCTCCTCTTCAGCACGTATCGGGTAAAGCTCGAGGAACTTCGTATTGAAATCCCCGCTTCGGAATACGTCATGCTGAAAAAGCCTGATATGGAAAGGAATTGTCGTATGGACTCCTTCCACATAAAATTCTTTCAGCGCGCGCTCCATTTTGCTCACGGCTTCCGCTCGATCGGCCCCGTGTACAATCAGCTTTGCCACCATTGAATCATAAAACGGGCTAATTGTGTACCCATTATAACACGCGCTGTCGACTCTGACTCCTGGTCCGCCCGGCGGGAGATAAAAAGACAAGGTTCCCGGAGAGGGCATAAAGTTACGGAATGGATCTTCTGCATTGATCCGGCATTCGATGCTCCAGCCATTAAACGTCACATCTTCCTGGCGGACGCTGAGCGGCTCGCCGGAGGCCGCACGAATCTGCTCTTTAATCAAATCGACGCCTGTAACCATTTCGGTTACAGGATGCTCCACCTGAATCCGTGTATTCATTTCCATAAAATAAAATGATTCGGTATTATGATCGAAAATAAATTCAATCGTACCAGCTCCAACATAATCTACAGCTTCGGCAGCTTTAACAGCCGCGTCACCCATCTTCCGGCGTACTTCCGGACTCACCGCAGGCGATGGCGTTTCTTCCACCAGCTTTTGCAGGCGACGCTGGATTGAGCAGTCGCGCTCCCCTAGATGAATCGTATTGCCGTGCTTGTCAGCCAGCACCTGTATTTCCACGTGCCGGAAATCTTCGATAAATTTTTCTAAATAGACGCCGCCGTTGCCGAAGTTCGCCTTCGCTTCTTTTTGGGTAACAGAAATTCCTTTTTTTAATTCTGCTTCATCTCTAGCTACTCGAATCCCTTTTCCGCCGCCTCCGGCAGTTGCTTTAATGATAACAGGGTAGCCAATTTCAGCCGCTACTTCGGCTCCGTGATCTGGACCATCGACAAGGCCATCAGAGCCTGGTACGACAGGTACTCCAGCTTCCTGCATCTTTTTCCTTGCGACGTCCTTTGTTCCCATTTGACTGATAGCCTGTGGACTGGGACCAATAAACGTCACGTTACAGGCATCACATATTTCAGCAAAATCGGGGTTTTCAGCCAGGAAACCGTAGCCTGGATGAATTCCGTCAACATCCGTCAGCTTAGCAGCACTAATAATGTTGGTGAAATTTAAATAGCTGTCTGTGCTGGAGACAGGACCGATACAGACAGACTCATCAGCCATTCGAACGTGCAGCGCATCTTTATCTGCAGTTGAATAAACGGCTACAGTGCCAATGCCCATTTCCTGTGCTGCCCGGATAATTCGGACGGCAATTTCTCCGCGGTTTGCGACTAGTATTTTTTTCATATTCAATCCCTCTATTCTGCTTCGACGAGAAATAGTTCCTGGCCGTATTCAACCAGCTCGCCGTTCTCAACCAGTACTTTTACAATACGTCCGTTCACTTCTGCTTCGATTTCATTCATCAGCTTCATCGCTTCAACAATGCAGACGACGGAGTCCTTCTTAACCGTGTCTCCTTCTGCTACGTACGGATCCGAATCCGGAGAGGGAGAGGAATAAAACGTTCCAACCATTGGTGAGGTTATTTTATATGTACCTTCCTGATCGCTGCCAGTTTGAGGAGCTTCGGCCTTTGGCTCCGGAGCAGACTGTTTTTCAGGCGCAGGCGCTGGAGCCGGCTGAGGCGCTGGAGCTTCCTTTTGCTGCGGTGCAGGTGAAGATGCTTGTACGGTTTGACCGCCGTGTTTTTTAAGTGACACTTTTGCTCCATTTTGCTCGTACTTAAATTCATCAATGCTTGAATCGTCAATCAGTTTAATGAGCTCTCTGATTTCCTGAATTTTTAACATCATGATCCGCCCTTTCATCATTTAGCTTCCGTTACATGTAACGATAAACCATTAGGAGTTGCTCATAAATATGCTACCGTATTTCAGATAATTTGAAAACATCTTTTTGGTCAGACCACTTCGTAAGCGCTTACAATGACAATCTGAGTAAAGCGAAGGAATTCCTTCGCCTTACTCCATTCTTTCCAAGGTGACGCTTTACAGCAGAGATACGATCATCCTCGATCAAGCTTCGTTATTGCTGTCACTGCTTTCTGCAGCTTCTTCCTGCTCTAAGTCCTGCTTTTCCACTGTTTTGTAGTCCCGGAAAATCGGAAAGTCTGAAAGGTTATCCGGAATTTTTCCGTCTTCAAGCAAAATGATTTTAACAATGTTTTTATTGCGCGCCATATGATACTTCTCACCGTACTCGTTTTCCTGAGTGTATGCCTTCAGGCTTTTGTAGTCTTCTTCCTGAATAGAAACCGGCATGCCCCCCTCTGCTTCTTCTTCAGACTGAGAGAATCCTACTTCAAACTCCACAATCTGAATTTTATCGTTTTTTTGGCTGCGCGTCTGTTCCAATACTGCTTTTGCGCCTTCCGTTAATTCTGACCATTCCATGACTGCTCACTCCAATTAATTTAAATTCTCTGCTATCCGCGGGAAATGTATTTGCCGTCTTTTGTATCAATAATCAGGATGTCGCCCTGGTTTACGAAAAACGGCACTTGCACAGTCAATCCTGTTTCGAGTGTTGCAGGCTTCGTTCCGCCTGACTGCGTATCGCCTTTAATGCCTGGCTCCGTTTCCGTCACTTCGAGCTTCACGTTCTGTGGAAGTTCCACTCCAAGAATTTCTGTTCCGAATGAGAGGACACTTACCTCCATATTCTCTTTTAAAAACTTCAGCTGCCGTTCGATCTGGGAGGTAGACAGTTCAATTTGTTCATAAGTCGTTGTATTCATAAATGCGTGTTCATCACCTGACGAATACAAATACTGCATTTTCGCATTATCGATGTGCGCTTTTTCTACTTTTTCTCCTCCCCGGAATGTTTTCTCCTGGATGTTCCCTGAACGAAGGCTTCTGAGCTTGGAACGGACAAAAGCGGCCCCTTTTCCCGGCTTGACATGCTGAAACTCCAACACCTGCCAAATATCATTGTCTACTTCAATCGTTAGTCCTGTTTTAAAATCGTTTACTGAAATCATGTTATATCCTCCTTTTTAATGTAACAGTACGTTTATGCTTATAAAACGATCAGTTCTTTCGAAGATTTGGAAAGAATCCGGCAACCTTCCTCGGTGATAACGACGTCATCTTCGATTCTCGTTCCGCCGGTTCCCTCAACATAGATGCCTGGTTCGACCGTTACAACCATCCCAGGCTCCAGCTTTTTGTCGGAGCGATGTGAAAGCCCTGGACCTTCATGCACCTCCATGCCCATTCCGTGTCCGGTAGAATGGCCGAAATACTCGCCGTACCCTTTGTCCTTAATATAGTCTCTCGTCAGTGCATCTGCTTCACGTCCGGTGAGACCTGGCTTTAAGCCATTGACGCCCCGGATTTGCGCCTGGAGTACCGTGTCGTAGATCTCTTTCAATTCGTCTGATATATTCCCGACTGCCACCGTTCTCGTAATGTCAGAGCAGTATCCATTATAGTAAGCACCGAAATCCAACGTCACAAGTTCTCCAGGCTCAATGACTTTATCTGAAGCGACGCCGTGAGGGAAGGCAGAACGTTCTCCAGAAGCGACTATAATATCAAAAGAGGAAGAAACAGCCCCCTGCTTTCGCATGAAGAACTCCAGCTCATTCGATACGTCAATTTCCTTTACTCCAGGCTTAATGTATGTCTGAATGTGCGCAAACGCCTCATCGGCGATTTGCACCGCTTTTTCGATCACGCTGATTTCCTCCGCAGTCTTCACGAGTCTCATGTCTTCCACGATGCCGGATACTGGAACCAGTTCACAGTCCAGTTGATCTCGCAGTGCTTCATACTGTGTATAAGAAACGTGATCCTTCTCAAACCCAAGCTTTTGAATGCCCTGTGCCTTTACCTGTTCGGCCAGCTCTTCAAGCAATGGTTTTTTATGTTCAACGATCTCAAAACCCTCTGCCTGGCTGCGTGCCTGAACCGTATAGCGAAAATCCGTGATCAGCTGTGCTTTGTCAGCTGCGATTAGAGCTGCGCCAGCTGTTCCTGTAAAACCGGTCAAATACCTTCTGTTATATGTACTTTGCGTTACAAAAGCATCTACGCCATGCGCATCGAACCTGCTTCTTAGTTGATCTGTTCTCGTCATGCTAATTCCTCCCTGTAAAGAAAGTCGAGTGCCATGCAGTACCCTTCAAAACCGAAACCGCTTATCTGCCCTCTGCATACCGGCGCTGTAACGGACACGGCACGGAATGCTTCCCGGGCGTGAACGTTGGATAGATGTACCTCTACAACCGGAATGCCTATAGAGGCAATTGCATCACGAAGCGCGTAGCTGTAGTGTGTAAACGCAGCCGGATTTAAAATGACCGCATCTGCCGTTTCTTCAGCGGCATGCAGGCAGTCAATGATAGCCCCTTCACTGCTGTATTGAAAAAAAGTAACGGCTCCGCCAAGCTGGTCCGCATGTGCTGCCACTTTTTTTTCAAGGTCATGAAGCGTCTTTGCTCCATAAATATGCGGCTCCCTTTTTCCAAGCCGATTCAAATTAGGTCCATTAATGACATGAACGTTCAGCATGCGGGCATCCCGCCTTCCTGCGAAATTCTTTCACAACGAATATTTTATCATAGTAGCCTGGGAATGAATAGTTCATCAAGGTTGGCAATACAAGGTGTAAAATCCGTTGAAACAGGGAAAAGAACGGTAGATCATTCTAGCAGTATTCGATTTGCTCATGTAAAATGTAAGTATACGTATTCCTTCACCGGACTGATGATCCGTTTAACATTTATGGAGGTGGACCTAATGAAAAGCAGGCGCATTCATCCGCTTGTGGTTATCGTATTAGCTTTTGCTGCTCTCGGCATCGGGGTCTCCCTGTTCAGCGATCCCGCCGGATTCATAACCAGTATTTTCGTAACGATTGGAATTGTCACACTGCTTATTCTGCTGTTTAAAAAGTTTTTGCAGCCGAAGCTGATGCAGCGCCAGAGCGGGTTTCAAGTGCCTGTTAAGAACGGGCGGCCCGTTGTTAAGCAGCAGCAGAAAACCAAGCCGAAATCACGTCGGAGCCACGTTCCACTGAAAACGGTGAAACAGGAAAAGCGACATCCGAAGCCGCTGCTGAAAAGGCAGTCAGAGGTGAAGCTGACCGTTATTGAAGGTAAAAAGAACCCTAAGAAAAAGAGCCGGGCCTTGTTTTAATGCTTGGCTCTTTTCTTTTACACCCGATTAAGTCTGAAGTTCTTCAGGAAGCGGGGGATCAAGCTTGAGTTCCTATTTTGTCACTGTCTATTCACAGATACTCTTTGCAGTTTGGCTGATCACTGCCGGAGCGATTTTTTGGACGTTGGATAAACGATCGGGTTTTCAGCTTCTTTATCTGACGGTGCTTTCTCTGTCGCTCGGATACGTTATTCTGATGTATTTTCCATATTTGCTTTTAAGCAATGATCGCGTTCCCTTTACCCATCCTCATATTCAGGCAACGGTTACACTGTTTGCTTTTCTGCTGCCGCTGTGCAGGAGAAGAACAGAAGCAGCCCTTTGTATTGCTGCAGCTGCAGCCGTCAGCCTGATTTACCTGCTTGCAGGAGGCGTACCTGTTTTCACCGTTACCGGCGGTATACTGATTGGCGGTTTTATCAGTTATACCTTTTACCGCAGCCTTGAATGGATCGGATCTATGCCGGATGCTTATCTATTTTCGTTCTCTATTATCCTTCCCTTCTTTTTAGCTCTTCTCTTAGCTCCTGATGATTTGTTTTTGCTGCTCCCTGGTCTGCTGCTTGGAACTGGCATAGGAGCGGTGCTGGAGCAGTATAAAGTACGGATGTTTGTTGAACAGACCCAAGCTCCAGCCAAATGGCTTGCTTCCGCTATTGGGGCAGCCGGCATTTTATTTGTTCATTTCGGCGTCCGTCCTGCTTTTGAGGGCTTCCTGATCGGTGATGTAGCGGCCGGTTTATTTCTAGGCCTGTGGATAACGATTATTCTGCCTTTTATTATGGTCGTCTCAGGTTCGTACGCTCAGTATGGACGGGGCGAAAAAATTATTTAGGGATTAATCGAGAAGGAGCACCCTATCAGCGGAAGGCTGACGGGGTGCTCCTTATGGTTTATACGTCCTGAAGTAACGATTTACTGCTCTTCTCCGCCTTCTTCAGGGTCCTGTTTTCGCTGGGTCGCTTTCAATTCTTTGACGCGATTGTGATCTTCTTCAAAATACGTTACGAGATCCCCGATCCGGTCAATCGCTTCCCAACTGAGGTGGTGTTCAATTCCTTCCACATCACTGTAAATTCGTTTCTCATCGACACCAATAATGCGCATAAATTCCTCAAGCAGTTCATGCCGGTAGACGAGCCGTTTGCCTATCTTTTTCCCTTTGGCTGTCAGGACGAGGCCTCTGTATTTTTCGTAAACTAAATAATCCTCAGCATCAAGCTTCTGAACCATTTTTGTTACAGATGATGGATGGACGTCCAATGCATCTGCAATGTCTGATACTCTGGCATAGCCTTTTTCATCGATCAGTTGATAAATTCGTTCTAAGTAATCTTCCATACTGGGTGTAGGCATGTATGATCCTCCAGACAGCTTGCATTCATTGTGCATGTCACATTTTAGCATATGCGCCGGTCTATTTCTATGCTTTCTTGCTGCTCGGTCCATTCACAGCTTAACACTGGCGCCTTTACAGGATCGATTCTTATTGC
This sequence comes from Bacillus daqingensis, assembly GCF_042654445.1. Lineage (NCBI taxonomy): Bacteria > Bacillati > Bacillota > Bacilli > Caryophanales > Bacillaceae > Bacillus > Bacillus daqingensis. The sequence continues at coordinate 113,069 of NZ_JBHSGK010000021.1, forward strand.
GGCTGCGTGTGTTTCGCCCACCTCATAATATTATATTCTGTTCAAGCCCGAAAAGGACTGCAGGACTCGTTCATCGAGTCCTGCAGTCCTTTTGTTACCGCAATGTGAAATTTACAACCCGCACTTTAACTGAGCGCTGCAGTTCGTGCACGTATTGCAGCCTCCGATGTCTTCTACCGTTCCCTGTCGGCAAACCGGGCACGTATCTCCAACCTCACTTCCGTAATTTACAGAAGTGGAGCGGACATCGGTAATAGTTTCAACAAGCACAACCGGCTGCTTTGTTTCATTCTGCTGCTCTCCTCCAGTGAGGTCCACTGCATAGTTGTCGTTCTCTTCTGCTTTCAGCGTAAGCACTTGTGAATCACGGCTGCCGTCAACGTAAACTGTACCGCCTTTAGCTCCGCCTTTATAGAGACGCTCATAAACAGATTTAACTTGATCTACGGTATAGCCTTTTGGTGCATTAACCGTTTTACTCAATGAGCTGTCCACCCATTTTTGAATCACACATTGAACGTCTGCATGTTCTTCAGGTGAAAGCTCCATTGACGAAACAAACCAGTCGGGCAGCTCATTCGGATCTTGTTCCGGATGTTCTTCAAGATATTTTTGCAAAATTTCTGCCTTCACTTCGATAAACTTTCCAAGTCTTCCGCTTCGGAAATAAGAGAAGGAAAAATACGGCTCCAATCCAGTAGATACTCCGACCATCGTTCCAGTAGAGCCAGTAGGCGCTACTGTTAAGAGATGAGAGTTGCGAATGCCGTGCTTCTGAATCCCCTCCAGCACGTCTAGCGGCATTTTCTTCATATAACCGGTTTCCGTGAACTTCGATCGAAGGTACTGTGTTTCATCTGCGCTGTTACTCTCAAGATAAGGAAAGCTTCCCTTTTCCTCAGCAAGTTCGATTGAGGTACGATAAGCCGTAACAGCAATCGTTTCAAAAATCTTATCAACAAGGACATTTCCTTCGTCAGAGCCATAGCGGGTCTCCGTCTTAATTAACAGATCGTGCAGCCCCATAACCCCAAGACCGACGCGTCGCTCGCCGAGCGCCTGCTTCGTGTTTTGTTCCAGGAAATAAGGAGTTGCGTCAATGACGTTGTCCTGCATGCGGACGCCGGTAGCTACTGTCTCAGCCAGTTTTTCGTAATCTACTTTCTTCGCCTCTGTATCTGCCATTTCAGCAAGGTTTACCGCAGCCAAATTGCAAACGGAGTAAGGAGCGAGCGGCTGCTCTCCGCAAGGGTTGGTAGCAACTACTTTTTGCCCGTAGGCACTTGCATTTGTCATTTCGTTAGCATTGTCTATAAAGAAAATACCAGGTTCTGCAGAATACGTCGCACAGATATTAATGAGGTTCCAAAGCTCTTTCGCTTTAATGGTGCGGTAAGTGCGGACACCAAACCCAAGCTTTTCCCATTCACGAACATCTCCGTACTCCTGCCATTCGCGGTTATACGCCTGCATTTCCTCTGCTGAATAGTTCTCTACGTCCGGGAAACGAAGCTGGTAATCTGCATCCTGCTCAACAGCTTCCATAAACTCTTTCGTTATACAGACGGAAATGTTCGCACCAGTTAAAAATTCGGCATTGTTGACCTGATACGTTCCGCCATCCCGAAGCTTTTGTTCCGCATCACGGATTACTTTTGGATCAAAGCCTCCCTGGCCTTCAATATGCTTATAATTAATGATGCTCTGGTACATTGCCTCTTCCAGCTCTGTGAACGGCGTGAATTTCAGTTTGTCTTTTATAAGAGATGCAATTTGATCATCCTCTGTCTGCTCGAGCAGATAGCGGAGAATCCGCGGATTCTGCATTTTTGAAATAATAAACTCCAAAATATCCGGGTGCCAGTCTGCGAGCATTATCATCTGTGCTCCTCGCCTGGACCCTCCCTGCTCAACGAGATGCGTCAGCTTAGCGATATCATCGAGCCAGGATACTGAACCGGAAGACTTCCCGTTCACTCCTCTTGCAAGCGCGTTTCTTGGACGAAGCGTAGATCCATTCGTTCCCACACCTCCGCCGCGGCTCATGATTTCCATGACTTGTTTGCGGTGATCGGAAATTCCCTCTCGTGAGTCAGCTACGAAAGGCATGACATAGCAGTTAAAATACGTAACGTCTGTTTCGGAGCCTGCTCCGTAAAGAACCCGTCCTGCAGGAACAAAATTCATGTTCACGAGCTGCTGGTAGAACTTTTCAAACCATTCACTGCGCTTCTCTTCTGTTTTCTCAACGGAGGCAAGACCGCGAGCATTACGCTTAGCAATCTGTTCATAATAAAGCTCAAGCGGTTTATCGATCGTCGCTAGTGAGCGCTCAACGATGCCGGTCTTTTTCTCTTCAGGAGAATCAAGCACACCGAGGAATTCTTCTTCAACCGCAATTTTAGCGGTTCCCGCTTCCCAGTTAATGCTCGTCACAAAACCGTATCCCCGTGCTGGAAACTTTGGATCGTTCTTAACGGTCAGTACGACAAAATCTCCTGCTTTTAACGTTACTTTTTCTGTATCCTTGAACGTATAACGATCCAGCATCACCAATCTGGAAACTCCGCTTTGCTGACGGTGCATATCCGGAGTTACCGGAAATACCTGTGGAAACTGCTCAATGTCCTTATTCAGCTGATCGAGATCAATTCGTTTTTCTGACATATACGTAGTCACTGGCCTCGCTCCTTCTCGTACTTTTGATAATGCTGAGCATCATTGTCCGGGCAAAAAGAAAGGAAGCCCGGCAAGGCTCCTTATGAAATTACGTAAGCATGACGCTATATATAGTGTTTTCAGTGAAATAAGCAACTATATATAGGATATATTGCTATTCTATACCCTGGTCGTCAGCTTGTAAACGCAAAAGTTATGAAATTAATATGCCGTTTTTCGAGGAGCCGGCGGGCGCAAGGCTCTGCTCGAAAAAATAGGTATATACTAGTATTTGTAATTCCACTCATCCGACGCGTATTTACTTATAGCCAGATGGCTGACCTGCTCTTTCAGCTCTTGATTGAGCTCCCACTCTTTAAGCTGAATGCCAAGATCCTCTTCAAACCCGCGCACAAAAGCAGCCCTCATATCTTCTGGAGATGGAATGCGTTCCATGAGCTCCTCCATTGGCGTCGCTTTACTGCGGAAGCCTGCCTGCATTCTCCGGCGAATTCGTTCACTCTTAAATAAAAACATATCAAATAATTTTTCCTCATCAAACCGCCGAATAATTGATCCGTGCTGCAAAATAATTCCTTTTTGTCTCGTTTGGGCACTCCCGGCAATCTTTCGACCGTTTACAACCATCTCATACCAGGATGGTGCGTCAAAACAGACGGCGGATCGCGGTGATTTTAAATCTGCTTTTTCTTCTTCCGTCCGCGGAATGGAAAATCCCGCTTCCAATCCCATGTTTTTAAATCCGAGCAGGAGACCTCCTGAAAGGACTCTGTATGCTTCGGTGATGCCGGCGGGAATACCGGGATGATCTTCCTTTACGATGATGCTGTACGTCAGCTCATCTTCGTGCAGGACAGCTCTGCCGCCTGTCGGCCTCCTGACAAGTCCTGCTTTATGCCGTTTAACAGCCTCTAGATCAATATCCCGTTCCACTCGCTGAAAATAACCGAGTGAAAGCGAGGCCGGATTCCATTCATAAAAGCGGATAACCGGAGGAATTCGCCCTTCCCGGTGCCAATCCATCAGCTTTTCATCAAGCGCCATGTTGTAGGCGGGACCGGCCGGACCTGAATTTATGTAATACCATTGTTCCATACGAGCAACCTCCCAACCATTCTATCATACAGAAAAACAGACTGAAGAACAAAGCAGAAAGAGAAACATTGCACAAAGACCTGATAACGTTTATTATTTAGTATGGTAAACGTCATGTAAAGGGGTGTCAGAATGGAACTGTGGATACTGATTGCAGTAACCGTCTTGCTAATTGTGTTTCTCATTTTCCGTATGAAAAAACCGTCGTACCTGTCGGTTTTGACACAGGAAGAGTTCACTAAAAATTACCGAAAAGCACAGTTGATTGATGTCCGTGAAGAGCGGGAATTTAAAACCGGACATATTCTGGGTGCACGAAATATTCCGCTTTCTCAAATGAGGATGCGAAACTCAGAGATTCGGCCGGATAAGCCTGTTTATTTATACTGTCAAAACGGATCCCGATCTGTACAGGCTGCCAAGATTCTCCGCAAAAAAAGAGATGCCGAAGATCTGAACATGCTTAAAGGCGGCTTTAAAAAGTGGACAGGCAAAGTAAAAAAATAAGATTTCCCTGCAAAAAGCCTTCCGGAGATGGCTCCCCGGAAGGCTTTTTCTTCTTTTAAATTAAACGGTTGCTTCTTCTTTCGCTTGCCAGCGCAAGATTGGCTTACGGGCTGCCTGTGTTTCATCTAAACGGCTTACGACCGTCGTATGAGGAGCCTCCTGAACAATCTCAGGATTCGTTTCTGCTTCTTTAGCAATTTGAATCATCGCATCGCAAAATTCGTCCAGTGTTTCTTTCGATTCTGTTTCAGTCGGTTCAATCATGAGGCATTCCTCGACGTTAATTGGGAAGTAAATCGTCGGCGGATGATAGCCGAAATCAAGCAACCGCTTTGCGATATCCAGCGTTCGGACGCCAAGTTTCTTTTGTCTTTTCCCTGACAATACAAACTCGTGCTTGCAATGCTGCTCATATGGCGTGTCAAAGTACGGCTGCAGCCTGCGCAGCATATAATTTGCATTCAGCACTGCCTGACGGGAAACCTGCCGCAATCCTTCCGGGCCCATCGTTCGAATATACGTATAGGCACGTACATTAATTCCAAAGTTACCGTAGTATGGCTTCACTCGGCCAATCGTATCCGGAAACTCCCAGGCAAACCTGTAGCTGTCGCCCTCTTTTGCAACGATCGGAGCTGGTAGATACGGAACAAGATCCTGCTTAACCCCAACCGGACCAGAACCAGGTCCTCCTCCACCGTGTGGAGTTGTAAACGTTTTGTGCAGATTTAAGTGTACGACGTCAAATCCCATATCACCGGGACGAGTCATGCCTAAAATTGCATTGGAGTTAGCTCCGTCATAGTATAATTTCCCGCCCGCTTCATGAATAATGGAAGCCATTTCAACAATATCGCGTTCAAACAGCCCCAGCGTATTTGGATTCGTCAGCATCAGCGCCGCTGTGTCCTCGCCTGCCAGCTCACGCAGGTGCTCGAGATCTACCAGTCCTTCTTCATTGGAGCGAACCGTAACAGCGTCAAATCCAGCTACGACAGCAGAGGCAGGGTTCGTGCCGTGTGCCGAGTCTGGAACAATGACCTTCGTACGGCCGTAATCGCCGTTCGCCTCATGATAAGCGCGAATCAGCATAAGCCCGGTCCACTCACCGTGCGCCCCCGCTGCAGGCTGAAGCGTCACTTGATCCATACCTGTTACAGCTTCAAGAGACCGCTGCAGTTCGTACATTAATTCAAGCGCACCCTGAATCTGTGACTCCGGCTGATACGGATGCAAGTGAGCAAAGCCCGGATATCGCGCTACATCTTCATTGATTTTCGGGTTGTATTTCATCGTACACGACCCGAGCGGATAAAAGCCGGAATCTACTCCATGGTTACGGCGTGATAAAGCCGTATAATGTCTGACGAGTTGAAGCTCGGAGACCTGCGGCAGTTCAGCTGGTTCTTTTCTGCGATACTTAGATGGCAGCAGCTCCTGCTCTTCAACCGGATCGATATCCAGTTCCGGGAGGCTGTGACCTATTCGACCTTCTCTGCTCAGCTCGAAAATGAGCGCCTGTTCTTCCGTTCTCATTTTAATCCCTCCAGTCCTTCTGCGAGTGCTTCAATTTCTTCCTTCGTACGAAGCTCTGTAACTGCAATCAGCATGTGATGATCGCGTCCTTCGTAAAATCTGCCTAGATCCAGTCCGCCGATGATGCCTTTCTTAAACAGTGCCTCATTTACTCGTTCGCACGGTGCAGGCAGGTTAATCACAAACTCGTTAAAGAACGGGCCATCATGAACCAGTTCAAAACCAGCCTGCTGAAGGCGCTTTTTCGCGTAGTGGGCCTTTTGCATGTTCTGAGAAGCCATTTCCTGAAGACCATATTTTCCGATCGCGCTCATGGCCACAGATGCAGCGAGCGCATTCAGTGCCTGATTGGAACAAATATTGCTGGTAGCTTTGTCGCGACGGATATGCTGCTCCCGAGCCTGAAGCGTTAAAACAAACCCTCGTCTTCCGTCTTCATCCACTGTTTCACCAACAAGTCTGCCCGGTACTTTACGCATCAGCTTTTTCGTCACAGCAAAGTAGCCGCAGTGCGGTCCTCCCAGCTGGGTTGGTATGCCGAACGGCTGAGCGTCCCCTACTACAACATCTGCTCCAAATTCTCCGGGCGGCTGCAGCATGCCCAGGCTCAGCGGATTGGATGAAACAATAAAATGTGCTTTTTTGCTATGAGCAATTTTTTCGATCTCTTCCAAATCTTCAATTTGGCCGAAGAAGTTCGGATACTGCACGATGACACAGGCTGTATCCTCAGAATAGCTGTTTTCCAGCGCAGTCAGGTTTGTTTGCCCATCTTCTGCCTCGACAACGACGACTTCCAGGTTTTGGCCCTTTGCATTCGTTCGCAGTACTTCCACAGCTTCCGGGTGAACGGCCTCCGAAACGAGAATATGCTTCTTCTTAGTCACACCGCAGCTCATCATCGCTGCCTCAGCCAGAGCCGTAGGACCGTCGTACATCGAAGAGTTAGCGAGATCCATGCCGGTGAGCTCAGCAATCATCGTTTGAAATTCAAATATCCCCTGCAGCTCGCCTTGAGAAATCTCAGGCTGATACGGCGTATAGGCTGTGAAAAATTCTGAACGGAGCAGCATATGGTTTACGACCGATGGAATGTAGTGCTCATACACACCAGCCCCCAGAAAGGAAGGTACATCTTTCACGTTCGTATTCTTTTCAGCGAGCCGCTGCATTTCTTTGATTAACGCTGTTTCCTTCAGTGCTTCTGGAACATTCAGTGCCTCTTGAAACCGAACTTCCTCAGGAACGTCTGCAAATAGCTCTCCTAACGAATCAATTCCAATCGTTTCCATCATCGCTTGCTGATCTTGCTCTGTTGACGGCAGATACCGATGACTGCTCATGTTAGTTTCCTCCTTTAGATCGTTTATAAAACGGGGTTTCAACGACAACAGCTTTCAGTTTTTTCTTTCTGACCTGCACCACTACTTCTGTACCAATTGCGGTCCAGTCAGCCGACAGCAAAGCCAGACCGACATTTTTACCCAGGGTGGGGGACTGTGTACCGCTTGTGACAAAACCGATTTCCGTTTCCTCGCCAAACACCTTATAGCCATTCCGCGGAATGCCTTTATCGATCATCTCGATCCCGACAAGCTTTCTCGGGGGCCCATCTGCTTTTTGTTGTTGAAGCGTCGCTTTTCCTAGAAAATCCGACGGTTTATCTGTTTTAACAGCAAACCCGATTCCAGCTTCAATCGGAGTAATGTCCGCAGAAAGCTCCTGACCATAGAGCGCAAGCTTTGCTTCAAAACGCAGCGTGTCTCTTGCGCCAAGACCGATCGGAGCTGCTCCTTGATCAATGAGCGTATCCCAAAGTTCAGCTGCCCGATCTTGATGAAGATAGATTTCAAACCCGTCTTCTCCAGTGTAGCCAGTTCTTGATACAACTGCGTTTACACCGTCAATTTTCACTTCTCGAAAGCGAAAAAAGGAAATATCGGCAAGATTCGTGTCACTGAGCTCCTGCAGCAGTTCTTCTGCTTTAGGACCCTGAAGTGCAAGCTGGGCCGTTTCCTCTGACTCATTTGTTATCGTGACACGATCATCTGCGTGCTTTCGCAGCCACTCTTCATCTTTTTCAATGTTCGCAGCATTTACGACGAGCAGCACATCTTCGGAGTTGAACCGGTAAATTAACAGATCATCGACCGTTCCTCCATCTTCATAGCACATTGCTGTGTACTGACACTGTCCATCAGCCGCCTTTTCCACATTGTTTGTGAGCATTTTCTGCAGAAAATCCAGAGTTCCTTCACCAGTGACACGAATTTCTCCCATATGCGAAACATCAAATAAACCGGCTTTTGTCCTGACAGCTTCATGCTCTTCTTTAATCGAACTAAACTGAACCGGGAGATCCCAGCCTCCAAAATCAATCGTTTTGCCTCCGTATGCTGCATAACGGTCGTAAAGCGGTGTACGTTTCCCCATGTTTTCCACCCCTGATTCTGAATTATGTTATGTATTGACTGGTCGCAAAGAACGAAAAAGGACAGAGTGCATACGGATGCCTCAGCACCTGTACGCCTCTGTCCTGTTGACCTGAGAGTTTACCTTTCCACTGGAGCATGCGGCTCCGGGGAAAGTTTCCCCATCGGTGACCCATTCCTGCACGGGTCTTTCCAGAGATGCGTCCAACAAGAGTCTGCTTTGCCTGAGAGATTCACGATAATTCGCTTGCTCCTTCGGCGACGGTGATTCCGTTCTCTCCCCTTGCTGTCATTCGCATTATATCTTTCTCACATGTCGTTCCTGCGTCTTTATCGTACCACTATTCTCTTTTTTCAGGCAAGTCATTCCTTTAGAAACAGGCGCATTTACAGCCATTACATGGGATCGCGTTTATGAAGCATCCCGGCAAGCTTTTCACACAGCTCTTCAGGTGTCAGTTTCTCGGAATCAATGCAGTACCCACACTCTTCATATAGCGGCACCCGCTTATCGTATCGTTCCTGAAGTTTCGGTTTTTCGAGCAGGGCGAGCGGTCTTGAGGCATCCCCTTCGATTCGTTTAAACAGTTCTTCAAAAGGGGCGCTCAAATAAAAACAGCTGTTTTTAGACAGAAGGTTTCGAGCTTCGGGAGTTTCCACTATCCCCCCTCCTGTCGAGACTACTGCAGCTGACCCCGATACCGTCTTCAACGCATCCAGTTCCCGCTTCCGAAAACCAGCTTCTCCCTCTTCAGCAAATATAGCTGGAATTGACTTTTTGTGATGCTTCTGAATCCAGTCATCCAGATCAATAAACGGCAAGCTCAATTTTTCGGCAAGCAGCTTGCCGCACGTGGTTTTACCAGCGCCCATAAATCCGGTTAAATAAACCGTTTCCCTTTTAGTCATGACTCCATACGCGCTCCTTCCAAGCTGAAATCTGTCGGCTTTCCTCATTATAGACAAACTCTGCCTCTCTTGTATAGGAGCCGGATGTGACAGTTATGAAAAAACGATTTTCTTCAAGCGGATCACGCTGCACATGAATTTGATCTTTCCTGTAGCTCCAGGTTAATTCTTCTGAAAATCCTGAATGGATAAGCGATTCTAACGCTGACTGCTGGAGCATTGCTGTGTTTTTTCTTTTCATTTCCTGTTCATGAAGGGCATGCATATTCTGTATGTCAGCAGTGATGACGAGGACAGCCGTGCTCATCATCAGCAGTAATAGCATCGCATAAAGTAAAGCGAACCCTTTCTCGCTGTTCAATTGCTGCTCCTGTCAACCAGGCAGACACCTTGTGTGAGCGAATTCCGATCGGGCAGGCACGATTCATCACGTTTCAAATCGCCAGGCTTGTTAGTATGTTTTATCTGATAAGAACGATGTAATAAACCCCCGGGATACAGCAGAGCTGCGCGATGTGTTCTTCCGGAACCGGTCGCTGCAACAGTTACCGATTCATCACTGACGGTAAAGGTAAAGCTGGATACCTGCTGCAGCATCATCTGATGGCCCGTGTAATTAACACGCCTTCTTATCCCTGATCCATAAGGCTCGTATGTTACAACCGCTCCATCAGCCGTCATCACCAGCCGGTCGCCGCCAGGCGAAACGGATAACGAGTCCGCTTGCTTGATTTCCTGTTCAAGCTGGGAGCTAAACACTGCAAATTCATACGGATGAAAGCCAGGCTCTTCTGTCAGAGTCATCACCAATACCGCATAGCCTGCTGTAAAAAGCAGAATGATTATCATGAGAGCCAGGAACCCCGCGAGGACCTGAATCATAATTCCACCTCTGGCTTTGCGGTCCGCTGAAAAAATATCTGCAGTTCCGAATCTCGCGTTTATGCGTTTTATTATATAAACAGACTTCCGTAAAAGGCTCAGCATTGTAACTGGCAACCTTCCATTGCACCCCCTCCACATCTAGCACTGTTTTAGCTTCAGCATCCGCAAGTGACAACTGGGCAAGGTACGCTGCTGCCGTTTTTTCAAGATGACGGCTATCCCGTTCCATCCCGTAGGCTCCTATTACAGCAGAACAAACAAGAGCCGCAGCTGCGAGAATCAATAAAGCAAGAGAGACTTCCAGCATGATGTAGCCCCGCTCAGACAGCTTCCACATAAAATCTGCCACCTCCGATCATAAACACAATCCGGTAGACTTCGTCCTCTATTTCCATTCGCAGCTGTCCGAATTTCCGAATGTTTCCGTTAGGTAAAAATACAACTTCGTGGAGCCCCAGCGTCAACCGTTGAAACGTAACGTTGGGATGATGTTTCCTCGTAAGTTGACCCGACGACGTTCTTATTTCATATGAGCCGTCAGGAGAAAATCTGACGTTTACCTCTTTACCGGTGTATACTGCGTGATGCTGAGCTTTGAGCAAATCTGTTCGTAATTCGTAAATGATTCGCTCTTTATTCAGCTGAAAAACCGTTTGTTCCACCGCTAATATTCCAATGGAGATAATGATTGAGATCACTGCGAGCCCAACCATCGTTTCCATCAAGGTAAACCCATGCTGCTTAATTGGACGAAACACTGGCCCGGTAACCGTTTATGGTGATAGGTGAACCGTCCGGACACGTATCTGAATCGAGATAGTCACCTTTCAGATCTGCAATGGAGCTTGGCAGTGTTCCATGATCGGCTTTATACGCTAAAATCTGAGCTTCCGTAAGCTCCAGTACTGCTTCACAGCTTTTACTGTTGGCAACCCCCTGGTTTTTAGTCAAGTTTGGAATGAATACTAGCAGCAGAATGGAGATGATGACGAGAACAACCATCACCTCAATCAGCGTAAATCCTTTTTCCGATAATCGCTTTTTCATGTCTTTTTCCTCCTTTTTAAAATGATTCCATAATGGAAAATACTGGCATCATCATTGATAAGAACAAAATCATTACGACCGTCCCTACGAGAATAAACACAGCGGGCTGTATAATACGAATCATGTTTCCTGTCTGCAACTGAATTTGCTGCATCATATAATTAGCAAATGCCTCCAGCTCTTCTCCAAGCTTTCCTCTGGATTCACCAAACGTCCAGACGTTTCCCAGTTGGGGCACATAGTAAGATCGTTCAGCAATCAGCTCCGTCATCGGCCTCCCACTCGTTAACCCCTCTCTCAGCGATGCTGCCTCCCCTTGAAAAAACCGTATTTCTGCGTCTTCCTCAAGCGTCAGAAGAGATTCCTGCAGCGACATCCCTCCGCGCAGGAGCGGCCCTGTCTGGGCACAAAGAAAGTACGTTAGCAGCTGCTTCACATATGTACGCAATCCCGGCAGTTTTAACAGCAATTGAATTTTCCGGCTCACAGGCAGCCGCTGAAACCATATCCCGGTCAGCAGCAAGGCTACGCTGAATACTAAAATGAATGGAATACGCACCCATTCAATTAAAAACAGCAGCACTTTCGTGTAGACAGGCAGTTCACTCCCCATTGCCGCAAAAAATTGTTCGAATTGAGGCAGAATCCCCTCCATTAAAACAATGCCGAGGACAACGACAGCAGCTATGAGTACTATTGGATAATATAGAACATTTCTTACTTCCTTCTGCATTTCCGCCCGCTTCACAAGCAGCCGCCCGCTGTTTTCCATTCCGTTTTGAAAGGACCCGTGAAGCTCCATCATTTTCAGATAACTAACAATTTCACCTGTGAAACCGGCCTCTGAAAGCTGTTCGCTGAAGAGCTCTCCCTGATGCAGCTGTTCTTCAGCATCTTCCAGCCATGCCTTTGCCCGACCGCTTAAGAACGACCCATACAGACCGATCGCATCAGTCAGCATATACCCTTCTCGTAACAGCTCAGAAATGCCGAGCAGCATTCTGCCGCGTTCCATATCGTTTCTAAACCCGCTCCGCTTTTTCAACGAACCGAACCTTTTCGTTTCTGCTTCCAGGCGCTGAATGGAATGTAGCCGAGTGCCGTACCTTTAATAAGGAGTCTCTGCATATCGATGCGTGGGACTGAAGCAGGAACCCCTGTCTCAAGCTGATGAAACGCATCTTGCAGCTCCTGTTCCATAAGAATTTCGAATATCGCTTTCCTTCTGACTTCACGCCTGCTTCTGCAATAAATAGAGCACGAACTGTTGCAATATGGGCAGGCAAGATCTGCAAGCCGCTGCGACACAGTACCATGCAGCACTTCCTGCAAATCAGCCCGGTCAACACCCAGGTCCAGCATCCGCCTGACTGCAGCTGAAGCGGAACTGCAGTGAAGACTGGAGAGAACGAGGTGACCGCTCATCGCAGCTTTCACTGCTACAGCCGCTGTTTCTTCATCTCTGATCTCACCAATGACGATCAGATCGGGATCATGTCGAAGTAAACTGCGCAGACCGGCAGCATACGTAACGCCCGCTTTTTCGTTTATTTCCATTTGCAGCAGTCCTGATTCTTTGCGCTCTACAGGATCTTCAAGTGTCATAATATTTTCTGTTGCATATGTCATTCTGTCTTTCAGTAGGGAGTATAGTGTAGTAGTCTTTCCGGAACCGGTTGGACCGCATATAAGAATGAGTCCGTGCGGGCAATGGATTAATTTCTGAAGGGAGGCTGCCTGACTGGGGAATAGCGTCAGGTTCAGCAGGCCGGCTGAAGATTCGACCGGATAAATACGAAGTACAAGTGTTTCGAGCAGTGCTGATGGAAATGTGGACAGTCTGACAAAAATCGTTTGTCCTTGAAGCGTCACTTCCATTCTCTTATTCTGCGGACGGCGCCGTTCACCAATATCCATACCAGCAATAAACTTCATATGGGAGACAAGCTTTCTTCCTGAAGAGAACGGAATCTGTCTGATGTCCAGCAGAACTCCATCGACGCGGTACCTGATTCTAAGACCATTTTCTGCCGGAATAAGGTGAATATCAGAGGCTTTCAATTTAACAGCATCAGCCAGCAGTTGTTTTAACGCTGCAGGTGCTTCCATAAACCACCATCCTTTTCTATTAGGCTATAGAACATATATTCGACACCCATTCGAAAATTCCTGCTTTTATTTTCCTGTTGATCGGAAAGTAAAAAAGCCGCCTCAAGATCTTTCTTAAGGCGGCTTCTATCTACTGCTTGTTTTTTTCTTCTGTCTTAAGAGCTTCCACGTCGCTGCGCAGACGCTGCTTCGTTTCTTCAATTTCCTGAACAACCTGTTCAGCGAGCTTTTTTCCTTCTGTCTTTTCTGTTTCCATAATGCTCTTTACATCTTCAGCCAGCTCTTCGCCCATATCAGACGCTTTGTCCTTTACTCCAGAAGCTTTCTCTGCTACTCGCTCAAATTGTTCTTTGGCAGCACTAGTCCATTCATCAGACTTTTGCTTGGCAGTTTGAGAATATTCCGCTCCTTTTTCTTTTGCTGTGTTTGTCCATTCGGACGTACGATCAGCTACGCTGGAAGCTTTTTCGTTAATATCCGTACGAAGCTCACGCCCTGATTTTGGCGCATACAGCATCGCTGCCGCTGCACCTACGACTGCACCTGCAAGTGCCCCTATAATAAAGTCTTTCGTGTCCATTTTACTCATTCCTAACATCCTCCTTTTAAAAGTACGTATGTAAGTTTGTTCTACATAATTTGTCTAATTCCTTCTATTTCGGAAAAATAAACATGATTTTCCGTTTGGATGCAACGTAATGTTCACAAACGTTTTCATGACATCAGTTTACAAACCGTATATGAAAGATTTATAATAAGGTGAACTTACTTTCGTTCATACTTATTTGAAGCTACTACATAGAAGGAGGGGAAAAGCATGGAGCGCATGTTTCGGGTTCTCGGTTTCTGGACCGGAATTTTTGCTGTTTTGTTTCTGGTCGGGGACATGCTGGAAGCTGCTATTTTATTCTTTGCTCAAACGGCAGTCTTTATCGCGCTGAGCTATCTTAACCTGTCTGAACGGGCCTATATTTATATTTTCGGAGCATACTTAACGGTCTTTTTCGTCGGCTTTACTTATTACACGACATTCATCATGGTACCAAGCGTCGGACACTGATGCAAAACCACCCGGTTCATGCCGGGTGGTTTTTATTGTTTTATTATTGTCGGCTACCAGCCGAATCCGTTAATAAAAGGGTTCGTGTCCATTTCAATACCAATTACCGTTTCCGGTCCGTGTCCGCTTAAAACCTTCGTGTCCTCCGGCAGGGAAAGCATCGTCTCATGAATGGTCTCCATCAGTAAGTCGTGATCACCTTCATATAAATCTGTCCTGCCTACTCCACCTTTAAACAGAACATCACCTGAAACCGCTGTTTGAAGCTGCGGGAAGTAATACGTTACGCTTCCGGGAGAATGGCCAGGGGTGTGCATGAGAACGAATTTGAAATCTCCTACGCTTTTATCTCCGGTATCTGTCCAGAGCACGTCTGCTTCTGAGGCAGTGACATGAACGATACCTGGAAACTTAGATGAACCGTTTTTATCCGGATCTCCAAGCCACTCCTTCTCAGCTTCGTGCAGATAAACCGGACAATTCCACGTATCTGCGGCTTCCTGTAAAGCACCAATATGATCAAAGTGGGCGTGTGTCAGCAGAATAGCCTGAACAGTGACATCAAGCTCGTGAATCCGGTTATTCAACTGGTCAAAATTACCGCCCGGGTCTACGACGATTGCACTGCTTTTCTCATAGATAATATAACAATTTGTCTGCAGCGCACCGAGTGGCAGCTGTTCAATTTTCATATCGATTCCCTCCATTATTGTCAATGTATTGTCACATTCTCCTTTACGCCCGATGGAAATGCAAGACTTCTCTCGACAAATCTGCAGAAAAAAAGTAAAATAAAATATGGAAGCAGTTTCGTATTTTCAGGCTGCTACATATTTATTGTCAGCTTGCGAGAAGGAGGTTACATGCATGTTTCTTGGACTCATAACTCTTGGTGTTACTATTTTATCTTTACTTGGCATGATTAAAGAGATGAAGCGCAAAAATGTGTTTGGAGCTGGATTTGCCTTTGTTTCAGTAGCCGTATTTGGATGGTTCTCTGTCCGTACACTTTTTGCAGTCATCTTTACAGGCGGCGGCGGCGTTGTTGCCTGACGCTACGACAGACACCGGTTAGCGCGATTTCGCGCTGACCGGTGTTTTTTCGCAGTTTATTAATTTTTCAAGACTTTCCACCGCACACGCCACAGCAGCCTGATTTGGAAGTGCTGTTGTAGCATTCTTCTGCAGGCTGCCTGAGACCCGCGTGAGAAAGAACAAGCGCTCAGGAAAGCGCCTTCGCAGCAGTTCTGTGAGCAGGGCCGCTCCGAGTGCAGCTGCAATGAGCAGAAAACCGTGCATTTCAAGACCGTGCACTGGCAGCAGCACAGCAAGATACAGGCATGCCGTAAAGGCAGGAGCAGTGGAACAGCCGGCGTTTCGTACGTCGGCTTCCATCCATTTTGCCTGCGGCAGCCGCTGTCTGCGAATTGTAAATGCCATATGCTCTGCACCGTGATAGCGCCTCAGCTGCTGAGGAAACCAGAAATGAAACGAGATTAGATAAAGGATCGCAGCATGCAGCCAGAACCATTCCTGCTGCCACACTCCTGCCGCGAGAAAAACAGCTGTCGGCAGCAGGATAGCGGCCTGGAACGGCAGCGAGAGGCTCCGCCATGCCTTCATTAACAGCTCCAACTGCCATAGAGCTGTTTTTTTTACAGGCTCATAGACCGTCGAATCTTTTACCTCCGAGATACTTGTTGGACCAATAAAGAAAATACCTCTGGCGTGTGACAGCCCAGAGATTTTCACAGCTCCTCCCCCGATAGCCGCTTCGTCCAGGAATTAGCTGGAAGCAAATCGGCAAGCTCTGCTTCCAGATCAGGAGTATCTTCGTCTATTTCTGCGTCAGCCCACGTATGATGATAACGAACTTCATCCATCATTTCTGGTTCCATTCCGCCAAACTCTACCTGGCCGAGAGCTCCGATTATCTGTTCACCATCTGTATAGGTTGGAAACGCAACCGCAAAACCATGCTCTGTCTGAAACCAGGAGCTGCTTTCGTACAGCGTTTCATCACCGTGCGTAAGTGTCAGATTGACCGAATCAGGCTCCGATTCAGAGATAATTTCTACATAATCCTGCCCTGCGATTCCATCCTCTGGAAAACTTCCCCATTGCCAGTTCAGCTGAAGCGGCGCCTCCTGGCGAACCGTAAGCTCCAGATTTTCTTCCAGATCGGTGTTTGTAAATCCGCCTGTTCCGCTCATCGACACATAACCAAATACGAAAAGCATAGCCATGACGGCAAGAGGCAGAAAGATAACTGTTTTATTCCCCTTCATAAAGCTGTCATGCCCCTTTCAAGAACGTTTTAGATGCTAACCATGCTGCACCAATCACACCTGCATCATTACCGAGCACGGCAAGGTGTATTTTCGTCTTTTCACCGATTACCGGTATGGCAAACCGCTTAAAATGACGGGAAATAGCATCTGTCAGAAACGTTCCTCCCTTAGATACACCTCCACCGACGACTATCACTTCAGGATTTAATGAGTTACAGAGATTAGCAAGCGCAAAGCCTAAGTGCTCCGCTGCTTCTTCAAAAACACTTTCTGCGTCCGGATCACCTGCACGGGCACCATCCAGTACATCCTTGGCAGAAATCGTTCCCTGTTCGGCTAATCGTTCCTGCAGATACCCGCGGCGTTCTGTTTGCACTTTCTCCAGTCCCAGCCGAGCTATGCCAGTTGCCGAAGAAACCGTTTCAAGACAGCCGTTCTTCCCACAGTTACAGCGTGCTCCGTTTTCCCGGACAGATTGAATGTGTCCGATCTCACCAGCCATGCCGAATTCGCCGTGAATGATTTCTCCGCCGGCAATTATGCCTCCGCCGACGCCCGTTCCAAGCGTGACGGCAAGCAAATTAGACGCCCCGGCGCCGGAGCCTTTCCATTTTTCACCCCCGGCAGCGAGGTTAGCATCGTTATCGACTACGACCGGCACATGCAGGAGCGCTTCAAGCTCCTGTTTTAGTGCATAGTCTTTCCATCCGACATTAACTGCTTCGGTGATGATGCCATGCTCAACATCAATGAAGCCGGGTGCCCCCACGCCAGCTGCAACAATCGACAGATTATCCTGTTTTAATTTCGCCTTAATAGAAGCCGCAGTCTCCTCCATAATATAGGCACCTTGCGCCTGCTGATTCGTAGGAATTTCCCATTTCTGATGAATGGTGCCCTCCTGATCAATCAGGGCTATTTTCACCGTCGTTCCTCCTACATCTATCCCCGCTACCAATGACTCTAACTTTCCCATCCGTATTCCCCTCTCTTTTAAACAAAAAATCTGTATATGTATTGTCGTGTATTTTTTCTTCAGCAGGAAACTGCATCTATGTTGTTGACAGCCGATTTCTCTTCTCGTAGACTGCCTGCATCGCCTCCCGATAAAAATCGCTATCAATAATACCTAGTTGATATTGTTCCTTCAGTTCATCTGCTATCATCTCGAGATCGGCTCTGGCATCGCCAGTATAAACAATCATGTGGTATGTGCGTAGATGGGAAAGCAGTTCCGCATACGTCAACGTTCAACCCTCCTGACCAGTGTCATTATATCAGATTCTGTATTCACGTTCACGGCAGGATTCCTTGAATAGAGCATTGAATAATCTCATAAAGCATGATATGATTAGTTTGTTCAGTATTTCACAAATTGGAGGATTTACTCATGAACGACACTAAATTAGCACAAATCATAAAAGAAGGTATATATGGAAAGCCTGAGCTTCGTCCAGAAGAAAAGCATCTGTTTCTAGGTACGTTTGCAGAACGGGTATATCTGGCATTGACCAACGGCCAGGTTTATAAAGCAGGAATGTATGATGAAGCCGTCGAGCTGATGAAGCGTCACTCCGATATCAGGCTTCTGATCAATGGGAATCTGCCCTACACATCTTACAGCAATTATGTAAAAGAGGCCGGCAGACTTAACGTGCCATTCACCGTTCACAATGACTTTCACTCAACACCGCTGGGAATTGTACTCACGTCCCAATATAAGCCTGTTCATACATCTTCCATTTATATTGAGGATGACATTTTCGATCAGGATATGGAAGAAGCCGACCGGTGATATGTACGATTGACGATGTCAAAAAAGCGGAATCATATCTCGGACGAACCGGTGATTTGATCCCGCAGTTCCACATAGTCTTCCTCGTTTCTCACTTCAATCGCACGATCAATTGATTCCAGTGCCAGTTCATATTCCCCGCGCTCGTACTGGAGCAGCGCCAGGTTGTAAAATGCTTCGTGGAAATCATCGCGGAGCGCGGTCGCCTGCTCCAGATTTTCTTCAGCCTGCTCATATTGCTCTTCCTGAATTTGTGCATACGCTAGCAGAAAATATGCATTTGGCAGCAGCACATCTGCCGGGATTGGTCCGTTTTCCGGAGGATCAAAAGACAGTGCGGTCGTTAAATACTCCTCAGCCTGATCAAACTGCTCTGCCTCTACCGACTCTCTTCCAAGTTCATAGTATACCGCTTGAAGCTGGCTGCCATCTACTTCTTGTCCGAAGCCGACAGCCACGAGGATACTCCCGGCTGCAGCCATCGTGAGCAGACCTGCAGGGCGCAGCCAGCTTCCCTGTCTGTTTGGCAGACCTGCTGCTGAGGCTGCGAGAAACCCGCCTGCCAGTCCGCCAAGGTGGGCACCGTTGTCAATCATAGGCACGCTGAAACCGAATACAATGTTAATGACGAGAATCACCAGAATGCTCGTTCCAAATGTCCTGAAAAAAAGCTTTTTATTTCTGACGCCAAAATAGAGCAGCGCCCCGAACAAGCCGAAAATTGCTCCGCTGGCACCGGCCGATATATTGTCATTAAAGACAAAGCTCGACAGTGACCCGGCAAGGCCGGCCGCAAAATAAATCCAGGCAAACCTGGCTGTGCCAAAAATCCGTTCGACGGCTGTTCCAAGATAAAACAACGCCAATGAGTTCATAAACAGATGGAGCATTCCGATGTGCAGGAACATAGCTGAAAAGAATCGCCACCATTCCCCTTCCAGTATAAGCGGATCAAATTTTGCTCCAAATTCAATCAGCGTAAGGGTACTCATAGAAGACCCTTCCAGCTCCATAAGCAGAAAAACAGCCGCAATGGAGGCAAGCAGGAAAAAGGTTAGTCGCGGCTTTCCATAAAAGAACACTTCTTTCGCTTCGTTTTGACGCGTCTCATATCGTTTCTTCACACGCTGCTTCAGCTGTTTGACATACATCTCGTGATCATCTGCAGCTCCTGCTCCTGAGAAATCAGGCATATGCTCAAGCTTCCATTCAACTGCTAACGGAAACAGCTTCTCTTCGAGCTCAGA
The DNA here is from genome assembly GCF_042654445.1 of Bacillus daqingensis. NCBI lineage: Bacteria > Bacillati > Bacillota > Bacilli > Caryophanales > Bacillaceae > Bacillus > Bacillus daqingensis. Next base: position 132,661 of record NZ_JBHSGK010000021.1, read on the forward strand.
TGAAGGGATCAGTATGGTTCTCATCTGATTTTTACCACCTGCAGTAAGCGGAAGCGGCTTTGAAACATCTTCTTCATAGCTGTCTACGGGAGTAAATGGAGCGAGGATCACATTAATCACGTTCGCCGAACGCATTTTCAATCGTTTGCGAACCGTTTTCGCTGATTCATAGGTCCGGTTTATATCATTGCGAAGCTGCCTGCTCCAATCGTAGCTTTTTAATTGCAAACGAATCACAGAGCCGGGCTTTTTTCTATCATCTTCCATCCAAACAATCGGACCGTCTTCATTAACATGCACAATGTTTAATCCTTCCGATCCGGAAAGGTGATCAGCCAGCTCCCAAAACTGTATTTCTGCCTGCAGCGCATCCATGCTCAGCCCCCCCTTCACCCTGACTCTTTATCTATCGTGCGAACATCGTATGGAACCCCCACCCGTCCGGGATGGGGGTGCAGCAGGACATCCGCCTTCTATTTATTATTGTACATGAAATACAGGCTTCATTGCCTGCTTCAGGACTTCAGCAGAATGTTTGAGCTGTTTTTCCTCTGTTTCTGAAAGATCAATCTCTACGATCCGTTCGATCCCCTTACGGCTCACGACCGCAGGGACTCCGATATACAAATCATGCAGCCCATATTCCCCTTGCAGAAGCGTGGAAACTGTTAAAATAGAATGCTCATTTCTTAAGATCGTTTTAGTCAACCGAGCAAGGCCCATTGCAATTGCATAATGGGTTGCCCCCTTGCGCTCAATAATGTGATATGCCGCATCTCTGACGTTTATAAATATAGTGTCTAAATCCTCCTGCGTTCCCTCCGGCTTATACTTACTCATGTACCGGTCGATATGTTCGGAGCCTATTCGCGTCTGGCTCCATACCGGAAGTTCAGTATCCCCATGCTCACCCATGATGTAGCCATGCACATTACGAACATCGAGCTGAAAATACTCGCTAAGCATGAAACGGAATCTTGCAGTATCGAGAATCGTTCCAGATCCGATGACGCGTTCCATCGGCAGCCCGGAGTATTTCCAAACTGCGTATGAAAGCACGTCTACCGGGTTAGTTGCAATTAAAAACAGGCCATCGAATGAAGCACCCATCACGTTATCAACAATCGACTTAAATATAGCAGCATTTTTTTCTATCAAATCCAGCCTTGTTTCGCCAGGCTGCTGATTTGCCCCAGCTGTGATCACAACAATATCTGCCTCTTTGCAATCTGCATATGTTCCTGCCCACACTTTTGTAGGAGCGCCAAATGGAACGCCGTGGTTCAGGTCCATAACGTCTCCCTCTGTTTTTTCTTTGTTTAAATCGATCAGTACAAGCTCATCCGTGATATTTTGGTTAATTAACGAAAACGCATAGCTGGAACCTACAAATCCAGTCCCGATCACGACGACGCGGGAAGGTCCTTTTGAAATTGTCATGACGATGACCCCCTTCAGTATTGTGAATTTCTTCACAATTAATTATACCGGATGCTGGTCGTTTTGAGAAGCGGATAAATAGCATTTGCTTTTTCTTATGTGAACAACAAGACACAAAAGCCGGCTAGAAACGCGGCACTGCAGGTAGCAATCATGTTCACAGCGTCATTATTTATACCGCGTATGCCTTTAATCACAAAGGTCGGTTTCCCGCAGTGCTGCTCTTTTTCAGTTGCTTCACCGCAGACGGGGCAGGTATAGAGAAGCTGCAGTTTTTCGCCGACTGCAGAGTCAATCAGCTGGCCTGTGAACCCCGCTGCAGCAATGATTAAAGCGTGCAGGGCGGTTATATCTGCAAACAGCAGATATGCTGCAGCCGCAGTTAATACAGCACCTCCAAAAGCCCAGCTTGAACCTTTCGCAGTGACTGCTCCGGATACTCCAGCCTTTACCCGTTTACGGGAAATGATAAGCACTGCAGTCCCCGCCGTACGTTTACCAGCTGCAGACGCCCACGTATCGGACGTTGCAGCAGCTAACGATGCTGCAAATGCGGCCATGATGAATGCAGCAGGAAAAACACTGTAAACGAGACCTGCGACAGCAGCCGCACCTCCGTTCGCAGCCACTTGGGCGGCATCACGCCTTGACCCTTTGGCCTCCACTTCTTCAGCAGGACGAAACAGCCGCTCCAGCAGGTAGGAGGACCCGAAGAAAAAACCAAGCAAAAATAGACCGTTCCAGCCAACCAGCGACACCGAAATACCGACGGCAAGAGACGCAGCCAGACCGCTTCCTGTAAGCAGCCCGCCTGCAAATGCGCCTGCAGCAGCCAGACACGCTGCGAGGATCGTCATCATGTTTTTTCTTCCGCGGCGATGAGAAGTTTTTCTACCGGTACATCAAACGATTCAACAGGCAGCGACTCTACAAGCTGAAATGGATAAACGAGTGAAACTGTCCATCCTTTATAATCAATCAAATATCGATCAAAATAACCCCCGCCATAGCCAAGCCTGTATCCGCTGTCATTAAAAGCAAGCCCCGGCACGATCAAGAGATCCAGCATATCTTTTGAGACCGCTTCGCCTGCGGCTGGTTCAAGCAAGCCAAAAGAAGCTTTCTTCAGTTCACTTTTGTTCGAAAAGCCGCGGAATACCATCTCGCCCCTTTCGATTACAGGCGCCGCCGTACGCTTTCCTTCCAGCCACGCGCGCTTGAAAATTCCTGCTGTATTCGTCTCCGTCCCGACAGAAATAGTGAGGCCGATAGTCTTCGCCTCAATCCAGCAAGGATGCTGAAAAAGGCTCTGTTGCAGCTGGCGGTCGAATCCCATCCGAGAATCGGCCGGCATTTTCTGGCGCGCTGCCTTCATCTCTTGTCTCAGTTGAGCTTTATCCATATTCTTCACACCTTTCCTCCACTAAAGAACTATGTGAACGATTATCGCATAAAAAAACCCGGATTTCCCTGTCGGGAAAATCCGGGTCCGTTTCAGCCGTTACTTCGTTTCACGGTGAAGCGTGTGGCGCTTAAGACGCGGGCTGTACTTTTTCAGTTCCATACGGTCCGGGTTTGTACGCTTATTTTTTGTGGTAATATAGTTACGGTCACCTGTCTCAGTGCAGGCAAGAGTCACTTGTACACGCATGTTAATACCCCTCCAAACTCATTTTTACTCATACTATAAAATAATAGCAGACTCCTTTTCACTTATCAAGAGAATCCGTAAAGGAATTTTCCTTTATACAAATTTTAAGCTCAGGATGGGGAAGAGGTAAAGGTTTCAATCATTTCTAAGTACTCCATGCTGCTATTCAGTTCAAACCTTCCCTGCTGCAGCAGCTCTTCTCTGCCGCTCTCTCTCCATTGGTCGCGGAACTCGCTCTCCTCTTCGACCAGCCCTGTCTGGACTAAAAAGTCGGTTACGTCACTCGTTGTCATACCTGACTCTACTGTTAAGAAAGCGATGATTCGCTCTTCCCCGGGCTCGTGATCAGCTTCCTGCAGCATGGCATTCGCTTCTTCTGCCTCGGCAAGTTCGTTACGAAGCTGTTCAAGCTCCGCTTCCATAGAAGCTGTTAACTCCTCGTCTGGCGCAGGCTCAGCTGCTAATTCTTCCGTTTCTGTTTCGTCATTTCCCTGTTCTGTTGACGGAGATATCCAATCCGTCGACAAATACATGTTAACCGCTAAAAAAATACCAGCCGCAAAGGTAATAAAGCCAGCACCTTTATAGAAATCGTTCGTCATTAGTAGAAACCCTCTCTGCCTTAAGCGTACATTTATCCTGCAAGAATTCGTTCGATATCCTTTACAGAAACTCCCGTTTTATGCGAAATCGATTCTGGAGAATGACCCTTTTCCTGTAAAGTAAGCAGCTCATCTCTGGAAACATCAGGACCATCAAGACGCGCTTCAAGCTGTTCAATTTTCTTTTTAAGTAAGTATACTTCCTGCATCATTTGAATAGACTGCTGCTCGAGCTGCCGATCCAGCTGTTTGTAAGGATCTTTTTTGAAAAATGCTACCGCGAAAAACAGCGCAGATAGAGAAAAAACGCCAATCAAAATCCACATACATCGGTCATCCTTTACGATTTAATTGTAGGTGTTGTGCAAAACCGTTATCTATTATAGCGAAGAATGCTCTAAAATGCACCACTCATTCTGTACAAACAAGAATAGTACTAGAAGGCATTTCTGGCGAAGCGCTCGTCTCCCGCTGCCAAACAACGAACATGCAGGCTGCCGCCGTTATCTGGTGACAGCCTGCATGAATGCTGGCATTTTCAATTAATCTGCAGGATCATTGTCCGGCTCGTCTACTTCCGAACCGCCCTCTGGTCGAGCCGGGCCGCTGCGTTCTTCTTTAAGCTCATAAAACGCTTCTAATGATTGTTCAGCGATCGTATTCGCGATACCGGAAGCATCAGAGTCTGAGTCCGCACCCGGCACAAGGACGGCGAAGGCAATCTCCGGATCGTCATACGGTGCATAGCCGGCAAAAGTCTGATTGTTCGCATCTTGTCCGTCTACGCGCACTTGCGCCGTACCGGTCTTGCCGGCAACTTCGACATCGAGGTCCTGAAAGTAGGCTCTTGCCGTTCCCTGAGTTCCGTTTACAACCCTGTAAAAGCCTGTCTGAATTCGATCGAAGTACTCCTGATCGACGTTAATCGTATTTAATATCTTTGGCTCAAACTGATGGGCAATTGTACCAAGCCCTCCGCTTTGAGGATCCGGCTCCAAAATCTCACTCACCACTCTTGGCGCTACCCGTACTCCATCGTTTGCAATAACAGACGCATACTGTGCGAGCTGCATAGGTGTATACGTATCAAACTGGCCAAAAGAGAGGTACAGCATATTACCAGGGAATAACGGATTACCCCCGTTAATACCCGCTGATTCACCCGGCAGGTCGATGCCGGTTTCAACACCAAGCCCGAACTGTTGGTAATAAGAACGAAGAATGTCATAGCCCCGCGTAAAGTTGCCCCAGTTTCGACCGGATACTCCCGGTACGTAATCAACAAGTCTCATCGCTACTTCCACCATATAAATGTTGGAAGATCGTTCAAGCGCTGTCAGATCATCTACATAGCCCAAATTGTTTACAGAGCTGATTGTCGGAGAATCGGGCAGATTAAGTGGACGGTCATACACGCCTGACCCGGGAGGCAGCACTCCTGTATCATATCCTGCAAGTACCGTAGCTCCCTTCATAGCTGACCCGACTTCGAAGCTGGCATTAAATGTGCGCAAATCTGCAGAGCCACCGCCAGCTCCTGCCATCGCCAGCACTTCTCCAGTCTCTGGTTCCATCATGACGACATACGCATCCGGGTCACCAACAAAATCTCCGCCACGATCGTCCAAAACATCATCAATGACGCTGCTGACGCGCTGGTAGAGCTCCATATCAACCGTGAGCTTTAAATCCTGACCGCGGCTCCCCGGATTTTCCGAAGGCTGCCGGACTGCACTGCCGCTTCCGTCCAGATAACTTTCACGCTCACCTTTACGGCCGCGCAGCACTGATTCATACTGTGCTTCTAAGTAGCTGTTTCCAACTTCCTCGTTTCGTTCATAGCCCTGAGCGAGATAGGCGCTTAAATCATCCCGTTCGATCGAGCCGACAGAGCCAAATACGTTTCGCAGCTGGTCACCGTAAACATAGCGTCGCACGGAGTCACGAATAATGTCTACACCTTCCAGCTGGTCGATATGTTCCATGATCCTGGCAGCTTCTTCATACTCTACCCCGCGCAATACTTTATGCGGCACATCGTTATACCCCGCGTTCAGCTCTCTCCAGATCATAAATACTTCATAATCCGTTTCACTGAACGTTGCAAGCTCTTCTTCTGTAATGGATTCAATTCGATACTGGTGTGCTTCACCATCTGACAGATCAGCTTCGCTTTGCTCTTCCAAAGACAGCTTCTCAAGAAATGCTTCTTCGTTCAGGAGCGCCCAAAATTCACGGCGGTCTCGGTCGAATCTCGATTCTACGCCTTCTGTGTCAATGGTGATGAATTCGTTCAAGCGTTCGGCAGTATCCAGCAGTGCTTCTTGAGGACGGTTCCGGTTCGTATATGTAACAGTTAACTGGAGTTCGTTGTCCACCAGCTTGTTACCGTAGCGGTCATATATCAGGCCCCTGGGTGCCTCTACTGCTTCACTGGTGCTGACCTCTCCTTCCAATTGTTCCTGAAACCCTTCCCCCTGCACGATCTGTACCACGCCGAGCCGGAGAACAAGCACCGAAAACAACAGAAACACGACGAAGAAAAGAATGTTCAGCCGAATAGACAAATGTGATTTATGAATTAATTTATCGCTCATATAAACCCTCAATTCACTCATAATGTACGCTGGCAGCGATGGAAAAAAACGCTCTAAAAAAGACTGCCGGTTCAGCACCGCAGTCAATTAGGACAGCCCGCATGTGCGGTTATCTTCAAGATTTCACGAACCCGCCCTAGGCAGGTGGGTGCCTGCAGAAAGGCATTCAGCTTCCCTGATGACAGGGCATGCTGGCCGCTTTTCAATGTAAGGCTCCCAATGTGAATTGGTGTTCGGTTCGAATTAAACTGGAAGTTCACCAACACCGCAGGCATGTTTAGTATGTAATTCTATTATACAATAGCGGCCCAGCAGCCGCAATACTGGTTTGATCAGGAAGGATGTACGTTGTTATTGCAGGTATCCTCGCTTTCCTTTGAAGCGCCTGCATCAACCATGCTCTATTTGGCAGAAGTCCAGCCTATTATACAAAAAAACCCGCCGAATAAGCGGCGGGCTTCCATCTATTACTTGGCTTCCTGATAACGTTTTTCAACTTCGTTCCAATCAATAACATTGAAGAATGCTTCCACGTAATCTGGACGCTTGTTCTGATACTTCAAGTAGTAAGCATGCTCCCAAACATCGACACCGAGCAGAGGTGTTTTGCCTTCGCTGATTGGTGTATCCTGGTTTGGTGTGCTTGTAATTTCAAGCTGGCCGCCGTTTACGACTAACCACGCCCAGCCAGAGCCGAAGCGCGTCAAGGCTGCATTTTTGAACTCTTCTTTGAACTTGTCAAAGCTTCCGAATGCAGAATCGATTGCTGAAGCGACATCACCGGATGGAGTTCCACCGCCGTCTGGAGACATCAGCTTCCAGAATAGCGTATGGTTATAGTGACCGCCGCCATTGTTGCGTACCGGGCCGCGAACACTTTCCGGAAGAGAGTTCAGGTCTGTGAGAAGGTCTTCAATGCTCTTGCTCTGAAGATCACTGTGTCCTTCCAGTGCATCGTTCAGCTTGGTAACATACGTGTTGTGGTGCTTGCCGTGATGAATTTTCATTGTTTCTTCATCAATATGCGGTTCAAGCGCATTGTGGGCATAAGGTAGATCTGGTAGTGTAAAAGCCATTCTTATCTCCTCCTGTTTTTCTAATAAAATCGGCGCAGGTACGATGAATCAATTGTACCTGCCTCACATACATTATCAAATATTCCACCCATCATCAAATGTTAAACCTCGCATTTTAATTCCAATTCTGAAGCTTTATGGAAGGGCTTAGCATTTCTGCTGCTGATTTCAGCTGGAACCATTCTTTTTCAGGACGGTAATCTAAAATGAGCTCATTCTCGTAAAGCCAATCCGGCCCTTTCTCAATCGCTGCAGGAAAACCGGTGTTTGTTTCAATCATTTCTGCCTTTTCCGGCAGGTCTGTTACGGCAGCCAGCCTGACTACCCCATTTACCACTCAGCCTGTTCCTTTCGTGTCATACCAGATGTAGAGCGTCTGCTGATCACTCATCTGCCGATGCAGCTGGTTGTCAGCTTCATGTCTGATTACGAGCTTCATATGACCTGTCTCCTCTCCGTTTATCCTACGTTTCTAACAGTATACGCCCATAATAGAAAAAGAGCCAAGAAAGACCGCTCACATCGTTATCCTTAATCCCCAGAAAACAGCAGTACCCATTCTTTATGCTGCCATTCTAAGCTAGATAAACGTAAAAAAAGAGCCCGCATCAGGCGGACTCTTGAACATTATGTATGGAGGAGGAAGAGGGATTCGAACCCCCGCGGGCTTTGACACCCCTGTCGGTTTTCAAGACCGATCCCTTCAGCCAGACTTGGGTATTCCTCCGAAATATGATGGTGGACCCTGCAGGACTCGAACCTGCGACCGGACGGTTATGAGCCGTCAGCTCTAACCAACTGAGCTAAGGGTCCAGCAAATCTATGTATTGGTAGCGGCGGAGGGGATCGAACCCCCGACCTCACGGGTATGAACCGTACGCTCTAGCCAGCTGAGCTACACCGCCATTTGAACAAAGACAAGATATATCTTAGCATGAGAAAAATCATATCGTCAACCGATTTTTTACAAAACGTTTAAGTTCCAGTAATAAGCAGCGCCGTCCCTCGGGACGGCACCGGCTCTTTTTCTTCCATTAATTCTCTTCCTCTGCCACTGCTTCTGCAATGTTCACTGCATGGTCACCGATCCGTTCCAGGTTACTGATCATATCGACGAATACAATTCCTGCAGAACCGTCACAAAGGCCTTCATTCAAACGCATGATGTGTTTTTTGCGAAGCTGACGCTCCATTTTATCAATTTGATCTTCTTTTAAAATAGCAGATCTTGCGACGAGAATATCATCGTTTTCCAGCGCCGCAAAGGACTCTTTTAACGTATCAATCGTTAATTCGAACATTTCCTTCAAGTCATCCATAGCAGCTGAGGATAGCTTTACTTTATTCGTAATCTGATACTCTTTGAGCTCGACCAGGTTTTCCATATGATCCCCGACACGTTCAATATCACGGACCGTATCCATGAGCATGGAATGGTATCTGGAGTCGGCTGCCGTCAGTGAATTCGTCGAGATTCTTGTTAAATAGTCCGTAATCTTGCGGTCAAGGTTATTAATCGCATCTTCAAACTGATACGTAAGCTCAGCATGCCGCTTTTGATTGGTCATGACAAATGAGGAAGCTTCTTGCAGCCCCTGTGCAGACAGTTCACTCATACGCAATGTCTCCTTTTTTGCCTGACCGAGTGCAATGGAAGAAGACTGCGAAATAATGCTCGGGTCCAAATGCTGTGCTTTATATTCAATAACCGTTTCGTTGCCTGGAATCAGCTTTGTCACAATCAGGGCAAGCACCGCTACAAACGGCAGCTGAATCAGTACGTTAGATACGTTAAAGATACCGTGCGCAAATGCAATTGTCATCTCTGGGTTTAAAACCAGAGCCTCCTGAAGGTAAGCAACAAGATTTGTAAACGGTACGAGCAAAATCATAACAATTACCGTGCCGACGACGTTAAAAATAACGTGTGTGAGCGCGGCGCGCTTAGCAGCGATAGAAGCTCCGAGTGCTGCAAGAACTGCTGTGATTGTTGTTCCGATATTATCACCGAACAACACTGGAAGTGCGGCATTCAAATCCATTGCATCCTGGGCAAACAGCTGCTGCAGCAGCCCAATAGCGGCTGAAGAGCTTTGTACACTGACGGTAAAGATTGTCCCGATCAGCACGCCAAGGAACGGATTATCACTCATGCTGACCGTTAAATCAGCAAAAGCCTGGAGTTCACGAAGGGGCCGCAGTCCATCCCCCATCAGATTCAAGCCGTAAAACAGAGCCCCGAATCCGAAAAATACCTGGCCGAAATTGTTCGCTTTTTTATTTTTAAAGAAAAATATTAAAAATGTTCCAACAGCAATTATCGGAAGTGCGTATTCCGATATGTTAAGACCGATGATAAATGCCGTGATCGTCGTTCCGATATTGGCACCCATAATGACTCCTATTGACTGCCTCAGCGTCATAAATCCTGCGTTAACAAGCCCGATCGCCAAGACCGTCGTGCCTGTGCTCGTTTGAAGCAGGACGGTAACAATAATACCGGCAAGCACACCCATAACAGGATTGCTGGTAAACTTATCCAATATATCACGGAGCTTATCGCCTGCAACTTTCTGAAGACCGTCCCCCATATATTTAATTCCAAATAAGAAGATCGCCAGACCCCCGAAAAACATAAACAGTAAATCCCGCAGTTCCAGTTCCAACAACAACATCCCCCTGATTTTCAGTCATTAATCAATTCTGAACCGTTCTACATGCTACGCACTAATTGTTAATTATACGTTAACGTTTTGTAAAGATTTTATTAAGTTTATAAACAAGCTCATCTATATCATTAATGCTGCGTTTTTTAAGTCTCTCGACGATTAACTGGTGTTGATAAACCAGACCGCGGCTTTTTTTCTTCGTTTGCCGCGAAAACATCCTGTTATTATCCCTTCCTTGCGGCGTGAAGAATTTGCACGCGTTCTTTCCTCAAACGTCCGCCCTGCCCTCGATTTGATTAATAGAAAAAAACGGGAATGAGACGATCCCGCTTTTTTCTTTGTAAAACCGGCAGAAGCCTGTTCATGTGCAAGCTGAGAAGATTCCTCAGCACAGCCGCGGAGCTCATTTACAATCATGACGTTCGCTCTTACATTCATGCTGGTTATGTAGAGTTTTCATTAAAGGACGTTTGTTGTAATTACACGCAACGAATTGTAAAATGTATAAGCATGGAAAAAAGCAGGGGGGACAGCAACATGAATATATTCCAACAGCTGATAAAAAGTACATATTCACCGGAAACGATCGCTAAATTTCGCATGGCTAAAATCGGAAGAACCATTCTTTACGTCTTTTTGCTTATGCTTATTGCATCATTGCCGGCTTTTATCGGTTTGTCCATTACAATCAGCAGCTTATTTCAAGCTGGAAACGATTATTTAGATGAAATCCCGGACTTTGATATTGAGAACGGTGTCTTGCAGTCTGACTTAGATGAGCCGTACATCAATGATGAGAATGATATGACACTCGTGTTTGACTCCACAGGAGAACTTGGAGCTGAAGACGCTGATCAGTACGGTAACGTTGTCGCTTTGCTCGAACGGGAGTTGGTTTTTTCTGCTGGAGGCCAAGCTGACCGATTCACATACCAGGAAATCGGACTGGATTTATCCAAGCAGGAAATTGAAGGGTTCTTTACCACGCTTGATGACGTTTCACTGCTGATCATATCTATTGTGCTAGCAGGCTTTTATCTATTCAATACCGCCTTAAAATTCATAGGAATTTTCGCATTATCTGCTGTCGCTCTATTATTAAAACGAAATAAAGCAGATCAACTACGCTATCGTCACTGCTGGGTGCTGGCTGCCTACACCGTGACATTGCCGACTTTGCTGCTGGCACTGCTGGAATTGATTGGATTCCCGCTGCCATTCCCAATTTCCTTTATTGTCTATTGGGCGATTGCCATCATCATGCTGTATAACGTATTCAAATACGTTCCAAGTCCTAAAAAAGCACCTGAATAATCGCCGGCTTCAGCGAAAAATGCGTTATAACGAATTATTTTCCTTATTTCGACGGTTATTAGTTTTCCGTTCGGGATGAATGAGGTATATTATAAAGTACAGGATGAGCAATAATGGAGGTGACCAGATGTGATTGGAGCACGTGTAAGACAGCATCGCACTGCCCGGGGATTTACGATGAGTGAACTTGCGGAGCGTGCAGGAGTAGCAAAATCGTATTTAAGTGCGATCGAACGGGATATTCAGACCAATCCTTCCATTCAATTTTTGGAAAAGATTGCAGCTGTCCTAGATATTGATATGAACGTCCTCTTAAAAGACCCTGCAGATTCGACCGCAGAAGAGACTGCTGCTTTGGATGATGAGTGGCAGAGCTTAATCGCAGAAGCGATGCATTCGGGCGTTTCTAAGGAAGAATTTCGTGATTTTCTGGAATACAACAAATGGAAAATGAAACAAAAATAGCTGCCGCTTATCTCGGCAGCTTTTTTCTTGAACGATCGTTCTTTATTTCGTACATTTTTGAGCAAATCGCTGGACGCCTTAAATATTGTGCGATATAATGAACTTATTCGTCACAGGAAGGTGGGTTTACGATGAGCATTGGCGACTTGATTCGGCACGAGCGCAAGCGTAAAGGCTGGACTCTTTCCCAGCTGTCACGCAGGACTGGCGTCTCCAAATCATATTTGAGTTATCTGGAGCGAAATCAAAAGAAAAATCCTTCTATTACTATTGTTAAACGGCTTTTCGTCGTTTTAGATATTCCTCTCGATAAAATTATGGATGAGGATGAACAGAAAGCCGACCACTCTTGACCGGTCTCCATCCGGGAAGGTTTCAGTTTACATGCTGAGGCCTTTTTTTCATATGTCAAAAATGAAGCTACAAAGAACCGGGGCAGCAGTTGGAAGATCATAAAAAACCGTCCTGCACCTATGGCGCAGAACGGTTTTGTTACGAGCTTTCTGACGTGGACTCTTGTTTCTCGCCAGTCTCTGATACAGGGGTAATGAGGATGCGGGTTCCATCTGCTGAAAGGACCTTCACCCGTGTCCCCTCTTTCACCCAGACATTGTCAGACGTAGCACTGTAGTACTTACTGTCGATCTCAACCGTTCCAGTAGGTCTGAACGGCGTTTTAGCAGTTCCTTCTTTTCCAACGAGCTCTTTGTAGGAATCATTCATGGAGTTGTAGCCATCCTCGCTGGACAAACTGTCTTTTAACATCATTTTGTCCCACATGTTTCTGGCAGGAAAAACTTTTGTAAACAAATATGATGTTGGTGCTGCAAATAAGAATGCCATTGCTACGAGAATACCATACGTTAAATCTGGAGCTGGGAGGGCCAGTCCAAAAACCATCAGCAGTACGCCGACCCCGGCAATCGTTCCATCGGTCGTTACTTTTCCGTCGAAAATAATGAGAGCAAGGCCTGCCGCATAGAGAAGAATCACCCACATGCCGTCCGTCCCATCGAGGTGATACGTGAAGTAAAGCGACATGATTACAATTCCAATGACAGCAAACAGTCCCCGGGCTCTCACCATCACTTCACCAAATAAAAAGAGTGTGGCAAGAAAAACAACGAAAAACCCTATAACCGCCATATCAAGAAATTCCATATTGTGTCACTCCTTTAAGCGTTTCCGCTTTCATAATCTATTCTACCAGATTAGCATGTCTCTTATCACGTACGAGTAACTGGCTGAAAAAGTTTCATTTTCCTGCTATCATTTTAGCACGGTTGAGCAGATATATTCGAAGATCACGTTTGAGCAGTGACAGGAACAACGCTTTAAGAGCGGTCATGTTTCGTCGCCTTGGATAAACACCAGCAATAACCAGTATCCGCGATGGAGCCGGCTTTTATAAAAAGGAAAGAGTAACGCTCGTTTCTTTCAGACTGTGAAACGATAATAAGCCTGCTTATTAACAAATATCGCTACTAAAAAAAGACCGGATCGCTGTCCGGTCTTCTCTTCTTATTCTTGTGATGATTCTTCAGATCGGGATTGGAACCAGCTTGTCACTGTATCGAGCAGCCGGTTGAAAAAATCGAGAATCGATTGAATTATAGACTGCCCTTCATCACTGTCGACGAAATCCCCTATATTAGTGCGGATGCTGTCAATTTGGGTGCGCACTTGATTCCAGTCAATATTTAATCCGCGAATCCGGTCAAACAAGGATACAAGGCCATCAAGCTCATCATCAGTCAGGTTCATTCCCAGTTCCTCTGCAATACGCTGAATCAGGGCACGAAGATCCTCTTCTGATTCGACATCCTCTTCAGCAAGCGCTTCTTTAATGCGGGCCATTAGCTCAGTCGCGTCCTCTACCCCGTATTCTTCACCCAGCTCTGCTGTTTTAACAAGTTCTTCATTCGCTGCCTGCTTCTGTTCTTCAGGAATATCCTCATCTGTTGATTCCTCATACGCCTTAATTAATCCGGTCAAGGCTCCAGTACCTGATACATCGAATGGAGCTGTTACATAAATATCAGCATCTTCTACACCGGCTGTGATTAATGCGTTGGCGTACATCCCTTCAGATACCCACGTTATTCGATTCGTTTCCACGTCAATTCCTGAGCCGGGCTCGCCCATCGTAATTTTCGACGAGGACAGTGCTCTCGTCCCAATCACAGATGCGTCAATATAATCTCCTAAGTACTGATGCTCTTCATCGTTCGACACAGTGACGATATCAACGTTCCCTTCTTCCACGTTCATCTCCTGGAGCAGTTCCTCGCGCTGCTGCGGATTCAGATCTTCCCCAAGTGTCACGATTTCCGCACCGGTAACGGCATCGGCGGATACGACGGATGTCAATCCGAACCAAATTGCAAAGCTTGCTGCTGCTGTTTTCCACAAATACTTCATCTATGACCCCTCATTTCTTTTCGTTCTTCACGTTCCACTTTAGTAGACGCTGCTTCTTGAAGAAAGTTTCACACTCTCCTTTTACATGTGCAAGGTTACCTTTATTCTTTCTTAACGAAACTTTAAGAATACGCGTCTTTATAAAATCTTTACAGAGCCCGGGACGGGAACGCTTGTAGTTTCTCTGGGGCGTTGTTACAATGTAGTGTGAATCAGACGTTTATTCGTTCGATATTGAAGAAGGAGCGATGTTTAACATGACGCAGATCACCCATAGAAAAAATACACGCCCGGTAAAAGTAGGACCGCTGACGATCGGCGGACGGGATGAAGTTATTATGCAAAGTATGACGATGACTAAAACACACGATGTAGAAGCTACTGTAGCGGAAATTCTGCGCCTGGAAGAAGCAGGCTGCCAGCTGGTACGGGTTGCTTGTCCGAATATGGAAGATGCAGAAGCGATTCCTGAAATTAAAAAGCGCATTAACATCCCTCTATGTGTTGATATACACTTCGACTATAAGATGGCGCTTAAGGCAATTGAAGGCGGAGCTGATAAAATCCGCATCAATCCAGGCAACATTGGCCGGCGCGAGAAAGTAGAAGCTGTTGTAAATGCCGCAAAAGAAAAAGGAATTCCTATCCGGATCGGTGTTAACGCAGGTTCACTCGAGAAGCGGATTCTTGATAAATACGGTTATCCAACAGCGGATGGAATGGTCGAAAGTGCGCTGCACCATATCAAGATTCTTGAGGATCTCGATTTCCACGACATTATCGTCTCCATGAAAGCTTCTGACGTTCACCTTGCTATTGAAGCATATGAAAAAGCGGCACAGGCATTTGATTACCCGCTTCATTTAGGTATTACGGAGTCCGGTACGCTTTTCGCAGGAACGATTAAAAGTTCGGCTGGTCTCGGTGTGCTGCTTCATAAAGGAATCGGCAATACGATGCGAATTTCTCTGTCCGCAGATCCAGTCGAAGAAATCAAAGTACAAAAAGAGCTTTTAAAGAGCTTTGGACTGGCTGCTAACGCAGCAACTCTCGTTTCATGCCCGACCTGCGGCAGAATCGAGATTGATTTAATCAGTATCGCGAATGAAGTCGAAGAGTACCTTCAAAACATTCACGCGCCGATTAAAGTATCCGTACTCGGCTGTGCCGTTAACGGTCCGGGAGAAGCAAAGGAAGCAGATATTGGCATCGCCGGGGCACGAGGAGAAGGTCTCCTGTTTATGAAAGGTAAAACGATTCGAAAAGTTCCGGAAGAAACCATGGTGGAAGAACTGAAGAAGGAAATTGATAAGCTCGCTGAGGAGCATTATGAGAAGCAGCGGCTTGAACAGGAACAGAACGCATAATCTATCGAACACGCAAGTCCGGACCGGGCGTAATGCCTGGTCCGGACTTTTCTTGTCAGATGAGC
Source organism: Bacillus daqingensis (assembly GCF_042654445.1). Taxonomy (NCBI): domain Bacteria; kingdom Bacillati; phylum Bacillota; class Bacilli; order Caryophanales; family Bacillaceae; genus Bacillus; species Bacillus daqingensis. The sequence continues at coordinate 148,328 of NZ_JBHSGK010000021.1, forward strand.
TGATGACAGCCTTCTTAGGTATTGATTTTAGCAGACGAGACGTGCACAATAGACACTAGTAATGAAAAGCTTCGTGCAGAAAGGGCGATCTCATTGGCTCACTATCGGTTTGGAATTGACATCGACGGAACTGTCACTCACCCGGGAACATTCCTTCCCCACCTGAATAAACATTTTAATAAAAACCTGACGCTGGATGATTTAACAGAGTATGATTTAACAGGCGTGCTGGGCGTAACAGAGGCAGAGTTCTGGAAATGGATGCAAAAGCATGAATCAACGCTTTACCGCCAGTCCGTGCTTGCCGACCAAGCGCTGGAAACGTTAAACAACTGGAACCGGCAGGTTGAGCTTTTTTACATCAGCGCTCGTCCTGATTATTTATACCATGTAACAGAAGAATGGTTTGAACGGCTTAACGTGCCCTATGATCATATTGAACTTCTAGGACAGCACGATAAAATCGAAGCGGTTCGGGAGCATCAGGTCGACACTTTTTTTGAGGATAAACACGATAATGCTGTTAATATCGCAGAAGAGTTTGGCATTCCCGTTATTTTAATGGATACCCCCTACAATCAAAAAGCGATTCCTGATAACGTTCATCGGGCGAAAGATTGGACGCACGCGCGAAGCATCGTCAACGGCCTGTTTACGCCAAGCGTCAGCCGCTGAGTGCAGCATGCTTCCTTCACTAAAACGGAGCCAAAGATCGTATGACGATCTTTGGCTCCGTTTCGTATTGAATCTATCCGACCGCTGTATCCTTTTTGGCACTGCACTGTTCACAATAGCCGTAAATTTCAAATTTGTGTCCCGTTACCTGGAAGCCTGGAGCACCAGGGGTATCGTTCATTGGACAGTGGTGTATATGCTTTGTCTTTCCGCAGTCGAGACATATAACGTGGTGGTGGTGGTGATCGGTGGAACAGCTGAATCGAAACCGCTTCTCCCCTTCAAGCTCCGTTGCTTCTAAAATGTTGAGCTCAGTAAACAGAGACAAATTTCTGTAGATCGTATCAAAGCTCATTCCTTCGTACGTTTCCTGCATATGGTCCAATACATCTTTTGCAGCTAAATACCTGCTTTCATCTGAAAACAGCTGAAGCATATCTTTTCGTTTGTCCGTGTATTTATAACCGTTCTCCTTTAATTTATCCATTGCTTCCTGTACATTCATGCGGCATGCTCCTTTCGCTCTGAACGAATCCAGAGATTTTGCAGCTTCTTCACAAAAAATGCTGCTGCCAACAGAAGAACCCCTATCACGACGATGGCTCCTCCTGTAGCAATATTCAAATAGTACGAAGCGGTAATGCCACCAATTACAGCTGCCTCTCCAAATAGGATACCAAGAATAAGAACTTGACGAAAGCTTTTTGCAAAAAGGATAGCTGCTGCAGTAGGAAGTGCAATTAATGCCCCGACCAGAAGAATTCCGACTACCTTCATGGACATCGAAATAACGAGGGCGGTTAACACAGAGAAAAGAAAGTTTATTTTTTTTACGCTAATGCCCGAGCTGGAAGCAAATTCAGGATCAAACGATATCGAGACAAGCTCTTTATAAAACAAAAGAATGACGAGCAGCGCTAAAGCACCTGTCAGGAAGATAAAGCCAAGATCTCCTGTCGTGACCGTTATGATGCTGCCAAATAAGTAGGCATACCACTCTGTATAGCCGGTATCTGCGAGACTGATGAGCAGAGCGCTTACCCCCACTCCGCCGGACAAAATAATCGGGATCGCCAGCTCTTCAAAATGACGATATACCTGCCGCAGCTTTTCGATTAACAGTGAACCTCCAAGTGAGAACAAAAACCCCGCATAGAGAGGGTTAAACCACGGAGCGACTTGTGTTACCAGCACTCCTGCCGTGATCCCTGTCAGCGTAACGTGTGAAAGCCCTTCTGAAATGATGGTCATCCGCCTTACAAGCAAAAAGGCGCCGATGACTGGACTGATGAATCCGATCAGCAGCCCCGCTGCAATGCCACGTTCAAGAAAGGAAAGATTCAAGAAGATATCCATACCGGTTTCTCCTTTCGCGTCAGGAAGCGGTCAGCAACCAAGACCGCCGCAAGTATGAGCAGATTAATCACGACGATCATGCCTCCCGGAGCTGCATCCGCATAAAAGGCAGCTGTCATGCCAGCTACAACCGACAGTTCTCCAAACAGGACTGCATAGAAAAACAACTGCTTAAATGATGCTGCAATTCGCATGGCTGCCGCTACCGGAAGCGTCATCAGCGCAGATACAAGCAGGATACCGACAATCTGCATCGATATCCCGATCACAACAGCCGTGATTACGATAAACATAAAGTGCAGCGGCCGCGCCGGAATGCCGGAGAGAACCGCTTGTTCTTCGTCAAAGCTGAGAAAAAACAGCTCTTTGTAAAATAGCAGCAGGAGCAGCGCCACCGCTGCGGTTAGGACAGCAACGACAGTGAAGTCATCTCTCGAAACTGCAGCGACACTCCCAAATAGATAGTTAAACAAATCTGTAGTAAAGCCATCTGCAAGGGAGATAAACACAACGCCTGTCCCAATGCCTGCTGATAAAATAACCGGAATAGCCAGTTCTTTATAATAAGCATAGGATTTTCTCAGCTGTTCAATCATTAAAGATCCCGCGACCGCAAAGCCCATACCGGTATAAACTGGATTAACAGCTGCAAAAGCCGGATAATAACGGGCCATGAGCATGCTGAATGCGATCCCCGTCAGCGTGATGTGAGACAGCGTATCTGCCAGCAGCGCCAGCCTTCTGACCACAATAAAAACGCCGACTAACGGCGCCAGAATGCCGATCATTAATGATGTGTAAAAAGAATACCGGAGAAAATCATATTGAAAGAACACATCGATCATTTCACTGCCTCCGTATGATCATGATCGTGATGATGATCATGGTGCCCGTGATCGTGATTGTGTTCAATGACCGAAACATCATGACCGTACATAGCCCGCATCATCTCATCTTTATTTGATATAAACTCACGTGTTGCACCGTGAAAATGCAGACATTTATTCAAACAGGCCACATCGGTAACATAGTCGCTCATGGCGCCGATATCATGCGTGACGAGCAGCAGTGTAATTCCTTTCTCCCGGTTCAGCTCTTTTAGCAGCTCGTAAAAGTTTTTAACTGAGTCTGCGTCAACCCCGACCGTCGGTTCATCAAGGATAAGAAGCTCCGGTTCGCTGACAAGCGCTCTCGCAATAAAAACTCGCTGCTGCTGGCCTCCAGAGAGCATGCCGATCTGTCTGCCGCTGTATTCCTCCATGCCCACGAGACGGAGTGCTTCCAGGACTCGCTTTTTATGCTTCTTTTTCATAAACCGGAATAACCCGATTTTTCCATACAGCCCCATCGATACCACTTCAAAAACCGTTGCCGGAAAACCACTGTTAAAGCTGCCTGCTTTTTGCGAAACGAAGCCAATCCGGTTCCAATCGCGAAATGTCTGTACCGGCGTGCCAAACAGCTTTATTGTTCCGTGATCAGCCTCAAGCAGTCCCAGCAGAAGCTTCATGAGCGTCGATTTACCGGACCCGTTAGGACCTACTAATCCCAAAAAACTCCCTGGTGCTACACGTAAATGTATATCTTCCAGTACAGGTCTGCTGCTATAGCCGAATTGGACCCCTTGAAGTTCCAATACGGCTTCATCTTCAGCATTCATGATCATCAGCCTGCCCTTCATTTAGTAATAATTACGATTTATCTTCTGGTAGTATAACGCACAAATCAGGGTAAAGTAAACAAGTAGAGCTGACAGCAGCAGGCGGCACCCGCTATACTGGAGTAAAGAGCTTCCAGGCTAGTCCGCGTTCAACTTGAAGGAGGAGATACTATGAATAGTCAGCAGATCGGTATCATCGATATGGGATCCAACTCAGTGCGGTTCGTTATTTACGAAGTTGACAGATACGCCTGCTTTCGCGAAGTGCAAAATTTAAAAGTTACCGCGAGACTCAGTACATATATTGACGATGAAGGCTCCATGAACGAAGAAGGTATCCAGCTGATTTTGAATATTCTGGAACGCTTTGAAAAAGTGGCAGATAACTACTCACTCACCTCGATCAAGGGAGCTGCTACAGCAGCTGTCAGAAACGCTGCTAACCGCGATGAGATCATGGCCGCTGTAATGGAAGGGTCTTCCTTCCCCTTTGATGTACTCTCTGAAGAGGAAGAAGCTTACTACGGCTACCTCGCTGTCACGAATTCTACGGACATCGAAGAGGGCGTAACGATCGATATTGGCGGCGGAAGCACAGAAATCACCTATTTCAAAGACCGTGAGCTCCAACAGTCCATCAGCTTCCCTTTCGGGGCACTGACGTTGAAAAAGCAGTTTATCGAAAGTGATACACCTGACGAAAAAGAATGGAAAAAGCTAAAGCAGTTTTTGGCGAACTCGTATGAAACACTTGAATGGCTTGCTGACAAAGATGTTCCTGTTATCGGTATCGGCGGATCTGCTCGAAACCTTGCGCTCGTCCATCAGGAGATGATCGGCTACCCGCTTTCCGGCCTCCATCAATACCGCATGTCCAACGATGAAATGAAAGAGACGATTGACAGCCTCCTCGATATGTCGATGAAAAAACGGGAAAAGATCGATGGTTTATCCAAAGATCGGGCCGACATCATTCTTCCTGCAGCAGCAGCCATGCAGATGCTGATGAAGGTCACTGGCGGCGGTCCCTTTATCGTAAGTACAAAAGGTCTTCGGGACGGGATGTTCTTCGAAGAGATGCTTCGTTCAATTGAAGTAACGCACTTCCCCAACGTTAAAGAAGAAAGCTTTTACCAGCTGAGCAACCATTATCGGCTAAACAATGCTCATCAGAGAAGAATAACAATTTTATCCGCCTACCTTCTCAACGAACTGCAAAAGCGCGGCGCAATCGAGGTGAACCCGGAGCAGGCCAGACTTTTACGCTTAAGCGCTTCGATTTTTTATATAGGTGAAAAAATACATCCTGAATCGAAAAGCCAGCACACGTTTTACTTGCTTACAAATCAGTCCATTGATGGAATGACGCATCAGGAACGGCTTGCCGTAGCATTTACTTCTTCCTTTAAATCGAAATCTTATTTAAAGCAGTTCGCGAATCCCTTCCGGGAATGGATCAGCAAAGATGATTTAAAACTGTATGAGCTGCTCGGAGCAATCAACAAATTCAGCTACGCGTTAAATATCTCGGAACAAAGCTCAATAACAAAAGTGGAAGTGGTGAAAATGAACAAGTCATCTCTTACTCTGCAGGTATATTATCAAGGCGATATCTATTTTGAAGCAGAGCAGGCAAACAAATACAAAAAGCATTTGGAACGGCCGCTGAAGCGCAATATCGACCTCGTTTTTACTCAGGAGGACCCACCTGCTTCCTGACAGATCATGTGTCTGTTCCCATGGAGCTCGTAAATCTTTACAAGCACTTTACATTTATTTGATAGGCTTAATAAGAACGCGATCATGACAGGTAAAGGGTGAAGCATTGTATGGCAAAAAAACAAAAATCTTTTCATCAGCCGGAATATTACCTGAATCGGGAATTAAGCTGGCTTCGATTTAATGAACGAGTGCTTGAAGAAGCGCAGGATACGGCAAACCCGCTATTGGAGCAGCTTAAATTTCTTGCTATTTTCAGTTCCAATTTAGACGAGTTTTTCATGGTGCGGGTCGCCGGCTTGAAAGACCAGGTAACGGCCGGTTATAACCGGCCCGATAACAAAACGGCTCTGACACCAAAACAACAGCTTGAGCAAATTGCAGCGGTCAACCGACTGCTGACGGAAAGGCAGTATACTCATTTCAAAAAAACCATTCAGCCTAAGCTGTCAAAAGAGGGTATTGAAGAAAAACGAGCTCAGGATTTAAGTACCGACGAATACCGCAAACTGGAAAAGCATTTCAAAAATTATATTTTGCCTGTACTTACGCCGATGGCAATCGATGCATTTCGTCCTTTCCCGAAGCTGTCTAACAAAAGTCTTAATTTGGCGGTTGTGCTGGAATTCGGATCGGAGCGTAAACTAGCCATCGTTCAGGTGCCTGCTGTGCTGAACCGCACTGTCTTTATCAGGGACTCCTCTTACATCATGCTCGAAGATGTGATCAGTGAGTTTATCGGGATTTTGTTCAGCGGAAGCCGTGTGATCAGTGTCTCCCCTTTTCGAATTACCCGCAACGCCGATCTGACGATACATGAGGAAGGTGCCCGCGACCTGCTTAGGGAAATCGAAAAGGAACTGAAAAAGCGTAAATGGGGCGCTGCTGTCCGTTTTGAATATATGGAGAAGCGTATGGACAGCGACGTATTGTCTTTACTGATGAAAGTGCTTGAGCTTGAGGACCAGGATTTGTATCAGCTCGACGGGCCCCTTGATCTGACGTTTTTGTTTAAACTGTACAAAGAGCTGGAGCAGGAGCATGAACACCTCGTCTTCGAAACCGCTATCCCGCAACCGCCGGCGGATCTGCATAATGACAATGTGATGAATGTCCTGCAGGAACGGGACGTATTTCTGCATCATCCATACGAGTCGTTTCAGCCAGTGGTAGATCTTATGATGCAGGCCGCAGAAGACGAGAATGTGCTGGCAATCAAACAGACGCTTTACCGTGTCAGCGGAGACAGTCCCGTCATTGCAGCGCTGGCCCGTGCTGCAGAAGCCGGAAAGCAAGTTACCGTACTCGTCGAACTGAAGGCTCGTTTCGACGAAGAAAACAATATTCAGTGGGCTAAGCAGCTGGAGAAAGCAGGCTGTCATGTGATTTACGGCATCACCGGTTTAAAAACGCACAGCAAAATTACGCTGATCGTCCGGCACGAAGAGAATCGCATTCAGCGTTTTGTGCACCTTGGCACAGGCAACTATAATGATTCTACGGCAAAGCTGTATACCGATATGGGGATGCTGACAACGAAGGAATCATTTGGAATTGATGCGACAAACTTCTTTAATTACTTAAGCGGCTACAGCGCGAAACCGGAATGGAAGGAAATTGCCACAGTCCCTTTTGAAATACGTGAAGCGTTTTTAAAGCAGATCGACTTAGAAATCAAATCCCATAAAGAACACGGTGATGGACAAATTATTGCTAAGATGAACTCTCTTACAGATAAGCCGCTGATTATGAAGCTGTATGAGGCGAGCTGTGCAGGTGTTCAGATTGATTTGATCATCCGCGGAATCTGCTGCTTAAAACCTGGCGTGAAAGGAGTCAGCGAAAACATTCGCGTGACAAGCATTCTCGGACGCTTTCTGGAACACAGCCGGGTATTTTACTACCGTCAGCATGGCGCAGACAAGATTTATTTGTCCTCTGCCGACTGGATGACACGCAACATGGAGAAGCGGATTGAGATTGTCTTTCCTGTCTATGACGACGACATGAAAGCCCGCATACTCGACGTGCTGCACATTTCTTTACAAGACAATCAGAAGGCGCGCCGAATGCACTCTGACGGTTCCTATCATTATGTGAAAAATGATCATCCTCCTGTTAACAGTCAGGTGCTCCTTCAGGAAATGGCTCAAGGTGAATCAGAGGACAGCTGACCACTGGCGTTCCGATTGTAAAAAAGGACCGGTCAGCCGCAGTATTGCGGTTGACCGGTGAGGTTGTTTAATCATCATGCTTGTTATTTATTCATTTCTGTACATGCTTGCTGCACTTATCCAGCCTGCCGTGGGAACAGGAGGCGGATAAGGAGTACAATCGAACAACTAAACGTTCTACTTGCTCAACAATCCAATTGATCCTGCTGATTTACCTGGAAGCCGTACGCTCTGCTTCTTCCTGAATTTCTACTGCATACCAGCTTGCAGGATCTCCATTTTCCTCCACATAAGCTTCCATTCCACTCATTCCCCGATGGTAAGCGGTCAGTGCATAATCCCAGTCTCCGTATTTCTCATACAAATAATCGAGGTACGTGACTGAAAGCTGAATCGCATAGTGCGGATCAAACAAGAGTTCTCTCTCATACGGCAGTCCCGCTTTCTCCGCGATCCACGGCCCCGTATTTTCCATAAATTGAGCCAGGCCATACGCATGGCCATATTTCGTTTCCGGCCCTACGAGATCAGGATCGAACGTATCACCTGTTTCCACCCGAAGCAGCTCGTACACGAGCAGTGGACTGATGTCATGCTTCTCTGCTTCAAGTGCAAGAAGCAGTCCCCAATCCTTTTGAAACTCTCCGTCGCTGTCTTCATACAAAAGCGCAGCTGTTTCTTCAGCTTCCTGCCAATTTACAGCACCTGATACTTCATACCTTTCAGGCAATTTATTGATTTCTTCTTCTAAAGAAAGAAAATGTTCGTCCAGTTCCGTTTTGCTTTCCCCTGCTTTACGGTCTGCACTCGTCTGCGTAGATACTTCCTGTTTCGATTCTATATATCCGCTTCCAAGTAAAAAAGTCGTTCCAATTAAAAATATAGTCGCAGCAAGCATTGTTAAAAAAGAGCGGTTCAATCTATGTTCCTCCTTCGTTTCGTCAACCATCATCTGGCACAATGCATCATGATAACGAAGGCAGGCACAAATTGCAAGCCATTGTGTTTATGAAGTCATTCCTGCTTCATTCCCGGTACCTGGGCGTCTAAGCAGCCGGACGAGATACCCTCTCTTTGGTGCAAAAAAGAACGCCAGGGCAAAGAAGCAGGAAGCTGCAAGCACAATTGATCCGCCGGAAGCTACGTCGTAGACGACCGAGGCGAAAAGGCCGATGACCGACGATAGAACACCGAACATAGCCGACAAGGCAATCATGACCGGGAAACGGTCAGTGAGCAAATACGCAGTAGCCCCGGGAGTGATCAGCATAGCTACAACCAGTATAATACCGACTGTTTGCAAGGAGGCAACCGTGACGAGTGATAACAGAAACATAAACATGTAGTGGATCCGCTTTACAGGAAATCCTGCTGCCCTCGCCATCGTTTCATCAAACGTGCTTAACAGCAGCGGTCTGTAAAAAATAACAATGCTGACCAGTACGACGGCTCCGATAGCAAGAGTTGTATAGAAATTAGCTGACGATACTGCGAGAACATTACCAAACAGATAGTGCATTAAATCAACAGAAGTGCCCCTCAATGATGTCATGACGACGATTCCGAGTGCGAACATGGCTGTAAATAAAATACCGATAGAGGCATCGTCTTTAATTCGGCTGTTTCTCGAAACGAAACCAATAGCGAGGGCCGTTGCTACCCCTGTAATAAATGCGCCGATAAACATGCTTGTCCCGAGCATGTATGAAAATACCACACCCGGCAGAACGGCATGGGAAATAGCATCTCCCATCAGGGCCATTCCCCTCAAAATGATAAAACATCCTGTTACACCGCAGATGATCCCTACAAGAATCGAGGTAAATAATGCATTCTGGAGGTACGGATATTGAGCAACCTGCTGAATAAACATGCTGATTTCATTGATCATGGTCCAACAACCACCATTTCTTTATCAGACTGCAGAACCGCAGCATGATCTCCATAAGCAGCTTTAATGGTCTCTGCCCGGAAGGATTCACGAACAGGTCCTGCTGCAATTAATCGTTCGTTAAGCAAAATCAGCTCATCGAAATATGTTTCTACTTTACTTAAATCGTGATGAACGACAAAGATCGTTTTTCCTTCATTTTTTAATTTTTTCAAGAGACTGACAATGATCTTTTCTGAATTCATATCGATGCCGACAAACGGTTCATCGAGGAAAAAGTAGTCTGCATTTTGAGCCAGCGCTCTCGCGATAAATACTCGCTGCTGCTGACCGCCGGACAGTTCTCCAATCTGTCTGCCGGCAAACTGCTCCATTCCGACCTGGGCAAGTGCTTCAAGCGCCTTTTTTTTATCTGACTGCGCGAGCCTCCGGTACCACGGCACATGAACGAAACGTCCCATTGTCACCACATCCTTGACAAGTACGGGAAAGTCCCAGTCAATATCTGATCGTTGAGGCACGTAGGCTATATTGCTGCGGTGTTTGTCCACCGCATCTCCGGAAAACTCTACGGTTCCACTGTATTTTTCCAGTCCCAGCATGGATTTCATTAATGTAGATTTGCCAGCTCCGTTTGGTCCGACGATTCCGATAATACGACCTGCGCCGATTTCAAACGAAATGTGATCCAGCGCCTGCTTTCCGTAATAATGAACGGAGAGGTCTTTTACTGAAATTGTGTTTTGCATTTGCAGCACCTCCTGTACGAGTCCCCAAAAGTTGCACTAAGGAAACTTTTTTATCATAACTCAATTATAAGGCAGAAGAGAGCTAGATGCAATCGATCTTTCCCGTTTGAATGCAGCAGTTAATCAGCCTTGATAAGGGTTCCGAATATGTCTGGCTGGACAGCCTTTTTCTTCTGTAACTTTAAAAAATCCGTCTGCTCGTTTGAACAGACGGAACACATTTCCAGTTAAAGCTGTTGAATCTTATCCTTCAGCGAGCTGTCAAACTGACGATTTTTAATCATATCGATTTCATGCTTATACGGAGCTTTTTTATTTTTCTTGTCTTCACCAACGTATGGCGTTTCAAGAATTTTCGGGACAGTGCTGAACACATCGTGATAGATAATCCGTTCCAGCGCATCAAACCCTATATGCCCGAATCCAATGTTTTCGTGACGGTCTTTGCCGGCTCCACGCTCATTTTTACTGTCGTTGACGTGAACGACTTTGATTCTGTCCAGTCCGACGGTGCGGTCAAACTTTTCCAGTACGCCGTCGAGATCATGAACAAGATCATATCCTGCATCATGTACATGGCACGTATCAAAGCATACGGACAGTTTTTCGTTATGCGTGACTCCATCCATAATCGCAGCTAATTCCTCAAAGGTACGGCCGCATTCAGACCCTTTGCCAGCCATCGTTTCAAGTGCAATCTGTACGTCTTGATCCGGATTAATCACTTCATTAAGTCCTTCAATAATTTTCTGAATGCCCGCCTCAGCGCCTGCGCCGACATGCGCTCCCGGGTGAAGCACAATTTGTCGAGAGCCCAGTGCCTCTGTACGGTCAATTTCACTTCGTAAAAAATCGACCCCCAGTTGAAAGGTTTCTGGCTTTACTGTATTTGCAATATTAATAATATAAGGAGCATGCACGACAATGTTGGACATGCCGTTTTCTTCCATATGAAGGCTCCCCGCCTCAATATTTAACTCTTCGATCGGCTTTCGGCGAGTATTTTGCGGTGCTCCGGTATAAATCATAAACGTTGAAGCACCGTAGGAAGCTGCTTCTTCGCTTGCTCCCTGGAGCATTTTCTTCCCATTCATTGATACATGTGATCCAATTAGCAACGTGTTGTCCTCCCTTGCGTTCATTACTTGCGGCCGCGGGATTCTTTCGCTGTACTGCGGCGTTCAATTCTGCGTTTCCGCTTGTGCTCACGCTCTGCTTTAGCACGAGCTTTTTTCTTATAGGCAGGCTTTACCTTCGTACTCTTGCGCTTCATTGGCATCGGCGCCTGCTTGGAAGGCCGGTTATCCGAACGGCGCTCCACCGTAACCCAGCTGCCCTGTTTCCACTCTTTGTACTCAAACGTAATGCCTTTTTGCCTCAGCTTCGCAATTGATGCTTCATCGCTTCTGCTGAAGAGCGTGATACTAAGCCCGTCCCACCCTGCTCTCGCAGTTCGTCCGGATCTGTGAATGTAATAATCAAGTTCTGTAGGAATTTCAGCGTTAATAATATGGCTGACTCCCGTGATATCAATGCCTCTTGCAATGAGGTCTGTTGCTACCAGGTACTGTACATCCGCCTCCTGCAGTCGTTTCAGCACCTTTTTCCGCTTCCTCGGCGCAATTCCGCCGTGCAGAAGGTCGACGTTCAGTCCCTTATCAAGCAGCACGGAGTAAATCGCATCTGCTGTCTCTTTCGTATTACAGAATACAATAGCAAGAAACGGGTTTATCCGCTCTGTAAGCTTAACGATCACCTCTTCTTTTGGACGATCCTTATCGCTGATCAGCCAATGCACAAGGTTTTCCGGGGAAAGCTCTTTCGGCTTCACTTCAATCTGCTTAGGCTGGCTCATGTACTTTTTGAGAAAAGGCATAAGGCTTTCCGGAATGGTTGCAGAAAAGACCATCAGCTGCGTATTCTCATGCAGAGAAGCAGCAATCCCGTTCACTTCTTCTAAAAAGCCAAGTTCGAGCATTTGATCCGCTTCATCGACGACAAATCCCTTCACGGTGTCTGTCTTCAACGCCTGTTCGCGGATCATGTCGAGCACTCTTCCCGGGGTGCCAACGATAATATGCTGACCTCCTGCTACTTTATCCAGCATTCGAACCCGGTCCGTTCCGCCTGTCACCAGCAGGGAAGTCACGTTTTCAGGCGCGAAATCCTGTAATACTCCGTATAACTGGGAAGCGAGTTCACGTGTTGGTGCTGTTATAATATACTGCGTCTTTTTTTCTGCGGGATCGACGTTTGTCAAAATAGGAAGCAGAAAAGCAAGCGTTTTTCCGGTTCCTGTCTGTGATTTTCCGATCACGTCCTGGCCTCGCAGAATAGACGGAATAAGCCGCTCCTGAATTTCTGTTGGCTGAGAAATATCCTTCTTTTTTAATCCATCAATCAGTTCCGCTCTCAGCTGAAACCGTTCGAAATTATGACCTGTCATGTTCTATCATCCTTTGCTTTGTATAGCCGTTTCTAACCTAACAGTTTATTTTAGCACGATTCTCAGCTCGGGACTATAGGTTTTCGTGTGCTTTTTACCATTATATGATAAACTTAAAGCACTATGGAAAGAATGGAGGAACGCTGATGTTTACAGTTGGTGATAACGTTGTCTACCCGGGCCACGGTGCGGGAAAAGTTAAAGACGTATCCAGAAAAACAATTCTCGACGAAGAACAGTTCTACTTTGTCATTTTCTTTCCTCTTCAAAAAATTACGCTCAGTCTTCCGGAGAAAACGATTCAGGAATCCGGACTGCGACCTGCGAATACTCAGACGGAATGCAGCTCCCTGCTCGCTTCTCTTTCAGAACGCGATCCCGTCAACGAATTTCCCAAACCATCAGGACGTCAGGATGAGCGCCTTCGTTCCGGCTCCATGGATGATTGTGCAGACGTTTTCTTCGAATTGACGTGTAAAAAGACAATTCACCAAAAGCTTCATATGCAGGAGAAAAAAAGCTTGGAGCTTTCAAGAAAGCTGTTGATCAGCGAACTGATGCTGGTACACGACGCATCGGAAACAGAAGCAGCTCTTATGCTCGACAGCCCAATGGACACGTTATTGAAAGAGCGGCTGTAATCTCCATCTCGGTGTTTGTCAGGGAAGCCCTCTCGTATTATAATAGGGTGCAGTACGAAGTTATACCGGAGGAGGAGTACCGCCAATGGAAGTTATGAAAATCTCACCTCGAGGTTACTGCTACGGTGTAGTAGATGCGATGGTGATGGCAAAAGAGGCAGCTGCAGACCCAAATCTGCCGCGTCCTATTTATATTTTAGGCATGATCGTGCATAATAAGCACGTGACAGATGCATTTGAAGAAGATGGTGTGATCACGCTCGACGGACCTAACCGTCTTGACATACTTAAAAAGGTCGAAAAGGGAACGGTAATTTTTACCGCTCACGGTGTATCGCCTGAGGTTCGCAAACTTGCTGCCGACAAAGGCCTTAAAACAATTGATGCTACGTGCCCGGATGTAACGGTTACCCACGATTTAATCCGCGGCAGAAAAGACCAGGGATATGAATTTATTTATATCGGCAAGCGCGGCCATCCGGAGCCTGAGGGAGCAATCGGTGTTGCACCTGATATTGTCCACCTGGTGGAAAACATGGATGATGTTGAAACGCTGCAGATTGATTCCGAAAAAATCATTATTACCAACCAGACGACGATGAGTCAGTGGGATGTCCGCCATTTGATCGAAGCCGCTCATAACCGGTATCCGCACGCTGAGATTCATAATGAAATTTGCAACGCGACACAAGTTCGTCAGGAAGCCGTTTCCGAACAAGCAGGAGAAGCTGATCTTCTTCTTGTTGTCGGGGACCCAAAAAGCAATAACTCGAACCGGCTTGCACAAGTATCAAAAGAAGTAGCCGGTACAGAGGCTTACCGGATCAGCAACGTCAACGACATTAATCTGGAATGGCTGAAAGGTATCAATAAAGTCGCAGTCACAGCAGGGGCCAGCACCCCTACTCTGATTACAAAAGAAGTCATCAAATTTTTAGATCAGTTTGATGAAGACGACCCCCATACCTGGGATACGACCAGCACCGTAAAACTTTCTAAAATCCTGCCGAAAATCCGAAAAAAACGGACTGCTGGAAAATAAGAATCCATTTAAGAAAGCCCGAAGACACTTTGTCTTCGGGCTTTTCGACTACATAAACTGGAAAGGATCCGTATTTATTTCTGACACAATGACCTCTGTCGTGCTTTTCTGATCTCTAAGCCAAGACGAAAGCTGTTCAGCAAGCGCCTGTTTCATGATCTGTTCAACATGATGGCCAGGATCAATCATTGTCAGTCCTTCCATCCAGGCATCATGAGCCACGTGGAAATAAAGATCACCTGTTACGTATACGTCTGCTCCTTGACGAAGCGCGTGCATCGTATATTTATTGCCGTCTCCGCCTAACACAGCTGCCTTTGTAATCGTTTTATCTAAATCGCCTACAACCCTGACTCCATTAACCCCAAACGCTTCTTTTACACGCTCTGTAAATTCCCGAAGCGTTACCGATTGATCCAATTTTCCAATCCGGCCTAATCCGTAGGTCCTGCCTGGATTATCAAGTGAATAAATATCGTAGGCTGCTTCTTCGTACGGATGCGCATCCAGCATCGCCCGAATTACCTTCCGTTCTAATGATGCCGGGAAGATCGTTTCGATTCGTTCTTCTTCGGGCCGCTCCATCCTTCCCTTCGTACCAATATATGGATTCGCGCCGCTTCCCGGGATAAAGGCTCCTTTGCCCTCTGTTGAGAACGAACAGTGGCTGTAGTCGCCGATATGACCGGCACCAGCTTGACCAAGTGCATTTCTCACTGCATCCGCGTGATCGTGCGGAACAAAGACGACCATTTTTTTGAATTTCTCTTCGGTTACGGGAGCCAGCGCTGCCGTATCACGTATTCCGAGTGCGTCAGCCATCATGTCATTAACGCCACCCTCTGCCACATCGAGATTCGTGTGAGCAGCAAAAACGGTAATATCGTGCTTAATCAGCTTTTCCACCGCCCTGCCATAGGACGTATCCGTGTTCAGCTGCTTGAGGGGACGGAACAGAAGCGGGTGATGCGCAATAATCATATCTACACCATTTGCTACAGCCTCATCTACAACCGGTTCCAAGACATCTAATGTTATCATGATTTTCGATGCTCTTTTTTTGACAGAGCCAATTTGAAGACCAATTGGATCTCCTTCGACTGCTAATCGTTTTGGAGCATGCTGTTCCATAAACTGCAGTACTGTCTGAACATGTACATCCGTCATCCCAATACCTCCTCCAGCCAGTTTAGCTTCTGTGTCATTTCTTTCTGCCGGTCTTCGGTCCGTGCATTTTCTGCCATCTGCAGCTGTGCCTTAATTCGTTGCAGCTGATCGTATTCTTTTTTCCATTTATTCATAAAGGCTTCATTACGCTGTTTTATTAAATACGGACCCAGCCACATCTGCTTTTCCAGGTCGTCCTTACTGTATGGGTTAACGCCGGACCGGTCCGCACAGAGTACTTCGTAAACATGCCCATCCTCTTCAACAGCTGCTTCTTCGATCAGCGACCAGCCGTTTTTATACAGCCAGCGCCGTACGTGATCTGAGGCAATATTCGGCTGAAGAACAAGCCGCTTTACATCCGGGAGATAGGCTTGGCCGTTTTCCAGAATATCAGCGATTAACGGTCCGCCCATTCCTGCAACTACGACTGTATCTGCTTTGCGCCCCTCTAAAACCTCTAGTCCGTTCCCCAGTCTAGCTTCTACCTTATCCTGAAGCTGATTCTGCATAATCTTTTCTCTCGCAGAAGCAAGAGGGCCTTCGTTCACTTCTCCTGCTATTGCATATTCACAAATCCCGTTTCCTACGAGGTACACAGGCAAGTACGCATGATCTGAACCAATATCTGCAATTGTTCCTTCATGCAGGACATATTCTGCGACTTTCTCCAGCCGCTTGGATAAATGCTGTTCGTTCACCACTGTCACCTTATTTCCTTATCTTTTTTATCGCTTCTATCAAAAGATGATATCATACAATCTTCATGCACGCAGCCGCAGCAGCGGAGAGTCGTTAGTTTGAGCGTAAAAGTGCAACGCATAAGCTGAACCCTATCGTAACAAACATCTTACCTAAAACAAACACCTGACGAAGCGCCTTTTAAACAGCTGGGGCCGGTAGTTGAAAAAAGCCTCAGACTCCATTGCAGTCTGAGGCTTTTGCCACGTTAAGGTAATCATACAGCAGGGCTGCTACCATTGAGGGAGGCAGCCCAAGCCGTTCATGCTTATTCCTGGGACAGAATATACTCTGCCACAGCTTCTGCTTCTTCTCCGTCCTCAACAAGGCCTGCAGGCATTGATCCTGGTCCTTCATTGATCGCAGCTACAATCTCTTCCTCGGAGTAAGCTCCTCCGTCCAGTGCTGGACCTGTGCCGCCCTCCAGATCACCGCCGTGACAGGAAGCGCAGTTTCCTTCATACAGATGCTCTCCGAGTTCAATCGGGTCATCAAATTCTTCTTCCTGGGCATTTTCTTCGTTTTCGTTTCCATTTTCAGCAGCCTCTTCCCCGCCGATGTTAAGTCCGACAAGAGAAAGGAAGAAAACGAGCAGAAGACCCAGCGCAGCAGTTGCTGCGAATGGAAATAATGGTCCACCTCTCATAGCTATGTACCTCCCTTACGTTCCAGTACGATAAATTAAGGCTTTATATAAGTGCCCGAGCTCAGCTCTCTTTTATTGTATATGAAATATGAAAAGATGAAAAGAGATTTCAAAAGAAGCTTTCCAGCTTTTGAAAGCGGTTGTTCACAAAATGCTCATAGTTTTAACAGACTGGTCATAAGGGCAGGGTCATCTGTAATGACCCCTGTCAGGCCGCTCCGCCTGCACCTGGAAAAATCCGCTTTGGTTTTGCAGTTATACGCTCTCACAGTAAGCCCCTGCTTCATCCAGGGCCGGTAATACATGGACGACTGCACGCCGTGACGGATGTGGATGCCATCTGCCTGAACCTTTTCGGCATATTTTCCGCCTCGGCGGAATGGTGTCTTTGTCAGCAGCGCTGTGCTGATCGTCGGCTGTCTGCGCTTCACTTCCGCGATATAGGAATGATAGAACGTTGAAATGACAGTTCGCTCGACGAGTCCATGCTTTCGTAAAACAGCCAGGCATCCGTCCGCAAAAACGCCTGCCTTTACATGTACCTGCTGCTTCAGCTCTAAATGAAGCGTCAGATTTGTAGCTGCGATCCACGTACACAGCTCTTCAAGTGATGGGATTACAGCATCCGGGTAGCGGCGGTCATACTCCTTATCAGCGCGCAAATGTATCAGCTCTTTTGCCGAGAACGTATTCACGTTACCGCTTTTATAGGTCGTCCGGTCGACGGTTGGATCATGAATGATGAATGGAACGCTGTCACTGGAAAAATGAACGTCGCATTCAATTCCGTCAATCGGATACTCAGCTGCTTTTTTAAAAGACAGCATTGTATTTTCCGGATATTGCCGTTTAAACCCCCGGTGTCCGATAATTTCCATCTGTCTGACACTCCCTTTCTGATTGGTTACAAACCGGCCAGGATAAAAAACAGCAGCACAGCAAGCCCGGCTCCACCGGCAGCAATCAAATACACCCGTTTAAAGAACAGACCCGCTGCCAGCCAAACAGCAGCCGCAGCCCCGGTCATCATGCCGGTTTGTCCTGGTGTAAGCATCATCCATGCACTCCATTGAATCGCTGCTGCTAAAAGGAACAGAGCCGCAGCAGTCGTAAATAGATGATGGAGCATGCCTCTTCCCGCTCTTGTGTGGTAGGCTGAGACCCCTGCTGCCAAGGTGGCTGCTGAGGCTGTTAGCGCAGCCGGAGGCACCGGCAGCAAGAAAACGGCAGCAATGAGCAGCATAAAAAATGCCGTCCAGGCAGCTGCTTTCCCCCATGGCTGTTGCTTTGCCGCAGCAGGTTCGTCTGCGTAAAGCTTCAGAAGAAACTGACAATAGTGCTCTGGAAGCATCCGATTCTTCTGCCATTTTCGTATTTCTCTTACGATAACCTCTTTATCTGTCATCTCATCCTGCTCCCCTTTTCCAGAAGGATTTTCTCTCTTTCTGGTGGAACCGTCTTATAAGCAGCCCTTTCTTTATCGAGAAAACGCTCTGTAAAAAAACACCCCTGCTGCTTTAAGCGGCAGGGATGCAACAAACACCTTTATTCGAGAAAATCCTTCAGACGCTTGCTTCTGCTCGGATGCCGCAGCTTACGCAGAGCTTTGGCTTCAATCTGACGAATTCGCTCACGAGTAACACCAAATACTTTACCAACTTCTTCCAGTGTCCTCGTTCTGCCGTCGTCCAGACCGAATCGAAGTCGAAGAACATTCTCTTCCCGGTCAGTAAGTGTGTCCAGCACATCCTCCAGCTGTTCTTTTAACAGCTCATATGCTGCAGCGTCGGACGGTGCCAGCGCTTCCTGGTCCTCAATGAAATCTCCAAGGTGAGAGTCATCTTCTTCGCCGATAGGAGTCTCCAGTGAAACAGGCTCCTGTGCAATCTTCAGAATCTCCCGGACTTTATCCGGAGTGAGATCCATCTCTTTGGATACTTCTTCCGGTGTCGGCTCACGGCCAAGGTCCTGCAGCAATTGTCGCTGCACACGGATCAGTTTATTGATCGTTTCCACCATGTGCACCGGAATTCGAATTGTTCTGGCCTGGTCGGCAATAGCACGGGTAATCGCCTGTCTGATCCACCATGTTGCATAGGTACTGAACTTAAAGCCTTTGTCGTAATCAAACTTTTCCACAGCTTTGATCAGACCCATATTTCCTTCCTGAATCAAATCCAGGAAGAGCATCCCCCGGCCGACGTAGCGCTTTGCGATACTGACAACGAGTCGCAAATTCGCTTCTGCGAGCCGTCGCTTCGCTTCTTCATCTCCATCTTCAATCCGTTTCGCCAGCTCAATTTCTTCGGCGGCTGACAAAAGCGGAACGCGGCCGATTTCTTTCAGATACATTCTGACAGGGTCATTAATCTTAATGCCCGGCGGTACGCTGAGATCGTTTAAATCGATTGCTTCTTCCTTCTGAACCTGCTGAATGCTTGGCACGGATTCACTCTCGTTAATGATTTCAACACCCTGCTCTCCAAGGTATTCAAAGAAATCATCCATCTGCTCCGAGTCCTGATCAAATGCTCCCAGACGCTCGGTGATTTCAGCGTATGTCAATGAGCCTCGCTTTTTCCCGGACTCCAGTAACTGTTCCTTTACCTGATCGATGGTCAAATCGCCTTCCGTCAGCGGACGGATTGGTTTCTCAGCCATACGACCCCTCCTTCCTCATGATCACAACGGCATGATCAGCTGTGAAGCTTTGACTTCAGCTCCACAAGCTGGTTAATATACTGCTTAAGCTCTTCTACGTCAGACGTGCGCTTCATCAGATCCTGAAGCTCTTCAATCCGCCGCTTAATCGGCGCCCGATGAAGAATCTGATCAGCGTAGTCTTCAAGCACCTGCTCCGGCAGGTCCTGGTGAACCTGTTTCATTGCAAGTGCTGCTGCTTCTTTTTTCAAACCAGGATCTTCAACAGAGCTGATAAAGGCAGCCGGATCGCTCTCATGGCCGGCTGCATAGTAACTGTATAACAACGCTGCCAGCGCCTGATACGTTTCCTGCTGGAAGGACGCGCCAACTCGCTCCTCTACAAAAGCTGCCGCATCCTGAGAATGCATCATAAAGCTGATTAAATCACTTTCTGCCCGTTCATCTGCGGTCATCAGCCTGCGTCCGGCATGCTGCTGTGTTTCCATTTGTATAGCAGCTTTCTTTTGCTTTGTACGGGCTTTAACAGTATTCTTGATCTTCTCCCCTAATTCCTGCTTCAAAACGTCATACGAGAGAGAAAATTCTTCCTGGAGCTGTCGCAAGTAATGATCCTGTTCAATCGCCTTTGGAAGAGCCGCAATTTCCTTGAGCATTTCTTCGACATATTTCAGCTGATCGGCTTCCAGCTCCATGTTCTTATTTTCTTTTAAGAATACAGATTTAAATTCCATCATAGTCAGAGGTCTGCCGATGATAGTTTCAGCGAATCGTTCGGGACCATGATGTTGAATATAGTCGTCCGGATCCATTCCTTGCGGCAGCACAGCTACGGCAACTTCCAGTCCGGCAGCCTGAAGAATGTCCGCATTTTTCCACGAAGCCTGACGTCCGGCTTTGTCTCCGTCGAAGCAGAGAACGACCTTATCGGCATTTCGTCTGATCATACGGGCCTGTTCCTGTGAAAGTGCCGTCCCGAGTGAACCTGTACCATGTTCTATACCCGCGCGATAAGCGGAAATAACATCAACGTAGCCTTCAAACAGCACCGCTTCATTTTTACGTCTGATTGCAGGTCTTGCTCCGTGAAAATGGTACAGCAGACGGCCTTTATTGAACACATCGGACTCCGGACTGTTTAAATATTTCGGACTGCCCTCATCCAAAATCCGTCCGCCAAACGCAATAATTTTCCCGCGCTTATCCCAAATCGGGAACATAATTCTCCCACGAAAACGGTCGAAGGCTCTGCCTCCATCGGCTTTACGGGCAAGCAAACCTGCATCAGCCATATCATCAGGTTCAAGTCCACGCTTTTTCAAAAAGTCGGTAAGAAAATTCCAAGATTCCGGTGCAAACCCGATTTGAAAGGTTTCAATCATTTTTCGAGTAAAGCCTCGAGCTCTTAAATACTCCCGGGCCCTTTTTCCTTCAGGAGACTCTAATAACAGGTGATGATACAGCTTAGCCGCAAGCTCATGCCCTTTATACCAGGCGGAACGAGGGTTTTGCTCTTCTTCATCCTGACTGACTGCCTCTTCCGGAAGTTCAACGCTCGTTTTTCCGGCAAGCTGCTGGACGGCCTCAGGAAATGACAGTCCTTCATACTCCATGACGAACGTCACAACATTGCCGCCAACGCCGCAGCCGAAGCAGTGGTAGAGCTGTTTATCCTGAGAAACAGAAAAAGAGGGAGTTTTTTCCCCATGAAAAGGACACAATCCTGAAAAATTGCGTCCCTGCTTTTTTAAATCCACGTATTCACTGATCACGTCTACAATGTCGAGTTCTTTCCGGACTGCTTCTACAGTCTCTTCCGGGATATGACGGCTCATCCTTCGTCCCCGCCTTCTCTCAATGCTTTCAACAGTTCGACAAAATGATTTTCAAATTGTACGTCAGCAGACCGTTTGCGCTTGGAAGGACCTTTCCCATATATGCCTCGGCGTCTGGCCTCTTTCTTCGCATGCCGCCATTCAAGCACAGCATCCGCTGCTTCCTCCCTGAAGCGGATACCATTCGAATGAATAACGTAAACGCCTCTTGCCGAAAGAATAGAGGCTAAGCCAAGATCATCAGTTACAGCAATATCGCCAGCAGCTGTTTCGCTGATCATTCGAAAGTCCGCTGCATCAGCCCCCTGATCGACGATGATCGTCTTCACCCTCTCCGGCAGTGAGGAACGGGTGTGGGCATGTGAGTGAACCAGCACCAGCTGAAAGCCATACTGTTCTGATAGTGTTATAAGCTGAGGTACCACGGGAATTGAATCCCCGTCTGCGAAAACATGTAAATGCTTCATAGTAGTATATTCGATCCCCGCCTCGTTTTTCCTGCCTGTTTACATGAAATAAACGGGAAACCGTTTTGCCGGCATCTGGCAGCGAATGACTGTATGCCGACAAGGAGGGTCCGTTTTCTTTTCAACCTGTCGTTCTGCGAAATATTTCAAGTAACCACAATATTTCATTATAATTGATTTTTATTGGTTTGGAAAGAAAAAAGATTACTATCAGGAGGATCTTGTTTGTACCATCTGGTAAATAATGTTTGCTGTTTCCTCAACTGCTTTTGTGGAAACGTCGAGTACCCGGCACCCGATCCGGTCCATGATGGTATCCGAATAGGCGAGCTCTTCCTCAATTCGCTGAATCGTTGCATAGTTCGCTTCTGCTTTCAGCCCAAGCGCTTTCAACCGTTCTGCGCGTATCCCGTTCAGCTTTTCCGGACTGATCTTCAGCCCGATTATTTTTTCGGGCTGGATCGAAAAGAGCTCTTCAGGAGGCTCCACCTCCGGTACGAGCGGAACGTTTGCTACTTTCAGCCGTTTGTGAGCCAAATACTGTGACAGAGGCGTCTTGGAGGTTCTCGACACGCCAACCAGCACGACATCTGCACGCAGAATGCCTCGCGGATCACGTCCGTCATCATATTTTACAGCAAACTCGATCGCTTCTACTTTTCGAAAATAGTCCTCATCAAGCGTGTGAATTAAACCGGATTCATTTTTAGGCTTTGTCTGCAGCCTATCTTCCATCAGCGTGAGCAGCGGGCTTAATATATCATAAACCGGGAGACCTTCTTCTGCGGTGCGCTTCAGTACATACTCACGCGTTTCCGGGATCACAAACGTGAATGCAATCAGCCCATTGTTCTCTTTTGCTTCGGCGATTACCTCATCTACTGTGCCCGTATCCTCCACGTAGGGGATACGCCGGATCGAGGTCATCGATTCCTCAAATTGACTGATGGCCGCCTTAACGACCAGCTCAGCTGTTTCACCAACTGAGTCAGACATCACATATACGGTGACATGATCCTGTTCCTTCATGCGCCTCCACTCCTTTTATCCATCTTCTCTGCTAAGCTCCACGAAAGCCTTGGTAATATTGGTTTTCGTCAGGCGCCCGATGACATCCAATTTTCCATCTGCATCCTGTTTCACTACCGGCAGACCGTCAATTTGCTTGCTGATCAGTTTATTGGCTGTTTCAAGCATGGTTTCATCTGGATAACATACCGTTACATTTGGCATTCTCGTCATAATAATGCTGACAGGGATACCCTCCAAGTCCTGCTTTCCCATACTGGCACGCAGCAAATCCTTGCGGGAAACGATACCGACAAGCTTATTACGGCCATCTGTTACAAAAAGCGTACCGACATCTTCTAAGAACATAGATACAATCGCGTCATATACGGAAGCTGCTTCAGGTATGACAACAGGTATAGACTGAAAATCCTTGACCTTCAGCTTCAGCAGCTTGTCTTTAAACAGCTGTCCGCCGGTTTTGCCGGTATAGTAGTACCCTACTCTCGGACGGGCGTCGAGATAGCCGGACATGGTCAACACAGTGAGGTCAGGCCTTAGAGTTGCCCGCGTTAATGCGAGCAGCTCTGCGATTTTTTCGCCGGTAATCGGCCCTTTTTCTTTCACAATTTCTACAATTTTCTGCTGCCTTTCGGATAGTTCCATGATGCCACCGCCTCTCTTATCGCTGACGCTGTTATTCAGAGTGAAATACGATCTGCTGGAAATCAGCAAACTGTCTGATCAGCGAAGCCGTCTGATGCATGTGGAACAGTCGGTTTTGTTTCAGCTGCTCATCTTCCGCCATTACCATCACATGATCAAAGTAGTCATTGATGACCGGAACGATACTCTGCAGCTGGCGGTAGGCCTGCTCTACATTTCTCTCATTAAGAGAGGTTTGGAGCGGCTCTTCCACTTGTATGCAAGCTTCAGCAAGGCTGCTTTCCTGATCCTCCTGAAATAATGCAGGGTCAGGACGCCCCGGAGAACTTTTTTTCGAGATGTTCGTTACGCGGCTGAAGGCTTCCGTATCTTTTTTAAACGATTCCTTATCCAGCTGGTTCATGAGAAAGTCACTTTTCGCAACTGCCTGAGCAGGAACGTTCCAGCCGGAACGGATAACGGCATCTGTTACGTCATAGCGAATGCCTCTATCTTTCAGCAGCTGACGGAAGCGAAGTTCAAAGAAATCTTTGACGTCTTTAAACACCTCTTCGTGCGGTCTATTCAGCAGCTTGTTTTCATCGAGCATCCCGAGCAGCTTCTGAATAAATGCAAAAAGATCAAAGGACCAGTTTCCGTCCAGGTAAATTTGCAATACCGCTGCAGCCTGTCTTCGCAGACCATACGGATCCTGAGAGCCCGTAGGGATGCGCCCGATGCCGATGCTTGTTAAGATCGTATCAAGCTTATCCGCTGTACTGACGATTCTTCCTGCTTCTGTTTCCGGGAGTGAATCTCCTGCATGCTTTGGAAGATAGTGCTCACGGATCGCTTTCGCTGTATCCGGCTGCTCTCCGTCGTGGATCGCATAATATTCTCCCATCAAACCTTCGAGCTCTGGAAATTCATCGACCATATGCGTGACGAGATCTACTTTGGACAGTCTGGCCGCCCGCTGAACGGTCTGCTGAAGGCTTCCTTCCCCATGCAGTAGCGAGGCGAGCTGCAGGGCTCCTGCTTCAATGCGTGCTGTTTTATCTGCCATCGTACCAAGCTCTTCGTGGTAGACGATTGATGCCAGCTTCGGGAGTCGTGATTCGAGAGAGCCTTTCAGGTCTTCTTCATAAAAGAATTCGGCATCTGCAAGTCTTGCGCGCAGCACTTTCTCATTGCCTCGACGGACATTATCCAGGTGAAGGTGGTCCCCGTTGCGTACAGTAATAAAGTGAGGCGCCAGCTTCCCTTGTTTGTTTTTCACTGGAAAATATCGCTGATGCTCCCTCATCGAAGTAATGAGCACTTCGTCCGGCACGTTCAAAAAGCTTTCGTCAAAAGACCCGGAAAGAGCTGTAGGGTATTCGACCAGGTTCGTTACTTCTTCAAGCAGCCCTTCGTCGATTGGGATTTCCCAGCCTTCCTCTGCTGCAATGTCCTGAATCTGCGTGCGGATTGCTTCTTTTCGCTTGTGAGGGTCTACGATAACATGCTGGCTCAGCAGCTCTTCCTCGTATACGTCCGCGCTGGTAAGATCAGCAGCGTCGCCGAGAAAGCGGTGTCCGTGTGTGATCTTTCCTGTTGGAATACCTGTGATCTCAAACGGAATCACCTCAGACCCAAACAAGGCTGTCAGCCACTTGACCGGCCGGACATAACGAAGCTGATAAGAGCCCCACTTCATGTTTTTCGGGAACGTGATAGCAAGCAGCACGCCGCGAAGCTCCGGAAGAAGCTCCATTGTGCGCTTACCTGTCGTCTTCTTTAAGGCAAATACGTAACGTTCCCCTTTTACCTCTTTCAAGTACAGATCCTCTGTTGATACTCCCTGCCCTTTTGCAAATCCGAGAGCCGCTTTCGTCCATTCTCCGTCGTTTAAGGCAATTTTTTCAGAAGGTCCGCGAGCTTCTGTTTCCATATCAGGCTGCTGAACGGGAACGTCATTCACCTTTACCGCGAGTCGTCTTGGAGTAGAAAAGCTGGTAACCGCCGAATATGTCAACCGCTTATCTTTAAGCCAGGCCTCCACTTTGCTTTGAAGTTCCTGTCTGGCACTTGTTACGAACCTGGCCGGCATTTCCTCCAGACCGATTTCAAGCAGCAGTGTCGATTTACTCATGGCTCAGTTCCTCCTTCAACATTGGAAATCCTAGTGTTTCTCTCGCAGCATAATACGTTTTCGCACATTCTCTTGCCAGGTTTCGAACGCGTGTAATGTAGCCGCCCCGCTCCGTAACAGAGATAGCTCCCTGGGCGTCGAGCAGGTTAAAGACGTGTGAACATTTCAAAACATAATCGTAAGCTGGTATTACAAGCTCTTCGCGCAAGCAGGAAGCAGCCTCTTTTTCGTACGTGCTGAACAAGTCAAACAGCATGCTTCGGTCGGCAGTTTCAAATGCGTATTTTGATTGTTCATATTCGTTTTGCCTGAATACATCCCCGTAAGTAAAACCATCCACCCACTCCAGGTCATACACGTTCTCTTTATCTTGTATATACGAAGCGAGCCGTTCAAGACCGTACGTAATTTCAACCGATACCGGACTTGCATCCAGACCGCCTACTTGTTGAAAATAGGTGAATTGCGTAATTTCCATCCCGTCCAGCCACACTTCCCATCCGAGGCCCCAGGCCGCAAGCGTCGGTGCTTCCCAGTTGTCTTCTACAAATCGGATATCGTGCTTCAACGGATCAATCCCGAGCTGACGCAGGCTTTCCAAATAAAGCTCCTGGATATTATCAGGTGAAGGTTTCATGATTACCTGAAACTGGTGGTGCTGATAGAGCCGGTTCGGATTTTGGCCGTACCTGCCATCTGCGGGTCTTCTTGACGGTTCTACATAGGCTACGTTCCACGGTTCAGGGCCGATGCTTTTTAGAAACGTCATTGGATTCATTGTGCCTGCACCTTTCTCCACGTCATAGGGCTGAAGCAGAAGACAGTTCTGTTCTCCCCAGAATTTTTGCAGCGTCAGAATCATTTCCTGTACATTCATCATGCATTTCCCCCTTGTTAGTCTGCTCTCGTATCGGTGCAGGAACGAAAAAACTCCCGTCCCTATATCCGCACCAGTTACGGATATAGGGACGAGAGTCGTTGTCTCCCGCGGTTCCACCCTATTTGCGCCGGTTCAGCGCCTCTTTCAGCTAGCCTGCTCCGAAATGCCTTCACTAAGGAGGGTGTCATCCGGCTTCCACTGTTCCGGATTCGCTGTAGGACGTATCTCTCAGCTACTACTTTTCTTCTACGCAGTATCGTTTCTAAATCTTACGAAAGATCATCGTTTCTGTCAACATAAATATCATCCATCTTTTCCAGCTGCTCCAAAAAGCGTTTCGATTTGACATAGACGCCGACATACTCATCATAATACGCATCGAGGAGCACCTTCAGCTGTTTTTTCGTTTCAGGCTTTACGGATGTTTTCCCGATTCGCGAGGGACTGATCTGTTGAAACAGACGCATCAGTCTGACAGCTGCCGGTCCTACTGGAAGAGTGTAGCGGCGCAGATGAATACAGTCTCTGCACAGCACCCCCGCATGCTCCAGAGAAAACTGCAGCTGCTCGTCAACTGTTCCACAGTTGACGCAGGCGTGAAGGGTTGGCGCTGCGCCGGTTACGTAGAGCATCTTCGTTTCAAAGAGCCGGATCAGCACCTCCGGATCTTCTTCCCCGTTCATATGCTGCAGCACATGATACAGCAGCTCGTACAGACCGGGATACGTTTGATTGTCTTCCGTCAGTTTATCCAACAGCTCCACTGCGTACGAAGCATAAGCGGTTTTAATCAGATCGCTCCTGATATGACGGTGGGAATCAATAATGTCTGCTGACGACAGGCTTCCCATCCCTCTTCCCTTTGAATACACAAACACAGCCTGTATAAACGGCTGGGCAGCGGGAGCGAAGCGGCTTTTCGTTTTTTTAGCTCCTCTTGCCATCAGCGCAGCTTTACCTGATTGTTCGGTAAATACCGTCACAATTTTATTGGTTTCTCCGTAATCTGTTGTCCGGAGCACGATTCCTTCCAGTTTATGAAGCACGTAAACTGCCTCCCTCAGCGGTCAGTATTCATCCTGATCATAGCCGAATCCGCGCAGCTGCTTTGGCTTATTGCGCCAGTCTTCCTCTACTTTGACCCAAAGCTCAAGAAAAATTTTCGAGCCGAGCATTGTTTCAATATCCTGACGGGCGAGCTTGCCGATTTCCTTGAGCATCCGTCCCTGCTTGCCGATAATGATTCCTTTTTGGGAACTCCGTTCGACTACAACCACTGCCCCCACATAAATCGTGTCACTCGTCTCCCGTTTTTTTATTTGTTCGATTTCCACTGCTACTGAGTGGGGGATTTCTTCGTGTGTTAAATGAAGCACCTTTTCACGGATCATCTCAGACATTAGAAACCGCTCCGGGTGATCCGTGACCTGGTCTTCAGGATAAAACTGCGGTCCCGCTTCGAGACGCTCGAACACCTGAGTCACTAGAGCATCTACATTGTTTCCGTCTTTCGCGGATACCGGAATCACTTCGGTGAACGAGTGCTTTTTCATATATGATTCGATAAGCGGAAGCAGCTTGTCCGGATGAACCAGATCTATTTTATTGATAACAAGATAAACCGGAGTTTCTACACCTGCGAGGCGGTCCATGATAAATTCATCGCCTTTTCCCATGCCAGCCTCTGCGTCTACAAGAAACAGAATGATGTCCACCTCTCGAAGCGTTGTTACAGCGGTTTTTGACATAAAATCTCCGAGACGGTGCTTCGGTTTGTGAATCCCTGGCGTATCTATGAAGACAATTTGTCCCCGTTCTTCCGAATAGACACCTTGGATCCGGTTCCTTGTCGTTTGCGGTTTGTCGCTCATGATCGCGACTTTTTGGCCGAGAAGCTGATTTAACAGGGTCGATTTCCCCACGTTTGGTCTGCCAATTAAGGCGGCAAAACCAGACTTATAGTCGTTATTTTCCATGTAAATCATCCTTTGAAAAAGCTCCGGGCAGCAGGTCTGCAACGGTTGTTTCCTGCACATCTCCCTTTGTATTTGTTAAATAAACCGCTGTTTCCGGCTGCAGCAATTCTGCCATGACCTGCCTGCATGCACCGCACGGCGAAACGGGCCCTTCGGTATTCGCTGCTACTGCAATCGCCTGAAAGTCGCGCTCCCCCTCCGAAACCGCTTTAAAGATCGCTGTCCGCTCACCGCAGTTACACATGCTATATGCGGCATTTTCAATATTACATCCTGTATAAACAA
Organism: Bacillus daqingensis; assembly: GCF_042654445.1. Taxonomy (NCBI): domain Bacteria; kingdom Bacillati; phylum Bacillota; class Bacilli; order Caryophanales; family Bacillaceae; genus Bacillus; species Bacillus daqingensis. Next base: position 177,126 of record NZ_JBHSGK010000021.1, read on the forward strand.
TTCCTTGAGCGGTCTGCAGGGCTGCCCCTACCGGAAATTTGGAGTACGGAACATAGGCCCGCTCCATCGCTTCAACTGCTTGATTCATTAACATTTCTTTACTCATAGTAACCACCTCACTGCAAAACAAGTTCTGCTATTTTTGGTATGAAAATCAAACATCCGATCAGCGCAGCAGTACAGGAAAATACGAGTACTGCTCCGGCTGCTGTATCTTTTATAATTTTAGCTCGTTCGTCATATGTCTGAACAATTAAATCGGTGATGTGTTCAATCGATGTATTAAGCAGCTCAAGACAGAGCACGGCTCCAATCGCAGCGGCTAAAACCGCCTGCTCAAGCAGAGGAACGCTGAGCAGCTGGGCCGCGATGAAAACGAGCACCGCTGCCGTAGTGTGTATCCGGAAATTCTGTTCGTGACGCCACGTATAGCGGATCCCGGCTGCAGCGTACCGGAAGCTCTGCTTAAGCCTGTTGAGAGAAATAAATGGACTATTGTTTTTGGATGCCATGCTGATGGAGAATATCCTTTTGCTTGTCGATCATCTGCTGCTCTGCTTGCTCTGTATCGTGAACATAGCCATTCAGGTGCAGAAAGCCGTGAACGGCGAGGAAGCAAATTTCTCTCTCCAGGCTGTGTCCATATTCCTCTGCCTGACGAACGGCTGTGTCTACCGATATAATGATATCGCCAAGCATCAGCGGCATATCTTCCGGAAAAAATGCCTCTTCCTCTTCCATTGGAAAAGATAGAACGTCTGTGGCGGTATCTTTATCGCGGAACTCCCGATTCAGCTTTCGAATTTGGTCGTCTCCGGTAAATGTCACCGACAGCTCTGCTTCCTCTGGAACATTTTCACTGCTGCATGCTGTTTCCAATACATTTTCAAGCGTCTTTAGCAATTCGTCATTCAATTTATTCGTTTCATCATAGATATCGATGGTCCAGCTCATGCTTAATCCCCTCCTGTCTTTTTAAGCTCCTTCTCATCAGGATAGTCGATCCGCGAATGGAACGTTCCTTTTAGCGTTTCACATATCGATGCGTGAACGGCATGCAGCTCCTTAAGCGTTAAATCGCAGTCATCAAACTGTCCATCGTTGAGCCGGTCTTTAATAATCGCACGCACCAGCCCCTCCATCTTTTCGTACGTCGGCGCCTGCATCGAGCGTACCGCAGCTTCCACACTGTCAGCTATACCGACAATGGCACTTTCTTTTGAGGCTGCCTTTGGTCCCGGATACCGGTACGAGGACTCCGTCACACTGCCGTCTTTTTCTTTCGCCTTCACGTAGAAATACTTTAAAAGCGTGGTTCCGTGATGCTGTTCCGCAATATCAATAATTTCTTTTGGGAGCCTCTCTTCACGAAGCATAGCAGCTCCGTCATAAGGGTGGGCAATGATAATTTCCGCACTTTTCTCCGGTGGAAGCTTGTCATGAGGATTGGCAATTCTCATTTGATTTTCAATAAAAAACTGCGGCCGTTTCGTTTTGCCGAGGTCATGATAATAAGCGCCGACTCTCGCAAGCAGACCGTCTGCTCCAATCGATTCACAGGCACTTTCGGCTAAATTGGCAACTACTACACTGTGGTGGTAGGTTCCCGGCGTTTCAAGCAGAATTTTCCGAAGCAAAGCGTTATTCGGATTTGACAGTTCAATCAGCTTTGCAGGGGTCAAAACCCCAAATCCTGTTTCAAAAAATGGAAGCAGTCCGGCGGCCAGTACGACTGCCACATAGCCTCCAAGAGCTGCTGCAGCTGCGTAAAGCGCATATTCGCTCCATACAAAAGGCTGATTTTTAATGAGCAGTATACTGATGACCACACCAGTGTTAACAAGCGCAATCCACGATCCTGTTTTCAGCAGTTTTTTCGTTCGCGCAGTCTTATCCAGAAAAAATACGCCTGAAAGAGAGCTGAAAAAGACAAACAGTCCAACGCCGAATTCAAACGTCTGCGTCGTATTTTGATTGAACATAATAGAAGCTGCTACCGCCAGAAAAAAACTCATAAACACGGCAACGCGTGCCTGAATCAGTACCGCTGTAAGAATCGTTCCTAACGCAGCCGGCACAAGATAGGGTAATCCGGTTATTTCCAGCGGCTGAAGCAGACTGACACTTTTCATAACGGCAAGGGTGACCATTGTGAGCAGTAGAAAAAGCAGTAAGAGCGTATTGTTCTCGCGCAGTGGAGTTCTCGCCTCCCGCAGGTAAATGGCCAACATCCAAACAAGGAAGAAAATAACCAGACCAAGACCAGCTAGAGGGGGCAGGTCTGAGGTTTCTTCCGTCAGACCTGCAAGCGCCATCTGTTCATATATTTCCGCAGTGATCACTTGTCCCTCTTCTGCGAGAAGCTGGCCTTCACGAATCAGCACAGGTTCAACAAGATCTTCTGCTGAATTTCTGGCTTCAGCTGTCGCATCCTCATCGATCATATAGTTTGCAGTGATGCCGCTTCTCGATAATTCCGCGAGCGCATCAGACAGTTCAGCGCGAAGTGCGGCAGCCCTGACTCTTTGTTCTGCCCGATCCCGCGCCTCGTTCACTTCATCAAGTGCTACTTCATCCGTCATAACATCAAATACTGCACTTGTGGTAGCTTCTTCAGCAGTCTGGAGCTCTTCTGCATCTGATTCCAGCAGCGTAACCAGGGAGCCGTCGCTCATCTGTTCTTCTATTTCAGGCGAAAGGCGATCTCTCAGCTCAACTGTCTGTTCGTTCATCGTCCAGACTTCCTGCTCTTCAGTTCCACCTTCTTCATCTCCAGGACTGCTTAATTCTCCTGCCTGCCCACGTACTTCGAGCTGCACCAGCCGAACAGATTGAAAAACATCCTGAACCCGCTCCATTTGGTTATCGGCGTATCTCGGCTTCAACGAATATACCGGCTCAACGCTGTCCGCAGCTTCCTGCTGCAGCCGCTCCGTTTCTTCTTTGTTCTCAATTGTCACCGGAGACCGCACATCCTGACCGGAGACACTTCCGGGCTCAAGATCGAGATCCTCGGTTAACACATTTGGTACCAGCATGACATACAGGATCAATCCGAGCAGCACAAACAATGCAAAACGGATGTATCGGTGCCGCTTTAGTTTATTCCAGATTGGATGCTGCTCAATAGATGATCGTCCCATCATGTCTTTCCTCCTGTTTTGCCGGTCTTATCCGCGGTCCTCATCATCGTCATATGCTTCAATCATCCGCTGAACAAGGGAATGGCGGACTACGTCTGCAGGCTGTAAATAGATAAAGGAAAGTCCTTTAACGCGCGTTAAAATCCGCAGAGATTCCTTCAGCCCGGATAATTTTCCTTTCGGCAGGTCAATCTGTGTAAGATCACCGGTTACAACCATTTTCGAGCCGAAACCAAGTCTTGTTAAAAACATTTTCATCTGCTCTTTTGTTGTATTCTGAGCTTCGTCCAAAATAACAAATGCATCATCGAGCGTCCGGCCTCTCATATAAGCAAGAGGTGCTATCTCAATTGTACCGCGTTCCAAGAGGCGGGCCGTATGCTCCGTGCCAAACAGATCATGCAGCGCGTCGTAAAGCGGCCGCAGGTACGGATCCACCTTTTCCTTTAAATCGCCAGGTAAAAAACCGAGGCTTTCTCCGGCCTCCACAGCCGGCCTCGTCAGTACAATTTTTTTAACCTGCCCTTCTTTTAAGGCATGGACAGCAAGCACCACAGCTAGATAGGTCTTCCCTGTACCGGCCGGACCGATACCAAAAACAATATCGTTTTTTCTGATAGCAGACACGTAGTGGCGCTGGCCAAGTGTTTTAGCAAGAATCGGCTTTCCTTTAGCTGTCACCGTGATTTGATCATTATAAAGATCGAGCATCTCTCCCAGCAGGTCTTTTTCTGACAGCTGGGCCGCATACACGACGTCCCGTTCGGTGATTCGAATTCCACGGCGGATCAGCTGAAGCAGCGTCAACAGGATCTTTTCGATCTTGTCTGCGTTTGCTTCGCTCGTATCAACAGAAATCTCCTGCCCCCGCGTGACAAGCTCTGCTCGAAATGCATCTTCAAGTCTTTCCAGGTGTTTATCATTTGGTCCAAAAAGCGCCTGGACTTCATTTGCGTCCTGCGCTGGTATCGCAATTGTACGGTTCATATATGTCATCAGTCTCCCTGCTGCATACTGTGTTTGGCACGTGACGCTGCGCCTGATTTCACTTTACCACTACTGTAACCTGCTGCCAACATAATATGTCCGTTTTCTGGCAGTCGATGCTTGAGGGATTGAAGCTATTCCGCAGTCGGCCCCTTAGTGCGCTGGATGCGTTAAGGTTTCGTCACACGTTAAAGGAGGAAAAAGGGCTGCCCCACCCAGTGCAATTATGCCTGGAGGAACAGCCCTTTTGTGCTATTACCGGGTCATGCGTCTGTTACGATTACGTCCAGCGGCAGCTTTTGGCTTGCCGAGAACTTCCGCCCAGACGATCCCTTTCACAACATCCTGTTTCGTCATATTGTTGAAATCAATCGTAACCTTCTGCTCTGCGGTAGCAGTAATATCCTTCTTGACGATTGGAGACTTCTGCAGCTTCGAGGCCGATTTTTCTGCCTGCCTCTGTTTTTTGCGAAGCTGCTCATAATGCTTTTCCATTTCCGTTTGAGCCGGTGAATCTGTTTGTGCCTTCTCCTGCCTCTGCGGCTGCTTCTCTTCCTGTTTTTCTTCTGTTTCAAACAGGATATCCCGCCAGTCAAACTCCTTTTCAGAAGCTTCCCTGTCCGACTGCTCCTGCCTTTGTTCAGGAACACGCGGCTGCGAATTCTCCTCCTGCTTCTGTCCGGACCTGGACTGAATGAAGCTGAAGATAGCAGCGAGAATGAAGAACAGCAGGAGCGGAGATTCAAACAGCAAATTGATAAAACTGAGCATCATCATCGCTCCTCCCTGCGGCATCAGCGCTTAGGATGGGTTTCCGTAGTCTCCTCATCCTCCGGTCCATCGCCAGTCGCTTTGCCGATGGAGTCGCGCATGTCGGTATCTGCTTTCACGTTGTTAAAGTTGAGGTAGTCCATCACGCCGAGGTTGCCCTGGCGAAGTGCTTCGGACATTGCAAGCGGTACTTCCGCCTCTGCTTCTACAACCTTCGCGCGCATTTCTTCTACGCGGGCTTTCATTTCCTGCTCCTGCGCGACTGCCATAGCACGGCGCTCTTCCGCCTTAGCCTGGGCAATCTTTTTATCCGCTTCAGCCTGGTCCGTCTGAAGTCCTGCACCGATGTTTTTACCGATATCAATATCAGCAATATCAATCGAGAGGATTTCAAATGCTGTTCCGGCATCCAGACCTTTCTTAAGAACAGTCTGAGAAATCATATCCGGGTTTTCAAGCACTTCTGCATGGTTTTTTGCAGAACCAATAGTGGAAACAATCCCTTCACCGACTCGGGCGATAACCGTGTCTTCTCCGGCACCACCGACGAGACGGTCAATGTTGGCTCGGACCGTGATTCGGGCTTTTGCCTTCACTTCAATACCATCCATTGCTACACCGGCGATAAATGGTGTTTCAATAACCTTTGGATTAACGCTCATCTGAACTGCTTCGAGCACGTCACGGCCTGCAAGGTCAATCGCTGCGCATCGTTCAAACGTCAACTCAATATTGGCGCGCTGGGCAGCAATCAAAGCGTTAACAACGCGGTCTACGTTTCCCCCTGCGAGATAGTGCCCCTCCAGCTTGTTCGTGCTGATATCAAGCCCTGCTTTTACTGCTTTGATCAGCGGGTTGACGACTCGGTGCGGGATAACCCGGCGGAGTCTCATCCCTACAAGCTGGAAAATACCGACTTTGACTCCTGCTGCCCATGCTGAAATCCATAGTGCGACAGGTACGAACGTAAACAGGATTACGACACCGACGAGTATGACCCCGATGACGATATAAATTCCTATCTGGTCTGCCATGTACATCTTCCTCCTTCAATTAATCAGTCTCACTGCCGGAAATGTCCCGAACTACTACCCGGGAACCAGAAACAGCAATGACCTTTATTTTCCTTCCTTGTTCAATATAGCCTCCCTCGGATACCACGTCAAGGCGTTCCTCGCCAATCATGGCACTTCCGGAAGGCCGGAGCACTGTGAGAGCCGTACCGGTCTGTCCTTCCAGTTCGTTTCTCGTTTCATTGGAAATATAACCAAGTTCCGTCGTTGTTGCATCCTGAAGCACAACACGTTTCATCGGGCCAGCCCGATCAATGTACTTCATAAGCACGAGCATTCCTGCGATCGTTACAATAATTGCAATTACGAAGGACACGATAATATAAAACGTTGAAAACGAACTCAGAATCAAACTGGTAAGAATTGCTCCGAGACCCAGAATCCCAAAAATTCCAAAGCTCGGAGAAAAAACCTCGAGGGCAAGAAGTCCAGCTCCTACGATAAATAAAATCATCGCTTCCCATCCTGCAAAGCCAGCCACCGTGTGGCCGAAAAAGAACAGGAACAAAGCGGAGGCTCCCATGATGCCCGGGATTCCAAATCCTGGAGAATAAAGTTCCAAAATAAGGCCGAGTGAGCCGACGGACAACAAAATCGGAATGACAATTGGATGGGTGACAATTCGGGCAATCTGCTCAGCTGCACTAAGCTCAAATTCTTCAACTTGTGCATTTTCCATGTTCAGGTATTCCAGAAGTGCTTCCCGGTCATTAACCACAGCTTCTGCATATCCTACTGACTCAGCTTCAGATGCTGTAAGCGTAAGCAGCTCTCCCTCGCCGAGATTCAGCTCCTCGATTTCAATCGACGGATCTGCCATCGCGAGTGCATAAACCGGATCGCGATCATTGAGCTCGGCTGCAGACCGCATGTTCGCAAGCCAGGCAGACTGAGCTTTATCATCAGCAGCGCTTCCTGTTCCATCTATGACCTGCGCTGAGCCCATTTCTGTACCAGGCTGCATAACGATCTCATCGGCATTCAGCGAAATATATGCTCCGGCTGACATTGCCTCTCTTACGACAAATGCTGTAGTCGGAATCTCGGTCTCCCGAATAGTCCTTGCGATCTCTCCGGCGGCATCCACCCGCCCTCCCGGAGTGTTCAGTTCAAACACTATGTGATCGACGCCCTGTTCTTCTGCAGATTCAACAGCACGTTTCATAAAAGCCTGCAGCCCCCGCTCAACGGTTTCTTCAACTGGAACAAAGTAAACAGTCTCTCCGCTGCCTTGTTCCTGAGCTGATGATACAGGGAAGATGAGCAGCAGCACACCAGCTGTCAGAAGGATTGAGTATAGGAGCATTCTCCAGTTTTTCACAGCACCGGCCTCCTTCCATGAGGTTCTACATACAGTATATCTTACGTACTGGCACCCCGGAAAGTTTCACGCCCTCACATTTTTCATTATATCTTGCTTCTTAACATTTCCTGATCCCTCCCTCTTTCAAAAGAGCATCTTTATGCATACAGGTGATCCATCTTTGGGCGTATTAAAATCAAAAAAGCAGGACCGCACGTCTACATAACGCGGGCCCTGATTTGGGTCGAAACTGCCGTCAGTTTTGATTGTACATTTCTTCAAGTCTTTTCCTGGTTGTCTCCGATCCGTACGTGTATATTTTATGGAACAAATTATCTTCATCATCACCAAGCTCAATCTTATCTTTTTCATCCCGGGTCTCGTCAAATGGCGAAACAAAAATATGTTCCGGCATGACGTCGCCGTCCTGGACTTCAGCCAGCTTGGACTCCAAGTCCGCTTTCGACTCCCGGTCAAGCAGTACTTCATAGTGGATCAGCTGAGTGTCTGGAAGCATTGGAGATAGTTCGACATCGGTGCCGCTCCTCCAGATAACGAAATATTGTTCTTTTGACATGCTATCCCTCCTCTTTCTGATTTCCTATACCCGTCCTATGTTTAACTTATTCCTGAAATTTGTCAGATGATCAGCCTTCCATCAGCCAATTGTGATTAAAGCCTGCTCCTGCCATCCTGCTGCTTTCAAGCACCCAGGAAAGCCTTTATGCATGAATAAATCCGTTATACATGATGTGGAAAAGCAAAAAGGCGCAGTCTCTCACAGAGACTGCGCCTTGACGGCAAAAGGTTTATTGAAGTTGTTCTTGGACAATTTGACGAACGAGAGTGCCGTCTGCGCGGCCTTTCACCTTCGGCATCACTGCACCCATGACCATGCCCATATCAGCCTTGGAAGACGCACCCGTTTCCTCAACTGTTTTGGCAACCATGTCTTTGACTTCCTGCTCGGAAAGTTGTTCCGGCAAGTAGTCCTGCAGGACCGAGATCTCACTGTTCATTTTCTCAACCAGATCACTTCTGTCTGCCTTATCGAATTCCTGGAGGGATTCCCGCCGTTGTTTCAATTCACGGTTCAATACCGTGAGTGCTTCTTCTTCAGAGAGCTCGCGCCCAAGTCCAATCGCTTCATTCTGCATCGCTCCGCGTACGGAACGGATAACAGAAAGACGAATCTTATCCTTATCGCGCATTGCCTGTTTCATATCCTGCTGAAGCTTTTCAACTACTGGAGCAGTCATGAGGCCGTCTCTCCTTAGAATTTGCGTTTTCTAGCTGCTTCTGATTTCTTTTTACGGCGAATACTTGGCTTCTCATAGTGCTTACGTTTACGCACCTCTGCCAGAGTCCCTTCTTTAGACATCGTTTTCTTAAAACGACGAAGAGCAGCATCGAGATTTTCATTCTTACGAACGCGTGTTTCTGCCATTCTATATCCCTCCCTCCGGACAACCAATAAGACATGCGCACGGGCATGTATGGTTCGATTATATAGGATTAAGGATTCACGGTCAATGCCCGATTTGTTCCGGCTGGCGTGATTTTGTACCTGCAGCGTCGGCAACTTTGACAAACGTTCCTTCATTGTATGGATATCCTGCTTTATCCAGTTTTACTTTAATTATGCTTCCAATGTAAGATTCATCCAGCTCTACTTTAACGCGAAGATAGTTATCGGTGTATCCTACGAGCAGATTTGGTTTGTCATTATCCGCTTCTTCCGGAATCATTTCAAGGACGGTTCCTTCAAAAGTTGACGCATATTCTTTTGCCTGCTGATCGGACAAATGGATCAGCTGTTTGACTCTTGTATGCTTCACATCATCCGCAACCTGGTCCGTCATACGGGCAGCTGGTGTGCCTGTACGCTTGGAGTAAGGAAAAACATGAAGCTCGGAGAAGCCGATTTCACGAACAGAATCAAACGTCTCCTGAAATTCGCTGTCGGTTTCACCAGGAAAGCCAACTATAACATCGGACGTCACTGCAAGCCCTGGAAGAGCTTCCTTTAACCGGTCCACACGCTCTTTGTAAAACGCCATCGTATATTTTCGGCGCATCCGCTTCAGTACAGTATCTGATCCTGACTGCATGGGCACATGCAGATGGCGAACGATCTTATCCGAGCGATCAATCACCTTTATAACGTCATCTGTAATCTGGCTTGCCTCAATAGAGGAAATGCGGATTCGTTTCAATCCTGCTACCTGCTCAAGCTCCCCGAGCAGGCGGGCAAGACTGTAATCCTTCATATCCTCTCCGTAGCCGCCTGTATGGATGCCAGTCAGCACAATTTCTTTATAGCCTGCTTCGACCAGCTGATGCGCCTGCTTCATGACATCTTCCGGCTTACGGGAACGGAGCAATCCTCTGGCCCACGGAATGATGCAAAACGTGCAGAAGTTATTACAGCCTTCCTGGATTTTTAGTGAAGCCCGTGTGCGGTCAGTAAAGGCCGGCACATCAAGCTCTTCGTAAACACGGGTTTTCATAATGTTCCCTACACCATTGATCGGCTCCCGCTCTTTACGGAACTGTTCAATGTAAGGGAGCATTTTGTGACGGTCCTGTGTACCGACAACAATATCCACCCCTGGGATCGCCATTATCTCGGCTGGTGACGTTTGGGCATAGCAGCCGGTCACACAAATAACCGCGTCCGGATTCCGGCGGACTGCTCTCCGGATCACCTGTCTGCTTTTTTTATCCCCTGTATTTGTTACCGTACAAGTATTAATAACGTACACATCTGCCCGATCGTGAAACTCCACTTTCTCATACTCTTCCTGCTTAAAAAGCTGCCAGATAGCTTCTGTCTCATAGTGATTTACTTTACACCCTAAGGTATGAAACGCAACCTTGCTCATGTTGTTCACCTCGATAGTTCAATATGATAGGAGAGCGCCGACAGCATATAGAGCGGCGCTGTCTCTGCCCTCAAAATTCTAGGTCCGAGTCCGCAAAGAACCGCTCCGCTGTCTTCAAGCATGTCTGCTTCCTCCGGTGAAAAGCCACCTTCAGGCCCGACGATTACTAAAACGGATTGTCCCGGCTTAAGTTCCTTTACCGCATCAAAGAACGCACGCCCTTCTCCCGTTTTCGCCCGCTCCTCGTATGCTGCTATCACGAGGTCAAACGCTTTGAAACGTTGCACCAGCTGAGCAGCGGAAGCAGAATCGTTTACCTCCGGCAGGATCCTTCTAGCTGATTGTTCGGCCGCCTCCTTGACGATTTTTTTCCATCTAAGCAGCTTTTTTGCTTCTTTCTTTTGGTCGAGCTTTACGACAGAGCGCTCTGCCTGAAAAGGCTGAAAAGCAGCAGCACCGAGCTCTGTTCCTTTTTGCAGCACAACCTCAAGCTTGTCTGCTTTAATTAGCGCTTGAGCGACTGTCACCTGAAGCGGGAGCTCCCGGTCCACCTCTTCTTTTTCGAGAATAGTTGCTCGGAGAGGTTCTCCTTCGTTCAGTTTCGCTCGATAACAGTTTCCTTCTGCACAAACGATCACTTCATCGCCGCTCTGCATCCGCATAACCGCTCGGATGTGACGGTCACTTTCCTTATCAAAAACGACTGGCTGGTCCTGAACAAGCTTTGCTTCCAAAAAATAGCGCTGCATTAATCGGCCTCCGGCTTCTTTGCCGTAAACGACACCCAGTCTTCCATTTCTGTCGTCTCCAGAATGGAAAAGCCTGCATGGTGCAAGGATTGCTTCACGAGCTCTTTTTTCGCCTGAATGATGCCGGAGGTGATAAACACACCGCCCGGCTGCAGTGCTTTCCAGGCATCCTCTGTCATCGTCGTAATGACTTCGGCAAGAATATTTGCTGCAATTAGGTCATATGTACCTGTGCTTTCAGCAAGAAGATTTGCTTGTCTCACAGATACCGCGTGCTCCACGTGATTATGACGAACATTTTCATCAGCTGCTTTGACAGCCACTTCATCAAGATCAACGGCATCTACTGAGCCAGCCCCGAGCTTTGCAGCGGTAACAGCAAGCACACCAGAACCTGTGCCGACGTCGAGTACTCGTCTGCCCTGCTTGATGTGCTTTTCCAACGCTTGAATGCAAAGAACGGTTGTCGGATGCGTACCTGTACCAAATGCCATACCCGGATCCAGCTCTACAACAATTTCGTTTTTCTGGACGGGCTTATAGTTTTCCCAGCTTGGAGCAATCGTAATAGAAGCCCCTACTTTTACCGGCTTGTAATATTTTTTCCAGGCTGTAGCCCATTCTTCTTCATCCACTTCATTCAGCGTTACAACACCGCTGCCTGTATCGATCCCAAAATCCGTCAGGCGGATGACAGACTGACGGATCTCTTCGACAGCATCTCCCAGAAAGCTGTTCACCGGTAAATAAGCTTTTAACAGGACACCCTGTTCCGGATAGTCGGCTTCAGAGAGCTCAAAAAGCTCTCCGAATACCGGTTTGCGTTCTTTGAAAAAATCGGCTTTGTCTTCGATAACGACGCCGCCCGCTCCCGCTTCGTGCAAAATATGGCTGACCGGTTCTACTGCTTCCTGTGTCGTATGGACGCTGATTTCTGCCCATTTCATAGCTCCATCTCCCTGTAGCGGCATTCCATCAGCCGAAATTTTTGAAAGCGCGCTTCACTTTCGCAAAGAAATTCTCACTTTGTTCATCTGGTGCAATTGTACCGCTTTCCTCGGCAAATTCCCGCAGAAGCTCTCTTTGGCGGTCGCTCAGTTTTTTTGGTGTAATAATTTTCACTTGAATGTGCTGATCTCCCTGTCCTGCACCCCGTACGTTTGGAACGCCTTTGCCACGCAGTCTGAAGTGTGTGCCAGTCTGTGTTCCAGCCGGAACTTTCAGCTTGACCTTCCCTTCAAGGGTCGGCACTTCAATTTCATCACCAAGAGCTGACTGTACGAACGTAATTGGCATTTCACAGAAAATATCATCACCATCACGCTGGAAAAACTCATGTTCCTTTACGTTAAAGACGACATAAAGGTCTCCTGCCGGTCCTCCGTTGATTCCGGGTTCTCCTTGGCCTGCTACGCGAATCTGCTGGCCGGTATCTACACCTGCCGGAATTTTAATGTGAATTTTCTTGCGTTTTTTCACTTTTCCAGCCCCGCCACACGTGCGGCACTTATCTTTAATCTGCTGGCCCGTTCCGCTGCAATTGTCACATACCCGGCGATTAACAACTCGTCCAAACGGCGTATTCTGCTCTACGTTCAGCTGGCCTGCGCCGCCGCACTTTGAACATGTTTCCGGACTCGTTCCCGGCTTTGCTCCCGAACCATCGCACGTCTGGCAAGGCTCTTCACGAGGAATCTCGATATCGGTTTCTTTGCCGAAGACTGCCTCGCGGAATTCCAGCGTCATCGTATACTGCAGATCAGATCCTTGGCGTGGCGCATTTGGATCTCTTCTTCTGCCACCGCCGCCGAAAAACATATCGAAAATGTCGCTGAATCCCCCGAAGTCTCCGCCTCCTGCTCCGCCAAATCCTTGGTTGGGATCAGTATGACCAAACTGATCGTAGTGCGCACGCTTATTCGAGTCGCTAAGCGTATCGTACGCCTCTTTTACTTCTTTAAACTTTTCTTCTGCATCTGCTTCCTTGTTTACATCGGGGTGATACTGACGTGCCAGCTTTCTGTAAGCTTTTTTTATGTCTGCTTCATCAGCACCCTTGTCCACTCCTAAAACATCATAGAAATCACGCTTGCTCATAGTCTACCACTCCTGATTTTTATCCATAACGAATATGTTATCATCTGGCCTCTGGTCCGTAAAGAAGAGACGGCGTGAAAAAAGTCAAAGACAGGTTCCCCTGACTTTGACTTTTCTCCTGCTGTTACTGATCTTTCTTGTCTTCGTCTACTTCTTCGTATTCTGCATCAACGACATCATCGCTGTCCTGGCCTGCTTCCTGCTCGCCGCCCTGCTCCTGCTGCTGCTGAGCAGCCTGCTCATACAGCTTCGTTGTCAGCTGGGTTACGATTTCCTGCAGTTCGTCTTTTGCTGTACGAATCGCTTCAAGGTCTTCCCCTTCAAGCGCTTGTTTCAGCTTATCTTTTGCAGCTTCCGCTTTTTCTTTTTCAGAAGCTTCTACGTTTTCCCCTAGGTCTGTCAGTGTCTTTTCTGTAGAGAATACGAGCTGATCAGCTTCGTTGCGGAGATCTACTTCTTCACGGCGCTTCTTATCGGCTTCTGCGTTTTCTTCCGCATCCTTCACCATCTGCTCAACTTCTTCATCAGAAAGTCCGGAGCTGGATGTGATGGTGATTGACTGTTCTTTATTCGTGCCGAGATCTTTTGCGTTTACGTTTACAATACCGTTGGCGTCGATATCAAACTTCACTTCGATCTGCGGAACACCGCGTGGTGCCGGCGGGATATCTGTCAGCTGGAAGCGGCCAAGCGTTTTGTTGTCTGCGGCCATCTCCCGCTCACCCTGCAGCACGTGAATATCTACAGAAGGCTGGTTGTCTGCAGCAGTTGAGAATGTTTGAGCTTTTGACGTTGGAATCGTTGTATTGCGCTCAATCAGTTTCGTAAATACGCCGCCCATCGTTTCGATGCCGAGGGAGAGTGGTGTGACGTCAAGCAGTACAACGTCCTTTACATCTCCTGTCAGAACACCGGCCTGGATTGCAGCGCCAAGCGCAACAACTTCATCCGGATTTACGCCTTTATGCGGATCTTTTCCAGTGATCTGTTTAATCGCTTCCTGTACAGCCGGAATCCGTGTAGAGCCGCCTACAAGCACAACCTTATCGATTTCACTTGCAGAGAGGTCCGCATCTTTGAGCGCCTGGCGGGTAGGTCCCATTGTACGCTCCACAAGCTGTGAAGAAAGCTCTTCAAATTTAGCACGGGTAAGCGTCAGTTCAAGGTGCTTTGGTCCGGACTGATCTGCTGTAATAAATGGCAGGCTGATCTGCGTTTGAGACACACCGGAAAGGTCCTTCTTCGCTTTTTCCGCTGCATCTTTCAAACGCTGAAGGGCCATTTTATCCTGGCTTAGGTCAATGCCGTTTTCTTTCTTAAACTCGTTTACGAGGTGATCGATGATAACCTGGTCAAAATCGTCCCCGCCAAGCTTATTGTCGCCGGAAGTTGATTTTACCTCAAAGAATCCATCTCCAAGCTCAAGGATCGATACGTCAAACGTTCCACCGCCTAAGTCGTATACAAGAATAGTCTGATCCTCTTCTTTTTCAAGACCGTATGCAAGTGCAGCTGCTGTCGGCTCGTTCACAATTCGCTCTACTTCAAGTCCAGCAATTTTACCGGCATCTTTCGTTGCCTGACGCTGGGAGTCATTAAAGTAAGCAGGGACTGTGATAACAGCTTTGGTTACTTTTTCACCCAGATAAGCTTCTGCGTCCGCTTTCAGCTTCTGAAGCGTAATCGCTGAGATTTCCTGCGGCGTGAATTCTTTCCCTTCAGCCGTTACTTTATAGTCTGTGCCCATGTGACGCTTAATGGACGTAACCGTATCAGGGTTTGTGATCATTTGACGCTTAGCTACTTCCCCGACTTGACGCTCTCCGTCTTTAAAGGAAACTACTGACGGTGTTGTACGGGAACCTTCTGCGTTTGTAATGACCGTTGCCTCGCCGCCTTCCATAACAGCAACGCAGGAGTTTGTTGTACCTAAATCTATTCCGATTACTTTACTCATGTAAATTCCTCCTAAACAGGTTATCTTCTTATGCGTTTACTTTTACCATAGCTGGTCGAATCACTTTATCGTGAAGCATGTAGCCTTTTTGGAGTTCTTCTACGATAATATTTGAATCAAATTCATCTGTTTCCACCTGCATCACGGCTTCGTGCTTATGAGGATCAAATGGTTGTCCCACCGTCTCCATCACTTGGATGTGCTCGGATTGAAGGGCTTCCTCCAGCTGGCGATACACCATCTGCATTCCTTGCAGCAGATTTTTTGCCTCATCAGATTCCGGCTCCATCATCAGTGCACGCTCAAAATTATCAAGCGCCGGAAGCAGGCTGTCTGCCAGTTTCTGAGATTTATATTTCGCCGCCGCCTCTTTTTCCTGCTTCGTACGGCGCCGGAAATTATCATAATCGGCCTGGAGACGAAGCAGCTTATCCTGCATCTCTTCCAGTTCACGACTGTGCTCATCCATTTCAACAGGGGCCTCCTCTTCAGGTGCTGCCTCTGCTTCGTTTGTTTCTGCCTGCTCTGAGGCTTCCGTTTCCTTGCTTTCATCGCGCAGTTCTTCCTTTTCTTCGTTTGACACTGCGTTCACCTCCTTTAGTAAATTGAATGCTTATTCGTTATTGCGGTCGAGCAGCTTGCTCATGTCTTTTGAAAAATGATTAAGCAGGCTGATGACCCTCGGGTATTCCATCCGTGTCGGACCTAATATCCCAAGCGTGCCGATATACTTGCCGCCAAGCGTATAGGTCGCGGTAACAAGACTGAGATCGTCAAACGGTTTAAAGTCGTTCTCTTCTCCGATCCTGATTGTTAAGCCGGTGTTATCCGTGCGAATCTGCCTGGAAATTAACGAATCTTCCTCAAACAAATTTAAAATAGCGCGCACACGCTTAACATCGTGAAACTCAGGCTGGCTCAGAATGTTTGTCTTTCCGCCGTAATAAACCTTTTCCTGCTTTTGCTCGGCAAATACATCGCGCAGGGCGGTATACATTGTTTCATAGCGGTTGACATGCTGCTTAAGCACTGAAGAAATCTCCTGAGAGAGTCTGCTTTGCAGCTGATAGATCGGAACTCCCTGCAGTTTTTCATTAAGGATATTTACGACTTTTTCAACGTCAGCTGCTTCAACAGTTTCAGGAAACTGAACAGTCTGATTTTCAACGTGTCCGGAATCTGTCACGATGATGCATACGGCCTGATCGTTGGAAATCGGGATCATTTGAATTTGCTTCAGCTTTGATTCGAAAACTTCAGGACCTAATACAATTGATGTATAAGAGGTAAGCTGAGACAAAATCTTAGCTGAATGCTGAATAATCTGCTCCGATTCATGAAACTTCACAGCCAGCTGCGAACGGATGTCCTGCATATCTCTCACTGACAGCTGTGCTGGTGAAAGCAGATGATCTACATAGTACCGGTAGCCTTTTTGTGAAGGAATTCTGCCGGCTGAACTGTGCGGTTTCTCTAAAAATCCCATTTCTTCCAAATCCGACATTTCGTTACGTATTGTAGCGGGGCTGAACGACATATCGCTCCGCTTTGAGATCGTACGGGATCCAACAGGCTCTGCATTGGTTACATAATCATCCACAATCGCCTTCAGGATTGACAGCTGGCGTTCCGTCAACATACTGCATCCCTCCTGTTAGCACTCTTATAACCCGAGTGCTAAATCTATACTATAAACTATCAGGATGCGTGCCGTTTGTCAACGAGTCTGCCAGATTTCTGTATTACGGAAGTAAAAAAGCTTCAAATACTTCATTGCCCAGCAGTAAGCCTTGTCTAGTCAGCCGAAATTGATCGTTCTCTTTTTGCAGAAGGCCTCGATCCTGAAGCTTACTGACAATTCCAGGGAATGCTTCTTCCACAGTCAGTCCGTACCGGCTCTCAAACCGTTGCCCATTAACTCCTATCCGTTTCCGAAGCCCCATAAACATTTCTTCTTCCATCTGTTCTTTTACCGGAACTTCGTGCGCCTCAAGCCAAGGCTTCTTGCCAGCTTCAACTGCTTTTAGATATTTCGGAAGCGGCCCGTGGTTGCGATGCCGCACACCGTCCACATAGCCATGCGCTCCGGCCCCGATCCCGTAATATCCGTCGTTGTTCCAATACGCTTGATTGTGCAGACTTTCATAGCCTGGTTTCGCAAAATTACTGATTTCATAAGCTTGAAAGCCTTTCTCGTGCAGATACTCATATAACCAATCGTACATTTCAGCTTCGATGTCCTGGCCCGGAAGAGTGAGCTGCCCCTTATTCCACATTTGATAGAAAACCGTTTTAGGTTCAATCTTAAGTGAATAGGCGCTGACGTGTCGGATCGGCAATGAAACCAAGCGCTTCAATGACTGCTTCCACTGCTCCATCGTCTGCCCAGGCAGACCGAACATCATATCGATCGAAATATCAGAAATGCCTGCATCACGTGCCAGCTCGATGCTCGTCTCCACATCTCCTTCTCCATGGTCTCGGTTAATCACCTTCAACAAGCCTGGATCAAACGTCTGGGCGCCAATACTCAGGCGGTTAACCCCGTACCGCCTCATCATGGCAAACGTTGCTCCCGAGGCGCTTCCCGGGTTTACTTCCACCGTAAATTCGGCATCGGGCTTCACAATAAAATAGGTGTGAATCAGTTCCAAAAGCCGTTCAAGCTGTTCGTCTTCAAGCGCGGTCGGCGTTCCTCCTCCGATATAGATGGTGTCAATCGGGGTTTGTGCCTGAGCCATTTTCATTTCATGACCGCAGGCTTCTATATAGTCGGCCACCGGCTGGTTTTTCAGAAAAAACTTATTGAAATCGCAATAGTGACAGATCTGCTCGCAAAATGGCACGTGCACGTATAAAGAAGATGGGTTTTTCATCGTCGCTCATCCTTTCAAGGCAAACAAAAAGGGCAGCGGAGCCGCCCTTTTGCACCAGTCAGTCTTCATCCATGCTGAGAACTGACATAAATGCTTCCTGCGGCACTTCAACACTGCCGACACTTTTCATTCGCTTTTTACCTTCCTTCTGTTTTTCCAGAAGCTTTCGCTTTCGCGAGATGTCCCCGCCGTAACATTTGGCAAGTACGTTTTTTCGCATCGCTTTAATTGTGGAACGGGCAATGATCTTCTGACCGATACTTGCCTGAACCGGAACTTCGAACTGCTGTCTCGGGATCAGCTTTTTAAGCTTTTCTGCTATGATTTTTCCTCGGTCATAAGCAGAATCGCGGTGAACGATAATCGAGAGTGCATCGATTTTTTCAGCATTCAACAGGATGTCCATTTTGACTAGATTTGACTCTTTATAGCCGATCAGCTCGTAATCAAAGGAAGCATATCCTTTTGTACTCGACTTGAGCGTATCAAAAAAGTCATAAACAATCTCAGAAAGCGGAAGCTGATAGATAATGTTCACCCTGTTTTCATCGAGGTATTTCATATCCACGTAGTCTCCCCGCTTCCGCTGGCACAGCTCCATCACAGCTCCAACATAATCGTTTGGCACCATGACCTCCGCTTTAACGTAAGGCTCCCGAATATGATCAATCTGCTGAGCATCCGGCATTTCCGATGGGTTATCTATGAGCACCTGCTCCCCATCCGTTTTCGTCACTTCGTAAATAACAGATGGCGCTGTCGTAATCAGGTCAATGTTATACTCACGTTCAATCCGCTCCTGAATAATTTCCATATGAAGCAGACCTAAAAATCCGCAGCGGAACCCAAAACCTAAAGCTTGAGACGTCTCCGCTTCGAACTGAAGCGCTGAATCATTTAGCTCCAGCTTTTCCAGGGCGTCACGCAAATCGTTATAATCGTTTGTATCCACTGGATAGAGCCCGCAGAATACCATTGGATTCAACTTACGGTATCCGGGAAGCGGCTCAGCAGTTGGTCTCGATGCATGAGTAATCGTATCTCCGACCTGGCTGTCTCCAACATTTTTAATTGAAGCGATCATATAGCCAACGTCTCCAACGCTTAGCTCTTCTTTTGAAACCGGTTTAGGAGTAAACACACCGATTTCCTGAACTTCAAATTCCTTTTGACCCTGCATCATTCTGATTTTTTCGCCGGGCTTTACAGATCCTTCAACGATTCGGATATATACAATAACTCCCCGATATGGATCATAAATAGAATCAAATATCATCGCTTTCAGCGGCGCTTCCGGATCTCCATCCGGAGCAGGAACCTTCTCTACAACTGCTTCCAGAATTTCTTCGATCCCGATCCCTGCTTTTGCAGAGGCTGGTATACAGTCCTCTCCCGGAAGACCGATCACATCTTCTACTTCCCCGCGCACCCGTTCCGGATCTGCACTCGGAAGATCAATCTTGTTAATAACCGGAATAATTTCAAGCTCATTATCCAGCGCCAGGTAAACGTTAGCCAGCGTCTGCGCTTCAATGCCCTGGGCTGCATCGACAATCAGCAGTGCCCCCTCGCAAGCGGCCAGACTTCTGGACACCTCATAGGCAAAATCGACGTGTCCTGGTGTGTCGATTAAATGGAAGATGTACTCTTCCCCGTCTGCTGCCGTGTATGTAAGCTGGACAGCGTTTAATTTAATGGTAATGCCGCGCTCTCGTTCCAAGTCCATAGCATCAAGCATCTGATCCTGCATCTCACGCTGAGTCAGTGCACTCGTCTTTTCAAGAATTCTGTCGGCAAGCGTAGATTTGCCGTGGTCGATATGGGCGATAATCGAAAAGTTTCTGATTCTGTCGCGCCGTTTTATTCGGTCTTCGGGCTTCATGATATAATCACTCCTGTATACTGCTTCCGTTCTTAACACCGTTCTTCATTATACCAGCTTCTGGGCAGGCTGTTCAATCGTTGTCACCGTTTATTTCATGCATAGACGCTTCGATAATTCACGACTATTTGTCAGAAGGCTCAGTAAATGACGTCTGTTCGGATTAAGAAAATACGACTGCGCCTCCTTTTTCTTTCCTTGCCTTGGAGAATCCTTTCGCTTTCTCTTCCCAGCGTAGATAAGGAGCTGCACGCTTTTTTATCAGCTGACATCTGTCATGTCTTCGCTTTTCCCGATAGAAAAAGGAGGAAAAGAAACATTCTCATTCAGCAGCTTTGTTAAATAAGCGGATCTCACGAAAACCGTTGGACGCCAGCAGGAAAACGGAGGCGCTTGTCCACAGTAAGCCTGCCGAGCTGCCAAGATATCTTCTTCTGTCATTCATCTTGGTACGTTCCTGAAGCTTTTAAGCAAACGATCCTTCTCCTCATGACAGGCACTTACCCTTGACACAAAATCATATTGCTTTTTAAACGCCGGTTTGATAAAATCTCTATTGTTGCAGAGACAGACCGGCGTACTGATAAACATGCCGTCTGGAACCGCCGTATCCTATAGGAGGTGAACGAATTGGCTAATATTAAATCCGCTAAAAAGCGTGTACAGGTTAACGAACTTGCCCGTCAGCGCAACTATGCTTTTAAATCCGACCTTCGTACTGCTGTAAAGGCATTCTATGCAAAAGCAGAAGAGAAGGATGTTGAGCTTGCAAAAGAATATTTTGTAAAGGCAACAAGCAAGATTGATAAAGCTGTCAACAAAGGTCTTTATCACCGCAATGCTGCAAACCGCCGTAAGGCACGTCTTCAAAAGCGTCTTGACGAAGTAACAGCATAAAAAGATTCCCGGAAGTCATCGTGACTTGCCGGGATTTTTTTATGCGTTCTCTTATGTGAGGCGCCGGTCTTCGGGCACAGAACGCCCAAGCAAATAAAGTTCTACACCTAGAACGTCCTCCACTGCTCCGGACTTTATACGGAAGTCGAGCTCAGCCAGGGCATCAATCTGGTCCAGCAGGACATCGGAACTGAAGTTGCGCACTTGCTTTCCGGCCAGCTTTACCGCAAAAGGATGCAGCTTCAATCTGGAAGCGATCATCTTCTCCCCGTACCCCTGCTGCATCAGTTGTTTAACCTGGTACAGGATCCGGAACTGCCGGACCATCAGAGAAGCGATCTTAATTGGCGCTTCTTTCTGCTTAATCAAATCTCTGTAAATCCGGATCGCTTTTGCAGTCCGTTTTTGTACGACGTGATCGACGAGCGCAAAGATATCGTGCTCCAACGATCGTGCTGTCAGCGCCTCTACCTGTGCGGCTGTGATCGAGCCATCATCTGAATGTACGGAAAGCTTATTCAATTCAGAAGTAAGCATCAGCAGGTTATCGCCGGTAAGCGAAAGCAGCTTCTCCTTTGCCGTATCATCGATAACCGCACCGAGAGTTTTCGCCCTCGTATCAAGCCAGCTCCTCAGTTCTTTGTCAGTGAGCGGCGCCGCTTCCATAACTGCGGCATGCTTTCGAAGCTGCTTCACTGCTTTTTTGCGCTCATCCAGTTTTTCATAAGGAGCCTGTACGATGAAAATAGTTTCTTCCGGCTTCCGCTCGGCATAATCAGCCAGCTGCTGCAGATCGTGCTCTATTTTTTCTTTCGGCTTTTGACCGGTTAAAAAATAAGGGTGCTGAATAATGACAACTTTTGTGCCCCCCATAAATGGGAACGTATATGCTTCTTCAATAGCAGTCTCGACAGGAGTTTCTCTCATATCAAAGCGCATGAGCTTCATGTCACGTTCGTCCGGATCGAGCACCCGGCTGATAATTGCCTGAACAATGTCTTCAATCAAATACGTTTCTGACCCGTAGCAGAGATAAAGACTGTGTATTTCTCCTTTTTTTATTTGCTTCCACGTTTCTATGTAAGACATCGCTCTGCTCCTTTCCTTACCTGCTCCCTATCCTAACCTATGCCGGTATGAAACTCAATACAGCCTCTTTTGCCGAACGCAGCAATGCATCAACAAGCTTTTGAAGACGTTCGTATTGCATGGTAAAACGGAATACCCTTGTTGTTCGTAATCTGCTACGTTTCTACCGGCTGCTAAGCATTGACACTTGCTCAGCGGCCGTCCCTGTCTTTTTTACATGAACCGTGCACGGAGAGTAATCCGTGATAGATTTTTTCTGTAAAATAATTTATACTTTTTATGACAGGAGGGATAGATATGAACGAGTTCGAAAAAGATGTCCAGTCGAATCGGAATGACGCGATCGACAGTGCTATTGGATTCATTGCTTCGTTTGTCTTCTTTATGGGGATATTCTCGATCGGGCATATCGTCGATCTCTTTTTCTAAACCGTTCTATCAGGAGCGGCTCTTAGAAACTGCAGGCGATCAGCTTGGGCTTCCGCATACGGAAGCCTTTTTTATGTTGGGCGGCAGGCTATCTTCGACTTTTCTTTCCATCACGTGGCGCCTGCCAGGCTCAATTTCTATTGCGTTTCCGTGAGAAAAGGGTCGGTCACATACCCTTGCTCGGTCACGATCACACGAATACTGCCGTGCTCATCCGTTCTAAAAATGTCTGTATCGATCGTACGGAAGCGACCAAGTACGTCGGCATGAGGGTGGCCGTGCCTGTTTCCTCGTCCAACTTGTATGATGGTTGTATCCGGCTGTACAGCATGAAGAAATGCCTCATCTGATGAAGTAGCACTGCCATGATGAGCCGCCTTTAAAATACTTACGTGCCTTAATTCCCCTCGCTCAAGCAGCTCGCGTTCTGCCTCTTCCTCTATATCCCCCGTAAACAAAAACGTCGTATCATAGATCCCGGCCTCGATTACAATCGAGCGATCGTTTTCAGTAGCAGCTTCCGGTCTCGACGGATGCAGGACCCGAAAAACATGGTTCTCCTTTTCCCATGTCATCCCCGCCGAAATTAATTGTATTTCAGCCCCGTGCTGGTGTAGACATGCAAGCTCTTCTGAAATACCTTCTTCCAATGTTGTATGAATCGGATAATAGACGAGACGGACAGGTATTTCTTCTGCTATGCGGCAGGCCTCACCGTAATGGTCGAAGTGACCGTGCGTGATAATCAACTTGTCCAGTGATTTCACCCCTTCTCCCCGCAGATAGGGGAGTATGGTACGAACAGCAGGGCCTCTCTTTTTGCGCTCAGCTCCTTCATCTGTAAACGTCAACTCTCCTCCGGTATCGATAAGGTAGCTCTCTTGTTCAGCCTGCATCCGGATCAGCACTGCGTCTCCCTGTCCTACATCCAGAAAGGTGACGATCGTTTCCTCCTGTTTGATCGTGAAGATAATGACCCCTGCTACAGCAGCTGAAACCACTGCTGCTGTTTTCCTTTTCCCTATTGTCAGCAGCGTAAGGAGTCCTGCGCTGACTAGAGTCCCGGCGGTCAGCACTGATGGCGTCAGCGCTCCTGTCACAAGCATATGTCCCTCCAGCATGTCCAGCAGCTTCAGTGCCCTTAAGGCCGGGATCAGCAATACGTCCATAAAAGCAGTGACAGCATAATCGAATCCGACTGTGATTCCTGCCGCAGCTGCAAAGGAGAGCGGCAGCAGAAACAGCGCTGTCAGCGGTATAAAGAATGCATTAGCAGCTAAAGACAAGAGCGACAGCTCAAAAAAATGATACAAAACTGCCGAAGCTGAGATAAGCTGCGCTGTCAACGTCAGCTTCCACCAGACACCGCCGTTAGCAAGAAAAGGTCTGGATAGCAGAATGGCAAAGCTTGTCAAGAAGGAAAGCTGAAATCCGATGTGAAACAAAATGTAAGGGTTCCAAATCAGCATCGCTGTACCGACGATCGCACATAATTCAACGAGCGGCAGACGCTTCATGCAAGCCGCTAATACAATTGCAGCTGCTGCAGTTGACGAAGCCCGAAGAACCGACGGGGCTCCGCCGGCCGCAATCGCATATACCGGCAGAAAAATCAGCAGAATCAAGAGCGAGGTCCTTCTCGACAACCCCGCTCTCAGGAGCATCATCCAAACAACTCCGGAAACCAAGCCGACATGCATACCGGAAACAGCGAGCAAATGAATGACCCCCATCCGCTGAAAGAGATGGAGCTGTTCTTCAGGTATAAAAGACCTGTCACCGAAAACGAGTGCTGCCGCCAGCGGGCCTGATTCTGCACCGCTTGTTCCTAACGCTGTGATAGCAGTATCCCTTCTGTTCCAGTAGTCCGGCACAC
This sequence comes from Bacillus daqingensis, assembly GCF_042654445.1. Lineage (NCBI taxonomy): Bacteria > Bacillati > Bacillota > Bacilli > Caryophanales > Bacillaceae > Bacillus > Bacillus daqingensis. The sequence goes on from NZ_JBHSGK010000021.1 coordinate 201,140, forward strand.
CCTCTGCACATTCCGCCTCCTTTTCGTACAGAATCGCACTGATCCGGTTTTTTTTGATCATATCAGTCCGATCAGCTTGATGCCAAGAGGTAAGCTGTTCTTCATTGAATACAAAACCGGAAACTGAACACCATCCGTATCCAGTTTGTTCGCCGTAAACTCGAACCACTCCATAAGCTGGTGTTCTGAGGTGATAATAGTTTCCGTGTACACCCGAGTCGACAATACTTCGCTGTCCTTCAAGCTCGACATCAAAACCGGCCGGAAGCTCTTCATAAGCTGGCTCCAGCGCAAGCATCAGGACAGCTGCAGCTGCGCCGCTCACCGCCGCAGCCGGCTTAATCCAGACGGCTGCAGCAAACAAGGCTGCTGCCGGAACAGCAAGCTTTGAATCTACTCCTGCTGCAACTCCGGCAGCTAATCCCAGAAAAAAACTAAAAAACGGATACAAAACAGTCTCCCTCTCTCCGGCTGACCGCTTTGTATCCGTCATGATCGTTTGCCGGCCCCTTAAATCTGAGTAAAAAGAGCGTCGGCTTTGCTTCTCATCTCTTCCAGTTCTGCTTCAGAGGCCCCGGACCTTTCTAACTTCTCCAAAAGCTCGGCAGTAAACGCCAGCTTTTCCGTGTTGCGGCGATCTAAGATCATTTCTTCAAGCTCCACCTGCTGAGTGCTTACACCAGCTTCTTCAAACAGCTGAGCTGCAAACGGATGATTTTTGTAATCTGCTGCATAATAGAGCCGTTTAATGCCCGCTTGAATCAGTGCCTTACAGCAGTTCAGACATGGAAAATGGGTCACGTAAATATCTGATCCCTCTGTCGCAACACCGAACTTCGCACATTGAATAATTGCATTTACCTCAGCATGAACGGTTCTTACACAGTGGTTGTCCACGACATAGCAGCCATCCTCCGAACAATGGCTTCCACCGGATATAGAACCGTTATACCCTCCGGCAATAATCCTGTTATCCCTTACGATCGTAGCGCCGACCATTAGTCTCGTACATGTGCTTCTCAGCGCCAGCAGGTGACTTTGAGCCATAAAATACTGATGCCATGATATTCGCTCCATCTTCAGCTCTCCTTTATGTACCAATGACGTCATTGTAGCCGGACGTCAATGAAGCGTCAATAGCGGAGCGATAGACTCCAGTGTTTTTTCTCCGATTCCGGGGACTTGCGTTAATTGGTCCAGCGAGGCGAACGATCCGTGCTCTTCCCTGTATTGAATGATTGCTTCTGATTTCGCAGGGCCGATTCCAGGCAGCGTCTGAAGCATGTTTGCATCAGCCTGATTCAGACTTACAGTCCCGCCGGACGCTTCAGCCGCTGGATCGGCAGGCGCCTGTTCACTCATGCTCTCATCCAGCTGAGACGGCACGTGAATGCTCATCTCATCCATCAAAACAGCTGCAAGGTTCACTGCGAGCAGGTCTGCCTGCTCCGTATGACCGCCAGCAATCTCGACTGCATCTACGGTCCGGCTGCCGTACGGCAGCGTATAGACTCCCGGAGATACGACTTCCCCTTTAATTTCGATCACGACCGGTCCGTCTTCAGGAGCTGGCTCTGAGGCGGATTCCGTTTGCTCTTCATTATCTGCGGATTGAACACTACCCTCCGGACCCGCATCAGTCTGAAGCAGAAAAACAGCTGCCAGAAGCGCAGCACAAACTGCCGCAGCTTTGATCAGAAGCGGTCGTTCCAGTTCTTTCAGCCGATCTATCATTGACATTCCTCCTTTTTAAGCACAAAAAAGCCGACTGGTCTGCTGACAGTCGGCTGCTCATGTTAGCTGCTTATCTCCGTAAGTGGAGAATAAAAGGCGGAATCACATTACATTCTATTGCTTATCTTATCACAGGTCGCAAAAATCGGCGACTATTTTTTGACAGCGGCAATAAAACAGCGGTCGTCCTCCGCTTCTAGCGGACGGCTGCCGAAATCCGCCGATAGCTGCACCTGATCAAATCCGGCTTCCTCCAGCCACTGTTTATACACCTCTGGAGAGTACGTACGCTGATAGAGCTCTTCATCCATTCTTTCATAAAAACCTGACTGCGTGCGCACGAAAAACGTTAGCAGATGTGTCACGCTGAGCGGTTCATCAGACGGCTCACAAAACCAGAGATATGAAATTGATTCACTGTTTTCGCCGTACAGCTGGTTATCAAAAACGTGCTCCATTTTGTAAGGCGTATGCACGTCAAACAAAAAGACACCGTTTTGCTTCAAAGCACGATACACAGAAGCAAACGTCTGCTTCACATCCTCATCATGCTTCAGATAGTTCAATCCGTCACAATAAAGCGTGACAGCATCCAGCTCTGAAAATCCGTCCACAGTTCGCATGTCCTGTTTAAAGAAGCTCGTACTCTTCCCTTCATTCCTGCCTTTACGCTCTGCTGCTGCGAGCATTTCATCTGAAATGTCTGCTCCGGAAACGTGATAGCCGGCTTCTTCAAGCATCAGGGTAAAGGTTCCGGTTCCGCAAGCGAGATCAAGAACCGCTCCCTCATTTTTAATACGCGGCACCGTGTAATTCATCCAATCTTCATAGGGGGCATCTTCCATCAGTACATCATAAAGCCCCGCGAAATGAGTGTCGCTCATCAGCACCCCTCCATCATAAACGCATGCAGCTTCAGCTGATACCGTTTATACGAGTATTCAAGGCTCTGCTCGTCATCCGAGCAGCTTTTCGATATCAACGGACGGTGCATCTCCCCAAAGCTTTTCAAGCTGATAGTAATCACGGTCCTCCTTATGGAAAACATGGACAACAATATCGCCAAGATCGATCAGGACCCACCGTGCTTCCTTCATACCCTCGATCCGTTTCACATCAAAGCCCGCTTCTTCTGCTTTATTTTTAATTTCACGTGCAATCGCTTCGACCTGAGTCTCAGAATTTCCGTGGCAAATAATAAAGTAATCTGCGATAGTGGAAACTCCGCTCATGTTAAGTGATCGAATCAATTGTGCATTTTTTTCATCTGCCGCTTTGACAGCTACATCCAGCAGCTGGTTATCAGTCGTCATGCTTTATCACTCCTTTAGTCCGCTTCGCGGACGTCCTGTTTTCATTATACCTTTTTGTTGGCGAGTTTACCGTATGCCCGCCTTTACCTCTCAGACAGCTGCATGAAGGCAAATTCGTTGTACGCTTCAAACGTGTGCGGAAAGATCGGCAGTCTTCGTCCTGACAAAAAACGAATCGTTTCAGCACAGGCTTCCAAACATCCTGCCTCCAGACTGTGCCGGGAGGCTTCGCGTGCTTTCTCAGCACCCGGGAAGGTGCGTCCAGGTTCAATATAATCAGCCAAAAATACTATTTTCTCTTCAAGGGACATGCCTGCTCTTCCTGTCGTGTGAGAGGCAATCGCCTGGAGGATAACGGAAGAACGGATGTTTAATTCTTTTTCCACGAGCAGGGCCCCCGCAAACGCATGCAGAATTTCTGTTCCATAGCCTTCGATATCGTACGCAAACATGCCGGAACGGTTGATCTCCTGCAGCATTTCTTCCGGATCCCTGTACTTTGCATAATCGTGAAGCACAGCAGCCATCTGAACAGCATCAGCATCACCGCCGTATTTCGATGCAAGCTCCCCAGCCGTTTCGGCAACCCGCATCGTATGCTCAAATCTGCGAAGTGGCAGTGCTTCTTCCACTGCGTTCACCGCTTCAGTCAGCTTCATAAAGACCGTGCTCCTTTATTACCGAATCAACACCTTCAGGAACTAAAAACGCGTTCCAGCTGCCTTCTTTTCTTTTTCTGCGAATCGATGTAGAGGAAATCGTCATCTCCACGCCTTCGATAAAGGATAAATCAGAGAATTCATCCAGTCTTACTTCCGGAGCGGGACCTCCGGGCCGGTTCATCACGATAAATCCGAGGCGTTTCTGAAGCTTCTGGAAATCATTCCACTTATGAAATCCAGCTAATGAGTCTCCGCCCATAATAAAAGAAAATTTATCTTCCGGATGTTCAGACAGTAAACGGGAAACCGTTTCAGACGTATAAGACGGCCCTTCCCTCTCCATTTCTTTGAGACAGAGCCGGTAGGCACCGGACAGCTGCACGACTGATTTCACCATTTCGATACGGAACTGTTCCGGCGTATTTGTCATTTCTTTGTGGGGAGGAATCCGATTTGGCATCCACCAAATTTCATCGAGATGAAATTGAATCCTGGCCTCCTCAGCCATAATGACGTGGCCAATGTGCGGAGGATCAAACGTACCTCCGAGAATGCCGATGTGCTTCATCCAATGTCAGCTCCTTATTCGGGCAGCGTAATCTGCTTGGATTCTTTGGATTCTTTATATAAAATGATCGTATTCCCAATGATTTGTACGATATCCGCTCCAGCGCCTTCCGCAATCTGGCGTGCAGTATCTTCTTTATCTTCCGCATTATTTTGCAAAATGTTAAGTTTAATTAACTCTCTCGCTTCAAGCGCCTCTTCCGTCTGTTTGACCAGGTTGGCACTCACACCGCCTTTTCCAACTTGAAATACCGGCTTTAAATGGTGCGCTTCTTTACGTAAAAAGCGCTTCTGCTTCCCTGTAAGCATGGTTAGTTTCCTCCTTTCAATTTAGACATGACTGCCCGGAGCATCGCTTCGCGCGGGGCTTCCATTCCGGTCCAGCGTTCAAATGCCAGTGCTCCCTGCTCAATAAACATACCTGTGCCATTTACAACGGTAGAACCCTGCTTTGCTGCCGCCTTTAAAAAGGCCGTTTCAAGCGGCGTGTAAATCATGTCGCTTACGACGGTATTTCGGGAAAGCTTATCAAGCGGCAGAGCCATACTTGCAAGATCCGGAGTCATGCCGATCGATGTTGAATTAATGATCACGTCAAATGATGTCAGCTGAGCCTGTGCTTCCTGCATAGAGCAAACCTTCACCTTATTTCCGCACGCTTGAGCAAGAGAGGCTGCGCGTTCGACCGTGCGATTGGCAATTGTAATCTCTGCTCCTCTGTCATAAAGGGTCATTGCAGCCGCTCTGGCTGCTCCTCCTGCTCCGATGATCAGAATCCGGCACGAATCAAGTTTGCGTCGCAAATTCGGTTCGAGTGAGCGGACATATCCTTCTCCATCCGTGTTACAGCCAATCAGTCGGTCGCCCTTACGAGCAATCGTGTTCACGGCACCTATTCGCTTTGCGGTTGGATCAAGTTCATCCAGATAGGCGATGACTGCTTCTTTATGAGGAATAGTTACATTAATCCCCGTCATTCCAAGACCTCGAACGCCGCGTATCGCATTTTCGAGCTGTTCCGGCGGCGTATGAAAAGGCAGATAGGCCGCCTCTATTCCCGCTTCCTTATAAGCAGCTTCGTGCATGACAGGCGACAGTGAATGGCTGATTGGATCGCCGATTACACCGAAAATCTTCATGGAATGATGACCTCCTAATAAATCGATTCTCTTATAGATGCTTGTACGCCTTCCGGAACATGCAGCATCACCTCTGCTCCAGGTGCGTGAACGGTAATCCAGCCTAATCCGGAGATCACAAGGTCCGTTTTTTCTGCAGGCAGCTTCCATGATGATTTCTTAAATTCGGGAAAATTGCTGCTGTCGCCAGATGGCGGTGCAAGCATATCTCCCGCATGTTTTTCATAAAGCCGATCAGCATTTTCCAGCTTCGTCCGGTGTACGTGCAGGTCGTTGGACATATTAACGACAAACGACCCCGGCTCGCCATTCAGAAAATCCATGCGCGCCAATCCGCCGAAAAAGAGCGTCTGACCAGGATTCAACTGATGGATCAGCTGCTTGATTTCTTTTTTAGGCGAAATCGTCTTTAAATCATCTTTGTTTAAAAGATGAGCAATCTGATGACGATTAATGATGCCCGGCGTATCATAAAGCGTGCTTGTTTCATCAAGTGGAATATCAATTCTGTCCAGCGTCGTGCCGGGAATATTTGACGTAGTGATGTCGACGGTATTTTCATCATTTGAGAACCTGCGGATCAGCTGGTTGATAAACGACGACTTGCCTGTGTTGGTTGCACCAACGACATACACGTCTTTTCCCTTTCGAAGCTTGTCGATCCACGCTGCCGTTTCTTCCACACCATCTCCGGTCTGCGCACTCATCAACAGCGTTTCTGCAGGTTTAAGGCCAAATTCCTTCGCCTGTCGCTTCATCCAGTTAATGACTTTCGACTTTCGTACTGATTTAGGCAGCAAGTCGGACTTATTACCGACAAGGAGTACGTCATTACTGCCGGAAAATCGTTGGATGCCGTCCAGCCAGCTCCCGCTGAAATCAAAAATGTCGACAATTTTTACAATCAGCGCCTCTCGTGACGACAGTTCATTTAAAATCTTTAAAAAGTCGTCATCTGTAAGGTGCACATCCTGCACTTCATTATAATGCTTCAAGCGAAAGCAGCGCCTGCAAATCACTGTTTCCTTTTGAAGTGCCTGCGGCGGGGCATAGCCTGCCCGGCTGCTGTCTTCGGTCTGCAGTTCAATTCCGCAGCCTGCACATGTTACTCCCGATCCCATTCTATCAATCCCTTCTTCTTCATCGCCCGGAACACGCGCCGTTCTACCTGACGGTTAAACTTCGTCAAAATTCCATCTGTTTGTGCGACTGGAACGACAAGTATCGTTCTGAAGCCGGCACGGTTGCCCCCAAGGATGTCTGTCAGCAGCTGATCGCCGATAACAACTGTTTCTTCATGCTTTAACTTCATCAATTTACAGGCAGCACGGAAAGCACGGCTGAACGGTTTTTTGGCGCTGTGAATAAACGTCAGGCCGTGCGGTGCCGCGAATGTATGAACGCGTTTCTCATTATTATTAGACACAATAACGACTTCAAACCCTTCGTTGCGAAGCATTTCAAGCCAGTTCAGCAATTCGTCCGTAGCCTCTTTGCGGTCCCACTCTACGAGCGTATTGTCAAGATCCGTTATGATTCCGCGGATCCCCAGTTTCTTTAAATTAGCTGTATCAATATCGTAAACAGACTGTACATATTCATTCGGGATGAATTTTTTTAACAAACCGTTTCCCCCTCCTGCACGATGGCTGGCGCGATTTTCAGGCTTCAACTAGGATACACTATTTTTCATATACCGTAAATGCTGCCTCTGTTAAACACCATGCTTCGGATAAGAGACAGCTTTGCCTGCTACATTTTTCCATAAATATGAAAATACTAGTCTGCAACTGGGATGACACGTGCGGTTTCCAAAAAAAATTTGCGTCAATTCCTACATATTACTATCACTTTCCCCACCCATAAAGGTAGACTTGAATTAATGCAACAAAATATATTTTATATTATAATCGTTAAGGATTGTGAGCTGGTATACACATTTTGGCATGAATATTATTTTTATAAGGGAGGTACCTCACTTGTCATTGTTACATTTCGTTGTACTTGCGCCATTTGTTATGGCAATCTTTCTGCCATTTCTTTATTACAAATTCCGCAGTATACACACAGGATGGTTCCTTCTGCCGCTGCCGCTGATCTTATTTATTTACGTGGCTACATACATTCCCTTTGGAGGCGGGGGGATGGAGGCAGTCGAGCATACCGTTCAGTGGGTTCCCTCTCTAGGGATTAATTTCACTGTATATTTAGACGGACTGAGCATGCTGTTTGCGCTGCTGATCACCGGGATCGGTACGCTTGTCGTGCTCTATTCTATTTTCTACATCACTAACAAGCCTGATGAGCCGTTAAACAATTTTTACGTTTATCTGCTTATGTTTATGGGTGCGATGCTCGGTGTCGTTCTATCCGACAACCTGATTGTCCTCTACGTATTCTGGGAGCTTACAAGCCTTTCTTCTTCCTTATTAATTGCCTACTGGTTTCATAAGGAGAAATCACGCTACGGTGCCCAGAAGTCCATGCTGATTACGGTTAGCGGCGGTTTCGCGATGCTTGCCGGCTTTGCCCTTCTTTATATCATTGCAGGAAACACCTTCAGCATTCAGGAAATTATCAGTCAGGCTGATGCAATCGTACAGGATCCGCTTATCCTTCCTGCGATGCTGCTTATCCTGCTGGGGGCCTTCACGAAATCGGCTCAATTTCCATTCCACATCTGGCTTCCTGATGCGATGGAAGCACCAACGCCAGTAAGTGCCTATCTTCACTCTGCAACAATGGTTAAGGCAGGGATTTACCTGGTTGCCAGACTCACACCGGTATTCGGTCTGACGGCTGAATGGTTCTGGATATTAGTTATCTTCGGACTGACAACACTTTTATGGGGTTCTATTTCAGCGGTTCGCCAAACCGATTTGAAGGGAATACTCGCCTTTTCAACTGTCAGTCAGCTCGGCTTGATCATGTCGCTGCTCGGTATGGGAGCTGCGGCGCTGCACTACGACTTCATTGAAACGGAGACGATGTATTACACAGCGACGATGGCTGCTGTTTTTCATCTGATTAACCATGCTACCTTTAAAGGTGCCCTCTTTATGGCAGTCGGTATCATTGACCATGAGACCGGCACGAGAGATGTTAAACGACTGGGCGGACTGATGGCTATTATGCCGATTACCTTTACAGTCTCTCTGGTCGGGTTAGCAGCGATGGCTGGCCTTCCGCCTTTTAACGGCTTTCTAAGCAAGGAGATGTTCTTTACAGCCACGTTGAACGTTGCTTCACTCGATATTTTTAATCTGGAAACACTCGGAGTCTTTATACCGATCATTGCCTGGATTGCCAGCGTGTTCACCTTTGTATACAGCATGATGATGTTTACCAGAACGTTCACAGGTGAATTTAAGCCGGAAAATTATGAAAAAGAAGTACATGAAGCTCCGGCGGGACTGCTTATTTCCCCGATCATTTTAGGCTCTCTTGTTATTTTGTTCGGCCTGTTCCCTAACCTGCTCGGCTACACGCTGATTGAGCCGGCTATGCAGGCAATACTGCCAGGCATCACGCCAGTTGGCGAACAGTTCTACGTGAATATTTACCACTGGCACGGTATAAATACTGAGCTGCTGATGACCGTAGCTGTCGTTTTATTCGGTCTTGCGATTGCATTGAATTTGAAAAAGTGGCAGGAAGCTGCTTTCTTCCAGCGAGAGCGCGATCCGCTCAACCGTGCCTATGATTTCGGATTGGACCAGCTCGTGGTGCAGTCCCAGAATGTAACGAATGCGCACATGACAGGCCGTCTGCGTGATTACATGCTTTATATGGCAGTTTTTATAGTCGGTCTTGGGTTGTTTACGTTTTTCCGCTATAACTCACTCGATATCAATCTGGAAGGTCAGGGAGGTATTCCGGGCTACGCAATTCTCGTAATCGGAAGCCTGCTTGCTGCGACACTGGTGCTTCCGTTCGTTCACAAACGGATTACTAATCTCGTTCTTCTCGGGGTGATCGGGTTTTTAGTAGCACTGCTGTTTGTGATCTTCCGTGCTCCCGACCTGGCACTTACGCAGCTGCTGGTTGAGACCGTGATGGTCGTGCTGTTCCTGCTTGTGTTCCGGCATATGCCGGAAATCACAAAAGAGAAAAAAGCGCCTCTTACTACGGCTTTTAAAGCGGCTGTTTCCGGTGCTGTCGGCGTGTTTGTCATTTTGACCGGCTTGTCTGTACACGCACTCCGGGCCGAAAGTGACATTACGCCAATATCAGATTTCTTTATTGAAAACTCTGTTCCACTGGCCGGCGGATATAACATGGTAAACGTCATCCTGGTTGATTTCCGCGGTCTTGATACACTGCTTGAAGTTCTCGTGCTGGGGGTTGCTGCCCTGGGAATTGTCACGTTGATTAAGCATCGCTTGAAAGGGGATGAAGACGTATGAAAACGAACTTCTTGATGCTCCATACGATCACTCGAATCGTCTCCTTTATTGTCCTTTCTTTTTCTGTCTATTTGTTCTTCGCCGGGCATAATGCCCCCGGCGGAGGATTTATCGGCGGTTTGATGATGGCTGGTGCCTTGATCTTGCTGTATGTAACATTTGACGTTGAGCGTATCAACAAGGTGCTCCCTTTTGACTACACTGCCATCATTGCCATTGGTCTTCTTCTCGCGATCCTTACAGGACTGAACAGTTACTTGTTTGGGGATCCGTTTTTAACGCAGTACTTTGAGTATTATCAGATTCCGTTTGTCGGAGAAGTAGAGCTGACAACCGCACTTCCTTTTGACCTCGGAATTCTGCTCGTCGTTGTAGCAGTTGCCCTGTTAACGATTATTTCGATTGCAGAGGATGTTTCGTAATGGAAATACTAATGATCTTTACATCTGGAATAATCATCGCCGTCGCTACGTATCTGTTTATGACTCGCAGCCTTCTGCGAGTTGCGTTTGGGGTTGTCATGCTGTCACACGGAGTTCATTTGCTCATTCTGACTTTGTCAGGATTGGAAACCGGGGCTCCGCCGCTGCTCACTGAAAATGCCGAAGCCTACACCGATCCGCTTCCTCAGGCGGTTATCCTGACAGCGATCGTTATCAGCTTCGGAGTGACAGCATTTTTGCTCGTACTCGCCTATCGTACGTATAAAGAGCACGGCACAGAGGATTTAGAAGAATTGAGAGGTAATGCCGATGAATAATATCGTCCTGCTCCCGGTTCTTATTCCATTTATTGCCGGAGCCGTACTCATTTTGTTTCGCAACTTTCCAAAACTCCAGCGTATATCCAGTGCGGCTGTCATGCTCATTATGCTGGCAGCATCTGTGCTGCTTGTCTATTCTGTTTATCAGGACGGCATTCTTACTGTAGAGCTTGGAAACTGGCCCGCCCCGTTCGGGATTGTGCTGGTCGGTGACTTGTTTGCTTCACTGATGGTGCTGTTGAGCAGCATCACTGGGGTTACCTGCTTGTTTTTTGCCTTTCAGACAATCGCAAAAGAACGGGAAAAATACTTCTTTTATCCGTTTTACTTCTTTTTGCTGACTGGTGTTAACGGGTCCTTTTTAACAGGAGACTTGTTTAACTTGTTCGTCTTTTTTGAGGTGATGCTGATCTCCTCCTTTATCTTAATTGTCACAGGGGGAACAAAATTTCAGCTGCGCGAATCATACAAATATGTGGTTATCAATATCTTTGCCTCTATGATGTTTCTCGCCGCGCTTGCCTACATTTACGGACTGACGGGTACCCTTAACCTGGCACACATTGCCCAGCAAATCGAGGAAATCGGTCAGACCGGCGTAGTCAATACGGCTGCTATCATGCTGTTAATCGTTTTCGGGATAAAAGGGGCTTTATTTCCCCTCTACTTCTGGCTTCCGCAGTCATACTACGGACCACCAGCCGCGATCGCAGCATTGTTTGGCGGATTGCTGACCAAAGTCGGGGTCTATGCGATTTTCAGAACCTTTACGCTTATATTCGTGCACGATATATCGTTTACTCACACGGTTCTGCTCGTGCTTGCAGCGCTTACGATGGTGCTCGGGGTTCTTGCAGCAGTCGCCCAGTTTAATTTTAAAATGATTTTGACATACCATATAATCAGTCAGATCGGTTATATGATCATGGGGCTTGCGATTTTCACTCCCCTCGCTGTAGCGGGTGCTATTTACCACATCGCTCACAATGTGGTCGTCAAGTCAGCGCTCTTTCTGTTTGCAGGGGCTACACAGAAAATTACAGGCACGAATAATTTGAAAGAAATGAGCGGTTTGCTGAAAACCCATCCGGCGCTCGCCTGGTTATTTTTCATTGCCGCTGTTTCTATTGCCGGCATTCCTCCGCTTAGCGGATTTTTCAGTAAGTTCGCACTCGTCTTATCAGGTCTGGAAGCTGAAATGTATGTGATTGTCGCCGTTGCTCTGATAGTTGGTGTCTTTACTCTCTTCTCCATGATGAAGATATTCATTTATGTGTTTTGGGGGTCACCGTCTCTTCAGCGGTCGGATTACAGCCACATTAAACTGGCGCCGCTGCTGATGCCAATCGTGCCGTTTATCGTCCTGACGATTGCAATGGGACTTTTTGCAGAACCGGTGTTCACGTTCATACAGCTGACGGCCGACCAGATCCTCGATCCGTCAATTTACATTGACGCCGTACTGGGGGAATAGATTATGCAATTTCAAATTTTATTAAACATTGTCATTGCGCTTATCTGGATGCTGCTTCAAAACTCGTTCACGTTTGTGCATTTCGTATTCGGTTACATTGTAGGCCTTGGAATGCTCTTCTTTTTGAGACGCTTCCTCCGCTTTGATTTTTATTTCAGAAGAGTGTATGCGTTTATGAAGCTGCTTCTTCTGTTTGCCTATAAATTGGTAGAAGCGAACTGGGACCTGATAAAAATCATTCTCAGACCAAAAATGGACATCACTCCGGGAATTATAGCCGTACCGACGGTCCTTAAAACCGATTGGGAAAAAACACTTCTTGCAAACTTAATTTCTCTAACTCCCGGTACGCTTACGATGGACTTTTCAGAGGATGGAAATACGCTTTTCATACATGCCATAAACGTTCCGGATAAAGAGCAGGCCATTCGGGAAATTCACGAATCATTTGAAAAAGCGATTCTGGAGGTGACGCAGTAATGATTTTGATCACCGCACAGATTACGCTCGTTCTGCTTGCTGTTTCTATCATTCTTTGTGTCGTTCGTCTTGTTAAAGGACCTTCGATGGCAGACAGAGTAGTCGCACTTGATACGATTGGGCTGAACTTAATCGGCTTTATCGGACTGATCATGATGGTACAGCAAACTATTCTTTATGCAGAGGCGCTCCTGATCATCGCTATTCTTGCCTTTATCAGCACAGTTTCCTTTGCTAAATTCCTGGAAGGAGGGGTTGTCGTTGATCGTGATGGAAGTTCTCGTTAGTCTCCTCCTCATTACAGGCGGTCTGCTGAGCTTTCTGGGGTCGATTGGAATCCTTCGCTTCCCGGATGTTTACGGACGGCTGCACGCTGCGACGAAAAGCGCCACCCTTGGCGTTATTGGTATTTTAACCGGCACCTTTCTTTACTTTTTGGTGATGCACGATATTTTTGTCGGGAAAGTTCTGCTGGGAATCATCTTTGTATTCCTGACAGCTCCTGTTGGGGCCTTCATGATTTCAAGAGCTGCGTACCTAACTGGAGTGCCGCTGTCGAAACTGACAGACCAGGATGATTTAAAGAAAGCCCGCAGCGAGGCAGAAAAAATTGAATCATAGTGAAAGCAAAAAGGGGAGGCGCCTGTTCTGCGCCTCCCCTTCTCTTTATTTTTCTAGTTGTTAACGCTGCCCTTCTACTGCAACTGCTTCCCCCTGTCTCACAAACGTTCCTGCTTCTTTTTTCCATTTAACATCAGGACGCTCGTACAGAAGGACAACACTTGATCCGAACCCAAAGGCTGCCATCTCGTCGCCCTTCTCAAATGATTCCTGCAGACTTGAGGGAGTAATACTATTCACATTAAGTGCGCCTATTTTAGCAGTGATATATCGGCCTGCCTCTCCCTCCATTTCCGTCATAAGCCTGTAGTTATCGGCAAGCGGTGTTCGTCCCAGCAGAAACGCCATGTCATTGACTGGCTCGGAATACTCACCGGCGGCCCACCGTCTCAGCACTCGGCCAGCCGAAGCAGCATGTATCCGGTGGTATTCTTTCGGAGACAGATAAAAAACTGCAAAGCTGCCGTTCTGGTAACGCTCTGCTGCGCCTGTCACGGCAAGAAGTGTTTGTGCGCTGTGCCTCACTCCCTTTACTTCAAAGGAGCCGTCGCCGCTTAGACTGCCGCATGCAGTCAATACACCATCAACAGGACTTGCGATCGTTTTTTCAAGCATGGTCACCGGCCGGCTTCCTTCCAGCGTCCTGCGCGAAAAAAATTGCTGCAGCGATCGATAGGAGCCGGGATCCTCCAGGTAGTCGGTCATATCGACTTGAAACGTTTTGATAAAGCCGGGAATCAGCAGGCTGCTCGCCCGTGAAGACACGAAAGAACGCAGCAGCTTCGCGTAAAGCGGATTATGTGTTAATTCCAGCATGGTTGTGTAAACTCGTTTATTCATCATCATCACTCCAGCGGTTTCGTATGCTATCCTTATTGTAGCAGAGAACGATCTGATGCGCCTCTGATGAAAGGAGATCGCCATGCAGTTGATCATGTCGCACAACAACCTCGATTTTGATGCGCTTGCCTCCCTGATTGCCGCTAAAAAGCTGTATCCGGAAGCTGAGCCTGTTCTGCCCTCCAGATTGACATCGGAGGTCGAGCATTTTATTACGATTTACAAAGATATATTCCCGTTCATCAAAATTCACGAAGTAGATTGGAGTCGTGTGAAAGAATTGATCCTCGTAGATGCTTCCTATCTGGATCGTCAAGCTGGAGAAGGGGCCGATGCTCTTCCTGTCACGATTATTGATCATCATACGAATGAAAAGGCAGCATTTACGAATGTCCAATCCGTCCAGAACGAGGCCGTCGGAGCCTGTGTTACACTGCTGGCAGAGCATATTCATGCGAGGTCGATTCCCATCTCTCCTTTGGAGGCAACGGTTTTTGCACTCGGTCTTTATTCCGATACAGACTCCTTTACTATCCCGGGGACGACCGCCCGGGATTTAGAAGCCGGTGCTTATTTTCTGCGTGCAGGTGCAAATCTAAAAGTTGTGGACCAGTTCAGAGAAACACCGCTCTCAACTGATCAGCAGCGGCTTTTTCAGGAACTGCTTGAGAATGGCGAACAGCATACAATTGATGGGATTGACATTATGCTTAGTGCTTCTGATCAGGATTACTATACCGGCCACCTTGCGCACATTTGCAAAAAGCTTCTCCAGGTAACCGGTCTGGACGGCGTCATCGTTGTATGCGGGATGGGAAACAAGACGTTTATTACGACGAGAGGCCAATCTGAGCAGGTCGATTTCCGTGCGCTTGTCGATCACTTCGGCGGCGGCGGTCACGCTCAAGCAGCTTCGGCTTCTGTCAAAGGGATGTCTGCGGCAGAAGCTGCCGAGAAGATCAAGTCAAAGCTTGCCGAAGCAGTGGTTCCGGCTTTAACAGCTTCTGATCTTATGTCGTCTCCGGTACGAGTTATCGCGCCGGAAACAACAGTCGAAACGGCTGTCAAGATGATCTACCGTTACGGCCACAGCGGTTTTCCGATTGTGGAAGACGACCGTCTGACCGGCATTATCTCTCGGCGGGACCTTGACAAAGCACTTCATCACGGGCTCGGTCATGCCCCGGTTAAAGGGTTCATGCAGCGAAATCCCGTATGGATCGACGGCTCTGTCCGACTCGATCAAATCCGCACAACGATGATGGAAAAACAAATTGGCCGTTTGCCCGTTCTTCAAGACGGCAGACCTGTTGGCATCGTATCCCGTTCTGATATTATTCAGGCCATGCACGGGCGCCAGCCTTCCTCCAGCAGCATCCGCAGTGGAGGACCTGTAAAGCGTCAAGTCGCTAAAACGATGGAAAAGCAGTTTCCGCCTGAGCTGTTAACGATTATCAGCTCTATCCAAAAGCTGGCAGATGAACAGCGTATCCCTGTGTTTATTATCGGCGGTATTGTTCGAGACCTGTTTCTCAACATTCCAAATGAAGATCTCGATATTGTGCTTGAAGGCGATGCTCCCTCTTTCGGCGCTTCCCTCGCTGAAGCCTACGGTGGACGTTTAAAAGTTCACGAAGCTTTTCGTACAGCAACATGGACAACCGTGGAAGGCAGCAAGGTCGATCTGACAAGTGCTCGAACGGAGTACTACGATTTTCCTGCTGCGCTGCCGCGCGTGGAGCTTTCTACGATACGGGAGGATTTGTACCGCCGGGACTTCACGATTAATACGCTTGCGGTTCAGATAAACCGATCCAGGTATGGAGAGCTGACCGATTATTTTAACGGACTCGAGGATCTAACCAACCGAAAGCTTCGCATTCTTTATAACCTAAGCTTTGTCGAAGATCCGACACGTATTTTGCGGGCGGTCCGTTTTGAAACTCGTTTTATGTTCCAAATGGAGGCCCAGACGAAATACTTAGCAGAAGAAAACAAGGAACTGCTTGCCTCTGTCAGCCACTTTCGCCTGTCTGAAGAGCTTTACCGGCTTTTTACGCAAAGTGAACCTTTAAAAGGTCTGGAACGCTTGTTTTCCTTCCAGCTTCAGAAGATTCTTCTGTCCGCTCCGGAAGAGCCAGCAGTCGTCCGTCGCCGGCAGCGCCGTATGAACAGGTACAGACGGATATTTCAACAACAAGGCGTCGCATTTCCCGAAGCGGCGTGGATGGCAACGATGCTGTTCATGACGTCTTCCAGCTCCTCTTCGGTACAGAATGTCCGCTCTTATGCGATGAACCGGCAGGAGGAAAAAGCATGTGATGCATGGCTGTCTCTTTGGAGCTATACAGAAGGAAAAAGGATGCCTTACCGGGATGCTCACGCTGCCGCATCCCACATACCTGACTGGGCTGCTGTCGCCTTTGCAGCATTCTCCGAAGAACCTTCACTTGCCCGCTACGTTTGGAGACGGCTTGATGCGAGGCATGCATTAAAAGGGAAGGATTTGATTGAAGCAGGATTCCATCCTGGTCCGGTTTTTTCAGACATGCTCTTCGAAGCGGAAATGCGCAAGCTTGAGAATCCATCTCTTACGAAAGAAGAGCTGCTTGCTCCATTCATAAAAGCCGGTCATGCCAGCATGTGAGGTTTACCGCCAGTTGCTCTATCTGATAAGATAGCTTAGTAGACCATATTTTTTACGAAAGGGCTGAACACAATGAGTGTACACATAGGCGCACAAAAAGGGGAGATTGCAGAGGCGATTCTGCTGCCGGGAGATCCGCTCCGGGCTAAATATATCGCCGAAAACTTTTTAGAGGACGTCACGCAGTACAATGATGTACGCGGAATGTACGGCTATACAGGGACATACAAAGGCGAACGGGTTTCTGTTCAAGGAACGGGCATGGGTGTTCCATCTATCTCCATTTATGCACACGAGCTGATTAACAGCTACGATGTGAAAAAGCTGATCCGTGTCGGCACTTGCGGTGCTATTCAAAAGGACGTTAACGTTCGTGACGTCATTATTGCGATGAGTGCAGCGACAAACTCCGGCGTTAACCAGCACTATTTCAAAGGAGTTGATTTCGCTCCAACAGCAGATTTCGATCTGTTGAAAAAAGCATACGACGGTGCTCAGGCTCAAGGCCTGAACGTTAAAGTCGGCAGTGTCTTCACTAGCGACGTTTTCTATAATGAGGATGAAACACTGATTCCAAACTTGGCTAAGCATCAAGTGCTTGCAGTGGAAATGGAAAGCTCGGCGCTTTACACGATTGCTGCCCGCTTCCAAGTACAGGCCCTTTCTGTCCTGACGGTCAGTGACCATATTATTACGGGAGAGGAAACGTCCTCTCAGGAACGCCAGGAAACCTTTAATGAAATGGTGCATGTCGCCCTTGCCGCAGCTGTATCTGACAGCTGATCCCCTTTTTTTAACAAAGCAGCCGGTCCAGAAGCAAATCTGACCGGCTGCTTATTGATTTACGCGTTCTGCCTCTTAATAAATTAGATCGATGAATCCTTCACGCGGAACCGGCCCAAAGTAATATGTCATATCTGCATTTTCGACTGCCTGAAGAATCGCATTCCGCTCATATTTGACCCCTCGCAGCTTATCCTCCAGGTCGGAAACTTCGCCAATACCGAAAAAGTCGCCGAAAATTTTGATATCTTGAATCGTGCCTTTCGATACATTTAATCGCACGTCTACGGTGCCTGCGCCTTCAAAACGTTTGGATCGTTCCAGATCAAACTTTGGCGATTTTCCGTAGTTCCAGTCCCAATTTTTATACCGCTTCTCTGCGAGAGCCTCAATAGCTTGCCAATCCTCCCTGCTGAAGCGGTGTGTCGGAATTTCGGCTCCTTCAAAAATATGATCAAGAATCAGCTGTTTCAGCTTCTCTACGTCGATCTCCTTTTCGGTGAGCTCGTTGATGTTAGCCACTCTCGCTCGGACCGATTTAATCCCTTTCGATCGCATTTTTTCCTCATTAACCTGAAGAGAATCCACAATGTTTTCCATCTTTACATCTACGAGCAGCGTTCCGTGGCTGAACATTTTGCCTTTAGTTGAATACTGGGCGTTCCCCGATATTTTTTTGTCATTTACATGTATATCGTTTCGACCACTCAGCTCCGCATCTATTCCGAGGCTTTTTAAAGCCTCAATTACAGGCTCCGTAAATTTTGCATAGTTGGAAAAGCTGTTGCCATCGTCTTTTGTCAAAAAGCTGAAGCTTAAATTGCCAAGGTCTTGATAGACGGCTCCGCCTCCTGACAGGCGGCGGACGACTTTAATATTGTTCTCGTCGACAAACGCTTTATTGATCTCCTGATGCGTATTCTGGTTTTTGCCTATAATAATACAAGGTTCATTTACGTAAAAAAGCAAGTACGTTTCCTCGGAAGGCAGCGTCTGCAGTGCATATTCCTCCAGAGCGAGGTTCAAACCCGGATCATGAATATTTTCATTATCGATATAGATCATATTATCAGCCTCCTGTTCAGTCTCTATCTATCGTACCATATCTCGTTTGTACCCGTGCTTATTACACCCGCTTGGAAAACGCTTTATGCTATACTGAACTCATTCTGCTTTAGGAGGGAATTTGACTATGGAATTTGTCACATTAAATAATGGAATACGTATGCCGCAGCTCGGTTTTGGTGTCTGGCAGGTGCCCGACGACGAGGCGGAGGAAGCAGTTACGAACGCACTTGAAGCGGGCTACCGCTCCATCGATACGGCAATGATTTACCAAAATGAAGCAGGTGTTGGAAAAGCACTGGCTAACACCTCGATTCCCCGGGAAGAATTATTTATCACAACGAAAGTGTGGAACGCTGACCAGGGCTACGATCAGACGCTGCAAGCGTTCGAAGCAAGTCTGGAACGGCTCGGCCTTGACTACGTAGATTTATATTTAATTCACTGGCCGACGCCTGAATTCGACGAGTACGTCGACACGTATAAAGCACTTGAAGCGCTGTACGACAGCGGTAAAGTAAAAGCAATTGGCGTTTGCAATTTTGATATCGAACACTTAGAGCGGCTGAAGCAGGAATGCTCTGTTACACCGGTCTTAAATCAGGTAGAGTGCCATCCGTTCCTCGCTCAGGAAGAGCTGCGGAACTACTGCGATACGAATAATATTTTTATTGAAGCGTGGAGCCCTCTCATGCAAGGGGGAGAGGTGCTGAACCATCCGGTTGTGCAAAACATTGCCGATGATCATCATAAAACAGGCGCACAGGTTATTCTGCGCTGGCATTTACAGCGGGGTAATATCGTGATTCCGAAATCCGTTACACCTTCCCGTATTGAAGAAAACTTCAATGTGTTTGATTTCGAACTGACGGATGATGAGCTGGAGATTATTAATAATCTGGACAGAGGTGTTCGAAAAGGCCCAAAGCCGGCGGAAATGAACAAGCGCTGATCCGATAATAAGGAGACAGCTTGCTCCCTTCTCCCCCGTTCATGTACTAATAAAAGAAGAAGCAGGCACCTATTGAGAGGTGCCTGCTTTCGTATAGTTATGACTCTCTGCTGATGACTTCCTGAGTTTACAAGGAGCCGGCCTTCTGTCTGGCGTACTTTTCCATGCGTTCGTATGCAGCTGTTTCATCTGGAAACGCCGTATCAACGTTCAGCTGAAAGCCGCTGAAATCCCCATCCTCGACCGTGATGGAGCCTGCCCACTCATAAGTGGCATTACCAATCAACCGCATCTCGTAAGCCTCACCGTGCTTTTCTGGAATAACATGAACCATGCCGCCCGGATTGTAAACCGTGAGCTTGGAGCCGAGCTGTTGTCCACCGTCAAGGCAGCTGACGAGAGCAGATGCTGACATTGCTGTCCCGCAGGCGTTTGTCAAACCTACCCCTCTTTCGTACGTGCGCACAAAAATACTTCCATTCGCAAGCTCTTTTACAAAGCTGACGTTTGTCCCATTTGGAAGCAATTCTTTTAATTCGTTTGCACGCTTTCCACATGCTTCCACTTCTTTATCCTCAAACTGATCGACTAAGGCCACGAGGTGCGGATTCGGCACGGATAAGGCTGTAAAGCGAGCAGTAGGATGAATCTCCGGAATCGCGGCAAGCCTGAGCTCCGACTCTGCTGCGACCGGCACCTCTTCCGGCTGGAAAGAGACCGGCTTGATCGCCACTTCATAGGTAGGAATCTGTTCAAAAACCGGCTCCTGAACCCCTGTAGCAAGCGGAGCTTTCATCGTTTCCACCAGGCTTTTCTGTAAACCTGTCTGCTCCAAAATATAACGTGCTGCACAGCGCAGGCCGTTGCCGCACATTTCCGCCTCTGAACCATCACTGTTCAGCATCCGCATTCGGGCTTTCGTTTCGGAGCCGGGAAGAATAAACAGCACACCGTCCGATCCAATTTTCCCGCCTCTGTCACTTAAGGCTACAGCCAGCTGCTCCCGCATCTCGTCTGTTAATTCCGGATTTTCCGTCCATTCATCGATAATGACGAAATCATTTTTTGATCCATGGCATTTCACTGCTTTTAGCTTCATTAGTACGTTCCTCCTGCATAAAAACTGATAGTTAAAGCTGCACGTCCCAGGACGCATTGGATATCTGCTCTGCTTCATCGTCGGTTAAGCGGACACTCAGCGCTCCTGCGTGCTCGATTGCATGCTTCTCAGATGACGCTCCCGGAATAGCAAACACGAGATCCCCGTGATATTGAATCATCCAGCTCAGAACTACCTGGCTGACTGTTGCCTCATATTTTGCTGCTGTTTCTTCAAGCAGCTTCATTAGCGGCCCTGTTTTTTCGAGATAGCCTCTCCGGAAGCGCCCCATCCATTTTCTCGGACCACGTTTTTTCTTAATGGCCTCCGGATCCTGATGGTATTTGCCTGTTAACAGCCCCTGCTCCAGAGGCGAATATGCAATAATGGAAATTCCAAGCTCCCGGCACGTGTCAAAAAGACCATTTATTTCGGCTTTTCGATCAAGAAGGCTGTATTTAATTTGGTTGGAAGCAAGTGGCACTCCCTCAGCATGGAGCGTTTTGTATGCCTCGAGCATTCGCTTTTCAGTAAAGTTTGAAACGCCTATTTCTCCGATTTCCCCTCGCCGCTTCAGCGCGAGCATCGCTTCCATCTCCTTGCGCACAGAAGAAAAAGAAAACGGCTGATGGATTTGGTAAAGCGCGATCGGACGCTGGTTTAAGGCGTCGCGCCTTGCCGCAATTGTTTTCTCAATAGAACGGGACGTCCGTCCCCCAGGCCACCATTTATCTGCAATATAAACCTCATCGAGTCCAGTCTCTTCCTGATCGAGCGCATCTGCAAGGGCACGTTCCGATGCCCCGTTTCCGTAAACCTCTGCTGTATCAAACCAGTTGATTCCTCCCGCCAGCGAGGAACGGACGATTGCCTGCATGTCCTCCGACTCTACATCATCCCAATAGCGGCCAACTGCGTTAGCCCCGCGGCTGAACTGCCAGCAGCCGATTCCAATTGGCGAGAGCATGGGTCCCTCTTTTCCGAGTTTTCTATTCTCATGATTCATACCGGCACCTCCTGCTTTACTAGCACTACTTTATCACGATTCCGTTTCAGATTGCACTTGTGATCCTTAAGCATTCCTGCGGGCAATTTAACATGTTTCGATAGCATTGAATACCGTTTTACGCCATTATAAACCGTCTTCTGCCTTCTTGAGAGATGAACAGCTCAAAACTTGTATGCACCGTATTAACAGCCTGTTTATAAAAATAATACGCCCCGGGTTGACCCGGGGCGTACCGTGTATTAGCAGCAGTCGCTTGCACTATTGTTCATGACCAGTCCGCCGCCGTCCTGCGTTTCTTTATACGCAAGCTCCAGCGCACGTGTGTGTTCATGAACCATTTTTTCAAATGCAACCTGAATGCCGTTTACTTCTTCGATAATATCATCTTCTGCCGGCGCATCCAGCGCCAGTCCAAGCTGAGGGCCTCCTCAGCCCATGCCTGAGGCAAAGATTTTGATGTTATCTGCCTGATGTTCATTCATCAGTTCCTGAATATACGTTTTCGCTTCGTTCGTAATTTGCACGATTATTCACCTCGTTTACAGATCGATTCTTTAAGCATTTTAACAGGTAAACGCTCATCTGACAACTACTCAGCTTCTTTCAGAAAGAACGGCAACAGCCTCATACGGCTGTAACGACATTCGGCCGGATGTCTTACGCTGATAGTTTGAAATCAGCACCGTTCCCTCTCCTGTGTCTACTGGTTCCAAGACTTGATCAGAAAAGCTGCAGCAAACAGTAAGCTGCTTATTACCAAGACGTCTTTTGTATGCAAAAATCGTCTCACTGTCTGGATAAAGCAGCTCATAGTCTCCGTAAACGATAATATCATGCTCTTTACGTAGGCGGATCAGCTTTTGATAGACATAAAACAGGGAATCGGGATCCTTCAGAGCCTGCGCCGCATTTATTCGAGGATAATTCGGGTTAACTGCCAGCCATGGAATTCCTGCCGTAAACCCTGCATGTTCAGTATCATCCCACTGCATTGGCGTGCGGGCATTGTCGCGGCCTTTGCTATATATTTTTTCCATCAGTGCATCGTGCGATACGCCGGCGGCGCGCTTTTCTTTGTACATATTTAACGTTTCAATATCCTCGTAGTCGTCAATCGACTTAAAGCGTACGTTCGTCATCCCAAGCTCTTCGCCCTGGTATACATAAGGCGTTCCTCTCATCATATGCAGCATGATCGCTAGCATGGAAGCAGATTGATACCAGTAGGTCTGATCATCACCAAATCTGGAAACGAGACGGGGCTGGTCATGGTTATTTAAATACAAGCTGTTCCAACCCTTTTCCATTAGCGCATACTGCCATTTTGATAAGTTTTCACGGAGCTTCGGCATGTTGAAAGGAAGAACGTCCCATTTCCCTCCAGGTCCGGAATCGAGATCCACGTGTTCGAACTGAAAGACCATATTCAGCTCCTTGCGCTCTTCCTCCGTGTAGTCGATCGCCTGCAGCTCATTTACACCAGGCATCTCTCCCACCGTCATCACATCGCGGCCGGCCATAACCTCCGCGTGCATTTCCTGAAGAAATTCATGCATACGCGGACCATTCATAAAGAAATCCGCTCCGGATGCAAGCTCTCCAGGAGCAGCGTGCGGATTATCAGGAAGTCCTGGCTCTTTAGATAGAAAGTTAATGACGTCCATGCGAAATCCGTCTACGCCTTTATCGAGCCACATGTTCATCATGCTGTACACATCTTTCCGCAAAGCATCATTTTCCCAGTTTAAATCCGGCTGCTTCTTTGAGAAGAGATGGAGGTAATATTCTCCTGTCTGCTGGTCATATTCCCAGGCAGAGCCGCTGAAGTTAGACTCCCAGTTGTTAGGAGGACCGTCCTGCTTGCCCTCCCTCCAAATATAATAGTCACGGTACGGATTATCTTTGGAGGAGCGGGACTCTGCAAACCAGGCATGTTCATCAGAGGTGTGGTTGACTACAAGATCCATTACAAGCTTGAGTCCACGCTTATGCATTTCAGCTAATAGCATTTCCCAATCCTCCATCGTGCCGAATTCATCCATGATGGTGGTGTAGCTTCGTATATCATACCCATTGTCATCGTTTGGAGAGTCGTAAACAGGGCTCAGCCATACAACATCTACCCCAAGCTCTTTTAAATAATCCAGCTTCTCTGTTATACCCGGAATATCTCCGATTCCATCCTGATTCGAATCGTTAAAGCTTCGTGGGTATATTTGATAAACCACGCTTTCCTTCCACCAGCGCCGTGTATTTCCTGACATAAAGCAGCACTCCTTTTATGTATAAAACCTTATTGCAAACGGTTGCACTAAAACCTTAGCACATCTTTCCACACCTTGACAACTCCCTATTTATTTCGCAATTCGAATAAATTTTTGCTACAGTGTAGGTAATACATACGTTTAGGAGTGATAGAATGAAGCAACCCGCAGGTATTCAAGACTTATTTCGGTTATCTATCGTAGAAAACCCGCAGCTGTCTCCGGACGGGACAAGTGTGCTGTTCGTTCGGCGCCAGCTGCTGGACGACCGCTACGCTTCTCAGCTGTTTGTGCAGCGTCTGGATGAACCAGAAGCGGTGCAATGGACATTCGGACCCGGAACGGTTTCATTCCCTGCCTGGTCCCATGATGGTAAGCAGATCGCCTTTATCTATCGAAAACCCGATGAGAAAGCAGCAAGACTTTGCATAATTGCTGCAGACGGCGGAGGAATACAGGAAATACTAACGTTTCCTGCGGGTGCCGGACCCTTGATGTGGACTGCTGAGAGCAAAGAGCTGATCGCAGCTGTAATGGAAGAAACGGCAGAGCAGGACGATACGCCCAACGCACGCTCCATCACTACGCTTGACTATAAATCTGATAAAGCCGGTATGCACGAAGGCACCTATACACAGCTGATGTCATCTGACCCTCTCACTGGAGAATGGACATCGCTGACAGCATCTGCTGCGGACAAATCACTGCTTGATGTATCAAAAGACGGGACCCGCATTCTGTATACTGCGAATGAACGTGGCGACGGAACACAGGGCTCCGATCTGTATATACTGGACCGGCAAACAGGCCAGTCTGATAAGATCGCACATGGCTCCTACAGCAGTGCCTCTTTTTCACCAGACGAGCACTATGTCGCCTTTATCGGACATGATCAGACACATCGCGGAGCAGGTCAAAGTCACGTATCCTTTTACGACCTGCACGCACGCAAGCTGGTGACAACAGTGTCTTCGCTGGACCGCTCTTTCTCCGATACGATGATCGGTGATATTCGCGGCCCCGCAGCAGATCAACGGCCGATCTGGACCCATCAGGACACTGTCTGCGTTCCGGTTTCTTCATGGGGCAGTGTTAATATGAAGACCGTTTCCATGTCGGGCGAGATTGCGGCCGTAACAACAGGCAGCCACCACGTTTTTGATGCATCTTATCACGATCATTCCGGTCTCATGGTTGTCGGCGTCAGTACGCCTATGTGTCCAGGAGAACTGTATCTAATACGCAAAGGAGAGCTGCAGCCTCTTACATCGCTTCAACAGAGCTGGAAGGATCAAGTGGAGCTCCTGTCACCTGAAGAGATCACGTTTAAACGCGATGGATATGAGCTTCAGGGCTGGGTGCTTAGTCCTGAACATGCTGATGGACGAGGTCTCTTGCACATTCACGGCGGACCGCACGCCATGTACGGCAATACATTTTTCCATGAAATGCAAATACTGGCTGCTGAAGGAACATCCGTCTTTTACATGAATCCGCGGGGAAGTCACGGCTATGGACAAGATTTCGTGAATGCCGTTCGTGGAGATTACGGCGGCGGTGATTTTGATGACCTGATGATGTTTACAGATGAGACAGTTTCCAAGTATTCCTCTATTGATTCAAACAGGCTTGGGGTGACCGGGGGAAGCTACGGCGGCTTTATGACGAACTGGATCGTGGCTCACTCTGATCGCTTTAAGGCAGCTGCCACTCTGCGCTGTATTTCAAACTGGATCAGTTTTTATGGCGTCAGCGATATCGGCTACTTTTTCACAGATTGGGAGCATGGTACGGTACCGCCGGAAGGAGTGGACGAGCTCTGGAGAATCTCTCCGCTCAAATATGCCAACAACATTCAGACTCCTTTACTGATCATGCATGGAGAAGAAGATTTACGATGTCCAATGGAACAGGCAGAGCAGCTTTATATTCACTTAAAACGGCAAAACAAGCCTGTATCCTTTGTCCGTTTTCCGAACTCCAATCATGAACTGTCGAGAAGCGGCCATCCGCGTCTGCGCAGACAGCGGCTTACCTATTTGCGCGACTGGTTTCATGAGCAGCTGCTGAACACGTAAGCAGTATTTATATATCAAAAGCCATTCAGGAATGTTCCTGAATGGCTTTTAATTGAATCGGGATAAATTATTCGAAGATCCCCTGGTCTTTAAACTGTTGAATGGCCTGTTGATCAGGCTCTCCTGAAAAATCCAGTTCAATTTCATCGCCCGGCTGCAGAGATACTGCCAGAACACCGAGCAGGCTCTTAGCGTCAATGACCCAGTGGTCTTTACGAATCAGCACGGTATCCTCGTACTCTCCTAAACGGTTAACAAATGTGCTTGCGGTTTCCCCAAATACCGGCTTTTTAACAATCAGTTTCATGTGTGCACGCCTCCTTATGTATTTTTTATAGTATAGCTTACTAAAAAGGAGGTTCCAAGTTTTTCTTTCAATAAATCGTCATGGTAAACTAATAGCAGGAAAGGGTGTGAGTCCGTTGGACAGACTGCAGCAATATTTTCAACAGCGCAAAGCCGATATTTTGCACGCGGAACAATATCGCGAATATGCCGTATTTGTACCGGTCATCCGCCGCTCGGGGGAGGATCACTTTTTATTCGAAGTCCGGTCTCCGCACGTGCCGCAGCCGGGGGAGATCTGCTTTCCCGGCGGTAAAGTAGACAGCACCGATCCATCGCCTGCTCAAGCCGGGATGCGTGAGCTTGCAGAAGAAACAGGGGTCCTCCCTTCTCAGATTACCTATTATGGAGAACTCGACTATATGATTACACCAATGCGATCTATTATTTATCCTTTTTTCGGGCGCATTGATGAGGACGCTGCGATTCAGCCAAATGAGCAGGAGGTTGCAGAGGTGTTTACCGTTCCGGTAAGCCATCTCCTTGCAACTGCCCCGGAAACACATCCCGTTCATATTGCAGTGGAGCCTTCAGAAAGCTTCCCATACCATCTCATCCCTAAGGGAAGACAGTATCCTTGGGGAAAAGGGAGCGTGCAGGAGCACTTTTACCACTACCAGCAGTACACCATTTGGGGACTAACTGCCCGCATATTAACACATGCGCTGGATGAGGTTAAAAAAGCAGAATCATTGAAGAAAACGTTATAGCATCGGTTGTCAATAGAATGACGGTTCCACGAACTTTAATGACCCGGCGGTGAAGGGACCGCCGGGTCATTAAAGCAGTATATCAGTCCGTCCACTACATAGTCCTTATAAAGCGTTGTTTTTACGGCGCAGGTCTTCAAGCATTAGAAGCACCATGTTGGCCGAGTTGACAGAAGCCGTTTCCAGAAACTGATCATACGAAACGCGTGCATCCTGTCCGGCAATGTCCGATAAGGCACGGATAATAACAAATGGAATCTCAAACTGATGACAAACATGTGAGATAGCCCCAGCTTCCATTTCAGATGCATACGGGTCCGCAAAGCGGCTGCGGATCAGCGTCGTCTGCTCATCGCTGCTGATAAAGGAGTCCCCGGATACGATTAATCCTTCCACCGCGGTCGCACCAGCTTCTTCAACACATTCTTTTGCCGTTTCCACAAGCATGGTATCCGGCACATAAAAAGCAGGCATACGTGGCACCTGGCCAAATTCGTACCCAAAAACTGTGGCATCCACATCATTGTAGCGTACCTGTGTTGACACGACGACATCTCCGACTTTAAGCTCTTTATGAAAACCTCCGGCTGAACCGGTGTTGATAATATAATCAGGGAAAAACAGCTGAATCATGAGCGTTGTACTGATTGCTGCATTCACTTTCCCTATGCCGGATTTTCCGATAATGGTGTCGACGCCGCGCAGCTTTCCTTCAAAAAATTCACAGCCGGCTATAACCGTCTCTGTATAGTCTCCCATTTCCTTTTTCAACAGCTCAACTTCTTCCTCCATCGCACCAATTACACCTATTCGCATCCCTATCGCTCCTTCAGTCTCTCTTTGCAACTTTTACTATCTTAACGTACGACCGGCCGCAGAGCAACCAGTCTTCACCTGCAGGAATGGACGAATTCATCCCAGAGGTACCTGTGTTTCTCAGGAAAATACGTCAATTATTTAGAACAACCCTTTCGGTCTCTTTGTGGAAAGCTGTTTAAATGAGGAACGTTCCCCTGCCCAGCTTCTGAATCGGCCTTATACAAATTGTCTTGAAGCGAAAATCCGTTTAACCTTTGCGCGATTTCGATTATACTAACGGAGTACGCTTTTCGGAAAGGAGAAATTGACCATGTTTATTACCCCAGATTCCATTCATGATAAAATTGAGTTTTTTCAGGAAGCTGATTTTACGTCTCTGGAATCCGCTATACAGCAAAAAATTGATGCAAACAGCACGCTCATGCTAGAGGTTCACCACGTCGCTTATGAGACTGTACATGTACAGGATAAGCGACCTTACGTAACAGCGATGGTCCATTTTAAACAAAAAAAGTAACAGCCTGCAGTCTTCTGTTGCGGCGGCTTTCAGAGTGTTGATAACGTCATTTCAGGTGAATGGCCTTGCATCTGCCTGCATCTGCGGACCCTCGCTTTCCGGCGGGAACGGCCTCCGCTAACCGCTTCTTCCTTTCGTCCGCCGGATCTTCGCCTCGTTCTGATCCTCTCGGGAGTCGAGTTTCCCCCGATTTAGCAGCTGGCTGTCCGGTTGAAACCCTGGTGATGATTCACACGAGCTTGTTCCATCTAGAGGGAACCTTTCGTTAGGCAGCGCTTCGGTGTCGAATCGGGATGAACGTCAACGTATCCACCAAAAAAAGCCGCAGCGTCCAGCGATTGGAACGTTTTTCTCCATTAAACAAATCCATTTCCCCTTTGTGTCCGGCGGGGACGTCGAAGCCGCGAAGCCTGAAGATGCCGTGCCGTTCAGATCTGCAAACGGCATCCACGCACGAGCGGAGCCGGACTGGGTCTTGAAGG
This sequence comes from Bacillus daqingensis, assembly GCF_042654445.1. Taxonomy (NCBI): domain Bacteria; kingdom Bacillati; phylum Bacillota; class Bacilli; order Caryophanales; family Bacillaceae; genus Bacillus; species Bacillus daqingensis. The sequence continues at coordinate 229,909 of NZ_JBHSGK010000021.1, forward strand.
CTTCTTGTAAGAAGCCTGAGTCCGAGTGAATCCGTGCCTTTCTTCCCTTCATACAGGGGTCACCCTGAGAAATAGCTGAAGGGCAAGCCCACGGCAGGCTCGGTAAACAGAGGGGAAAGTCAATCAATCGAATATTCATGTAGGCTGTTTGACTTTCTCAAAAGCCTGAAAGCCGCCCGGCGTAAATGTGCCGGGCGGCTGTTATCGTTCGTATAGCTGTTAATTATAAGGATTGGAAGAGAGTCGATCCACATCGACCGGCATCCAGCCTTCGTTTTCAACCCATTCAAGCTCCACCTGATAAGGATTACTGTAATCAGTACCTCGTTCACTAACTGTACCGACTGCTGTTTGAGGACTTCCACCGTTCTCCAGTCTCCAAATAATCAGATCATCTTCGTCATTCGGCAGATCTGCTGCATAGACGATAGCACGAACCATTTCGTCCCAGTTCACGTGACTGCGGTCAAAAACAGGTTCGAACGGTTCTTCCTGGACCGTCCCAATCGGTCCCCAGTCCCCGTTTTGATCCGTATTATAGGCATCATCATTTTCCGTCAGATCGGCTTCGTTTCCGCCGCGGTCATTCGAATTGTTTTCGTTAGCGTCGTTATTGTCGTTATTAGCGTTATTCTCATTGCTGTCGTTCGCATTGTTCTCATTTGTGTTTGTTTCATTCGAAGCGTTGTTCTCAGCTTCGTTGTTCTCATTTTCCTCATTATTTAAATCGATGTTAATCGATTCATTCTCATTCGAATTCTCGTTTTCGCCGCCGTTCAGGTTGATATCCCCGTTATCAGCCGAGTCGGCTACCTCCTGAGACGCACCATCTTGTTCAGCTGCTTCATCGCTGACGCCTGTAAAGAGGCTGACGCTGACGACCACGATCAGCAGTGCTACGAGACCAATGGATATATTTAATATCGAGTTCATACGCTGTTTCTTTTTCACGTTTTGACGCTGCGGAATTTGTTTGCTCACGTTGAAACACTCCTCCTTCGCCCACTCTTTTCCTTTTATTATAGATGATCCGTGCAGATAATTCGATAACCTTTCTTCCTATTCGACGGTTTTTTTCTTTATTTAGGACTTTTACGGCTGTGCTCCGGTATTTTTACATAGTTTCGCTGCACATACCAAAACCGGTCGCCTCTGATGGCAGACCGGTCTGTGGTTTAGTAAATCTCAATAATTTCAACTTTCATATCGCCGCCTGGCGTTGATACGATTACCTGCTCCCCGATCTCTCGGCCAAACAGGCTTTTAGCCATTGGCGAATCGTTGGAGATCTTCCCTTCCAGCGGATCTGCTTCCGCGCGGCCGACAATCGTATATTCTTCCTCATCGCCATCTGGAAGCTCCTTGAATTTAACCGTTTTTCCAACCTGGACAGAAGATGTGTTCGTATCTTCCTCGATGATCTCTGCGTTACGGATCATCGATTCCAGCTGTTGAATACGGCCTTCAACAAACGCCTGCTCTTCCTTGGCAGAGTCATATTCAGAGTTTTCAGAGAGATCGCCAAAGCTTCTTGCTACTTTGATTCGCTCGACGACTTCTTTACGTCTTTCTGTCTTAAGAAGCTCCAGCTCTTTCTCAAGCTTCTCTTTACCTTCCTCCGTCATATAATGCTTTTCTTCTGTCATAGGTGTTCCTCTCCTTCACACAAATCTGGCAGGCAGCGTTTTCAAAAATAAGTCACCGTATATACAGGGAAGCGCCCGGCGCATTCAGCACCGGGACGCCGGAAATACGTTACAAAAATGAAAGTCTTATCCTGCGTTACAATTGTCATTATATAGAAAAAAGTCCTTTCTGCCAATAGGCTTTATAACATGGACTTTTCCTCTAGAATGGTTTTTATTTTCGTTACCATTAAGTCAATCGCCACGTGGTTATGACCGCCTTCAGGAACGATAATATCAGCATATCGCTTAGTCGGCTCAATAAACTGCAGGTGCATTGGTCTTACGACAGAGGTGTATTGATCAATGACACTGTCAATGGTTCTGCCTCGTTCATTGATGTCTCTCAGCAGTCGTCTGATGATCCGCATATCTGAATCAGTATCGACAAACAGCTTAATATCCATCAAATCACGAAGCCTGCTGTCTTCTAGGATCATGATTCCTTCAAGAATAATGACATCTCGCGGCTGCACGGGAATAACGCGCTCTGCCCGCGTGTGATTGGCATAGTCATAAACCGGCTTATCAACAGCTTCACCTTTCATCAGCTGATGAAGATGTTCAATTAATAAATCGTTATCGAATGCCAGCGGATGGTCATAGTTCGTTTTTAAGCGCTCTTCCATTGGCAGATGTGTCTGATCTTTATAATACGCATCCTGCTCAATCATCAGAATGGAATGCTCTGGAAACTGATTGTATACTTCATTCGCTACGGTTGTTTTTCCAGAGCCGGAGCCCCCTGTGACTCCGATAATAATGGGTTTATTGTGCATAATGGCGATTCCTTTCACGTCATAGTACAAGAGTATAATTTACATGTCAACTGATCTGTTTAATTCCGTTTGCACGCTGCAAGCAGACCGTCACCTACTGGCAGGATCATCGTCTGGAACTGTTCAGATGCCATCAGACTTGCGTTAAACGCACGCAGTCTGTCTGACATGTTGATGAATCTGTGGGACTCTGGCTCCTCAGTGCCCGGCACGTAGCCTCTAAACAGCACGTTATCAGCGGCAATCAGACCGCCGGGCTTTACCATCGGTTCATAGGTCCTGAAAAAAGCCTCATAGCTGCCTTTCGCTGCATCAATAAACAGCGCATCAAACGGCCCGTATTCAGCTGCTTTTGCAGCGGTTTCCAACGCATCACCCTTGATGAGCCGGAATCGTTCAGCAACGCCGGCCTTCTTCACATTCATTTCTGCTTCTGCAGCGCGTTCGCTGTCTCTCTCAATGGAGATCACTTCAAGGTCCGGCAGTTCTTCCAATAGCCGAATAGCAGAGTAGCCGACGGCCGTACCGATTTCCAGGATGCGGGAAGTGCCGTTCATTTGCAGCAGCGTAATCAACGCATGCAGCGCTTCCCGATCCATGACTGGAATATAACGACGAAGCGCGTCCTGTTCCAGCTCAGCTGAAAATCCGCTGGTAGACGGAATCAGCTCTGTCAGATAGGTTTTTAAGGCATCCTGCTGCATCTGTAAAAAACTCCTTCGTTAACAGCCCGGATTATTTTATCACGGGGTTTTTCGAGTGTCAAAACAACTTCCTACTGATATTGCCCCACCGTCTGCTGGTGCTGCTCATACGTTTCGTTGAAATAAATGTCTCCCTCTGGGGAGTGATAAAAGTAGAGATAGCTGTGTTCCTCCGGGTTTTCGACAGCCTGAATGGAAGCTACTCCCGGATTGTTGATCGGTCCTGCAGGCAGACCGGTTTGATTGTACGTGTTATAAGGTGATTCAATTTCGGTATCTTCGTTAAACGTACGTGAAAGTCTTTCCCCGTGCGCATAGGATACAGTAGGATCCATCTGCAGCGGCATTGGCACGCGCATCCGGTTTTCAATCACTCCGGAAATCATCGGCCGCTCTTCATCATTCTGCGCCTCACCCTCAATAATGGAGGCCGCCGTAAGCAGCTCATGAATTGTATAGTCACTCTCACCTGTCAAGGCTGCGTTCAATTCCGCCTGCATCCGGTCCAGCATTGTCTCAATAATCTCCTCTGGCTGCGGGGTTTCCTCCAGGAAATCGTAGCGCGCCGGGAAGAGGTAGCCTTCAAGAGGTTCACGCAGATCCTCATCCAGTATTTCTTCTGTCAGCATGTCATACTGCTCAATCAGTTCATTCAAATAGTCTTCATCACGGGCCGTGCCGATGAGTTCTTCTACCTCCAAGCCAGATTCATCAGCTGCACGTGCAAAAATTTCTTCCGCCCAGAACCCTTCCGGAATAGTAAAGGAAAGTGCATATTCTTCCTGAACGGAGCCTTCCTTCAGCTCTTCTATGATGTCATCTACGCTCATAGCGGTGGAGAGCTGATACGTCCCTGCCTGAAAGCCGCTCTCATTCTGGAATCGTACATAATACCGGAACATCGTTGAACTGGATATAACTCCATTCTCTTCCAGAACTCCTGCTATCGTATCTGTACCGGAGCCAATTGGAATTTCCACCTCAACTTGTTCTGGTTCTTCCTCATCCACCGGGCCGAGAGAAGCCATTACGTATTGATACGATCCGAACGCGACCGCGGCTGCAACAAGAATCATAAGTACAAGCAATGAAAAGACAATTTTTCGGACGAGTCCTGCTTCCTTTCGTCTCTCCTGCAGCAGCTTCTGATGCTGTTCACGGCGCTGCTGCTTTTTTTCTTCTTTTGATAATTCTGTCATCCCATTCTCTCCCTCCCAGCCCGGTGAACACGAATACATGTCCACCGACAAAACTGCGCTGGACAGCTGTCACACAAAACAGAGCGGCCCCCCTGAAGCAGCCTGCTTCCGGAACCGCCCTGCTTTATCCTGCAGGCTGCTTATATTTTACTGATCCTCGTCCATATCTTGGATCGTATTGAATACTTCCTGGACCATATCCCATTCCTCTTCCGTTTCAATTGGGAAGAGAGAGAGATCTTCGCCTCCAGTATCCTCATAACGGAAGGCGTGCACCTCTACTTCGTCTTCGTCTGATTCTCCGGTTCCCTCCGGTGCAATCAGCACATAAGAGTGACCTGTCTGCGGGTTATCGAATTCCAGCACCTTTTCAAATAGGTGCTCGTCGCCTGTTTCCTGATCCGGAATAATGATCCGGTTATCATCCTCAGCAGGCTTTCTGATTTTCAGATCGGAATCTGCCATCGTCTCAATCGCTCCTTTACGGTCTGCTGTCGAGATAATTTTGTAAAATCATCACAGCAGCCATTTTATCGATTACTTTTTTCCGTTTCTTGCGGCTGACGTCTGCACCGACCAGCATCTTTTCCGCTGCGGAAGTCGACAGACGTTCATCCCACATCTCTACGGGTAACTCTAATTCCCTTCTCACCTTCTCTGCAAACGCCATGCAGAGTTCGGCACTGGGACCGAGGGTTCCGTTCATGTTTTTCGGAAGCCCGACAACGACCGTTGAAACGTCGTGCTCGTTGAAAAGCTGTTTCAGCTCACGTAAATCGGCCTCTTCCTCTGTTCGACGGACTGTTTTCACACCCTGGGCGGTCCAGCCGAAGGCATCGCTTACAGCGACGCCGATCGTTTTCGTGCCGACATCCAGACCTGCTGTTCTCATTTGTTTTGTCCATCCTTCAAGTAAGACCGGACGAGGGCTTCAATCATTTCATCCCGTTCCAGCCTGCGAATCATCGTACGTGCATCGTTGTGGCGCGGAATGTATGCAGGATCGCCGGACAGAAGGTAGCCGACAATTTGATTGATCGGATTATACCCTTTCTCCTCCAATGATCCGTATACGCTCTCGAGCACTTCGCGGACCTGTCTGTCCATTGAATCGTCATTAAAGTTGAATTTCATTGTTTTGTCCATGGAACTCATTGCTTTCCCGCCTTTCTATCGTGCCGGATTGTTTTCCATGCCCGGGTCAGCCCGCAGCTTATAAGAAGCGGGCATGCCGGCTTTGATTCTATTCTAGTACGAATTGCAAGAGAAGTACATGCTTCTCCTCTATGCTGTCACAATTTCTGACACTTTATTCAGTGCTTCCGGAATTTTTGAAGCGTCTTTCGCTCCAGCCTGCGCCATGTCAGGCCGGCCTCCGCCGCCTCCGCCGCAGACAGCCGCGACTTCCTTGATGAGCTTTCCAGCATGATAGCCTTCCTGTACAAGATCAGGAGATACAGCTGCGACAAAGCTGACTTTTCCGCCATGCGATGCACCGAGTACTAAAATCCCGGAGTCCATCTTCTCTCTCAATGAATCAGCAAGGCTTCTCAGCGCATTCATATCCGGCGCTTGAACCTGCTCTGCCAGAACCGGAACGCCGTTCACATACTCAACTCGATCCAGAATAGCTGTCGCTTCGATCCGGCTGATTCGGGACGTAAGAGATTCGTTTTCCTTTTCTGCATCACGCAGCTGCTGCTGAAGCATCGATACGCGCTGCGGAACTTCTTCGGCACTTGTTTTCAGCGAAGCTGCTGTCTGCAGAAGCACATTCTCCCGTTCTTTCATATATTCATAAGCTTTTTGGCCAGTGACTGCTTCTATTCGTCTGATGCCGGCGCCGATACCTCCTTCCGAGACGATTTTGAACAGTCCGATCTCGGCAGTGGAGGCTACGTGGCAGCCCCCGCAAAGCTCCAGGCTGTAGTTTTCCATTTGCACGACGCGTACGCTGCTGGAATATTTCTCGCCAAATAACGCCATAGCGCCCATCTCTTTCGCCTGCTCCAGACTCGTTTCAAAAATCTCAACCGAAATCCCGTTCCAGATTTTCTCGTTGACGATTGCTTCTATTTTCTCTTTTTCCTCTGTGCTGACAGGTCCAAAGTGGGAAAAGTCGAATCGCAGTCTGCCTGGCTCCACTAATGATCCAGCCTGATTGACGTGCTCCCCTAATACATCCTTTAGTGCCTGATGCATCAAGTGGGTGGCAGAATGATTTTTAATGATGTCTCGCCGACGTTTTCCTTCCACCTCAGCAGTCACTTCTGCTCCAGTTGAGACAGTACCGGAAAGGACTGTCGCTTCGTGCAGATGCTGGCCGTTTGGCGCCTTTTGAACATCCGTAATTTCCAATTCTCCGCGGCTGCTTTTAATCAGGCCGGTATCTGCAGTCTGTCCACCGCTCTCCGCATAAAAAGGTGTTTCTGAAAGCATCAGATGAATACGGTCTCCTTCTCCGGCCATATCCGTGCGTGCCCCATCTTTCACAATGGCAGTAACAGTCGTATCAGCTGATAAAGCATGATACCCCGTAAAGACGGATGGCTCTGTAATAGCACCGAGCACTTCATCCTGCTGCTGCATGGAACCAGAGTCCTGCCGAGCTGCACGGGCGCGATCCCGCTGTTTCGCCATTTCAATCTCGAACCCATCCCGATCTGCTTTTAATCCTGCCTCTTCTGCGTACTCCTCGGTTAAATCAACCGGGAACCCGTACGTATCATAAAGCTTAAACATGCCTGGTCCATCCAGCGTTTCGCTGCCGGAAGCTTTAGCATCGGCGATCATCTGCTGCAGCATTGTCAGCCCTTCATGAAGCGTTTCGTGAAAACGCTCCTCTTCGTTTTTGACGACCTTTTGAATGAATTCGGACTTTTGCAGGACTTCCGGATAGAAATCTTTCATTATTTCACCAACGACCGGAACAAGGCGGTACATAAACGGTTCGTTAATACCGAGCGTTTTCGCATACCGGACTGCGCGGCGCAGTAACCTTCTCAGGACATATCCACGGCCTTCATTAGATGGGAGTGCTCCGTCTCCGACTGCAAACGTTACGGTACGGATATGGTCAGCCACTACTTTAAATGCTGTATCCATTTCGCTGTCACGGCCGTATTCTTTACCGGAAATGGAGGCCGTTTCACGAATGATCGGAACAAACAGGTCTGTGTCGAAATTCGTTTTAGCGTCCTGAATGACAGAGACCATCCGCTCCAGTCCCATGCCGGTATCAATATTTTTCTTTGGAAGCGGCGTGTAGCTTCCGTCGCTGTTATGGTTAAACTGGGAAAACACCAGGTTCCAAATCTCCAAGTGACGTTCATTTTCTCCGCCTGGGAACATTTCCGGATCAGTTGGATCATCGCCGTACGCAGGTCCTCGGTCGTAGAAAATCTCAGTATTTGGTCCGCACGGGCCTTCCCCGATGTCCCAGAAATTTTCCTCGAGTCTGATAATGCGCTCTTCTGGAAGACCGACCTCTTCGTGCCAGATCTGAAATGCCTCGTCATCCTCCGGATAAATCGTCACGGCAAGCTTTTCCGGATCAAATCCGATCCATTTTTCGTCGGTCAGAAATTCCCATGCCCAATGAATCGCTTCTTTTTTGAAATATTCGCCGATCGAGAAATTGCCGAGCATTTCGAAAAATGTGTGATGCCTTGCTGTTTTCCCGACATTTTCAATATCATTTGTACGGATTGATTTTTGTGCATTAACGATACGCGGGTTATCAGGGATCACTCGACCATCGAAGTATTTTTTTAACGTGGCGACCCCGCTGTTGATCCAGAGCAGAGACGGATCCTCATGCGGAACGAGCGAAGCACTCGGCTCCACTGCGTGCTGTTTTTCTTTAAAGAAATCGAGATACATTTGTCTGACCTGTGCAGATGTCAATTGTTTCATCGTTCATCTCCTCCTCGCAGTTTGCATAAAAAAATCCCGTCTCCCGGCTTCTTGCCAGGGACGAGATGCTCGCGGTACCACCCTTGTTACAGACGTATGTCTGTCGCTCAAAAGTGCGTAACGGGCACGTGCCGGCAGGGTTTATCCTGCACTCGGGAGCAGCAGCTGCAGCGCTTCTCTGAAGACTTCTTCCAGCCATGGAAGTCCTTCTCTGGCAGAGGGCTGCTGCAGCATTCTCCTTCATCGTCTTAGTTTATATCCGATACATATTATAGAGATACTTTCTATCAGCTGTCAAACGAATTTTCTTTTTTGGCTTCAGCGAGCCGCTCTTGAAGCGATGTAAAGCGAAGCAGCTCCTGCTCGGCTTGCACCGCTCTGTTCAGCGCCTCCCATTCCCCGCACAGCAGCAAAAATTCTCTCGCTCTCGTAATACCTGTGTATATCAGCTTTCTGCGAAGCATTCTGCTGTAGCTGCGGACCACCGGCATCACGACGATCGGAAATTCACTGCCCTGTGATTTATGAATCGAACAGCAGTAGGCATGGGTAATCTGCGAGAGCTCTGATCTGCCGTATGTGACCTCGGTCCCATCAAATGAAATAACAAGCTGCATCTTTTTATCCGTCGTTTCTTTTTCTGTCAAAATGGCTACGATTTCGCCGCGGTCACCATTGAACACATTTTCTTCCGGATTGTTGACCAGCTGGAGCACGACATCCCCCTTCCGGTAGACGATATCGCCGTACTGTACTTCACGGACTTTGCCGGTCTTCGGATTAAACAGCTCCTGCAGCATCGTATTAAGCTTTGTAATGCCAGCGGGGCCTTTATACATCGGAGCCAGAACCTGAACATCCTTTGCAGTGTACCCCTTTGCTTTTGCTCCGCTGCATATTTTTTTCACTGCATCCTCCACCGATTCCGTCCGGCAGGGGAAAAAGCGCAGGTCCCTGCTCGACGTATCGATCTCATCAGGGAGCACCCCTGCTTTTACCTCATGTGAAAACGTAATGATATGCGAGTCTTCAGACTGTCTGTAAATATCCGTAAGCCTCACGACCGGGATCAGCTCAGAGGCAAGCAGATCTGTCATCACCTGGCCCGGTCCTACAGAAGGAAGCTGGTCTTCATCTCCTACGATCAGCACCTGCATGCCTGAAGGAACAGCCTTAAACAGCTGGTTGGCAAGCCACGTGTCGACCATCGACATCTCGTCTAAAATTAACAGCCTGCCTTCAAGCTGATTCTCCTCATCCTTGTCAAACCCTTCCTCTTCGCTGCCTTTATATCCGAGCAGGCGGTGAATGGTTGACGCCTGCAGCCCGGTTGATTCGGTCATCCGCTTGGCAGCTCTCCCGGTCGGGGCGGCAAGCAAAAACGGGAATGCTTCTTTCTTTCCGCGATAATCATCCCGATTCAGCGAAAGCCCGTGCAGCTCAGCAAACACTTCAAGAACACCTTTAATGACAGTGGTTTTGCCTGTACCAGGACCCCCGGTTAGCATCATCAGCGATGCAGAGACAGCCGTTTCAACTGCCAGTTTTTGTGACGGGGCGTAGGTAATGCTGTAAGTATCCTCCACTTTTCCTAGCGCCTTATCAAGCTCAGCATCCGGAAATTCCTCCGGCTTCTCCTGACGCATCAACCTGTTCAGGTTCGTGGCTATTCCCTGTTCGGCATAATATAACGAGGGAATATACAAGCGGCCGTCGGCTTCCTCGAGTACGACCTTTTCTTCTTCATGCAATTCTACAGTGACATCCCCCAGACTTTCAGGAGATACAGTCTCGTTGCCTCGCGTCAGCAGCTCCAGCGCACCGTCCAGCGCCTGTTCGAGTTGAACGAATACGTGGCCTTCGTTCAGGCTTTGTTCGTACAGAATGAACAGCACGGCTGCTTTGAGCCGGTCCGGATGGTCGCCGGTTACACCCTGCTTTTGTCCGAGCTGATCTGCCTTAATAAAGCCGACGCCTTCTACATCCCCCACCATCTGATACGGATTTTCTTCGATAATGCGCAGGGCATCCGTCTGATAGGTTTGATAAATCTTGACAGACAGCTTCAGTCCAAATCCATATTCGTACAGGCGCATCAGCACTTCTTCTATTCCCTGATCCTCCTGAAGCTGCTTGTAGATCAAATCGGCTTTTTCACTGTCGAGTTTAGGTATTTCAGTCAGTCTCGACGGCTTCTCCAGAATGATGGATATCGCCTTCGTCCCGAACGCTTCGACAATAGCAGAAGCTGTCTTCTTGCCGATCCCCGGAAACCGGTCGCTGGAAAAGTACAGCATCAGTCCATTGTGCGTATCCGGCATTTCTTTCTTATATGTATCAAAAGCAAACTGCTTCCCGAAACGGGGATGCTCTTTCATGAAACCGGAAAACGTATAGACCGTTTCCCGGTCCGGTTTTGCCATCAGTCCGACGACGACCGTTTCTTTCTCTGACAGTTCTTCGGAGGACTGGATGATTTTTAGTTTTGCGACCGTATATAGAGAATCCTCCTGGTGATAAATCACGTGAGAGATTTCTCCTTTCACAAACTCCTTTTCCTCCATCATCGGACCTCCCTATTCGTTGCCGAGTATTTTCAGCATCTGCTTCCGGCCGTTCTCTGCAAGCGCGTGCTCCGGCTGAATATCCAGCGCCTTCTCAAACTGTTCCAGCGCTTTTTCTGCATCACCGCGATAGGCCCATGTGACGCCCAGATTAAACAGCGCATCGGCGTGCTCCGGATCCAGTGCAAGCACAGCTTCGAATTCCGGAACAGCCAGCTCTACTTGTTCTGTCTGAGCCAAAGCCAGACCATATTGAAAGCGGGCCTCTGCATCTGCCGGATTCAGTTCACACGCTCTTGAGAGCGGAGCAAGCGCTCTTCGTGCTTCTCCTGCCTGAAACTGACTCATTCCGAGCATGTAATAAACGTCTGACTGCTCCAATCCCGCTTGAACAGCCTGCTGGTAAACAAGAATCGCATCCTGAAACTTATCCTGGTTGTAATATAAGTTTCCAAGTCCGTAATAAGCCGTGCCTGCTTGGTTGTTCAGTTCAATCGCCTTTTCATAGAAAATCGCTGCCCGCTCTTCTTCATTCACCGCTGCGAGCAAATTACCAAAGTTAATAAACGCCGTGTCATCTTCCGGATTTTCTTCAATCGCTTCATTCAGAAGCTTTGCTGCCTCTTCAATATTTCCATCCTGCATCTCCTGCACTGCTTGTGCGTTTTTGTCCATACCAATACCTGCCTTTCTGTCCTCACTCATTCCAAATGTGCCGCAATCAGATGCTGCTGTTTTCATCTGCACCTGTTAAAGGGAGAAAGGTTCATGACTCATGCCATGAACCTGGTCCTGCGCCGTCAGGAAGACAGTGCAGCTGCTTTATACACCTGATCGATCGTACCCCCGCCAAGACAGACGTCCCCGTCGTAGAAAACGACATACTGGCCTGGTGTCACTGCTCGTTCCGGCTCCTCAAATGTCACATCCGCTGATCCATCTGCGTTCACGGTGACGGTAACCGGCTTGTCCTCCTGCCGGTAGCGGAATTTAGCCGTACAGCTGAATTCCGCTGCCGGTGCAGCTCCGGAAATCCAGTTCACGTGTGCTGCTTGTAAACCTTCGGAATAAAGCAGAGGGTGATGATAGCCCTGACCGACAATCAGCACATTGCGGTCTAAATCTTTATCGACGACAAACCATGGTTCACCTGCACCGCCGATCCCGAGTCCCTGTCGCTGTCCGAGCGTATAATACATGAGTCCTTCATGAGTCCCTTTTTCTTCTCCATCCGGCGTTTCCATCTTTCCGCTTTTAGCCGGCAGAAACTGCATCAAAAACTCTTTGAAGTTGCGCTCTCCAATGAAACAGATGCCGGTGCTGTCTTTTTTAGCTGCAGTCGCAAGCCCTGCGCTGCTCGCGATCTCGCGGACTTCCGGCTTTGGAAGATGTCCGAGCGGGAACATCACTCTGCTCAGCTGCTCCTGGCTCAGCGCGTTGAGGAAATAGGTTTGATCTTTATTCGTGTCTACTCCTTTAAGAAGCTTCACTTCACCGTTTTCCACTGTCTTACGCGCATAGTGGCCGGTCGCAACGTAGTCTGCTCCGAGAGCCATTGCATGATCCAGAAACGCTTTAAATTTAATTTCTTTATTGCACATCACGTCCGGATTTGGCGTTCGGCCTGCTTTATACTCGTCCAGGAAATACGTAAAAACGTTATCCCAGTATTCCTTCTCAAAGTTCACGGTATAATACGGTATTCCGAGCTGATCGGCTACCGCTGCCACGTCCTCGTAATCTTCCGTAGCGGAACAAAATCCGCTGTCATCACTGTCGTCCCAATTTTTCATGAAAATGCCAACGACATCATAGCCCTCTTCTTTCAGAAGGTGGGCCGTAACCGAGGAGTCAACGCCGCCCGACATTCCGACAACTACTCTGATCCCTGTGTTGTCTGCCAAAACAGACACCTCCTTTTTTGAATCCGCTGGCTTCATGCCAGCTCTTTATTAATGGAGCACCTTCATTCGCTGGAGAACCCGTAAAAGGGCCGCTGCTGTTTGCTCCATGTGTGCCTCTGTCGTTCCGAGTCCGAAACTGAACCGGACAGCCGAGCGCCCTCGTTCTGAGTCTCCGTGCATCGCTGTCAACACGTGCGATGCTTCAATGGATCCCGCTGTACAGGCAGACCCGCTGGAAACTGCAATGCCTTCCAAATCCAGATTCATCAGCAGCTGCTCCACGTTAGCGCCGGGAAAGCTTATATTCAGTACATTTGACAGACGTTCATGACGGTGCCCGTTTACGACAAACTCCACGCCTCCCTGCTCGAGATGCGTTAGCAGCAGATGCCGGAACCGTTCTTGTTCAAGCTGTTTCTGCTCCATATTTTCAAGCGCGAGGCGAAGCGCTTCCGCCATTCCTGCTGCTAGCGCCGTGCTCTCTGTCCCTGCCCTGCGCTTTCGTTCCTGTGATCCGCCGTAAAGCAGCGGATCGAGCTGAATACCTTTGCGCACATAAAGAAAGCCGGTGCCGTTTGGGCCGTTGAATTTATGCGCAGAGGCAGCCAGCATATCAATCCCAAGCTCGGTAACGTTCAGCCTCCGCTTTCCAAGAGCCTGAACTGCATCTGTGTGAAAGACAGTCTGATGCTCCTTTAGAAGCGCCGCCGCTTCCTGCACCGGCTGCAGCACCCCTGTTTCGTTATTCGCTGTCATGAGGCTTACGAGTATGGTTTCGTCGGTTAGTGCCTGCTTCAGCTCCTCGAGGCTGATACGGCCTTCGCTGTCGACATCAAGATACGTTACGCGGAAGCCCTCTTTTTCGAGAGCGCCGCAGGCGTGCAAGACACCGTGATGCTCAGTTACAGCAGTAATGAGGTGCCTGCCGAGATGCTGATGCCGTCTTGCATACCCCATAATCGCCAGATTGTCAGCTTCTGTACCGCCGGCCGTGAGCACGATTTCATCTGCAGAAGCTCCAACAGCTTCCGCAAGCACCTTTCTCGACTGCTGCAGCGCTGCTTTAGATTCGCGGCCGAAATGGTGTGTGCTCGACGGGTTTCCGTAAACGCTGGTGAAATACGGCATCATCGCCTCAGCTGCTTTCGGGTGGACCGGTGTCGTAGCAGCATGATCCAGGTAGATCCGTTCCATTCTATTTCTTCCTTTCTATCCGTTACTTACACTAAATATAAAACATGTAGTTATCCTGGCTTCCTTCATCTTTAAAATTCGCCAGGTCATCAAGCGTCGTTGAATCAAGCACGTCTTTTACGGCATCTCTGATTTTAATCCATAAATCCCGCTTTGCCGGCTCTTCATCATCGATGATTTCAACAGGAGTTATCGGTCCTTCCAAAACGCGGATAATATCTCCTGCCGTAATTGTTTCCGGATCTTTTGCGAGCATGTAGCCGCCGTAAGCACCGCGTACACTTTTTACGAGCATGGCATTTCGGAGCGGTGCAATCAGCTGCTCCAGATAATGCTCGGAAAGTGAATGCTCTTTGGCAATCGACTTGAGTGAAATTGGCCCTTCACCATGTTTTTTTGCGAGTGCAATCATTATAGTAAGTCCATAGCGTCCTTTAGTTGATATTTTCAACAGTCATCCCTCTTTCCCTCAGTCTGTTCATCCATTTTGCGCAATAATTTAATGAGAAGCCGGTGATGTGGCCGATCGTCAGACTGAACAAGATTGTCCCGACAAACACTGGACCACCGAGCATCCAGCCGGCAATAAGAACGATTACTTCCATATAAATACGGACTCGTGCAACCGACGCCCCGGTTTTTTCAGAGAGCGCAAGCATCACGCTGTCCCTGGGCCCGGCTCCGCACTGCGGAGAAATATAGAGTCCGATTCCAAATCCCATAATCACAATTCCAGCTGCGAGCATGATCAGCTGAGCCCCGAACATAGCAGGTGTTCCGAGCAAAAACAAAAAGATATCGACAAATATCCCGACAAGCAGCATATTTGCGTAAGCTCCGGCTTTTGGCAGCTCTTTCAACATCACAGAGGCTGCAGCCAGCAGCAAGAAGCCCATGATGATGGTCCACGTTCCGACGGTCAGCCCGAACTGATTCATCAAACCGATATGAAGCACATCCCAAGGAGCGCTTCCCAGCTCCGCTCGAATCATCAGCGCGATTCCGAAGCTCATCACAATAAGGCCTGCCGTAAAAACGCTCCATCGGAAAAAGGAGCTGTCAGCCAGCGGACGATTTCTCAATTGTATCTCCTTCTTCCCCTGATTCTGCAGTCTATTATAGCATGAATCAAAAAACCTTTATATGACGCCATTTGCATTTTATCTGTGTTTCGATAGAATTGCAATGAGACTGCACCTTTGAGTGCGGAAAAGAGGGATGAACATGGATCTTTTTATTCAGCAGGCCGGCCGATCGCCGAAAGGACCGCTTGCTTCCAGAATGAGGCCCGCCACACTGGATGAAATACGCGGCCAGGAGCATATCATTGGAGAAGGCAGGCTTCTTCGCCGGGCGGTGGAAGCAGACAGGCTGTCGGCTATGATTTTCCACGGCCCTCCCGGCACTGGTAAAACGACGATGGCGCGTGTCATTGCGAATACAACATCGGCTGCATTTATACAACTGAATGCCGTTACTGCCGGTGTGAAAGATATTAAAGAAGTTACCGCTGCCGCAAAAGACCGTCTAACCTTTGATGAACGGCAGACGGTACTGTTTATCGATGAGATCCACCGTTTTAATAAAAGTCAGCAGGATGCTCTCCTTCCTCATGTAGAAGACGGAACGGTCATCCTTATTGGTGCCACTACGGAAAACCCGATGTTCGAAGTCAATGATGCTCTCCTGTCGCGATCCAGACTTTTCCGTTTGGAAAGGCTGTCAGACCAAGCAGTTAAGCAAGTACTCGAAGAAGCTCTGGCAGATAAGGAACGGGGCTTTGGTTCCTATGAGATCTACGTAAAGGATGAGGCAATGGACCACCTGATTCAGACAGCGCAGGGAGATGCAAGGACTGCGTTAAACGCACTGGAGCTTGCCGTATTGACGACAAATCCGGATGACACCGGCGCCATCGTGATTAATTTAGAAGCTGCTGAAGAATCAATTCAAAAACGAACGGTTCAGTACGATAAAAAAGGCGATAACCACTATGACACGGTTTCCGCCTTTATCAAAAGCATTCGCGGATCGGACCCCGATGCCACCCTTTACTGGCTTGCTAAAATGATTTATGCAGGTGAAGATCCCCGATTCATCGCAAGACGACTTTACGTGCACGCGGCAGAGGATATCGGTTTGGCCGATCCCAACGCGTTGTTAATCGCAGAAGCAGCCTTTCAGGCGGTGGAGTTTATCGGAATGCCTGAAGCTCGGATTCCATTGGCAGAAGCGGCGCTTTATCTGGCCACTGCCCCTAAAAGCAATGCTGTTATTACAGGCATTGACGAGGCGCTGAAAGCTGTTGAGAAAGAGAAAACTGGCGATGTTCCGCTGCATTTACGAGATGCTCATTACAAAGGAGCCGCCCGGCTCGGACATGGAGAAGGCTATTTGTATCCGCACCACTATGAGCATCACTACGTCGTGCAGCAATACCTGCCCGACCACATGCTCAACCGCCGATTTTATACGCCTTCCATTAACGGCTATGAAAAGACCGTTCAAAAGCGGCTCGACTATTTTGATGCTCGGAAAAAAAGCTGAGCACAAGAAAAAGCTGATTTACTAAAGGCACACAAACCTTAGTAAATCAGCTTTTTTGTTAAAACATAAGAGCCCCATTATGCCGCAGCTGTAACTCGCTTTGAACCTGCCCTGGCAGGTGGGTGCCCTGTCCACAGGGCCGGACGTCCCGACGTTGCGGGCTTGCCCATTCCGGCGGAACCCTCAGGCTCCCAATGTAAAAATGTTGGCTCAAAACCGTCTTTTTACGCGTACATCTCAGGACTCTTATAGTTGCTAACGTTGAGTACGGTTTTATCATAGCGCACGTAAATGGAAAATGCAAGCTATAAGACGAAAAATTCTGTCAATTTATTTCACAAAATGCTGACGGTCCTGACAGATTCCGGCAGCATCGATAACATGCATACGGTTGTTCGGACCGGTTACATCCGAATGGCTATGCTTGATTCATCGGATACAACTTTACGAACAGGAACACTTGACAGCGGATTAGAAAAGCCGGCAGTCGTTCGGCTGCCGGCTCGTCGCTTTCCATTCTTCTCCGTATCAGGCCTATAGTTGGCTTACGATGATTCGCTTGACTGTTTTTCTTTAACAGAAAGATGCAGCTCATCCAGTTTGGCTTGATCCACTGATGATGGAGCATTGGTCAACAGGCAGCCTGCACTCGCTGTTTTCGGAAATGCAATTGTATCCCGGAGATTGTTCCGGTCTGCAAGAATCATGACCAGCCTGTCAAGTCCAAGTGCAATACCGCCGTGCGGAGGCGTTCCATACTCAAACGCGTCCAGCAGGAACCCAAATTGCTCATACGCTTCTTCCTTTGAGAATCCGAGCGCCGCGAACATGTCTTCCTGAAGTCCACGCTCATAAATACGCTGCGAGCCTCCTCCGAGTTCGTATCCGTTCAAGACCAGGTCATACGCTTCTGCCCGCACTTTCTCGGGCGATTCGGTCAGCAGATGCTCATCTTCTTTTACTGGCCGTGTAAACGGATGATGCTCCGCTGCGTAGCGGTCCTCCTCTTCATCGTAGGAGAGCAGCGGGAATTCCGTTACCCAAAGGAAATCAAACGTGCCTGGTTCCACAAGCTCTAAGTCTTTAGCGAATTTCACACGCAGCGCGCCGAGTACATCCCACACGACCTGCAGTTTATCAGCTGCAAACAGCAGAATGTCCTGTGGTTCAGCTTGGAATGACTCTTTTAACGCCTGTGCTTTGTCTGCATCGAAGAACTTTGCGATCGGCCCTTTCAGTTCCCCGGTTTCGTCCACCTTCAGCCAAGCGAGCCCTTTAGCTCCGTAAATGGCCGCAAACGAACTTAGTTCATCGAGATCTTTTCGGGAGTAGTTAGGCGCTTCCGCTTTTACACAGATCCCTTTGACCGCTCCGCCGGAGGCAACCGCTCCTGAAAACACCTTAAAGCTTGTATCCTGAACGATGGCGGAGACATCCTGGAGCTCCATGCCAAAACGGGTATCCGGTTTATCCGAGCCGAACCGGTTCATCGCTTCCTGATAGGTCAGCCGCTTAAACGGAGCTTCGACCTCTGCACCTCTCAGGTCTTTTACGAGCTTTTGCATCATGTTCTCTGTCATTGCAAGCAGCTCTTCCTTTGGCATGAAGGACGCTTCAATATCCACCTGCGTGAATTCCGGCTGGCGGTCTGCACGAAGATCTTCATCACGGAAGCAGCGTGCTATTTGGAAATACCGCTCAAATCCGGAGACCATCAGCAGCTGTTTAAACAGCTGTGGAGACTGTGGCAGCGCATAAAATTCACCATGGTGTACACGGGACGGAACCAGATAATCACGGGCTCCTTCCGGTGTGCTTTTCGTAAGCATCGGTGTCTCCATTTCCATAAAGCTTTGTTCGTCGAGAAAGTCACGAATCAGCTTTGTCGTTCTGCTTCTCAGCTTCATCGTTTCTTGCATGGCAGGACGCCGAAGATCCAAATAGCGGTATTTCAACCTCACATCCTCATTCAGTTCGGCCGTATCCTCTACGACGAAAGGAAGCCCTTTCGCTGCGTTTAATACGCGAATAGCTGTAATCATGACCTCAATCCGGCCCGTCGCTATTTTCGGGTTCACATTTGCTTCGTCCCGTTCCATGACGGTTCCTTCGACTTCGATCACATACTCGCTTCTGACATCTTCTGCCGTCTTGAGTGCCTCCGGATTCTCTTCTCCATTAAACACAATTTGAACTTGTCCGCTGCGGTCGCGTAGATCAATGAAGATCACTTGCCCGAGATCACGGCGTTTTTTCACCCATCCTTGCAGCACGACGCTGCTTCCTGTTAATGCTTCAGACAATTCTCCGCATACGTGTGTTCGTTGTCCCATTACGCTTATTCCCCTTTCAGCCATGCTAACGTTTTTGCTGGTGCCTCTTCGAGACGGACCAGCTGCTGATCTCCGGTTTCCATATCTTTCAACGTGACCTGATTGTCTTTTAGTTCCTCATCGCCGATTAGAAGCACTACCTTCGCTCCCTGCCGGTTCGCCGCCTTCATTTGAGCCTTCATTTTTTTACCTGTATAGTCGGTATCTGCCGCCACGCCAGCCGCCCGTAATCCGTGCAGGAGTTTAGGCACAACGGCTTTAGCCTCGTCGCCGATAGCCGTGATATACGCGTCAAGCGGCGCCTCATCCGTTAGTTGGATACCCTGAACTTCCAGAGCCATAAGAAGTCGCTCAAAGCTCATGGCAAATCCAATTCCCGGCGTTTCCGGTCCGCCAATGTCTTCGACTAAGCCATTGTACCGCCCGCCGCCTGCGAGCGTTGTGATCGCGCCAAATCCTTCTCCGTCCAGCATAATTTCAAACGCTGTGTTGTTGTAGTAATCCAACCCTCTCACGAGTGATGAATCCACCGTGTAATCGAGGCCCATATCGTCCAGGTATCGTTTCACGTCATCAAAATATGCGATTGATTCATCATTCAAGTAATCGAGTATGGAAGGAGCTGTCGAAATCAGCTCGTGATCCCGGTCTTTCTTGCAGTCGAGAATCCGCAGCGGGTTTTTGTGAAGCCGCGTTTGACAATCCTCACAAAACTCCTCAATATGGGTAGCAAAATGTGCAGTCAATGCTTCCCGGTGAGCATTTCTGCTTGCTGTATCCCCGAGACTGTTCACCACAAGGCGAACCTGCTTTAAGCCAAGCTCTTTGTAAATATCCATCGCGAGCGCCATCACCTCTGCATCGACAGCAGGATCGGCGCTGCCAAGCGCCTCGACTCCAAATTGCACAAACTGCCTCATACGTCCGGATTGCGGCCGCTCATAACGGAACATTGGACCGGTGTAGTAAAGCTTTACAGGCTGTTCTACCCAACCGTGCATTTTTTCAGCCACATAGGACCGTACGACCGGAGCAGTTCCCTCTGGCCGAAGCGTTAAACTTCTGCCGCCGCGGTCTTTAAATTCGTACATTTCTTTTTGGACGATATCCGTCGTATCCCCGACCCCTCTTGCAAACAGCTCCGTCTGCTCAAAAATAGGCGTCCGGATTTCCTTGTAATTATACCGGCGGCAGATGTCACGAGCTTTCGCTTCGATCAACTGCCATTTTTCCGCTTCACCGGGGAGAATATCCTGCGTTCCCCGAGGTATTTGAAAAGCCATGCTGAATCCTCCATTCATCTGCGTTTATCTATTATTCTGCGGGCATACAAAAAGACCCCCGTCTCTGACATAGTCAGGGACGGGAGCCTAAACAGCCCGTGGTACCACCCTAGTTGAAGCATACTGCTTCCACTCAAACCGGTTAACGCCCGGAAACGTTTCTGCCTACTGGTCATTCAGCAGAACACCTACGAAGTGTTCGTTCACGGGCACCGGCAGCTGTACTTGCAGCCCAGGGTACAACTTCTCTGAAGCACGGTGTGCTCCCGCTACTTTTCTTCATCACTGGTGTTTTCATCATGTTTTTTTATCATACGAATTACACGGAGTAATGTCAAGTTCCTTTCTCCATGCTGTCGACGATGAGTGTAACCGGTCCATCGTTAGTAAACTGCACGTCCATCATTGCACCGAATACTCCGGTTTCAACGTGGAGGCCATGAACCGAGCGGAGCCGTTCATTGAACGCATGAAAAAGCTGCTCTGCTTCTGCCGGCGGCGCAGCCTGCATGAAGTTCGGCCTTCGTCCTTTTCGGACGTCTCCATAGAGCGTAAACTGTGAAACGGAAAGGATGCTGCCGCCGGTATCACCGACAGACAGATTCATTTTGCCGGCGCTGTCTTCAAAAATACGCAGCCCGGCAATCTTATCAGCCGTATAGACTACATCTTTTTCTTCGTCTGAGTGTGTTACACCGACGAGCAGCATGAGCCCGTGGTCAATTTGGCCATTGAGCTCTCCATCTGCTGTCACAGACGCATCTTTTGCGCGCTGAACGATCACTTTCATGTGCGAAATCCTCCAATCAATGCATCACGCGGCGTACCGTATAGATGTCCGGAATCTGTTTAATGCGATCCACCACTTTTTGCAGGTGAGCCGTATGCTGAATCGATACCGTCATATCTATTCTTGCCATCTTGTTTTTATCTGCTTTTCCCGTCACAGCGTGAATATTTGTCTTTGTTTCTGCTACTGCCTGAAGTACATCGTTTAAGAGGGACCGACGGTCATAGCCAGAAATTTCAATATCCACATCATAATTTTTAGACTGATTCGGCTGTTGCTCCCAATCCACTTCCAAGAGCCTCGCATCTTCTTCCTGCTGAATATTCGGGCAATCTGCACGGTGAATGGAGACGCCGCGCCCTTTTGTTATATAGCCGACGATCTCGTCACCTGGGACGGGATTACAGCATCGGGAAAGACGGATCATCAAATTGTCGATTCCTTTTACCTTTACCCCGGTCTTATCCTTTTTCTGAACAGCTCGCTGATTAGGCTTTAAATCGCCGACGGCTTCGGTAAGCGTTTTGCCTTCTGCCGCGGCTTCCTCCTGCCGGAGCGTATCCGTCAGGCGTGTAACGACCTGGGCCGCTGTAATGCCGTGGTAGCCGACAGCAGCATACATATCCTCTTCTGTCGTAAAGCTGAATTTATCCATCACTCTGGACAAATTGTCTGTCGTAAGCACCTGCTTTGTCGTAAAGCCTTTTTTCTCAATCTCTTTTTCAATGAGGTCTCGCCCTTTTTCAACATTCTCATCGCGCTTTTCCTTTTTAAACCACTGCCTGATCTTGTTTTTCGCATGCGAGCTCTGCGTGATTTTCAGCCAGTCCTGACTCGGGCCGTATGAGTGTTTGGAGGTTAAAATTTCGACGATATCCCCCGTTTTGAGCTGGTGATCAAGGGGAACCATCTTCCCATTCACCTTAGCTCCTATACAGCGGTTGCCAACTTCGGTGTGGATCCGGTAGGCAAAGTCGAGCGGAACCGAGCCTTTCGGAAGCTCCATCACGTCGCCTTTTGGTGAGAATACGAAAACCATGTCGGAAAATAAATCAATCTTCAGTGATTCCATGAATTCCTGCGCATCACTCGTGTTGTTCTGCCATTCGAGAATTTCCCGGAACCAGGACATTTTTGTTTCCAGCGATTCAGCGTCATCCACTGTTTTGCCTTCTTTATAAGCCCAGTGAGCCGCTACACCGAATTCAGCTACTTTATGCATGTCCTCTGAACGGATTTGAACTTCCAAAGGATCACCTTTGGGTCCGATAACCGTCGTATGAAGCGACTGATACATGTTTGCTTTTGGCATCGCAATATAGTCTTTAAACCGCCCCGGCATCGGCTTCCACTGTGTATGGATAGTCCCCAGCACGGCATAGCAGTCTTTAATGCTTTTTACCACGATCCGAATGGCGAGCAGATCGTAAATTTCGTTAAACTGCTTGTTCTGCAGCACCATTTTACGGTAAATGCTGTAAATATGCTTGGCACGACCATGAATATCCGCTTCGATCTGCATGCCTGCAAGCCGGTCCTTTAACAGCTCCTGCACCTCTTCAATGTAGCTCTCACGCTCCACGCGCTTCTTTTTCATTAAGTTCACGATCCGGTAGTACTGCTGCGGATTCAGATAGCGGAGCGACGTATCCTCCAGCTCCCATTTAATCTTGGATATACCGAGGCGGTGGGCAAGCGGCGCAAAAATCTCCAGTGTTTCGTTTGAGATTCTCCGCTGTTTTTCCGGAGGCAGATGCTTGAGAGTCCGCATATTATGAAGCCGGTCAGCAAGCTTAATGAGAATCACACGGATGTCCTTAGCCATCGCAACGAACATTTTCCTGTGATTTTCCGCCTGCTGCTCTTCCTTGGACTTATATTTAATCTTCCCGAGCTTCGTCACCCCGTCGACGAGCATGGCAACCTGCTCACCAAACTTCTGCTCGATTTCTTCCAGACCGATATCCGTGTCTTCAACGACGTCATGCAGAAAAGCCGCCGCTACTGTATCCGGGTCCATCCCGAGATCGACAAGTATGCCCGCTACCTGAACGGGATGCCAGATATACGGCTCACCCGAACGTCTGTACTGTTCCCGGTGGGCATACCTTGCCAGTTCATAGGCCTCCCGCAGAAACGCTGTATCGTCTGCGGATAAATATTCTGCAGCTTTTTCAAGTACTTGTTCACTGGTCATGGAATCACCCTGCATTTTCTTTAGAGATTTCCGGGAAGTTCCTGCTGGGAGCGGCGTCACTCCGGCATATACCGGTTTGTCGAATTAACTCGATTATATACTATATCGGCCCGCATTTATACGGTCCTGCATAGAGATTATGTAACAAGAAAGCGACAAGGTTCTGTTAAAAAAGAACCTGCCGCTCGAATGCTCATTAATATGTCATGAGCGTAAATACGTCGTACTCTTTCAGACGGTCAGCCCCGTCAAGATAGCTCAGCTCGATCATGAAGGCGATCCCCGCCACAACGCCGCCCATTTTTTCAACCATTTTGATGGTTGCTTCGATGGTGCCTCCGGTTGCAAGCAGATCATCTGTAATCAGAACACGCTGACCCGGCTTAATGGACCCTTTATGAATATTAAGGGAATCTTTACCATATTCAAGTCCATAATCGACTTCCAGCACTTCCCGAGGCAGTTTACCTGCCTTACGAACTGGCACAAAGCCTTTGCCAAGTGCTACGGCAATCGGACATCCGACTACAAATCCGCGTGCTTCTGGACCGACGATAACATCAATGTCCCGGCCGTATGCGAACTCTGTCATCGCTTCAATTGCTTTTTTATATGCTTCTCCATTTTCCATCAGCGTCGTAATATCCTTAAAGCGGATACCTTCTTTTGGAAAATCTTCTACTACTGTTACGTACTGCTTAAAATCCATTCGTTTTTTCCTCCTAACGGCTGTGCGTCTCCACACTTGCCGTATTCGTCATCTGATCCAGCTGTTTTTTCAGGGAGCGGTACGTTGAGTAGCAAAGCTCCTGCTGAATATTTGTTTTTTCCAGTCTGGAAGTGTAAAGCTCTGATTCCGACAAATCCCGTTTCTCAGGACGGTCGTTAACAGAAATAACACCATCGTTTATTTTAACAAATCCGAGCTCAAAAAACACGTTTGACATGAAAGAAATCATTGATTCGCTCCAACCCTTGTGAACGGCGAGCTTTTTCAAGTGCTGATTCATATCAAATGATCCGCGTTTTTGAAGAAATGCGTAATACCATTTAAATTGATCACGCGAGGGAGCCGGTGAAAAAAAGTAATCATTCTCATCATGGAACACGACATCAAGCTGCTCAAGTGATGTGAGCTGCTGCATAACGGTTCGCAGCTGTTTCATGGAGTCCGGAGTATCATACAGCGTAACATGTGACGCTTTTGCGAGAACGGGAGCTGCTTCTTCCGGATTCGCACAGCAGACCGTTTCCCACGTATCCGGCGTTTCTGCAGGAGCCGATTCGCTGAAATGCACGAGGACGCGAGGCTCCGTTTGCTTGGTTAAATACTGACGGCTGCCCCGGTGATCAAACAGCTGCCACTCATCAATCTTTATATCCTCTACGATCATCTGCGGTTTCACGCGTCCATTCCATTCATTGATGGAAAGTTTGCCGACAGCAGAAAGTGCAGCCAGAGGCGAAATAGACTTCTCTGCCGCTCCCATTCGAAAGGCGATCACGTCCAGCGAGGAGCTGTGATCACTGTTCGTAAGCGTCAGCTTTAAATGATCTTTTGTAGAACCGATCACCTTCGCCTGCTCCACTAATGCACGTCGGATCAGGATTTTTGGCGCAGGATTCCCCATGCCGAAGGGAGCCATAGCAGCCAGATCCTGAATTGTTTTTACACTGATTTCATCAACAGAAACTTCGAGATCGACGTGAATTTTCTTCAGATAATCTTCTGCTGTTAACGTTTCTTCAGCAATTTGAATGAGGCCGCTGCGTAAGCTGTCGATATCCTTTCGCTCCATCGTTAATCCAGCCGCCATCGGATGTCCGCCAAAATGAGGCAGGAGATCCCGGAATTTAGAAAGAGACTGAAACATGTCAAAGCCCTCGATGCTTCTCGCAGAACCTTTTGCCGTCTTTCCGTCTTCAAGCAGGCTGAGCACGATTGTCGGACGATAAAACCGCTCGACAAGCCGGCTGGCTACAATCCCGATCACTCCTGGATTCCATCCTTCTCCTGCAACAATGATTACGGGCGGAACACCTTGCTCTTCTACTTTCTGCTCTGCTTCAGCAGCAATTTCTTTCACAAGCTCCTGCCGTTCCCGATTCAGCCCATCAATCATACTAGCTGTATCCTCTGCTTCGCTTGGATCCTGCGTCAGAAGCAGTTCTACGGCAGGGTCAGCGGAATCAAGCCTGCCTGCAGCATTCAGACGAGGTCCGATGACAAAGCCAACTGTTTCTTCATCCAGCTCATCGCGGCTCGTGCCGGCTGCCTTCAACAAGGCTTCCAGTCCGGGACGGAGGCGCCCCTGCATAGCCTTCAGTCCCTCGGCTGCCAGAATTCGGTTCTCGTCCTCTAAAGGCACTAAATCGGCGATGGTTCCGACCGCTGCAAGATCAAAAAATTCGTTTGGAAGCCGCCCGAGCAAGGCCTGTGCTACTTTAAAAGCGACGCCGACACCGGCCAGCTCCTTAAATGGATACCCGCAGTCTTCCTGCTTAGGATTGATGACAGCAAAGCCATCAGGCAGTGCCGGCGGCGGCTCGTGATGGTCTGTAATGATTAAGTCGACACCCAGCTTTTTAGCAGCATCAGCTTCCTTCACACCAGAAATGCCGGTATCAACTGTGATAATCAAGGTGACACCTTCTTCGGCAGCTTGTTTAAACGCAGGTTCGTTCGGGCCGTAGCCTTCAGTAAACCGGTTTGGGACATACCAGGCTGCCTCGGCTCCAGCGAGCGTCAATGCTGTATATAAAAGAGACGTGCTGGTAACGCCATCAGCATCATAATCTCCAAAAACAAGAATGCGTTCCTTATCCATGATCGCTTTATGTATGCGGTTTACTGCTTTTTCCATATCTTTCATAAGAAATGGATCATGCAGTTGTTCCGTTGTACCTTTTAAAAACAGCTGAATTTGTTCATCTGTTTCAAAACCCCGCTGCACTAGAAATTTAGCGGCTATAGAGGTTAGTCCTGTTCGCTGCTGAACGTCCTGGACCGGTCCGTCTGCGGGATTCGTAATTATCCATTTGGATGATGAATGAAGCATCTGTATTCCCCCTGACTTGTACATTATACATAAGCTGCCGGTTGGAAACAAACCTGTCAAGAGTCCCGGATTGACGCCTCCTGCTTCTGAACAGGTAATACGATGGATGTTTACGAAGCTCCATTTTTCAGTCCGGCTTTTTGGCAGGTTAAGCACCCCCGATCAGAGTTTGCCTGTTTTTGATTCAAGTGCAATGCGGATCCAGGGGGGATCGCTGCAACAGCATCACCTAATTAACAATGAAAAGCCGCTTCGACATCCGGTCGAAGCGGCTTTATCTGAATTTAACATAAGGTTACTCGATGTGTGCGAAGAGATGCGCCTTATTTACCTGCCTCAGGTGCTGGAGGCGGATCATTCTTTTTCCGGTCTTTTCTGCGCTTTTGATTGTCTTTATCGGACGCTTCCCGCTCCTGCTTCAGCTGCTTTATTTCCTGTTGCAGCTGGTAAATCTTATACATGCCGACTAAGCCGGCAGTCACTGCCCCCATCAGAACAGACGCTAAAATAACCAGTACGAGCGGCCAGTCCCCCTGACCAAAGAGAAAGTTAACTTCTACAGGATCGACGTTAATAACAGCGAAAATTGCAATGATCAGGATCACAATCAGTCCTGCAATTAAACCCCATTGCCCTTTCATAGCTTTTCCTCCTCTGAGCTTGGATTAATATGTACACGGACATCGTGAACATACCCCGCTTCAATCAGCTTGCGTTTGACCTGCTTGCCGATCGCGTGACCAGCTTCGACCGTGATGTAAGGATCGACAGAAACTTTAATATCAATAATCACATAGTAACCGTGCTCTCTCGCCAGCAGTTCATCCACGTTGACAACGCCTTCAACAGAGGCAGCTGCTTCATACATCCAGACTGTATCTTCATCATGAAGCACATGATCCATTGACTGGTGTATCGCTTCAGAACCAAGACTCCATCCCATTTTCATGATTAGCAGCGCGACGACAATGGTAGCTGCCGGATCTGCATAAACCGCTGCTTCAATACCGGCCGCAGACCCAAATACTGCTGCCCCGGCACCGATTAACACAGCCAAAGACGACAGAACATCGCTGCGGTGATGCCAGGCGTCTGTGATTAAAGCATCGCTTTTATACTTTTTACCCAATCTTACTTTATATTGAAACATCGCCTCTTTCACAACAATGGAAAACAACGCTGCATAAACAGCAGCCTGACCCGGAACGGGCACTTCCTGAAAGAAAGCCTGACCTGCACTGAAAGCTACTTCTATTCCGACGACAAAGAGCAGGACAGAAACGATAATAGCAGTGACCGTTTCCGCCTTGCCGTGACCGTAAGGATGATCTTCATCGGGCGGCTGCTGAGCGGCCCTGACCCCGATCAGCACCGCGATCGAGCTGACGACATCAGCGGCGGAGTGGAGTGCATCTGCTGTGAGGGCCCTGCTGTCTGCTACTGTGCCGACAATTCCTTTTACAGTTGCTAACACAGCATTTCCAGCGATACCGATCCAAGCTCCAAGCTGCACTTTTTTATAGCGAACGTCTCCGTCATCCAGCATGCCAGTTCCTCCTGTTCAAGCGACGATACCCCCGGATACAGTTCCGGGGGCGGAATTTCTTTATGTTGTGCTGTTTTCCTGCAGAGCCAGTTTTCGCTCTTCCTCAGCCTGTTTGGCTAGTTTTCGCTTGATGCTGCGGTACTTCATGATGCACCACAGCTGAGCTGCAATGAAGAGGGAGGAATAGGTTCCAGCTGCAAGACCAACGACAAGCGCCAGTGAGAAGACTCTCAGACCATCTCCGCCAAAAACGAGCAGCGCTCCTGCTGCAAAAACAACCGTCAGCACGGTGTTAATCGAACGGGCCAGCGTCTGCACGAGGCTTTTATTTACGACTTGGGCGAGCTTTTCGAAAGTTTCTACTTTTTCTTCACGCTCCATGTTTTCCCTGATCCGGTCAAAGGTGACGATCGTATCATTGATCGAATAACCTATGATCGTAAGCACCGCCGCAATAAACGGAATGTTCACTTCCATTTGTAAAATCGCAAAAACGGTGATGATAAACAGCGCATCATGAAACAGAGCGACGATGGCAGCAATCCCATATAAAAGCTCAAATCGGATGGTTACGTAGATAATGATCCCGACGGTTGCGATTAACACAGAAATAATCGCGTTTTGCGCTAGCTCCTGACCTACGATAGGAGAAACTGTGCTTACATTTGGCACCGCCCCGTACTCTTCTTCAAAATGAGACTGAATCTGCAGTGATTCCTGCTGATCAAGGCCGCCGATAAAAGAGGCCCGGCCGATCTCGTTATTATCTCCGGCCAGGACAACATCGTCCGGCTCAAACCCTATTGACTGAAATTCGTTTTCAATTTCTTCGGCAGTAACTGCTTCCTCTGTCAGCACATCAACCGTCGTTCCGCTTTCAAAGTCGATGCCTAAATTGAGTCCCATCGTTGCCAGCAGAATAATCCCTGTCAGTAAAAAAGCGAGAGAGATGCCGAAAAACGTTTTCCGATGACGGACGAAGTCCAGCTTCGACGTTTCATGATCAAAGTTCACGAATCTCACGCTCCTTTACTCCAAAAAGCTTCTGCTTGCGGTTCAGCGCCCTGCTGTTTACCCAGAGACCCAGCAACAGCCTGGCACCGAACACGGCCGTGACAAAGCTTGTCAGGATGCTCACGATCAGCATGACGGCAAAGCCCTGTACAGCGCTGGTACCGAAATAAAACAGTACGCCTGCTGCAAGAATGGTCGTGATGTTCGCATCGAGAATCGTCGACAGCGACCTTCTGCTCCCTGCTTTAAAGGCGCTCATCACCGATCGTCCGTAGCGGAGTTCATCCTTTATCCGCTCAAACGTAATAATATTCGCATCGACAGCCATCCCGACACCAAGTATTAAGGCCGCGATTCCCGGAAGCGTGAGAACAGCGTTCAGCCAGTTAAAGATGACAAGCACCAGGTAAATGTACGCGCTGAGCGTAAGCACAGCGATCATTCCCATAAACCGGTAATAGAGAAGCATATAGCCGAAAATAAGCGCAATCCCAATGAAGCCTGCATATACGGCAAGCTCCATCGACTGTTCTCCAAGCTGCGCCCCGACAGAGTTCAGCTGAAGCTCCTCCAGCTCAACCGGCAGTGCTCCTGCATTCAAAATACCTGCGAGATCGGCCGCAGATTCCTGTGTAAAATCTCCGGTTATCATGACGTCGCGGGATTGGATCCGTTCGTCGACGCTTGGTGCTGAGACGATTTTAGAGTCTTCCCGCTGCATTTCTTCTTCGTACGAATCGCCTTCCTCATAGTCCAGCCAGATAACGAGTCGATTATCCGGAAACGGGCGCTGTGAGATTTCTTCCGTAATTTCACCGAACAAATTCGCATCATCCACGGTAACAGTCACAATCGGCTCGTTCGTCTGTTCCCTGAAGTTTTGACGAGCTCCGCCTTCTACCAAGTCAGAGCCATCCATTTTCAACTCGTCGTCTGTATCGCGGAATTCAAGTCGTGCCTGTGTGGACAGAAGCTCGCGCGCCTGCTCCTGATCATCTACTCCGGCGAGCTGTACGCGGATCCGGTCGTCCCCTTCGATATTAATACTCGGTTCTGACACGCCGAGCACGTCAATTCGCGCATTCAGTGCACTGACCGTATCTGTCAGCAGTTCACGGTTAATTTCTGTTCCTTCTTCCCCATCGAGAGGCTGCACTTCATACAGCACTTCGAAACCACCCTGGAGATCCAGACCAAGACTGATATCATCGACGTGATCCATAACGTTGGAGGCAATTAAAATTCCAAGCGCTGTAATGATCACGAAAAAGAGTGCGATCAGACTGCTGCGAACTCCCTTTCTTCTCTTAGCCAATGCCATGTCCTCCTTCTATCCATTCCGCACAAGCCTTATGTACGGCGGAACATCTGCCTCATTATAGCCAGTCGTTTTCCAGCCTGTCAATGAAGCATATCTTAAAGATCTTTCAGTGAAAAACTGCCTTTCGATGTAAACCAGTCGTCTGCTTTATACGCACCCACGGTCAGCTGCGTCATATAATCGGAAGCAGAGGTTTTAAACAGCTCCGCTGTGATCCAGTGCAGCCGGATGCTGTCCGGAATATCACTTTTTCGCTTCATCTTTTCCTTAAACGTATTCCAGACCTCTTCTTCTGTCACCTGTTCATGACCATATATGCGCCATTCTTCAGCTTTACTCACAAGCACAGGTCCGAGCTTTTCTTTCCACACATCCCATTGTTCTTCCATGGACGTTCTCCTCCTGTCAGGGCTGTTTTAAACTCAGTATATATGCTGCAGAAGCACCGGCAGCAAACGTTGCCAGGCTCATAAAGTCATTTCCGGCTCCAAAGCCGGGATAAATCGTAAAGACAGATCCAGTGATTAAACCGATAATGGCGGCATAAACACCCGCCGGATAATGCTGAAACAAATACTTAATTGCTTTGCTGCTCAAAATAAATCCTGTTACAACCCCTGCTCCAACGACTGCGATCACCGCAAAGTCAGGATTCGTGACAGAAAGGGCATTGGTAGCCGTATGGTAGACACCAAACAGCAGCAGAACAAATGCGCCGCTCACCCCGGGAAGGAGCATGGCCATACTGGCTGCCCATCCGGCAATAAAGAAGAGCCAGGCGTTACCTGCTGTCACTTCTATAATACCGGTTTCAGCGGCTCGCTGTGCAGTGTCGCCAATATACATAGCCCCTGCCGCAGTAAACAGCATCATCGCAAAATGGAATGGGCGAAACGAGCGGGAGGCTTCCGATTGTTTAATAAGCAGCGGAATGACACCGATCAGGAGCCCGGTAAATAAAAAGTTCGTTTCCTGAAAATAATTGCTCAAAAAATAATTCATGACGCCGGCGAGCAGTACAATCGCTGTTCCCATTCCTGCCGCAAGCGGAACAAGAAAACCGAGATGCCTGCTCCAGTCTCTGCTGAAAAAACCGCTGATTGCGCTGATAAAATCGCGGTAAATACCCAGTATCAATGCCATTGTTCCTCCACTTACGCCGGGTATGATATCGCAAATACCCATCATTGCGCCGCGGTACAAGTTTTTCCAATGCAAGATGCATAACTCCTTTATGTGTGACCGAAATGAGCCGGCAAAAGCCGTATGTATGGATCGGAGGATGCTGTTCCCGGACGATGAAGCGATCCCCGGGAACAGCATCCGCAAGCCAGATTATAAAAAAGGGAGCCCGCTCTGATACTTCAAGCAGGCGCCCTTACTCATCAATCCTGATTTGTTACTTCACGGACCGCCTGACGGTCAAACGTCAGCTTGTTCGCTCCGTCAACGTCTACAACAATACGATCTTCATCGATCGCATCAATCGTGCCGTGCAGACCGCCGATTGTAATAATTTTATCTCCCTTTTGCAGAGAAGCGTGCATCTGCTGCACTTTCTTTTGACGCTTCTGCTGAGGTCGGATCAGCAGGAAATAAAAAATAGCGAACATTAAAATTAATGGAATTAACGCCCCAAGTACATCCAAGTTCTTCACTCCCTTCTCCCATAAACGGCAGAAACCGATGTTTCTGCTTCGAAAACGACAGGACAGTATCCCAAAGTCTATTGTGCCCGAGTAACCGGTTAAAATCAATAAATAATATGTGTCTAAAAGTTTTTTGCATCCGCCTTGTTAAAGCCGTAGCTTTCGAAAAACGCTTCCCTGAAATCAAGCAGCCGGTCTTCCCGGATCGCCTGACGGACATTTTCCATGAGCGTAAGCAGGAAGTGCAGGTTGTGGTAAGAGCAGAGTCGCAGTCCCAGTGTTTCATTGGACTTGATTAAGTGACGAATGTACGCACGTGAATAAGAAGCGCACACTTTACAACTGCAGTTTTCATCGAGCGGTCTGAAATCCCGGGCAAATTTAGCATTTCGCACGACGAGTCTGCCGCTGCTCGTCATGAGCGTGCCATTCCGTGCGATTCGGGTGGGCAGCACACAGTCAAACATATCAATGCCGCGGATCGCACCATCAATAAGGGAATCCGCAGAACCAACGCCCATCAGATACCTTGGCTTGTCATCTGGAAGGTACGGCGTCGTTTCCTCCAATACCCGGTTCATCATGTCTTTTGGTTCCCCAACAGAAAGTCCTCCGATTGCATAACCAGGGAAATCAAGGGAGGTGAGGTCTTTGGCACTTTGCTTGCGCAGGTCTGCATATTCTCCGCCTTGAACGATGCCAAACAATCCCTGATCATCCCGGCCATGTGCCTTTAAGCAACGTTCGGCCCAGCGGCTTGTACGTTCTACTGAGGCCTTCATGTATGAATGTTCTGCCGGATAGGGGGGACACTCATCAAACGCCATCATGATATCAGGGCCAAGCGCATTCTGAATCTGCATTGATTTTTCAGGTGTCAGAAACAGCTTTTCTCCACTGAGGTGATTACGGAACTGCACGCCCTCTTCCGTAATATTACGCAAGTCGCTCAAGCTGAAGACTTGGAACCCGCCGGAATCAGTCAATATTGGACGATCCCAATTCATAAATGCATGCAGTCCCCCGGCTTCCTCAATAATATCTTCTCCAGGCCGGAGCCATAGGTGATACGTATTGCTCAAGATGATCTGCGCGTTCATCTCGATCAGTTCATCCGGGCTCATCGTTTTGACGGTCGCCAGTGTCCCGACTGGCATAAAGATCGGTGTTTCAAACGTACCGTGCGGCGTGTGTACTTTACCGAGTCGGGCTCCGGACTGCTTGCACGTTTTAATGTGTTCATATGTTACGGCTGGCATGATTATCGGTTCCTTTCTGTATCTGTCAACAGCATGGCATCCCCAAAGCTGAAAAAGCGGTATTTCTCTTGCACTGCTGTTTTATATGCGTGCAAAATATGATCTCGGCCTGCAAAAGCACTGACGAGCATAACTAACGTCGATTTAGGCAAATGGAAATTTGTTAAGAGCGCATCTACCGCTCGAAACGTGAAACCGGGATAAATAAAAATATCAGTCCATCCAGAAGCTTCACGAAATTCTCCATCTGTATCCCTTGCAACCGTTTCCAGCGTTCTCGCTGAGGTGGTACCGACCGCTATAAT
Source organism: Bacillus daqingensis (assembly GCF_042654445.1). NCBI lineage: Bacteria > Bacillati > Bacillota > Bacilli > Caryophanales > Bacillaceae > Bacillus > Bacillus daqingensis. The sequence goes on from NZ_JBHSGK010000021.1 coordinate 263,156, forward strand.
ACGGCGCCCTTCCTGCTTCGCTCTATTCAGCTTTTCTGCTGCGGCTTTCGAGAGCTCATAATACTCTGCGTGCATGCTGTGTTCTTCCACAGACTCCACGGAAACAGGCCGGAACGTACCAAGACCAACGTGCAGCGTTAACGTCACGACGTCTACTCCTGCCTGACGAATCTTATGCAGCATAGCAGGTGTAAAGTGCAGACCTGCAGTCGGGGCAGCTGCCGAGCCTCTGTTCTCTGCATACACCGTCTGATAGCGGTCCTTTTCCTCCAGCTGCTCCTGAATATAAGGCGGGAGCGGCATTTCTCCAAGGTGATCGAGTATTTCCGGGAAAATCCCGGTAAACGACAGCTTCATCCGGCGCCGCCCCTCTGGAAGCTCTTCGAGACAGACAGCTTCAAGAAGCCCATCTCCAAACGTAAGCACGGTCCCTTTTCGAATCCTGCGGGCCGGTTTGACGAGCACTTCCCAGACGAAGTCTCCTTTCTCATGCAGCAGCAGCATCTCCACTTTTCCGCCGGTATCTTTCCGCGAGCCGAGCAGGCGGGCCGGGATCACTTTCGTGTCGTTGAGGACGAGCGTGTCACCAGCTTCCAGCCATTCCGGCAAATCATAAAAATGTCTATGTTCAATCGTGCCACTTTCTTTATCCATCACGAGCATCCGGGATTGTTCCCGATCTTTAAGCGGTGTTTGTGCGATCAGACTTTCCGGGAGCTCGTAGTCAAATTGATTTACATCCATGCCTTCCTGTCTCCTTCTTCATCAATCAGCGTCTAAAAAGCAAAAAAATCAGCGACAGCAGGACGCTGATAACAATGGACGTCATAAGCGGAAAATAAAATGTAGAATTTCCCCGCTCAATGACAATATCTCCGGGCAGACGGCCGAACGGCAGTACACGGCCGCCAAGCTGCCAGAGCACGCCGGCAATAATCAGCACCACTCCGGCTGCTATCAGCATCTTTGGGATTGTCATTCTTCCGGCACCTCCATCTCAAAATGGCGGTACACGTCATGGGTGACAATTCTCCCGCGCGGGGTCCGCTGCAGGAAACCGATTTGCAGCAAATACGGTTCATAGACGTCTTCTATCGTATGTGACTCTTCACCGATCGTCGCAGCTATCGTATCAATTCCCACCGGCCCGCCTCGATATTTTTCAATCATGCCACGCAGCAGTTTATGGTCCACTTCATCGAGTCCAAGTCTGTCAACCTGCAGAAGATTCAGCGCTTCTTCAGTAATCGCTTCGGATATCACCCCGTCTCCCCTCACTTGAGCAAAATCACGAATCCTTCTTAACAGTCGGTTCGCGATCCGGGGAGTCCCGCGTGACCGGCGGGCAACTTCACCAGATGCAGGGTGCTCCATATCTACCTTCAGCACATCAGCGGTCCGTCTGACTATTTCCCTCAGCTCCGGCTCTTTATAATATTCCAGCCGGCTGATTACTCCGAAACGGTCGCGCAGCGGGGCTGAGAGCATCCCTGCCCTCGTCGTGGCACCCACAAGTGTAAATGGCGGCAGTTCGAGCTTTACTGATCTGGCTGAAGGTCCCTTGCCAACGACAATGTCGAGAAAGAAATCCTCCATTGCCGGATACAGTACTTCTTCCACCGCGCGAGGAAGACGGTGAATCTCATCGATAAACAGGACATCGCCGGGTTCAAGCGCCGTCAAAATGGCTGCCAGGTCGCCCGGCCTCTCTACGGCCGGGCCGGAAGTGGTTCGGAGCTGAACGCCCATTTCATTGGCGATAATGGCTGCAAGTGTTGTTTTTCCAAGCCCCGGCGGACCGTATAACAAGACGTGGTCGAGCGATTCTTCCCGCATACCGGCAGCTTCAATAAACACTTTCAGGTTGTTCTTCACCTGCTCTTGTCCAATATACTGCTCCAGCGTCTGCGGCCGCAGCACGGCATCCTCGGACAAATCAAACGACTGGGCATCTCCGCTCATCATCCGTTCTTCCATATGGGATTCAGCTCCTTTCTATGCATTCAGCATCAGTCTGAGTGCCTTTTTAATATATGCGTCCGTGGAATCCAGTTCTTCTTCCTTCAGCTTCGGTCGGATCCGCTTCACTTCCCTGTCCGTATATCCGAGCGCTGCTAGAGCTTCGCACGCCTCCGTCAGGGCATCAGGCTCGTCACTGGCTGCCGGAACCGGAGCGAATAGACCTTCAGCTAGTGTAGGCACAATTTCCCCGACCTTTCCTTTTAAATCAAGAATAATTTGGCCGGCTGTTTTTTTACCGACGCCTGGAAACTTTGTTAAAAAGGAGGCATCCTCCTGTTCAATAGCTTCCACAACGAGCTTGGGCTGTTCACTGCCGACAATCGCGAGTGCTCCTTTAGGTCCGATACCTGATACTTGCAGCAGTTTTTCGAAAAGCCGCCGCTCCTCGCGGTGTGCAAATCCGAACAGCTTAATGTCATCCTCCCGAACATGCTGATACGTATAGATCGTAATATTTTCAGTACCTGGCGTATATCGGTAAGGGTTGCCGCAGTGAATCAAATACCCGATTCCGCTGTTCGTAACAACGACCGTGTCTGCTTCTGTATGTACAACTGTTCCAGTAATATGCTCAATCATTTTTCTGCCCCTTTATTCTGTGATTGCGAACACACATTCCATTTTAGCATATTTTCAACTTGATTAGGGGGCAGTGAAAGCTTAAGGCATGAAATCCGCGTTATGGTAAACATGCTGCACGTCATCGCTGTCCTCAAGTGCCTCAATTAACGCAGCAGCCTGCTCCGCCTTATCATTATCAAGCTCTACCATCACGTCCGGTATCATGGCTGCCTCTGCCTCTGCAATCGTGATTCCATCCAGCTGTTTCATCTGACCACGGACATTGTCCAAAGAGGCAGGATCTGTCTCGATATATACGGTCTGCTCCGATACCTGCATATCATCCCCGCCGGCTTCCAATACGAGCAGCAGCAGTTCTTCCTCATCTATCGGCTGTTCTGCTTCAAGAATCAGTCTTCCCCGCCTGGCAAACATAAACGAAACACAGCCGTTTTCTCCAAGGCTGCCTCCGTTTTTATTAAAGGCAAGCCTGATCTCTGCAGCTGTTCTATTTCTGTTCTCTGTCAGAGCTTCCACGTAAACTGCCGTACCCGCTGGACCATACCCTTCATAAACGACATGTTCATAGTCCACACCATCTAATCCGCCGGTTGCTTTTTTAATCGTACGGTCGATATTATCCTTCGGCATGTTCACTTGTTTTGCTTTATCTAACGCTGCACGAAGTGCAAGGTTTGTTTCAGGGTTTTCTCCACCGGTTCGAACAGCCTGATAAATTTCTTTCGATATTTTCGTAAATAATTTCCCTCGTTTTTCATCCTGTCTGCCTTTTCGATGCTTAATGTTGTTCCATTTAGAGTGTCCTGCCACTGTTCCTCACCCTTTCCCATCGATCATGCTAATCACCTGCATCAGCAGAATAGCCCGGAAAATAGAGCTTTTCCGGGCCTACACTGCATTCAGCGCTGTTTGACTTGCGGAACAGCACGAGTACCGTTCAATTCTTCCCACGTAAAACATGGGAAGCTGCCCAGTACGTGCACTCCGCAGCCAAGTGCTCTCAACTCTTCCACCACGGAAGGGATAAGCACATGATCCTGTTTCATCGCTGCATCAACGATGAAAAAATAATTTCCCAACCCGGTTTTGGTCGGTCTTGATTCAATCCGGACCAGATTGATTTTCCTCCAGGCAAATGCTGCAAGCACTTGATGGAGAGCTCCTGCAAAGTCAGAAGACAGGCTGATCATCATGGAGGTTTTATACAGCGTATTCTCTGTAATCGCAGGATGACCGAAGTCAACCGCTCCCTTGGTAAGCAGCACAAATCTGGTTCTGTTATGATCGTAGTCGTTTATTTTTCGTTCTGCTACCGTCAGTCCGTAAGCTTCTGCTGCAATTTCGTTAGCGATCGCAGCTGCAGGCTCATCCGGATTCTCCATAATGTACCGGGCTGCCGATGCTGTTGAATTCGTATAGGCAATTTCTGCCTCCGGAAGCCATTCTCGAATAAACTGGTGACACTGGGCGACAGCCTGCGGATGGGAGTACACTTTTTTGATCGCTGCCAGGTCCTTACGGTTTTCAGCTGAAGTCAGCAGGTGCTGCTCAATTGGTGCTTCTATTTCAGCCGCCATATTCATGCGCTGATGGTGGATAAAGTAATCCAGCGTAATATTGACAGAACCTTCAATGGCGTTTTCCATCGGTACTACTGCGTATTCCACTTTTTCGTCTGCTACCGCATCCATCGTATCCGGGATGGTCGTAAATGGAACGCGCTTGTCGTCCGGCAGCAGCGTAGCAGCAGCAGCCTCGGTGAAAGACCCGGCGGGCCCAAGATAACCAACCTGTTTCACAGTCGTCTCTCCTTCATCCTTTATTGTATCGGAAATATCCGGTTATGCACCGGAGCCGACTACTTCGACTTTATATACGGCATCAAGCCCCTGCATTTGTTCAAGCAGATTCGTCACATCCATCGTCATTGCTGCAGTTTCAATCGTTAGCGTGATCGTGGCTTTCCCTTGAAGCGGAATCGTCTGATTGATTGTCAGTACGTTTGCACCCGTCGTCGCCACCATCGCTAGCAGACGAGAAAGCGATCCCGATTGATCCTGAAGATGAATCGAAAGCGTGATAATTTTTTCCTTCACCATCGTATGAAAGGGAAAAATACCGTCTTTGTATTTATAAAATGCACTGCGGCTCAATTCAACCTGATTAACCGCATCATTTATCGTACGTACTGATTCTTCCTCCAGCAGGCGCTTCGCTTCCACTGTTTTCAGCATGGCTTCCGAAAGCATATCCTCCCGGACGAGATAAAACTGATCCGACCGTTTGTGTATCATAGTGTCCCTCCTCCTGCTGCCTTCCTGTACAGAACCTTATTGTAAACGAGGAGGGAACGGATGTCCACTCTAGAGAGACACACCATACAGCGGTTATTCAATAAATTCAAATTCATATTCGAGTATGCGCACCGTATCGCCATCTTCAGCACCCAAATTGCGAAGGGCATCGTCAATCCCCATTCGACGCATTTTTTTGGAAAAGCGCTGAACGGAATCATGGCGGTCAAAGTTAGTCATTTTAAACAGCGTTTCAATTTCATGACCAGTGATTGTAAAGGTACCATCATCCTCTTTTTCAATCACGAACGGCTCGTCTTTTTTCGTATATTTATAAACAACCCGCTGATCCTGATCTTCTTCATGAAGCGGGAATTCCGGTGTTGATTCAATTTTATCGACCGCAGCTCTAAGCAGCGGCTCCAGTCCCTGTTTCGTAACAGCGGAAATCGGGAAAATTGCCACGTCTTCACCAACCTGTTCCCGGAAGAGTTCAAGATGTTCTTCCGCATCAGGCAGATCCATCTTATTTGCAACGATCAGCTGCGGTCGTTCCATAAGCCGCAGATTGTACTGTTCAAGCTCAGCATTGATCGTCAAGTAGTCCTCATAAGGATCACGGCCTTCCATCCCGCTCATATCAATCACGTGAATCAGGACGCGAGTTCTTTCGATATGGCGGAGAAACTGGTGGCCAAGTCCGACACCGCTGTGGGCGCCCTCGATCAGGCCTGGTAAATCCGCCATGACAAAGCTGCGCCCGTCACCAGATTCAACAACTCCAAGATTAGGCACAAGCGTCGTGAAGTGGTAGTCGGCAATCTTAGGCTTCGCTGCTGACACGACAGAGAGCAACGTTGACTTACCGACACTCGGAAACCCGACCAGCCCTGCATCTGCAAGCAGCTTGAGCTCCAGAGTCAATTCTTTCTCCTGGCCGGGCTCCCCATTTTCAGCAATTTCCGGTGCTGGATTGGAAGGCGTGGCAAACCGGGCATTTCCACGGCCGCCTCGGCCTCCTCTTGCGATAATGGCACGCTGGCCATGCTCAGTCAGATCTGCCGTCACTTCACCTGTCGCTTTGTCAATTATGCTCGTCCCAGGCGGAACTTTAACAAGCATCGCATGGCGGCTTTTGCCATGCATACTCTTTGGCATACCGTTTTCACCGCGGTCTGCTTTAAAATGACGCTGATACCGGAAATCCATGAGCGTCCTAAGCCCTTCGTCTACTTCAAAAACAACGTCAGCACCACGGCCTCCGTCTCCTCCTGCAGGACCTCCGTTCGGAACATACTTTTCTCTTCGGTACGCAACGAGTCCATTTCCCCCGTCTCCTGCCTTTACGTAAATATCGACCTTATCTACAAACATCTATTCGTCCCCTCTTTCGTCCATTTGCGGTTTAATAATAAATATGGCTCCGTCATCCGTCTTTTCTACCGTCAAGCTTCCGCCAGCGGACTCTACTTTCTTCTGCAGCTCCTCTATTACCCTATGCTCCAGCTTTACACCGTCGTAGCTGAAAAGGATATGCCGGTCCTGCGGGCCCCGCAGCTCCCCGTAAAGGTCATGATCCGGTCCAAGCGGGAGCACAGCCTCTAACCCGTCCAATAAAGCCGCAGCGCTCGCAAGCATATTCGACTCGATATCTGCCCACGTCACGTCAATCGCCTCAACGCTCCATGTTACGGGAGCTTTCGGTGATTTCCAATTGTACGTCAGGGCCCACTCGACAAAGTCAGGGACAGCTAAAGCAGTCATGCGCGATTCCTGTGCTGCACGTTGTATATATTGATCAATTTTCGGCTTGATTCGATCATAGTGGCCGAGATCTGCATAGGCTTTTATGATCTGAAGTTCGTTCATATGGTCATGCCGGCTGTATTTCAATACATCTGCCGGGCGGTATTTCGGCATCGACTAACTCCCCCTGCTCGTTATAGCTCGATAAACAGTACTCCTAATCATAGCACATTTCAACCCCGTTTTCTAATTCAATCTTTTGGCAGTGCGATGTGTTCACCCTGCCTGTTACCCACCGTTACACGAGTCTTTCCGGACACTAAAAAGCAATTATACAGATTGGTGACAACGACAGAACCTATCACGAATGGGGTGCCTGCAGTAGTAAAGAATGACGTTCTATTCCGTTTACAAACCAGGCAGCAGCTGAAATGAGTATCCTTTTCAGCCTCAGAACGTTTATGATAGAAGAGTAGCAGATTTTTAAAGGAGGCATTATCATGGCGGACGATTTTATTTATGGCAATACACCATGCTTTCTTCATTCAGAAAATCTTGTCAGGAATCCGGAACGAAAAGACGCGATGGATGTCATTGTTTACGGGGTCCCGTGGGAGGGGGCTGTCACCTGGGGAGATTATACCGGCTGTGAGCTCGGGCCGAAGGTGATCCGGCTGGCTTCAGGCCGCTACAGCGGCTATCTTCCAGAGCTTGATCATTTAGATGTCTTCGAGCATCTATCAATGGGCGACATGGGTGACGTCGCTGTAACTCCGGCTGAACCGGAACAAACAATGGAGACAATCAAGCAATTCTCGACCGATGTCTGGCATAGCGGCTCCTACCCGATTGCTTTCGGAGGCGATCATGGTATTACGTACCCTATCGTAGAAGGATTAGTAGAAGCGACTGGCAAAAAAGTCGGCATCATTCATCTCGATGCCCATTACGATAACAACGAGCATTCTAATGGAGACCCATACGGCAGAGGAGCCCCCTTCGCCCGGCTGTATGAAACAGAAGGAGTAGTAAATGAATCACTCGTTCACATGGGTATTCACGGACCGCGGAATAAGCCGGAAAATGGCCGTCACGCTGCTGCGAATGGAACAACCACGATGACGATTCACGATATCCGCCGGTTAGGAGACCCACGCGAGGCTGCAAGGCAAGCTTATGACATTGCTTCTGCGAATACCGATGCCGTTTATTTAAGTATTTGCAGTGATGTGCTCGATCACGCCTTTAACCCGGGCGGTCCGGTCGATGGAAATGGCTTAAATTCGTTTGAACTGCTGGAAATCGTTCACGAAATTACTTCCCTCGGTACAATTGGCATGGATTTTGTGGAAGTTTATCCTCAGCAGGATGCGACAGATTTCAGTTCTCATTTCGCAAGCTTTATTGCTTTATATGGTCTTGCCGGCGAAATTCAGCACCGCAGCAATAAAAAATAAAAAAAAGGGAAATTTATGTTTAAGATTCTGCTCACGTGGAATACTACAAACAACTCCCCCCACTTTCTCAAATTTTCCTCTCAACGATGTGGAAAACCGCCAGTACATACTGTACAGGCGGTCTATTTTTTTGCTTTATTTTATTGGTATAATTTGGATACTGCCTTTTCAGCCTGCGTGACGCAGTCTGGAAGGCCGATACCGCGAAAGCTTGCACCTAAAACGAGCACGCCCGGATACTTTGCAGAAAGACCCTCTTCCAAATTCGTCAATGCTTCACCGTGGCCGACGTTATATTGAGGCATTGCACGGTTCCATCTCGTTACTACGGAAAATTCCGGTTCTCCCTCAATGTTCATGATCTGCTTTAAGTCACGCATAACGGTTTTTGTAATAACGCGATCATCCTTAAAGACAATGTCTTCATCTCCAGCTCTGCCTACGTACGCACGCAAAAGCGCTTTCCCTTCCGGTGCTGTATGCTCCCATTTTTGATGCGTCCACGTACAGGCTGTCATCGTAAATGACTGGTCTCTCGGTATTAAAAAGCCGGTTCCATCCAGCTTATCTTTAATTTGTTTCTCGTCGAATGCGAGTGCACACGTTGCAACACTCGTCGCTGACTGTTTCGACAAGCGCTCCATAAATGGTTCATGTGCAAAAAGAGCTGCTGCGTCATCATGCCTGATTGTAAGCAGCACCCGGTCCGCATAATCGATCGTCCCATCAGAAAAGTACAGCGCATAGCCATCTTCGACCTTCTCCAGCTTCTCAAGCCGTTTTCCGAGATGAATCGATTCTTCCGGCAGAGCCTGCTCTAGCCTGTCTACAAAAGACGATAATCCGCTTCGAAATGTTAGAAACATATTCGCCGGGCTCCGGGATTCTCCAATGAGCACCGGATCTTCGGGCACCGTCTTCTGCATGCTCTGTTTCATACCTAGAATCAGGCTTCTTCGTTTATTTTCTATCTCAAGAAACTGCGGGAACGTCGCCTTTAAACTCAGCTCATTCAAACGTCCTGCGTAAATGCCGGACAAAAGCGGTTCAATCATATGTTCCACGACCTCAGAGCCAAGCCTCCGGCGGAAGAAGGCATCAACAGAAATATCCTCGCTGTCTTTTCTTCTTGGAATCACAAGATCCATCGCAGCACGCAGCTTTCCGGCCGGACTAAACAGACCCGTCTTCAAAAACGGCTTCCATTCTGTCGGAATTCCCATCACCGCTCCTTGAGGAATGCGGTGAAGCTTCCCATTATGGTAAATGTAAGAGCCTGACTTATTCGTCGTCAAATCGTTTTCAAGACCCAGTTCTACTGCAAGCCGGTGAAGACTGCGCTTGCGCGTAAGAAAGGAATCAGGCCCCCGCTCGATTACATAACCGTTTCGGTACTCTGTCTGAATCGTGCCTCCAAGACGCTCTCCTGCTTCATACAAGGCAAAGCTTCCGGAGCCGCTTTGTTCAATTTGTTTTTGCAGAAAATAGGCGGCGGATAATCCAGTTATCCCGCCGCCTATCACTGCTGTTTTCAGCTCTGTCATTCGGTTACGCTTCTTTCCCGACTTCTGAAAGTCTGCGTTCTACAACGTCTGCCAGCGCTTCAATGAAGAATGGTTCGGCATTCGGCATTTTTGGACGGTAGTAGCCGGCTCCAACTTCATCCGTGACGACCTTACACTCATAGTCATTATCGAAAAGGACCTCGAGGTGGTCTGCCACAAATCCGACAGGACAGTAGACGTAAGCAGCGTAGCCTTTTTCCTCGTGCAGATCTCTCGTCAAGTCCTGTACATCCGGACCAATCCAAGGATCAGGCGTATTCCCCTCACTCTGCCAGCCGATCTCGTAGTTCTCAACGCCAGCCTCTTTGGCGATTAAATCAGCTGTTTCCTGAAGCTGCTTCGGGTAAGGATCTCCATTTGCCAGAATTTTTTCCGGGAGGGAGTGTGCGGAGAAGATCACGCAATGGTTTTGCTTCTCTTCTTCCGACATTTGCTCACGCACCTTTTTAATTCCGTCTGCCCAGAATGAAACAAATTTCGGATCATTATACCAGGATTCTACGCTTGTAATAGATGGTCCCTGGATCATTTCGGACTCCTCTGCTGCCCGTCCGTTGTAAGATTTTACACTGAATGTGGAATAATGCGGCGCCAGCACAATGCTGACCGCTTCTTCAATACCGTCTTTTTTCATTTGCAGGACCGCGTCTTCAATAAATGGATCAATATGCTTTAATCCCTCATACACAACAAACTCGACATCTTTAGAACGACGGTTCAGTTCATTCTTCAACTCATGCGCCTGTTCTGTTGTAATTCGGGCAAGCGGAGAGATGCCGCCGATTTGTCTATAACGGTCAATCAGATCGTCGAGCGCCTCCTTTGAAGGACGGCGTCCTTTACGGATGTGCGTGTAGTACGGCTCAATCTCCTCTTCGGAACGAGGTGTTCCGTATGCCATTACTAGAAGACCCATTTTCTTTTTCATGCCAAATCACCCTTTTGTTTTGATGAAGTTCCTATTTGGATAGCTTTTCAGCAGAATAGTCATGGACAAACGCTGTAAGGCGCTTAAGAACAGCCGGATCGACCTCTGGAAACACACCATGGCCGAGGTTGAAAATAAAACCAGGCTGCTGCATTCCCTGATCGAGAATCTCACGCGCCTTTTCTTCAATCACATGCCAAGGTGCCAGCAGTACACTTGGATCAAGGTTGCCCTGCACGGCTTTTTGAATACCATCTGCGCGTGCTTCTGCAATCGGATAGCGCCAGTCCAGGCCAACAACGTCAAGCGGGAGGTCTGCCCAGTCCGCTGCGAGGTGTCTGGCACCGACACCGTGCATAATGAGCGGCACTTTCTCCTTGGAAAGCTCGGAGAAAATCCGCTGCATCACCGGCTTCACATAGCGCTGGTAATCGGCACGGCTCAGAGCACCAATCCATGAGTCGAAAATCTGAAAAGCCTGGGCTCCAGCATTAATCTGTGCCCGTCCATAAGTGATCACCATGTCTGCAAGCTTTTGCATGAGCAATTCCCATGCCTCTGGCTGGCTGTACATCATGGCTTTTGTATTATTGTAATTCTTTGAAGGTCCACCTTCAATCATATAGCTCGCGAGCGTAAACGGTGCTCCGCTGAACGTAATGAGCGGTACGTCGAGCTGCGTGCGGAGAATGCGGATTGTTTCCAGCACATAATCCACATCTTTTTCAGGCTGAAGCTCTGTTAAAGCTTCTACATCTGCCATACCTTTTACGGGGTTGGAGATGACCGGTCCAATACCGGCTTTAATCTTAACGTCAACGCCCATTGCAGGAAGCGGAGTCATAATGTCTTTGTACAGGATAGCTGCATCATTTTGATACTGATCCACCGGAAGCTTGGTTACCCAGGCACACGTTTCCGGTTGTTTTGTGATTTCCTCCAGGCTGTATTTCTGCTTTAATTCACGGTATTCCGGCTGAGACCGGCCTGCCTGGCGCATATACCAGACCGGAACGTGTTCTACCGGCTGCCGTCTTGCTGCCCGCAGCAATGTATCTTGTTGTTCCATGCTGTCTAACACCTCATCCATTCTCATAGTACTTTCTTTTCTGAGCTTCTTGTCCGCTTCACATTTTAACGCTTTTTCATACGTAAAGAAAGAAATTATGTAGGACGTTCACAAAAACACCGTATTTAGTCGGTTGTTAGAGTGAAAATAGGGGGCTTACAATCACCACAAAAAATCGCCCGCTTGTTCAAACGGACGATTGCAATCTGTTTATCACGTTTTCTCCTGCACAGACTGCCTGCTGTCTGCATGTTCGCAGGAATGCCAGCTGCAGCCCTGCTTGCAGCATGGCAGAAGCACTTCTTCTGTAATCAGGAGCCATTTCGTGAGAAAATATTCCAAGACGCTTCCACAACGTTTGAAGCTTCTCCTTCTGCACGAGTCTGCGGGTTATAGGGAATGACTTGAAAAGCGTGAGTTGAAAACAAGTTTTGACGACTCAGCGTGTAGCTGGAAGCCCCTTCAACTTCCTCAAGCAGCTCCCGCTCGCCATCCTCAATCCGGTAAATATGAAATATGACGCGTTCGTCCGCTGGCTCCTGCCACGACAGCTCAATTTCAGCCCCAAGAAAGCCTGCCCGCATTTCTGCTTCCACGGGGCCCAGCTCCGCCATCTGAATAGGTTCGTCCAGCTCTGCCACGCTCTCCGGCTTTTCAAATGCCGTTTCACCAGTATGGCCACCGATAACATCTTTAAATACAGATGCAGCTGTACTGCTTGACGAATTTCCGTCGGCTCCGCCGCCCATCCATAATGCGCCGCTGATATCCGGTGTCCACCCTGCAAACCAAATGTCCCGGGCGTTTTGTGACGTGCCGGTTTTACCTGCAAGGTCGCCAGCGAAGCTGCCAGCGGCGGCCGTGCCGTCTGTTACAGCAGCTTCCAGCATTCTTGTCATGTACCACGCCGTCTGTTCGCTGAACACACGCTTTTGTTCGACCGCTTCGCCTTCAATCACTTCTCCGTCCCTTCCAACTGCTTGCTCAATCAGGTATGGCTCTTTATAAACGCCTCCGTCTGCAAAGGCTCGGTAAATCGCTGCCGCCTGCAGCGGCGAAATCCCTTCATCCATTCCGCCAAGCGCAATGGAAAGTCCTTCGTCTTCACTCTCGATATTTAATTCAGCTAGTGTTTGACGGGCCTGATTGACACCGATCTCGTTTAAAAGCCATACAGCCGGTGCATTTAACGAGTCTTTCAACGCATCATACATCGTCACTTCTCCGCTGTAAGTACCGCTGAAATTTCTTGGTTCATAGCCATCATAGGATAACAGCTCATCAGTCAGCAGACTGTACGGCTCATAATCGCCGGACTCCATTGCCGGCGCATAAACAGCAAACGGCTTCATGAGCGACCCCGGCTGTTGGGCTGCGGCCGCATAGTTAAATCCCTTCCTCGTATATTCTTTGCCTCCCTGGACGGCCGTTACGGCTCCTGATTCACTATCAAGAAGGACTCCGGCTCCCTGCATATCGTTTTCAGGATACGTTTCACCAGCGGTCAGCGTCTCATATAAATCCTGCTGAAGCTCTGCATCAAGGGCTGTCGTAACCGTATACCCGCCCGTCAGCACTCCCTCCTCACTGATGCCGTAGCGTGTCTCCATTTCACGCAGCAGCATGTCGACAAATGTGTCGTAAGCCGGATTGGAGGTGATGCTGTGCTGTTCTTCCGGCAGCGTCCTGCTTTGCAGATTCACCGTTTCTTCAGCTGTTAAGTAGTCTTGACGGTGCATGAGCCCGAGTACGAGATTGCGCCGTTCTCTTGCCCGGTCCATATCCTGAAAAGGAGAATAAAGAGCAGGCCCCTTTGGAAGCGCCGCGAGCAGCGCCCCTTCATGCGGCTCCAGCTCGTCGATCGATTTATCAAAATAAAGCCTCGATGCTGCCTGAACTCCATGAGCACCATGCCCAAAATAAATACGGTTTAAATACAGTTCGAGAATTTCTTCTTTTTCATAGCGATGCTCCAAATTTAATGCAATGAGTGCTTCTTCCGTCTTTCGAAGCAGAGACTTTTCCGGAGACAAAAAAGCGTTTTTAGCGAGCTGCTGGGTAATCGTACTGCCCCCTTCTGCCGCAGACCTCGTTACGATGTCACGATAAAGCGCTCGGCCGATCGACCGAAAATCAAGACCGGTATGATCAAAAAAGCGCTGATCTTCAACTGCAATAAATGCATGCTGGACGTGCTCCGGAATGTCGTCGATAGAGACGGTTTCCCTGTTTTCTTCAAACAGCCTTACCAGCTCATCTCCATCCCGGTCCACCACCGTCGTCGTCTCAGCCGGAATAAGCTCTGTTTCATCCAATGTATAAGTGCCAAATAAAATGATACCGAGATAACCTGTCACCGCCAAAATCGCAGTCGACAGGATAAAAATAATCGTATAGGCAATTCTTCTGCCCCACATGATGCTCACCTCATTCTGCATTGTATCACCTGAGAGACCTTGCTGATACACTTGTTTATACGCTGAATAGACTGGAAAGTTGCACATTTTGTGAAACTTGCGTGACAAGGATGTTATCACCTCTCTCTCTCGTGTATGATTGACTTGAGAAAGTGGGTGGAGACATGTACAGCCTCAGTATATTTATGATTAATGAATTAACGTTTTTGTCTATATGGATTGCACTTTTTGCCGGGATCGTCTCCTTTCTGTCCCCCTGTGTTTTCCCGCTCGTACCAGCATACTTAGCGCAGCTGACCGGCTCTGAAATCACGCAGAACCGTGTCTCTGCAGACAGACGCCTGATTTTATCACGATCACTTGGATTCATACTCGGTTTCACATCCATATTTCTGGCTTTAGGCGCCTCTACTTCCATGCTCGGAGGACTGTTTCTTCAGCATCAGAGCCTGCTGGAGCAGCTTGGCGGAATTATCATTGTATTATTCGGTCTGCACTTGGCCGGCTTTTTTCAGCTCGATTTTCTGATGAGCGAAAAACGTATGAAAAATCCGGGCCGTTCGACCAGCTTCGGGCGATCAGTCGTGTTCGGCCTTGTTTTCGCAGCCGGATGGTCTCCGTGTATCGGACTCGTGCTTGGTTCGATTTTGGCGCTGGCCTCCCAGCAGGATCCGGCCGGCGGCATGCTCCTGCTTCTCGTTTATTCAGCAGGACTCGGCATTCCTTTTCTGCTGGCGGGTCTTTTGTTCGCCCGTTCGCTTGATAAAATGCGCAGCTTAAATAAGTTTTTGCCCATTTTTCAAAAGATCAGCGGCGGAGTCATGGTTATTTTAGGAATTATGCTCTTTACCGGGCTGTTCTCCAGAATTGCTGGCTACCTTTCGCAGTACTACATTATTTAATGCATTTAAACGGTGTCTGGGATCGTCCAACGGTCTCAGACACCGTTTTTCATCTGCATAGAGAATCAAACCTGACAGAATTGGATCGTTTTACCTGCCGCATCTCGCCGATTCCAGGCCATGCAGTTTCGTCTATAAAAGTTCGCATACTGCTGCATCGTCTTTATCAGAGCGCAGAAGACGGCGGACAAAGAATCAGACAATTCTTTTCATTTATTCTTGAAAAACGTATGATGGAATCACTACATAGAAATGGAGGCTGAATGATGTACAACGATATGCAAAAACAGCTTGAAGCACATTTTGATGAAATGGTGGAAATTCGCAGGTACCTTCACCAGTATCCGGAGCTTTCCTTTCAGGAAGTGGAGACTCCTGCCTACATCGCCGACTACCACCGGAAGCTTGGTCATGATGTAAAAGAGGGTGTTGGGGAACGGGGCGTTACGGCTGTATTAAAGGGCGGAAAGCCTGGACCAGTCGTCGCGCTGCGTGCGGATTTCGATGCGCTGCCTATACACGAAGAGACCGAGCTGGACTTCCGCTCCAAGCGTGACGGCGCCATGCACGCCTGCGGTCACGATGGTCACACCGCAGAACTTCTTGTCCTGGCAAAAGTACTGAACAAATGGCAGAAGCAGCTTGCCGGCACGATCGTCTTTATTCACCAGCACGCTGAAGAGTATGCACCGGGAGGCGCTCAGGCTATGATCGCTGACGGATGTCTCGATGGAGTAGACGTCATTTATGGAACACATCTGTGGGCGACCCTGCCACTTGGTACCATTGACTATTCCAAGCACCGCCTGATGGCCGCGGC
The DNA here is from genome assembly GCF_042654445.1 of Bacillus daqingensis. Lineage (NCBI taxonomy): Bacteria > Bacillati > Bacillota > Bacilli > Caryophanales > Bacillaceae > Bacillus > Bacillus daqingensis. The sequence goes on from NZ_JBHSGK010000021.1 coordinate 278,958, forward strand.
CGACAAGTTTACGATTGACGTACAAGGTAAAGGCGGACATGGAGCGCAGCCTCATTTAACGAAAGATGCCATCTTAATCGGTTCTCAAATCGTACAGTCTCTCCAGCACATCGTAAGCCGCTACGTGGATCCGATGGAAAGTGCCGTCGTCAGCGTCGGACATTTCGAGTCAAAAAATGCCTATAATGTGATTGCAGACCGGGCAAAAATCATCGGCACAGCCAGAAGCTTTGACGAAGGCGTTCGTGACATCCTGGAAGAGCGCATTAAAGGAATTGCTGAAGGAACCGGTTATCATCATGGCGCTGAAGTCAGTGCAGTATATGAGCGCGGCTATCCAGCCGTCATCAATCACGAAGAGCAGGCTGAAGTAATTGCAGAAACAGCGGAACTTGCTTCACAGACGAAGCTCGTAAACGAGTGTGTGCCCCAGATGGGCGGAGAGGATTTTGCTTATTATTTGCAGGAAGTAAAAGGAGCCTTTTTCTTCACAGGAGCAAAGAATCCTGATTGGGAAACAGCCTATCCGCATCATCACCCTAAGTTTGATATTGATGAACGTGCCATGCTTCATGCAGCTGAAGTGCTGGCAGGACTCGTACTTTATGAATTTGGACAGCTTTACGAGCTTTACGATGAAGAAGATGAGACTGCCTGACCCGTTGGAACGATGAAGAGCCGCCGGTACACCACCGGCGGCTCTTCATCATGTTTTATACGGCGACAGCCTTTTTCTTCATTCGGACTCGTGCAGAGTAGGCAGATACAGCTGCCGCAGCTGCGAAAGCAGGCAATGCAGCAGTAACATCAGGCAGCGCGGCTAAACCAAACAGAAAGGCCTGCAGCATCCCCGCCCGCATGATCCACCATCCGGCTGCATAATAGCGGTCACTGTGCTGAACAGGGTAAAGCGGCAGCATGTGATTCGTATCGAAATGATACGTCATCGTTTCCAGCTGTCTCACCGTCATATAGCTGAACAGAGCAGCGACGAGCCAGACGCCCCATGTGATGTGAACCGCCAGAACAAACACTATACCAACTGCCGTCAGCCTGATCCAAATGCCGCTGTAATCGCCAGATCGAATCAATGCTCTGCCAAACAAATAGCGGTACGTAAACTGCTTTCCGTAGGAAATGTTCTTTAAAAGCATGGAGAGCAGCTTTCTCTGCTTGACATCCTTTCGAAGCTGCGGTACATCAGTGAAGTTATCCGCCATTCTGAAAAAGGTGCGCACCATATTTTCTTCAATTCGAATGACCCGCTCCCAATTCAGCAGCCCCGTCTTCTTTCTTAGCGCCGCGTAAAAAAGCAAGAGCACTGCGAGAATCCCGATCACCGCTGCTGCATGACCGGCAAAAGCAGCGTATAAAAGGATTAACGTTCCTGCTCCACGAAAAGCGATTCCCGCACGGTACGCCCGCAGATCCTGCAGCTTTTGCTCTTCAAATGAAAACGCGAGGTTCCACGCTTTTGCAGCCGCCAGCACGGCCACTGTTCCGAGGTATGGCTCCCAGCCAAAGGCAATCCGGTCAAGAAACAGCGGCGTGAGCAGAAACAGCAGCGTCAACGTCCAAAACACTTCCATAGCGAAGCTGTACGCATAGGAGGATCGAAAGTAACCGTCCAGCCGCTTTTCCATTGGCAAAATGAACACCAGGTCCGCTGGCTTTAAAAAGGTGCGTACCCGTCCTCTCACTGTCATAAGTGTGAAGACTCCGGCAAAGAAAAGTGCTGCAGGAAACGTTTCAGGCAGCCATTCCAAAAAAGGCCCGTAATAATAAGAGCCAAACAGCATGAGGATATACAGCGTGAACACAAATCCGCTGTTGCCAATCAAGCGCAGGTATTTGATCGCAAGCGTCCAATAATCCCGGCGCCGGACATGCCACAGTTCCATTGGGTTGTTATGCATCGGCGGTCCCCGCCTCTGCTGCATAAATATCGTCCAAAGCTGCTCCCGGCATGTCTGCCTGCTCTCGGAGCTCCTGCAGCGTTCCTTTCATAATAACCCGGCCCTGATCTAAAAAGACAAACCGGTCACAGTATCGTTCCGCGGTGGCAAGAATGTGCGTAGACATCAGAATCCCGCAGCCGTCTGCTTTCATATGCTCCATCGTATCCAGAAACGATTTGATTCCAACAGGATCAAGTCCTACGAAGGGTTCGTCGGCTATATATAAGTCAGGCCTCAGCAGAAAAGCGCTCATAATCATCACTTTCTGCCGCATCCCTTTTGAAAAATGATCTGGAAACCAGTTTCTCATTTTGTTCATCCGGAACTGCGACAGCAGCTTCTCCGCCCGCTCCTGAAAGACCGATTCGTCAATACCATACGCCATCGCCGTAACCTCTAAATGCTCCCAAAGCGTCAGTTCCTCATATAAAATCGGTGTTTCCGGTATGTAGGCGATTCCCGAACGGTAAGCATCCGCATCTTCCGAAAGGGTTTTGCCATTAACTGTTATCGTTCCTTTATGCGGCTGCAGCAGTCCCAGTATATGTTTGATCGTCGTACTTTTTCCGGCTCCGTTCAGCCCGATCAGTCCGACGATTTCTCCTCTGTTCACCGTCATGTCCAAATCGTGCAGGACCGGCCGCGTTCTGCTGTAGCCTCCCGTGACGCTGGACACGTCAAGCAGTAAATTGCTCACCTGGCATTCCTCCTCTTTCCTCATCTTAGCTGATCATCGTACAGTTGAAAAGAATCCTCCTCCGAAACTCGCAGCCTGTCAGAAAATATGATAAGCTGTTTTTTATTATATGAATATTCCTACTACTAAAAAAGAGGTGGATCACTATGGCCGATGAGTCCTGTATTTTCTGCAGCATTATTAACGGGGACATCCCTTCTGCAAAAGTGTTTGAAAACGAACACGTTTACGCGTTTCTTGACATTAGCCAGGTAACGAAGGGACACACGCTTATTATTCCGAAAAATCATGAAAAAGATGTGTTTGAACTTCGCGAAGAAACGGCGGCTGAACTTTTCAAAGCTGTACCCGCAGTTGCTTCCGCGTTGAACGACACGTTTCAGCCGGAAGGGTTAAACGTACTCAATAATAATAAGGAGCCTGCCGGCCAATCCGTGTTTCACTACCACCTGCATCTGATACCGCGCTACGGTTCAGAAGATGGCTTTAAAGCTGTCTGGGAAGAACACAGCAGCGACTACAGTACAGAAACGCTGCAGCAGATGGCGCAGAATATCGCAGACGCTATGAATGGGTAAACCGGCCGGAGTGTTCCAGCTCCGGCTAGCTTTATTAGTTCACTATACGAGGAGGTTCGATCAATGAAACGAGCTTATAATTTTAACGCAGGGCCAGGCCCGGTGCCCGAGGCAGTTTTGACCAGGGCGCGTGATGAAATGTTCAACTTTGAGCAAAGTGGCGCTGCTGTTATGGAACTCAGCCATCGCAGCAAGCTTTACGAGTCCATCCATTTCGAGGCGATGGAGCAGATCAGACAAATTTTACAGGTTCCAGATTATATGGAAGTGCTCTTCCTGCAAGGTGGTGCCACTCTGCAGTTTTCAATGGCCCCGCGCAATTTCTTACGGGAAGGCCAGACCGGAACTTACGTGCTCAGCGGCTCCTGGTCCGAAAAAGCACAAAAGGAAGCGGCTTACTTTGGACACACGGAAATTCTCTCCAGCTCCAAGGATGTTAACTACGCGCATATTCCAGAAACGGATTATCAGCTGGCTTCCGAGAACAGTGCCTATATTCACCTTACGACAAACAATACCATTTTCGGCACCCAGTGGCAGACTATTCCAGATAATCAAACGGATATTCCAGTCTTTGCCGATATGTCGAGTGACATTCTCAGCCGCCGCATTAACTGGAGCAACATCGACCTAGCTTATGCAGGTGCTCAAAAAAACGCCGGGATTGCAGGAGTGACCATTGTGATCATCTCCAAAAAACTTCTGGCCAGTGCTCAGGATGGCCCCCCTTCTACCTCCTATCAAGTGCACGCTGATAAACAGTCCCTTTACCACACGCCGCCGACAGGTGCTGTCTACATAACAAAGCTTGTCACCGACTGGATTCTGGAGAATGGCGGAGCAATCGGCATGGAAGAGCGCGCTAAAAAGAAATCTGAGATGCTGTACGATCTCATCGACGGCTCAAACGGCTTTTTTCGAGGGCACGCTGCCAAGGATTCACGCTCCAGCATGAACGTAACCTTCCGCCTCGAAAATGAAGAGCTGGAAAAGCAGTTTCTGCGTGAAGCTGCTGCAGAAGGATTTATGGGCTTAAACGGTCATCGCAGCGTCGGAGGCTGCCGTGCATCTATCTATAACGCTGTCCCGCCGGAGCATGTCGAAGCGCTCTGCAGCTTTATGGAAAAATTCCGCAAGCGCGCATAAGCTCTTCCTGTTTTTAAAATAGTATCCGATAAAAATGATCTCCGCGCTTCATTGGCGCCTTTATCGATTGAGCTGCGACCGTTCTCTTTTAAGGCAGAACGGTCGTAAAGGCTCGAAAATTTTCAGAAAATACAGAAATGATATTGAGCCCCACTCTTTTCCTGTGTTATTATATGAATAACATTTTCTCAGTAAAGTAATTGCGTCACATACTGAAACACGCCTGTTTCCAGTCCGGCTGCCCCGGCTGGCGGGGCTTTTTATGATTATGTACCCAGCAGAGGAGGAGTTGTTTATGGAGCAGGATCCAAACCAGTCGATGAAACAGTCGATCATGTTCAGTCATAAGATCGCCCAGCTGAGCAAGGCGCTTTGGAAATCCATTGAAAAGGACTGGCAGGCCTGGATTAAGCCATTTGATTTGAACATCAATGAACACCATATTTTATGGATTGCTTATCATTTGGAAGGTGCCTCAATTTCCGATATCGCCAAATTTGGAGTTATGCACGTTTCCACCGCGTTTAACTTTTCCAAAAAGCTGGAGGAACGCGGTCTGTTAACGTTCTCTAAGCGGGCGAATGATAAGCGTAATACGTACGTTTATTTGACAGAAAAAGGCGAGGAGCTTCTTAAAGAAACGTTCGAAAGCTATAATCCCGATACGTACAGTGTATATACCGGCTCTCTCCCGATAAAACAGCTGTATGGAAAGTTCCCCGAATTTTCCGAACTGATCAGTATCGTCAAGCACGTGTACGGCCCTGACTTCATCCAAATTTTTGAAAAATCAATGCTAAAATTTGAAGAGGACTTTAACGAGGAGGATGGACGGCTCGTTCCGGCTCCTAAAACGCGCACCCGTAATTCCACGGATCTGCTCGAAGAACTTCCCGGAAAATAAAATTCCGGGTTTTTTTCTGGAAAGGTATTGATTTTTCCTTTCTGCGGGAGTACATTAGCTAAGTATTGCCGTGAGTTATTCGTGAAAAGGAGGTGTGCACAGTGAACTGTATTAAGACTGTGTCCCTTGCTAAAGAAATCGGCCAGGCCCGGATGTGGGTGCTGTCCGTATTAGTGATGTTATTGTATTTTCTCGTGTTTTATACGATGTTTCAAACATTCGGAAGCCAGGCTGCGCTTCAGGAAGCCGGCTTTTTCTATACTATTTTGCTGCTGATGCTGATTCTGCCTCTGCATCTGGTGCTTCACTGTCTGCCTGTATGGGCTGCCGGGAAAAAAGCGAAATTTGGCTTTCGCCGTTCCCAGTGGCCGTTTTTATTTTACTCGGTCAAGGAGCCTGTACCTAGAACGCTCAGCCTCGTTTCTACGCTTTTCCCGGCTGCCGTCTTGACACTCACTGCATTCGCAGCAGCAGCGCTGCTCCCTGCCTACACGCATGTCATCGGCATTGTTTCTGCTTTTCATTTTGGGCTCTGCACCTATGACTTCTTTACCGCCCGTCAAATGTTTGCAGCTCCTAAGGAATGTCTGATTGAAGACAACCGCTCAGGCTTCCACATCGTGCAGCCGATCCGTGAAATAGAATCAACCGGTACAGAGTGAGTAAAAGCCAGCCGCTAACTTGGATTCCCGTTAGCGGCTGGCTTCTTTTATCTGTGCTTTATCCGTACGGATTTCAGCAACTTAATCAGCAGGCGTGATGCGAAAACGAAGTTCGTCATCAGGCAGGTCAATGACTTCTGCATAAATAGCTGTATCACCGGTATCCAACTGGGCCAGGTCCATGTATAAGGCAGCTTCTTCAGGAACGGGTTCAATCCACTCTGGCAAGTCGAGCGAATCGCCTATCAGCTGAAACACTTGAGCTGCCGGCAAGTCTACCCCTCCGGCACGAAATCCGTCTTCGTACAGCCAAATATTACCGTTGTCATCTACTTCCGGCTGGAACTGTACCTCAACTGGTATATTGATGCCGAAAAGCCGGAATTCCGACGTGAAATAGACGGCATCTTCCAGATACAAATCAAACTCTTCTGCATCCTCCTCTTCCAGTTCACGCTGCAGCCAGTCATTTGCATCCGCTCTCGTCGTTGTGACTGTGAGAGACGGCGATTCGGCCACCTGTCTGTCCGGTACGGTAAACGTCTCTTCAGGCTCTGCTGACAAAAGGTGATTAAGCCATAGCCAGCCGCCTGCGGTCACGAGTATTACTCCTGTCAGCAGCACAAAAAAAGCGGTTTTCCATCGATTCATTTTTCTCCCCCTGACGTGACTGTTCATTTCAATTAAGGCGTATCTCTGGTACACTAATAGTGTCTTTATCCTATTCCCTGTACAGCAAAAACGTAACGTTGATTTACAGGCGCCGGTTTAACCGGTCAGACCAGGAGGCTTGTATATGTATATTCCCTATATCTTGTTCGCGCTTTTCTATTTATTCGTTATTAATACGATGACGAATACGCTGTGCGTGACAAAAGAAATTCCTGATGAGAAACAGCCAAAAATTTTCCGTACCGTAAACGTGCTGATCACCATCTTAATTACGACCTCTTTCGTTCGTATTTATCTGGTGTAGCTCTACTCGGAACATGCCGCCGGTCTTGTGACCAGCGGCGTTTTTATTGGTTTATCCTTTCCATTCAGGAAGCGTGTTAGTTGACAGAGTAAGCTTCCCGACTTGCCGGGTTTATGCTACGATAATGACAGAAGATGTAAAGGAGTGGCCAACATGAAAACTGTTCTCCTGATCGGAATCCTTCTGCTCGCTGCCTGCTCGGAGCCGGAGTCCGACTCGACTGAAAACAACCCGAATGCAACGGATCCGGACAATGCGAATGAGAATGACGCAGTTGACAACCTGGAGGATGAAAACAATCTCGAGGAAGAGCCTGCAGCTGTGGCTGAAGTAAACGGTGAATTGATTGACGAGCAAACGTTTCATGAGGCGCTTCGTGAACAATACGGCGAAAATGTGCTGCAAGTTCTGATCCAGGAAAAAGTGTTTGAAAAAGAAGCAGAGGAGCTCGGCATTACTGAGGAAGAAGTTCAGGCTGAAATTTCTTATTTGATGGATACGATGGGCATCGAGGAAGAAGAAGAATTTTACACGATGATGGAAATGCAGGGAGTCCAATCAGAGTCTGAGCTTCGAAAGAGAGTGCTCCAGCATTTAGTTATGCAGGAAATGACCGGCCACGACGGTGAATTCAGTGAAGAAGATCTGCGGGAAGAGTATGACCGTGGTGCTGAACTGACAGCCCGTCACATTTTGACTGGTGACAGAGAAACGGCTGAAGAAGTGCTTGATCAGCTGGAAGAAGGCGAATCATTTGCTGATTTGGCTGAATCCTATTCGCAGGATCCCGGCTCAAGCAGCGAAGGCGGAGAGCTTGGTACATTCGGCAGAGGAACGATGACACCTCCTTTTGAAGCAGCTGCCTTCCTGCTGGAAGACGGTGAATACAGCGAGCCGGTTCAAAGCCAATTTGGCTATCACGTTATCGAGGTAACCGATCGAACACCGTTTGATGAACCTTTTGAAGAGGTACAGGACCAGCTGCAGCAAAGTCTCAGCGACCGCTATCAGTATCAGGTGAACCGAATCCAGGAGTCGATGATGGATGAGGCTGATGTCACGATTTTAGATGAGGACTTCCAATCTATTTCGGATGATCAACCATAAAATGGGTTTGCCTCCATGTAAACAGGGTACATGAGTTGTACCAATACTTATTATATGGAGGTTTTTGAATGACCCCTGTCAGACTGCACGAACTCAGCTATGGCGAAATACATCAGATTCTCGTGGAAACCGTGCTGGATCAGATGGAGCAGAGCGTTGAGCAAAGTCCGCTCGTCTATTTTCCAGTTGTTCATGAGCGGGTAGAATCGTTCCTGCTAGTCAATTGGAAGGACGTCTTTGAAGACTGCCGTACTCTCACTGTGGAGGAGTGGAAGCAATCCGAATGCTTCAAGCTGTTTGAAAGGGAGGTTCTCCATGAGTGCCTGTCCAACCGTTTTGAACAGAATATGACGGACCGGCTGTTCTCAGAGGATAAAGAAGCGAACGTATAGACAACGCACATACTTACTATAAGAAAAGGCTGTACGCCGAAGCAGATTGCTTTTGCGTACAGCCTTTTATATTCATAAATTCTTGGCAGCACTACTGCTGGTTTTCACATGTTTGGATGATAAAAACTGCGCTGTTCCATTGCAAAAATCCGCTCTGAAAATTCGCCGGGAGAGGTCCGTTCCAAGGCGCGGTCCATCATCGCCATCCGGGCATCGATATTATCAATCATGTGAAGCATTTCCGCCTCTCGAATCATCGGCGGCTTAGGGCTGCCCCACTCCCCTTTCCCGTGATGGGACAAGATCATATGCTTAAGCAGAAGAATTTCTTCTCCTTCAATTTGCAGTTCTGCTGCTGCGGTCTCAATTTCTACATGCATCATCGAAATATGTCCAAGCAGCTTTCCTTCCAGCGTATATTGAGTACCAAGCGGCCCCGTCAGTTCATTCACTTTTGCAAGATCATGCAGAATAATACCGCCGTAGAGTAAATCTTTATTGAGCGATGGGTACAATTTGGCGAACGAGCGTCCCAGTTCAAGCATCGACACGACGTGATAAATCAAGCCGGAGGAATATTCATGATGATTTTTAACGGCCGCAGGCGATACTAAAAACGCTTCCTGATGCTTCTTTAACAAATGCCGGGTTAACCGCTGAATTTTAGGATTGTCCATCGCAAACAGATACTCGTTTACTTTTTCAAGCATCGCCTCGATACTCATTGGAGCGCTCGGCATATAATCCTCAGCCCGTTTGTCGTGAGCCGGCCGCACCGATTTCAAACGAAGTTGACGCATCCCCCGGTAATCCTGTACATCTCCCTGCACATAGATGACCGTTCCTGTTCGGTAAACAGATTCATCCTCCGGCTTCACTCCCCACATTTTTGCCTCAATGTCACCCGTTTTATCGGTCATCATCAATGACAAAAATGGTTTTCCATTGCTTGCTATCCCTTTTTTGGCTTGTTTAATCAGCAGAGCCAATTCAACCGTTTCTCCTATTTGATAGTAGCCAATCCCTTTTTTCAATGTCGAAACGCCCCTTTATGATTCCATTTTTTCCAGTATAGCACACACGTTCGTCACAGCGCACGGGGGTGGAAATTCCATCCGAATGAAACAGGAGCTGCCCCATTGACAGCTCCTGTTCAAGTGTTTGTTTACGTGCCGTATCCTTTTACATCATCAGTTCCTTCACCGAGAGCAGGCTGATTCGGAAAACGGATGGTAAACGTCACTCCGTCCCCTTCATTTGTTACTTCTGCCTGTCCTCCGTGCAGTTCGGCTATGCTTTTCACAATCGCAAGTCCCAGACCAAACTGCCCTTTATTGCCTTTTCGAAACGGCGTGAACAGATGTTTAAGCTCATCATTCGGAATCGCTTCCCCATTGTTATGCACGTGAATCAGGTTTTCATCAGCAGTTGCTTCAGCCCGCAGCTCAATGGCATCTACCGCATAGCGAAGCGCGTTTTCTACAAGATTTTCCAAAAGTACCCCGAGCTGATCTTTATCAGCCTCGAACATCACATGGTCTCCTGCAACGAAAATAGAAACGTCTTCACGAGTCATTCGAAACCGCTGCTCCACCTTATAGGCAATGGAGCCGAAAGGGAACTCCGTCTTTTCCATCGGCGCTTCCTTCAGCGAATCCAGCTTAGTGTAATAGAGCATATCCTTCACACGTTTTTCCATCCGGTTCGACTCTTCAATAATGATATCCATCGTCTGATCGACGTCTTCTTTCGGCGTAATCCCATCTTTAACAGATTGCGCATAGCTTTTTACGATCATAATCGGTGTTTTCAGTTCATGAGAGGCATGCTGCATAAAAGTCTTTTGAGCCGAATCGTACCGGATCAGGTTCTGCCGCATCTTCTCGAATTGGTTGGACAGCTTTTCGAAATCCTCATCGCCGTCCCAATAGAAAGGCTCCTTCCAGTTACGTTCGGCAATTTGCTCAAAATGATTTCCAAGACTCGTCAGCGGCTGTCTTAAGTAATGCTTCAGCCAGAAAGCAGGCACAAGACTCATTAACCCTGCAAACAGCATAATATAGCTGAGCTGGCCCCAAAGCCGATCTACCATTTGGTCCCGATAGGTATCCCACATATAGGAAATATGATAGGCTTCCCCGTTTGTAGTGTACACTTTGTAGACAACATAAAAAAGCGTGGCACCATTATAGGTGAGCTCATATCTGCCGCGCCTCGTCATCTGCTCCTGGGCTCTCGCTCCCATTTCCTGCAGGGCCTCATCCGGTACCGGCTCTCCTTCACCTTCTAATGTAGCAAGCTGGTTCATAAGAAAAAAGTGGAACACAGAGCGAGCCGCTTCCCGTTGTTCAATAAAGTCCATTTCTGTCTGCGGCGGCACGACATGTTCTCCGCCTGGATTCGCGTACCGCATTTGTTCCTGCTCGATAATGCGGTACGTTTCTTCTGTCAGAGCACTTTTTAGTGAAATCGGATAGATTACACCGATCATCAGGGCGACAAGCAGCAGAATCGAAATAAACGAAAACCAGATCCGCTGAGTCAGGTTCAACCGAATCATGATGAGAGAACCCGGTACCCGTATCCGTAGAGTGTTTCAAGATGTATGCGCGGCAGCTTTTTGCGGACACGCCGTACAACGTCGTCCACTGCCCGCTCCGATCCGAAATAGTCGGTGCCCCACACATATTCAATAATCGTCTCTCTGGACAAGGCGTCTCCAATATGGGAGGTGAGCAGAATGACCAGATCCATTTCTTTAGTAGTCAGTTCAATATGTGATTCGCCGTCGTGCACGGTTCGCGAGGTAGGGTCAATTGTATACCCATTCAGTTCAATTTTATCTTTATCTGTTTCATTCGGAGGATAAACCCGCGAAAGCATCTTCTTCGCCCGGATAACAAGCTCTTCAGGAAGAAACGGCTTCGCTAGATAATCGTCGCTGCCTAGCTCCAGTCCGAGAACCCGGTCCAGGTCTTTATCACGGGCAGAAATGAAGATTACCGGCGTATCGGCTTCAGCCTTAATTGACTTCAGCAGCTGATAGCCGTCCATGCCAGGAAGCATGATGTCCAGAATCCAAAGGTGCGGCGGCGTGGAAATATGTTCAGACGCATCTTTCCCATCAGTAAAGTGCTGCACCTCCCATCCTTCCTTCTCCATATATGCCTTAATTACTTTTCCGAGATTTTCTTCATCTTCTACTAAATTAACAGTAAACTGACTCATACAATTTCCTCCTTCATCAACGGCTTTCGTTTGCTGCAAGCATGAAGCCGCGGTTGCTGATAGTGACAGTAGTTTCATCTATTTTAATATACTACGCGTCATTTTGAAAATCCGATGGGTATTTTACACGAAATTCAGTAAATCAGCGCTCCAGCAGATGCCTTTTCCCTCCTGCTGCCTGCAGCCACTCTTCTTCGATCTGACCGTGGCAAGTAAAAAAAATAAGCTGAGAAGGGTGTGCTGATGCCTCCTTGAAGAAAGCAGTACGGCGATCTTTATCCATGTTAACGACAGGTTCATCCATGATGAGCGGGAACCGTTCCCGTTCTGCAGTAAGCGACAATCTCAGTGCTGTATACAGCAGCTCTCTCGTTCCGCGGCTCAGCTGGTCCGGGTTAAACAGCTTGCCTGTATGGGATTCTGCTGCAAACGAACCCTCTCCAGGCATCGATATAGAGACATACCGTCCTTTCGTCATTCGATTAAATAAATCAGACGTGCGCTTCATCACAGCTGGAAGCTTTTCTTTTTCATACGTATCCGTCAGCTTCTGCACAGCAGCACCGGCAGCTTCCAGTACAGCCCATCTCCGGGCAGATGATGCTAGTGACTCCTGCAATTCGTAATACTGCTGGGTTAATACTTCATAGGTGCCTTCCTCTTCAAGCTGTTTGATCAACAGTTTCGTTTCAGCGGACTTCCTTTCTGTCTGCACAGCTTTCGCTTCCAGTTCCTGCAGCGATTCTTCCAGTTCATCCAATGCCGCTGCCTCATAAGGTAATTCCAGCAGCCTTAAAAGCACTTTACGATCGGGGACAAGATCAAGCATTCGGTTGAAGCAGTTTTCTGCTTCCAGTTCTGCTTCTCGTCCCGCTTCAAAGCGTCGCAGCAGCTGATCAAATGCGGTCCGATCTTCCTCGTCTGCTTGACGTCTGAGCTCTGCCAGCTCTCGTTCCAGTGAGGAGAGACGGGTTTCGATCGCGTTCAGCTCTGTCTGCTGGCTGCGAAAGCGCCGCTGCTCTTCTTCACTGGCAAGACTGCTTCGTTCGAGCCGTTCGAGCTTAACCTGCAGTATTCCTTCCATCTCAGAAGGAGAGGATGCATTTCCAGCATAAGAAGCCGCTCCTTCCATCAGTGCATCGAGCTTGCCGGCTGAAATCCGATACTCTCTTTCATAAGAGGCTGTCTTATCAGCGGCTTTGTCATAGCGCTGTTTTAACGATAATAACGTCTCTCGTTCGGCTGTTGATAGCTCGTAATAAGCATCACCTGGCGCTTCTTGTGGCTTGTTTTTCAGATAGAGTGAAACAGCGGCTGAAATGACGCCTCCGATCAATGCCAGAACTGCCGTCACATATTCTGCTGCAAGAAAGCCTGCGGCTGCCAGCATGAGCAGAATGGTTGTTGGAAGCCACCAAGTCAGCGATGGCAGCCTGCCTCCAAGCTCCGCGGTACGTTCAGCAAGCACGTCAGCCGCAGGCAGCTGCCGAAGGGGTATTGCAGCAGGATTTTCCTGTTCAAGCGTTTGCTGCTCCTGCTGCAGCTGTGCTAATGAAGCACCTGCTTCTTCCAGCTGATTATCCAAAACACGCCGTTCAGGAAATGCTCGCACAAGTGTCCGCAGTCTGGCAAGTTCAGCCTCTTCCTCAAATGCAGCCGGCTGCTTCATCGTATTTAGCAGAGTTCGCTTCTTCTCATAAAGATCAGCCTGCAGCTCTTCTTTTTCACGGTAAGCTGCTGCTGTTGTAACGGAGAGAAGACCGGAATCTGCAGCCTTTGCTTTCCAGTTCAGCCAGTTTACTTTGATTGGCTGCAGTTTTGCTAAGATCTCAGCTTCCCGTCGTTTTGCTTCACCTGTTTGCCGCTTGGAAGTGATCGTCTTTTGCTCTTCTTCGAGCAGCGCGTCTTCTTCTTTTAATTGTTCATATCGATCCAGCTCTTGTTCTGCCTGTTTGATCTGCTGTTGCAGCTGATCCAGCTTCGCAGCCGTTTCATTCAGTTCCGTTTTTCTGCCGCGCGGTTTAAAGAGTTTTGTACGGTCTTTGCTGCGTCGTTTATCCTCTTCGATTAACCGTTTAAGTCCGCTGAAAGATGTATCATAAAGCAGACTGCCAACCTCCTGAGAATCGCGCTTCTGCATGTCCTGAAGGTGATCAAGGTCCAATCGGTACAAAGAACGAAAAATAGGCAGACTGATGTCGGTAAGCAGTTCACCGTGATACGGCTCACCGTTGCAGTAAATGCTTCGCTCACCGCGGATCGTCCGTTTTTGTTCCCGCTCAATCAGCCAGCTTGTGCCGCTTTCCTCAAAAAGCAGCGAACCGCCGGCTCCTGTCATCTCCTGGTCCGAAAAACCGAACAAAACTCCTTCGATGAACGCCATAATTGTCGTCTTGCCGGCTTCATTTTTCCCTGTGAAAATCGTGCGGTTTTCCAGCTCCCAAAACTGGTCTTTCCATTTATAGTAGGAGCGAATATAAATACGGGTCAGCTTCACTTGGAGGTCCCTCCTGCCGAGATCAGTTCACGCCATACATCCTGCCAAAACAACTCATCTTCCTTCAAACTATCCGGCAGGTGTCTCGAAATAACCGGATGCTTCGTCAACTGGTGCAGGGAGCCGTCCGCCTTCATATCGTTAACGGCCAGTTTTAATTCGTGCTGCAAGTCGCTCGCTAACGCTTCAGATTCACGCTCTGTATGGTTGAAAATCTTATCGAGAATAATGCCTGATGCCTCTGCTTCGTCTGCAAGCATCAAATGAAGGTCAACCTGGCCTGACGTCTCAAGTCCGGCAATAGATAATGTGCCTGCCAGAATAATGCTGTAAAGCGTATTCGTGTTTAACCCGGCAAAACAGGCTGAAACGAGCTCGTCTATCGTTTCAATTCCCGTGCAGTCAATCGAGACATTCTCACGTACAAACGGAGCTGTTTCCATAAAGGTGACCGCCGGAGGTCTGTCTGCTTCAAGTTCGACCATCAGCACTCCCTTCGCTCCCGTTTCTTTCCGGCTTGCTCCAATTATACTCCCGGGGTAATGAATCGGCGGTACTTTCGAAAGCTCGCTTCGCTGATGTATATGACCGAGCGCCCAATAGTCAAAGCCAGCTTCTTTCAGCTCCCGCAGCTGAAATGGAGCATAGTCGTGCGCCGCCCCAGCTGCCTCCTGGCCATGCAGCAGGCCGATATGAAAACCATTATCGGGCTGCAATTTCAGCTTGTTTATTGGTGAATCCGGATGAGAAGAGCCTGAGTAACTGAACCCATAAAGATGCACGGTTTCTTCCCTGCATGAGAGCGTTACCCGCTCGCCTTCCTCTGAAAACACGTGTACATTTTCCGGCATCGGCAACGCGGCACGTCCGCTGATTACCGGATCATGATTCCCATGAATGATGTATACCGGAATGTGGCGGCGGGCAAGTTTTTCCAATTCGCTGCGCAGATACCGCTGGGCTGATAGGGACCGCGTTTCGTAATGATATAAATCTCCGCTGATCAGCATAAAATCGACACGTTCTGCAGCTGCTGTCTCACACGCGTTCGAAAAGGAAACCTTTGCCGATCTTTGAAGTGCAGCTTTTTGTTCAGCTGGAACGGTTTCCGGGATGCTCACCGGACGATCTAAGTGAAGATCGGCACAGTGTATAAAACGAATCATGGGGCATGCCTCCTGAAAATCAGTAATGAATACTCATTCACTTTATGATAAACTATTTAAAAAGGCTCTCGCTCAGACGGCCGTGAGGAGGATCATGCATGAAGACCTATTATTTAACCGCCTACAGTAAAAAGGGCGACCATCTGCTGAACGAAACGCTTGAAGCTGAAAACGATGAGGAAGCCGGCAAAGCAGCACTCGCGAGACTCAAAGAAGAGGATCTCGAGCACGTGCCGAGCAGACTCGTCCGCTCTTCAGCCGGTCTCGTACATTTTCATCCGTAAGAGCGCTATTCTTTAATCGTATAAAACGTTCCTGACGTTCGGCTCAGAATTTCGCCTTGATCATCTTTGATCGTACATTCTGCAAATTGGACACCGCTGCCTTTCTTCAGGAAGGCAGCTTTTGCGTGCAGGGAACCGCTCCTTGATGTCCGCAGGAACTGGGTTTTCAGTTCGAGCGAAACGGAGGGCCTCTCATTGAAGGCTGCACACAGATGTCCGAGAGCTGTATCAGCAATGTAGGTGATGATCCCCCCGTGTATAAAGCCGACCGGATTAAACATCAGTTCTGTCACGGGAGCATCCAGATGAACCTCTTCGCTCTCCGCTATGTAATCAAATTCAAAATCAAACAAGGAGTACAAAAAGACATCCGGTGATCCGTCTTCATGTGCCTTCATCGCTTGGCGTACTTTTTCAATAAGCTCTTCTTCTCTCATTGACTTTCCCTCCTGTTTGCCGCTTTAAGGCAGCGGTTCCTGCTTCTAGTGTATCACGAACGTGTATTCTGCTGAAACAGAACTTAGGCAATCCAGCCGAACATGAAAAAAGCGCCGGTTCCTTTGCAGGAACCGGCGTTATCGTTACTATTATCCGTTCTGTTCTTCTGTTCCATAAAGCGCTTCTAGCGGGCTCGTGATAATCTTGTTGATCTCACCGACGAGCTGGCTCATGCGCTGTTCTTCTTCCATGAGCTTCATGATCTGTTCATGCTGCTGTACCAGTTCAAACTGCTTCTGAGCCTGCTGTACTTCTTCCTCAGAAATTTGTTCTCCCTGCATTTGCTTCTGTTGAAGGTCCATCTGAACGCTTCGGAAATTATCGAGCATTTTTTTTGCTACTTCATCGTTTTCGATATCTTCATGAAGCTGCTTCAGCGTTGTAAATTCTTCACTCGCCTGCAGCGCTTCTGCAAGCTCATTGGCCTTTTCAAAGTGGTCTGCCATTCGAAAAATCCTCCTTGGTTTTTCAGCGCCTTTGCGCTGTGCTATTCAAGCTCCGTTAGACTGTAACATAAATGGGCGCGGAATGCATCCCATCAGAAAATAAACAGAATAAAGATCCCTTGGATCAGTCCCACTAATGCCCCGATCAAGCCACCCAGTACAGCGATCATCTTCAGCTCGCGGCGTGCGATAATTAACAGCATCTCTTCAAGCCGAGAGAGAGGGAACGTGTTAACTTCTTTTGTAACAAGCTCTTTGATCCCAATCTGCTTCATAATGGATTTAATATAGCGTGAAAGAATCGTCGAGGCGGATGCCAGCACGGATGGAATGACCGTTTTGTTTAACAATTCTTCATATCGCATGCTCCATCCGGAAATAGGACCGCCCCATTCGCCGATTACCGGTGTACGGCCGACCGCTGATTCCGTTAATTTCGTGAGCCATTCCTCCAGCTTCTCATCGCTGACATAGTCATCTGCAGATGTTTCCAGAATCCCCTTCCATTCCCTGTGCATGAGTTCAATAAGAAGCTTTTTTGTCTGCTTATCCTGTAAGAACCGCACGAGCTCTCTGGAGATCAGCTCCCCCATGGAGAACCGTTGAGCCACTCTGCTGAACATTGTTGAGACACTTCCTCTGGAACGAAGGTACGTTTTCAGCATACTGTCTATTTGATTTATTCCTTCCGGGGACGCGACATAGTCGGTACCCTTCGTGACAATCTGATCCGCTAACAGCGGAAAATAAGATTCACAGCGGTCAATCCAATTATCCGGAACCCAGTTTTGGAAGGGCTCGCGGCTGTATTCCTGAATGATCACGCGAAGTCTGTCTGCTAAACCTCGTTCGACGGATTTGCGGAGCGACAACAGCTGATCCTTCATGCCGAGGTGTTCTTCCATCCACTCATCAAGCGTACGCTCCTCTTGCAGCAGGTCCTTGACTCCCTCCTGCAGACGACCCTGAACTTCTTCAAACAAAATTCCGTCTCTCAGCTTCTCCTGCATGCCTTCCGGAGTCACTAAATGATCTTCAACGAGCTTTCCCAAATTGTCGGCAATCTCGCCGCGCCGCTTTGGAATAAGCCCGGGTGTAAATGGAATTTGGAACGATCCGATAAACCATGGGCGATAAGGCCTGAACAGCATTCGGATCGCTATGATATTTGTACCTCCCCCTACAATTGACCCGATCAGGATCAAGAGGAGCAGGATAGTCCAGTCACTCATACAATCATCCCCCTGCACGGCTGCTTATGATAGTATAACGTACGCGACAGGTGAAAACCAACGAATCCTGTTAACGCGCGGGCTGGTTCATGGTACGATAAAAACAGCTTTAAAGGAGGGACACGTGATGATTCAGCATTTTCAATGGAAGGAGCAGCCGTTCGGCTGGAACTTCCACTTCTATTATAAACAGGTGAGATACCGCGGGATTTATCAAAAAGATGGAAAAATTGTATGGAAGCAGCCTGATGCTATTGACGATCAGTCTTTTTTAGAGTCGTCTGTGCATGATCTGATGCTCTATCATGTCTATGAGGATCACCGGCAATGAAGCGTTTTACAGTCACCAGAGGCTCCGAAACGCACCACATCGAGCCGGAAGAGCTCAATCAGGAGGAGCTTCAGCTTCTGCAGTCCATTCTCGATCGGCAGCAGCCTGCCCAGGATTTTCCGCTTCCGAATGATCCGCTTGCTCTAGCGCTGCACCGGCTGCTCGTACTTGAAGAAGAGGTTCCCGAGACGGCATGGAGCGAAAAGCTTTCATTCCCGCTGCGAGTGATTCACTTTCGTTTTCCAAAACAAATTGACGAGCAGGAGGCATTCTCCCAGGCTGCTTCTTCTCTTTTTCCGGGAAGCAGGTTTATGCTTTGGAAATCTCATCGGGACAGCATGATTCTTCAGGAAACGGACGATGCCTTTGAAGATGAACTGAACCTTTCCTCTGTAGTCGATACACTGGCAGCAGACTTTTTCGTTCGTCCTTCCGTCTGTGTCGGCTCCATGATTTTGTCTCCCCAAGGATTAAAAGAGCATATTGACTGGGAACACCAGCTGTTTCACGATACGGCAACTGCCTTCCCTAAAAAACATACCTTCCTTGAACAAGAGCTGCTGCTCTATTTCATGCTGAGCCGGTTTACCCCACAGACGATTACCCAGATTCGCCGGCAGCTGAAGCCGGTCGAGGAAGAAAGCGAGCTGCTCGAGTCGGTGCGATGCTTTCTGGAATGCAACCTGAACATCAGTCTTGCTGCCAAAAAAATGTTTATGCACCGGAATTCCATGCAGTACCGGGTCGATAAATTTATTGAGAAAACGACGCTCGACATCAGGCAGTTTCAAAACGCAGCTGCTGTCTACCTCATGCTTTTGACAATGCCTTCTTCCGGCAGCCGTTCTTGAAACAACAGCGTGAACAAAGCCTAATCAAGAGATCGAGCTGTTGACAAAAGCACGGTATGTGCCTGTTTATTCGTTTTTACGCGGTCCTTCTTCGTTCGCGCGCAAATGCGTTCCACGTCCAGAAGCGAATTGGTTCTTCACGCCCCAGGCGAATGTCGCAAAGCATGGGCCTCACCATTTGTAGATAAGCCGTTGCACAGGTGGAGGAACGCAGGCTCGTGCCTGACGACATCAAGAGCCTTGATTTCGGTTGTCAGCAGGGACTGTATGCACTTTTGTGAAAGCGCATGCATCTTGCACAATCAACAGCCAGTTTTTTTGTGCACGGTTACCATAGATATGAAAACCCTTACAGGATACACTGATTACAGATTAGAAAATGAGTTTGTGGGAGGAATTAAAATGGCTGATATTACGTTTAAGAATTTGTACAAAATTTACGACGGTGATGTACAGGCAGTTACTGACTTTAACCTGGACATCGCTGACAAAGAATTCATCGTCTTCGTTGGACCATCAGGCTGTGGAAAATCGACAACGCTTCGAATGGTAGCCGGTCTTGAAGATATCTCAAAAGGTGACCTTTACATTGGAGACGACCGTGTCAACGATGTGGCACCTAAAGACCGAGATATTGCAATGGTGTTCCAGAACTATGCGCTTTATCCACACATGAACGTATATGAAAACATGGCGTTTGGGCTGAAGCTGAGAAAATTTCCTAAGCAGGAAATTGACGAACGCGTCCGTAATGCTGCCAAAATTCTTGGCCTGACTGAGATGCTTGACCGTAAACCGAAAGCAATGTCCGGTGGTCAGCGTCAGCGTGTTGCCCTCGGTCGTGCCATCGTTCGAAATCCAAAGGTATTCCTGATGGATGAGCCTCTTTCCAACTTGGATGCGAAGCTTCGTGTGCAGATGCGTGCAGAGATCATCAAACTTCACCACCGGCTGCAGACAACTACCATTTACGTTACACATGACCAGACAGAAGCGATGACGATGGCTTCCAGAATCGTCGTCATGAAAGATGGTCTCGTACAGCAGGTCGGTGCTCCGAAGGACATTTATGATTATCCGGAAAATATTTTCGTCGGCGGATTCATCGGCTCTCCTGCCATGAACTTCCTCCACGGAAAACTGACTGGAAATACATTCAGTATCGGTGAGCATACCGTTACGATTCCAGCCGGCAAGATGAAAATGCTTGAAGGCTACGACGGCAGAGATCTTGTACTTGGTATTCGTCCGGAAGATTTCCATGATGAACCGGTCTTCCTGGATGCAGCTGAGAACAGCCGCTTTACTGCGACGATTGATGTAGCTGAACTTATGGGTGCGGAATCCTACCTCTACTCAAAAGTCAGTGATCAGGATTTTATTGCACGAGTCGATTCCCGTACGGATGTAACCGGCGGTACGAAAATTGATCTCGCATTTGATATGAACAAAGCTCACTTCTTTGATCCAGAGACTGAGCAGCGAATCCGCTGATTCCCTGTAACAGGGTTTCAATATTCCCCCTTTTTGAAGCTGTTCCAGCCATGCCGGCTGCGGACAGCTTCTTTTCATGTTTTTCTTTTCGCAGCAGTATGTTCATGCTAAACTAAAACAAACATATGTTTGCAGGAGGTCATTTATGAATTTTACTGCGATTGACTTTGAAACAGCATCAACTGAACAGGGAAGCGCCTGCGCTATCGGCCTTGTACGCGTTGAGAACAGCGAAATCACGCAGGAAGTCTACTCATTAATTCGTCCGTTTTCGCCGTATTTTGATCCAAAATGTGTACGGGTTCACGGGATAACGTGGGAGGATGTAAAGAGTGAGCCGACGTTTCAGGAGCTTTGGCCGGAGATCGAGCCGCTGATTCAGGATCAGCTTCTAATTGCACATAATGCAAGTTTTGACATGAAGGTTCTTCGTTCTGCTCTGCAGGTATGGGGGATCTCCGGTCTTTCTGCTGCTTATAACTGCTCGGTTCAAGTATCCCGGAAAACGTGGCCTGAATTTTATAATCATAAATTATCCACTGTAGCCCACGAGCTGTCGATTGATCTTAATCACCACCATGCACTGGATGATGCACGGGCAGCTGCATCCATCATTATAAAGGCTCAGGAAATTCATAACGCATTCTCCGAACAAGCCTTTCTGCAGCACCTGAACCTTCACAACGGCTCGATTGCACCCGGCGCCCACTTCACTCCAGCGGCCAACCGGAAGCGAAAGCAGCTCGCTCTCTCCTCAAACGGTCTTATTCAGTCGGACAGAAGATAAAAAAGAGCTGCCGCCGGATCACTCGATCCGGCGGCAGCTCTTTTCGTAGGCAGATTTCTAATTTAATGGCTTCGTGTAAGTCAATCCATGGAAAGCGGGGCGCCGGTTGCTTCCTGAATTTCTTCAGGTGTTGAACCATCAAGTATTTCATCAAGGACCAGACCGGTTTCGGTCACATCGATAACGGCTCGTTCGGTGATAATCCGATTAACAACGCCAAGGCCGGTTAACGGAAGGGAGCATGATTTTACGATTTTAGGTGTCCCGTTCCGGCTGACGTGGTCCATAATGATAATCACGCGTTTAGCACCGTGAACGAGATCCATAGCTCCTCCCATTCCTTTGATCATTTTGCCCGGTATCATCCAGTTCGCCAGATCTCCAGACTCGGAAACCTCCATTGCGCCAAGGATAGCCACGTCAATATGACCTCCGCGAATCATAGCAAACGATTCAGCGCTGCTGAAATAAGCGGCACCTTTCGCTTCTGTCACCGTTTCTTTTCCGGCATTAATCAAATCTGCATCGACTTCGTCGGCTTCCGGATAAGGCCCGATCCCGAGCAGCCCGTTTTCTGACTGCAGCATTACTTTTTTATCTGCATCCAGGTAATTTGCTACCATCGTCGGCATACCGATACCGAGGTTCACGTAATCGCCGTCTTTGATTTCTTTTTCAGCCCGTCGTGCGATTCGTTCGCGCTTTTCCTTTTTTTCCATCCGCTCTTCCTCCTTCATCAGGCTTCTTTCACGGTGCGCCGTTCAATCCGATTTTCCTGAACAGCTTCGATTATGCGGTTGACGTAGATCCCTGGTGTATGAATCGACTGCGGGTCAAGCGTTCCCGCTTCAACCAGGTTTTCTACTTCAGCGATTGTCACTGCTCCGGCAGCCGCAATCATCGGGTTGAAGTTTTGAGCTGTTTTACGATAAATTAAGTTGCCGTACGTATCACCAGTATGTGCACGTACGATGCTGACATCTCCGGTAATGGCATGCTCGAGTACGTACTCCTTGCCATCAAACGTTCTGACTTCTTTACCCTCTGCAATCGGTGTGCCGACTCCTGCAGGCGTATAAAAAGCGGGGATGCCTGCTCCGCCGGCACGGAGTCTTTCCGCTAAGGTTCCTTGAGGTACAAGCTCAACTTCCAGCTCTCCGTTGATCACCTGACGCTCAAATTCCTTATTCTCACCGACGTATGACGCATAAATCTTGTTAATCTGCTTTTTTTCAAGCAGCAGGCCGAGTCCCCAGTCGTCGACTCCGCAGTTGTTGGAAACAATCGTTAAATCTTTAACGCCGCTATCGACAAGCGCCTTAATGACATTTTCAGGAATGCCACACAGGCCAAAACCGCCGACGAGAATAGTCGAGCCGTCCTTTATATCAGCTGTGATGTCTGCCGTGTCTGTGTATAGTTGTTTCACAACGATCATCCTCTCCTGATTAATTACGCGCTATACGGGATAAATTGGACGCTTTCTCTCTGAAAAAACGACATCTTTACCGGCATACAGCTCAAACCGGGATGCCAAATTGTCTCGAAGCGCGCCTGCAGGTATGACATCGTCGACAATCATTTCGGATGCAAGCCTGTAAATATCTATGTTTTCCTGATATTCTTTCCGCTTCTCCGCTATAAAAGCCGGTCGGTCTGATTCGTCCAGCGCCGCTATTTTATTTGCATACACAGCGTTCACTGCTGCTTCAGGTCCCATCACTGCTATTTGAGCAGAAGGAAGCGCTATGCAGGCATCTGGTTCAAAGGCCGGCCCTGCCATCGCATATAAGCCAGCTCCATATGCTTTTCGCACGACTACTGAAATTTTAGGAACAGAAGCAGAAGACATAGCTGCTACCATCTTTGCACCGTGACGGATGATCCCTGCTTTTTCTACTCTCGTTCCAATCATAAAGCCCGGAACGTCAACGAGGAAAAGCAGCGGAATACCAAATGCATCACACATCGTAATAAATCTCGCTGCTTTATCGGCAGAATCGTGAAATAGTACGCCGCCCTTCTGCTTTGGCTGATTTGCGATAATTCCTACTGTGCGCCCTTCTATTCTTGCCAGACCGGTAATCAGCTCCTTTGCAAACAACGCCTTCACCTCAAAAAAGCTGCTTTCATCAATCAGTCCATCGATAAACTGATGCATATCGAATGGCACGTTCTGATTGGCAGGCACAAGCTTTTCCAAATCCTTTTCAACAGCTGGTACAGCTTCTTTTACTGCGGAAACTGTTTGATAGTTTTCCGGCATATACGAAAAATAAGAGCGGGCTGCTTCAATCGCTTCAGGTTCATCAGCCGCCAGTACATCCCCACAGCCCGAAACAGAGCAGTGCATTTTAGCGCCGCCCATTTCTTCAAGACTAACTTTTTCCCCAATGACCATTTCTGCCATTCGCGGAGAACCCAGATACATACTTGCATTGCCTTCTACCATGATGACGATGTCACAAAACGACGGAATATATGCTCCTCCGGCAGCAGAGGGACCGAACAACACACAAATTTGCGGAACCATCCCGGAAAGCTTTACTTGATTATGGAAAATCCGTCCGGCACCGCGACGGTTTGGGAACATCTCGATCTGGTCCGTAATCCTTGCTCCAGCGCTGTCTACCAAATAGAACATCGGAGCTTTCAGCTTTAGTGCGGTCTCCTGAATACGAATGATTTTTTCGACCGTCTTTGCCCCCCACGATCCAGCCTTCACGGTTGAGTCATTGGCCATTACACACACGGTGCGGCCGTCTACTTTACCGATCGCCGTGATAACACCGTCTGCAGGTAATCCTTCTGTCTCAGCGTTGGCAAATTTTCCATCTTCCTTCCACGAGCTGTCATCAAAAAGACGTGCAAGCCTGTCCCTGACAAACAGCTTGCCTTTTGAAGCATTCGCTTCATGATATTTCTCATTCCCGCCTTTTTCAATCTGCTCCACCCGCTCCTGCCAGGTTTTATCCAGTTTCAGCGTCATTCCTATCTCTCCTTATCAGCGTCCTGTAAATTCAGGCGGCCGTTTTTCCTTAAAGGCTCTTAACCCTTCAAGTCGATCTTCTGTCCCGATTGTCTGTTCATACTGCTTGCGCTCCAGCTCGAGCCCGGTCTGCAGGTCTGTCTGTATTCCCTGATTTACAGCTGTTTTTGCGGAACGAATGGCGAGTGGTGCACGGCTGTTAACGAGCCCAGCCATCATAGAGGCTTCCTCGTACAAGTGCTTCACCGGCACATATTTAAGGATCAGACCGCTTTCTTCCGCTTCATCTGCCGCAAGCTTGCGTCCTGTCAGAATCATTTCTTTTGCTTTCTGCTCCCCTATTAATCTCGGGAGCCGCTGCGTACCTCCAGCTCCTGGAATGATCCCCAAACCGGTTTCTGCGAGAGAGAAAAAAGCTTGATCGGTGCTGATTCGAAGATCACAGGCTAAAGCCAGTTCCAGACCTCCACCGATGGCATGGCCGTTTATAGCAGCGATAACAGGCTGCGGCATCTCGTAAACGCTTTCAATAAAGCTTCGAATGGAGGCTACTGCCTGCCATACTTCAGATTCCTGCATTTTAGAACGCTCTTTCAAATCAGCTCCAGCACAAAACACTTTCTTGCCCGCACCGGTTATGATGACAGAGCGGACAGCTGTGTCATGACGCCACTCCTGCAGGACGTCAGAAGCCTGTGCAATTAAGTCGCTGCTCAATGCATTCGCAGCATCCTCGCGATCCAGCGTAAGCCAGCCGGTCCGATCTCTTACTTCCGCCTGTATCATCATGCGCCATCCTCCTCTTCCTGCTGCAGCTGCAGCTGGTAGCTTGGCAGCTTAGTGCCGACGTGCGGCTCAATGTATTCTGCAGCTTTTACGAGCCCCTTTAGCGATACACCTGTTTTCACGCCGAGCGCATCCATCAAGTACTGCACATCTTCTGTCGCAACGTTGCCGGTAGCCCCTTTTGCATACGGACATCCTCCCAGACCCCCGTTGGCGCCATCAAATACTTGAATATTCTGCTCCAGACCGGCCATAATGTTTGCACAGGCGAGTCCGCGCGTATTATGGAAATGCAAAGCCAGTCTTCCTGTGGGTATGGTGGTTTTTAACTGGCGGATGACCTGCTTGACCTGAAGCGGATTTGCTACGCCGATCGTGTCTCCAAGCGACAACTCATCTACCCCCATGTCAAGCAGGGCATGTGCCGTCTTTTCCACCTGTCCGATCGACACCCTGCCTTCATACGGGCATCCAAAAACAGTAGATACATACCCTCTCACTGTTTTCCCCGCAGCTTTTGCTTCTTCAGCTACCTCCCGAAGGAGTGTCAGCGATTCTTCAGTCGACTTATTAACGTTCCGTCTATTGTGTGTGTCGCTTGATGAGACGAACAACCCTATTTCGTCGACGTCAGCACGAAGCGCGCGCTCAAGCCCTTTTGCGTTCGGAACGAGCGCCGCATACGTCACACCTTCTTTTCGCTTTAAATACCGGAACACATCGTCGGCATCAGCTAGTGCTGGGATCCACTTAGGTGATACAAATGACGACACTTCGATATAGGTGAGTCCGGCATCCGTAAGCTTTTCGATCCAGGCAACTTTTTTTTCCGTGGAGACAAGCGCCTGCTCATTTTGCAGACCGTCTCTAGGACCGACTTCCTTCAGAACAGCTTCCGCTGGAATCGTCATACGCCTGTCCCTCCTTAGCCGAGCTTCACTACGACATCTTCTTCATTCACAAAGCTTCCTTCTTCTACAAGTACTTCGGAAACGGTGCCGCTTTGTTCGGCTGCGATTGGAATCTCCATTTTCATAGATTCTAAAATCACAACTTCGTCACCCTCCTGTACCTCGTCGCCTACTTTTACGTTAATTTTCCATACGTTCCCTGCCATCGTTGTTTGAATGTCTGCCATCTTCTGCTCCTCCTTTACATTAATTCGTCTGCATTAAAAAGTGTGTATTTATTTCGGCACGCTGAAAACGCGGATCCTTCAACACCTCGATCAACATTGGGATATTTGTTTTGATCCCGGCTGTCTCCGCCTGTTCCAGTGCATCAATCAGCAGATTTACTGCCTGTTGTCTAGATTCGCCGCGGGCGATCACTTTTCCTACCATCGGATCGTAAAAAGGGCTGATCGTATCTCCTTCTACAAACCCCATATCATAGCGGATCCCTTCTACCTCAGGGAATTTCCAAGCTGTGATCGTTCCCGGAGAAGGGAAGAATGTTTTTGGATCTTCCGCATAAATTCGAGCTTCGACTGAAGCTGCTGCTGCATCAAACCGGACAGGAAGCTCGTCTAGTGCAGATCCGGAAGCAAGCAGGAGCTGCCATTCTACAAGATCGGTGCCGGTTGTTTCTTCAGTTACCGGATGTTCAACCTGTAAACGCGTGTTCATCTCCAAAAAGTATACATCCTCTTCGGCGCTTACGATAAACTCAACGGTTCCCGCATTCCGGTAGTGAATCGAAGCAGCGGCGCGGCGCGCTGATTCCTCAAGCGCTTCAATCGTTTCCGCAGCAAGAGCAGGTGCAGGTGCTTCTTCGATCACTTTCTGGTGCCGGCGCTGAACAGAACAATCCCGTGTCCCAAGCACTCGGACGTTGCCGTTTCCATCTCCAAACACCTGTGCTTCTACGTGGCGAGGATCAATGATGTATTTTTCGAGAAATAAATCACCAGATCCGAAAAAGGTCTCTGCCTTCTTCCGCACAGAAGCCGCTGCTTTCACAAGCTGTGTCTCATCGTCAACACGCTGCATGCCGATACCGCCGCCGCCTGCTGCTGCTTTCAGCATAACGGGGAAGCCGATGCTGCGAGCGGCAAGCACGAGTTCTTTTTCAGATTCTCCGTCAAGCACCCTTCCTGGTACAACTGGAACAGAGGCAGCTTCCATGAGTTTTCTCGCCTGAATCTTGTCTCCCATTTTTGCAATGGACTCAGGTGCAGGACCGATAAAAAGCATCCCTTCGGCTGCTACTCGTTCAGCAAACTCGGCATTTTCAGACAGCAGACCATAGCCGGGATGAATCGCATCAGCACCAAAATCCTTTGCCGCCTGCAGGACCGCGTCCATGTTCAAGTAGCTTTCTTTTACGCGGGCTCCGCCGATTTCCACTGATTCATCCGCCATCAAAACATGCTGAGCGCGGCTGTCAGCCTCCGAATAAACGGCGATACTGGTAATATCGAGACTGCGGCACGTACGGATAATTCGGCAGGCGATTTCGCCGCGGTTTGCAATTAACAGTTTATTGATCATATTTAGTTCCCCCTTCATCAGGCTTGTGGACAGCCGATTTCACGTGCAATGACCAGACGCTGAATTTCAGATGTGCCTTCCCCGATCTCCATCAACTTCGCATCCCGTAAAAACCGCTCGATTTTATATTCGCGCATATAGCCGTATCCGCCGTGTATCTGCAGCGCTTCATTACAAGCTCTCGTTGCAGCTTCAGATGCAAACAGCTTCGCCATTGCCGCTTCTTTTTTAAATGGCTTTTTATGATCCTTTAACCAGGCAGCCTTCAAAATCATGTTTTTAGCAAGCTCCAGCTCCATTGCCATGTTGGAAAGCTTAAATTGGATAGCCTGAAAGCTGCCAATGTGCCGCCCAAACTGCTTACGCTCATTGCTGTAAGCTAGTGCAGCCTCATAGGCTGCACGGCCGATGCCAAGTGCCAGTGCGGCAATAGAGATCCGGCCGCCGTCAAGCGTGTATAAAAACTGATTAAACCCTTTTTCCGCGTCCCCAAGAATGTTTTCCTCCGGGACTTCTACATCTTCAAGAATGAGCTCTGTCGTATTCGATCCTCTTACGCCCATTTTTTCGTACTCTGCTCTGATCGTAAGTCCTTTGGCATCAGCAGGTACAATAAATGCAGAAATTTGCTTTCGTCCGTTTTCACGCTCCCCGGTTACCGCTGTTACGATAATCGTCCTTGCATAGCTCGCGTTTGTAATCCAGCACTTTTCCCCATTGATGATATAGCGGTCGCCTTTCTTCACGGCCTTCGTCCGAGTTCCGCCTGCATCTGAACCGGCATTTGGCTCAGTCAAACCAAAAGAACCGAGCGTTTTACCTGATGCAAGCGGCGTCAGATGCTCTTGCTTCTGGGCTTGTGTGCCAAAATGATAAAGCGGTGACGCTCCGAGAGATACGGCTGCAGCATAGCTTAACCCGGTGCTTCCGCAAACTTTTCCGATTTCTTCAACTGCGAGGATATAGGAAATAGTATCTCCGCCAGAGCCGCCGTATTCTTCCGGAAATGGAATTCCAAGCAGACCAAGCTCCCCCATTTGCTTAAAAATCTCTTCAGGAAACCGTTCCTCTTTATCGATGCTGTCTGCAATCGGGGCAATTTCTTTTTCTGCAAAATCCTGTACCATATCTTGAATCATGCGCTGTTCTTTCGTCAGTTGAAAATCCATTCTCTTCTCTCCTCTCCATTATGTAAGGGCTTACATTTTACCGCAAATAAGAAACGGCACTGACTGAGCATTCGTTCAGATTGTACCGCTGTAAATAAAAGTATAATAGAGCGCATGTAAAATGTAAAGCTGCTCGAAAAATTGATTACGATCAGGGAAATGGCCGCTGTCAAAGCGGCCAGAACGTCATAATATCGAATACGCCGATAAAAATGATTAGAACGCCCGCTGCGGTTTGCACCCACTTACCGGCTTGCTTGCCTAATTTAACTGCTTTGCCTCCCAAGTCCAAATACCAAATAACAAATACAAGAAGCAGAAAAGGCAATGTTGTACCAGCTGCGAACAATGCCGGCATGATCGCTCCAGCAGGTGATGCCACTGCAGCCGGCATCATGAGGACGAAGAACAGAATGAACATCGTCGGGCAAAATGCGAGTGAGAAAGTAAACCCGAGCAAAAATGCCCCTCCTCCCCGTCTCGATTTTTTCTCAAATCGATATGGTATGCGGAAATTCAGAGGAAGAAATCCGGCTAGAAATAACCCGATCGCGATCAAAAGCGGCCCGATCATCCAGCGGAAGGGTTCAAAGAAAAGCGGGAGCTGCCGCTGGAATTCCTGTCCGAGCAAAAACACGATAAGTCCCAGCAGTGAAAAAGCTGCTGCTTTGCCTGCTAAAAACTGAACGGTGTCCAGCCAGGAAATACCTTTACGGATGGAATTGGAACCATAAAGCGTCATCGCTGTAATGTTGCCTGACAGCTGACAAGGAGCAAGTGCTCCGACGATTCCTAAAGCAAACGCATACAGCATCGGAAATGACTGGACGCTTTCAGCTGCATTCATAAATGGATCCCGTATAATCTGGATGATGCCGTCAACCGTTTCAAACATATAATTAATCCTCTCTTAAATGAAAGTGTGGAATAAACTGCTATTGTCTTTGCAACCGATGCATATGTAAAGTATATCAGGGTAATAGAGAGGTAAACACGTTAAAGAGCTGGAGGAATGATGATGCACATCTCTATTTTTGGCGCGACCGGCAGAACCGGAAGCGAATTTACTTCAAGAGCACTTCAGGCGGGCTGGACGGTGACTTTGCTGATCCGCTCACCGGAGAAGGTTCCTGAAGCGTGGAAAAATCATCCGTCCGTTACAATGATTACAGGAAACGCTCTGTCTAAGGATGATGTATCCAAAGCCATAGACAGCCGTACAGAAGCTGTTTTTTCCGCTCTCTCCACGGATAAGGCCGATGTATTAAGCCAGGCTGTACCTGCTATAACAGCCAGAATGCAGGAGCTGGGGATTTCACGATTTGTGTCGATTGGTACTGCTGGTATTTTAAATGCGATGCACACACCGGATAAATTTCGTTACGAAACGGATGAATCTAAAAAACCGATGACTCGCAGTTCGATCGAACACGCCTTTGTGTTCCATCATTTAACTGACAGTGAGCTGAACTGGACTATTTTTTGTCCAACTTATCTTCCTGACGGCACTGAAGCACGTCCTGTTTCATGGAAAATTGACTTTATGCCGAATGCAGGCAAGCGTATCACTCCTGCTTCTACTGCAGCTTTTGTTTTTGAACATTTTTTGAACCCTCAGTTTTCTCACTGTCGTGTCGGTCTGGCAGAGGAATCGGAGTCATAAACGGCAAAACCGGACCCGGGCTCACTTGAGCGTTTAGAGACCGCAAGCCCTGTTCCTGTTATTGAGAGCCGCTGCAAGTTCGTTCCCATCTGCCCCCATTTTAACAGTGTTTAACGCTGTCTAACAGGAGCAGGCTGGGCTATTTGTCAGATAAACCCTTTGCTTCGACCAAACGCCATCCAGTCCCGGCTGCTCGCTATATGCAGCTTTTTTGCAGCGCTGCGCCGGTGATTTTCTACGGTTTTTTCCGATATACCGAGCACTGCTGCTGTTTCCCGAACGGTGTAGCCGTGAATTCGCATACGAACAGCTTCTTCTTCTCTAAGCGTCAGTTCTTCAGCTGAGCTGCTTTGCAGGACTACTGCTCCCGGCTTCAGGTCCCCTCTCATAATACGGCTCAATCTTCGCATCCATTCGTCCAGCGAAAGGGTATCATAAAGCGGAAGGTCACGGCTTTTATCCTCTTCAGTCCCGATCAAATAAACGCCTGCTCCAGCTTCCTGGTGAAAGGAAGCCGGTGAAAGCGCACCTGGCAAGGCTGTATGAACGAAAATGTGTGTGAAAGAGTACAGTCTCATGCTTTTATACAACTCTTCGCGCGTGGCAGCTGTTACCATATAGTCAATGTCTCCCAAATCATACAGCAGCTGCACGAGTCCGTGCCTCATTAATTCGTGGTTCATGCCGATCAATACACGCATGTTAAAAACCTCCATTCACAAAACCGTCGTAAGCTGTTCAATAATTGCTCACAAATTCACATAACTTAGGGGTTATCCCCTATAAACGACCGTGATATTATCTATTATTATATATTTACGAGCGACTGAGCTCTACTATTTGAGTTTAATGACTGAGGGGGAGAATATATGTTTTTTGAGAACGATCCGGTCCTCTTAAGCAGAATACTTACCTATTTGACACTCGGGTTTCATGCTATATTCGCCACGATCGGTGTCGGGATTCCGATCATGATCGCCATTGCAGAGTGGATGGGGATTAAACGAAATGACCCGCACTATACGCTTTTAGCGAGACGATGGGCACGAGGGTTTGTGATCACAGTCGCTATCGGTGTCGTTACCGGTACTGCGATGGGACTGCAGCTAAGTCTGCTTTGGCCGAATTTTATGCAGGCTGCCGGCCACACAATCGGCTTGCCGATGTTTATGGAAGTTTTCGCCTTTTTCTTTGAAGCGATATTCCTCGGCATTTATTTGTACACGTGGGACAGGTTTAAATCGAAGATGCGCCATTTCCTGCTCGTTATTCCGATTGTAATCGGAGCGACAGCAAGTGCTTTCTTCATCACAACGGTCAACGCCTTTATGAATGCGCCGCAAGGTTTTGATATTATCGACGGCGTCGTTACAAATGTAAATCCATTAGAAGCCATGTTTAACCCGGCTACGCCGACGAAAATATCTCACGTGATCATTACGTGTTATTTAACAGCTGCTTTCGTGCTCGGTGCAATTGCTGCGGTGAAAATATTGCGCGGCAATAAATCCGTGTACCACCGCAAGGCCCTTCACATGACAATGGTTGCCGGTGCCGTATTTGCGGTTGGAACAGCTGTGATCGGAGATCTTTCCGGTAAATATTTGCACGAATATCAGCCTGAAAAGCTGGCTGCTGCTGAGTGGCACTTCGAAACTGAAACCGAAGCCCCGCTTATACTTGGCGGCATCATAAACGAAGATAATGAAATAAGCTATGCTCTGGAAATCCCTTACGCACTCAGTATCCTAGCAGGAGGGACGCCGGATACAGAAGTAATTGGCTTAAATGAATTTCCGGAAGAAGACCTGCCGCCGCTTTTTGTCCACTACTTCTTTGACTTAATGGTGTTTATCGGCATGTACCTCGCTGCCGTTAGTACACTGTTCGTCGTGATGAACTGGAAGAAGACGTGGAATGCCTTTAATAAGCCGCTGTTGATCATGGTCGCTGCTGGCGGACCGCTTGCGATTGTTGCCATGGAATCAGGCTGGATCTTCGCTGAAGTTGGTCGACAGCCGTGGATTTTAAATGGCATCATGCGAACCTCGGAAGGTGCTACTACTTCCGGACAAGTCGGATTAATGCTCATCCTGTTTGCTCTCTTATATACAGTACTCGCTGTTACATGCATCGGGGTGCTCCGTAAGATGTTTAAGCGCAACCCGGTTGAGCGGGAGATGTATAAGCGCGATATTCAAAACTATGAAGTAAAGTAATGACAGAGAAAGGAGTGGTCCGGTGTCATACGAAGTAATTGGAATTACAGTTCTCTGGCTGTTTTTATACGGCTACCTCATTGTTGCATCCGTTGATTTCGGCGCCGGCTTTTTCAGCTACTATTCGAAGCGAACGAAAAAAGATCACATGATTCACCCAATCATTCAACGCTATCTTTCACCGGTATGGGAAGTAACGAACGTATTTCTCGTATTTTTCTTTATTGGAATTGTCGGCTTTTTTCCGGAGACTGCCTATTACTACGGGACGGCACTGCTCGTCCCGGGCAGTATCGCGATAATTCTTTTAGCGATACGGGGCTCCTATTATGCGTTTGCCACTTACGGAGCTAAGGAAAGTAATTTTTATAACTTTCTGTATGGAGCAACAGGCCTGTTGATTCCGGCGTCGCTTACGACAGTACTGACAATTTCTGAAGGTGGCTACATTACCGTAGAAAACGGGAACGTCGAACTTTTATATGGAGAGTTATTCGGCAGCCTCTATTCATGGGGCGTCGTTATTCTTGCGATTGTCAGTGTTCTGTTCATCTCCGCTTCGTTTCTAAGCTATTATGCAGCACGGGCAAAGGATGAAACAGCGCTGAAACTGCTCCGAACGTATGCCCTCACATGGGCGTTTCCTTCTATCGGAATGGGAATCATTGTTTTCTTCCTGCTCGGAGGCCGAAATCCGGAGCATTTTGCCGGAATGCTCGACCTCTGGTGGATGTTTGCAATTTCAGCTGCTGCATTTACAACCGCATTCGTGCTGATTTTGAAAAAGCGAAACTACGGCATTGCCTTTATCATGGTCATGATCCAGTATTTCGCCGCATTTTTTGCCTATGGGGCTTCTCACCTGCCCTATTTGCTATACCCGTATTTAACTATTTACGACGGGTTTACGAATGAAGCGATGGCTACAGCACTTATCATCGCCTTCATTGCAGGTCTGCTTCTGCTCGTCCCATCCCTGTATCTGCTCATGAGACTATTTTTGTTTGACGCCGATTATGTTGAGGGTAGAAAATAACGAGAGGAGAATGATCCATGACTGATTTTCTGATATTTTGGGCCCCGCAGCTTGTTTTAGTCGCGTGTGTCGTGCTCGTCTTTTTGTGGGCTGCTAAAGGGAGGCCGCCGGCTTTCGTTCGGAACGCTGAAGCAGTAAACTACGATTCCGAGCAGGAAGCAGAGGCTTCTGCGCCGGAGCTTCACGATAAAAAGGCATCCGGCTCGTAAATCAAAACGGTCCTATTGTTTTGTTCAGCCTGAATGGCCTGTTCCGTTTCTGGAACAGGCCATTCAGGCTGTTGGAAAAGTCTTTCAACTTAATTATTTATTCGTTTGGTTGTTTTTCCCCTCTGTTAACCGAGCCTGCCGTGGGCTGGCCTTCAGCTATTTCTCAGGGTGACGTGACCCCTGTATGAAGGGAAGAAAGGCACGGCTTCACTCGGACACAGGCTTCTTACAAGAAGCCTTCAAGACCCAGTCCGGCTCCGCTCGTGCGTGGATGCCGCTCGCAGATCTGAGCGGCACGGAATCTTCAGGCTGCGTGGCTTCCACGTCCCCGCCGGACACGAAGGGAAAATGGATTTGTTTGTTGGAGAAAAACGTTCCGATCGGTAGATACGACTGTTCCATGGTACATGCGTGAAAGCACTAGTAATCCTTATTCGACATCGAAGCGTTGCCTATATAAAGGTTCCATCCATATGGAACAAGCACGTGTGAATCATCACCAGGCGTTTCAACCGGACTGGCAGCTGCCAAATTGGAGGATCTCGACTCCAGGAGGATCCGAACGAGGCGAAGATCCGGCGGACAGCAGGAGGGAGTGGTTAGCTGAGGCCGTTCCCTCCGGAAAGCGAGTGTCCGTAGATGCAGGCAGGTGCAACGTTATTCACTTAAAATGACTTTATCCATACTCTGTATGGCCTGTTCCGTTTCTGGAACAGGCCATTCTTTATTGGAGCTGTTAATAATCGTCTTGTTTTACCTTATCGTAAGCAAAATATGTTATAACTGTATTAATACATATCATACACTTCAGGGAGGCCACCTATGTTTTATCGTATTGATACGAAAAGCCCCACTCCCCTTTATGAGCAGCTTATTTTTCAAATCAAGGATTTATATATACAAGGTATTTTAGCACCCGGGGAAAAACTGCCCTCGATTAGAGAGCTGTCGTCAATCATTCTTGTAAACCCGAATACGGTCAGTAAAGCTTATCAAGAGCTCGAACGCCAGGGAATCATTTATACCGAACGCGGCAGAGGTACATTTTTAACTGAGAACAGAGCGCTGCTGCAGCAGGCACCGGAGCGCATGGAAATTAAGAAGCAGCTGAAAGAGCTTGTGCATCGAAGCCGCAGCTGCGGAATCGCGAAATCAGAACTGCTCCACTGGGTGGAGACAGCCAGTGAGGAGGTCGAGTCATGAACGTTCAGCATGTATCCAAAATTATTCATCATCGTACTATTTTAAAGGATATTGATTTCACCATAGAGAGTGGATCAATCATTGGCATTGTCGGCCGTAACGGAGCCGGGAAAACAACCCTGCTTCGCACCATGGCCGGTATTTTGAATCCTACTTCGGGCAATGTGCTCATGAACGAACAAAGTATTTTTACCCATCCTCATCTAAAAGAGAACATTATATTTGTGCCGGATTCGACCGAGGCGATGAAAAACTATTCCACTAAAGAAATGATTTTTCTCTATAAAACCATATACCCTCACTTTGATGAAGATTATATGAAAGAGCTCATGGATCGCTTTCAACTTGAGCAAATTAATAAGATCGGCAACTATTCCAAAGGGATGAAAGCCTTGTTTCAATTAATAGCCGCATTTGCTACAGGGGCCTCTTATATATTGCTGGATGAACCTACTGACGGACTGGATGTCATTGTTAAACGCCAGGTGCTGCAGTTATTAGTGGAAGAAGTGGCCGAGAAAGACTTGTCTGTCCTTATTTCGTCTCATCGTCTGGATGAGCTGGAGTTTATGGCAGATGAAATTATTATGATTCGTGAAGGTGAAGTTGACAGCCATTATAAGCTGGGCGATCTCAGCAGTCAGTATCGAAAGGCACAGCTTGTTCCATCGTCTCCTCTTCCTGATCATATTCGGAATAACTTATATATTCTCGACGAAACAGGCCGGGTATTAACTATTTTATTTAAAGCGGACAGCAGCATTGCAAAGGAGCTGGAGAAGAGCAACCCTGTTTTATTTGAAACGCTGCCATTGTCGCTGGAGGATTATTTTGTCGCTAAGCTTGGAGGTGACCGCCTTGCTGAATAAAGCACTGTGGTTTCAAAACTACAAGCAGTCCAAACTGCTGATCTGGGCGCTGTTCGTCTTATTTATTTTACAGATGCCAATTCAGGCGATTTTATCTATCGAAACGTGGAACGAACGGGCGGAGCAGGCTGGTGAAGCTGAAGAGTACGTTTACGAAGTACAGTCGTGGGACGTTCAGCAAATATTTTCGCAGGGGACGTTTACTATATTTATTGCGCTTGCCATTATCTTCTTTGCCGTTCTGCTTGTCGGTCTTGAACGAAATACGCGGCGCAACGACTTCACTTTTTCGTTGCCATTCAGCCGCAGGCAGCTCTATTTAGCAAAGTGGCTGCTTGGAACAGCTATCATAACCGTGTTTTTTATCCTTAACTTTCTGCCCGCCTACTTTATTATTTCTGCCTCAGAATTTGACTACGGACTGCATCTGGTGACGAGCCTGGAAATATTTTGGGCTCCTCTGCTTGGATATATTTTCTTTTTTACCTTTGCGTTGTTTATCGGCACGGTAACAGGGGAAATGATTTCGCAGACAGTTCTTACACTTATTACCGGTTTTCTGCCAATGATTCTACTGACTTTGACTCAGGAATTCATGCGCGTCCATAACTTTTATTTATTCTCACTTGGCTCTCAGCCGAGACCAATCGTTTATTTAACTCCGATTTACTATACGATTGGACAAATGGGGGAGTTGATCGGCATCAGCCTGGCCGTGCTGTTTACTGTTTTGTTCCTGTATGCAGGCGCAGTGCTGTACACTCGAAACAAAGTCGAACACAACGGCGAGTTTTTTATCTTCAAGCAAATTAATCCAGTCTTTTTTACGTTTCTTACCGTGATCGCCTCTCTGTTTGGCGGTAGTCTCGTCGCTTCGCTTGCACCTTGGAGTGCTGATGCCTTACGAATTATTGCTTACTGGATTGGGTTTACCACATTTTTGCTATTTGCTCTTCTTGCAGTCAGAAGGCTGATCACGATGAACGTTACTTTTCGTGGAAAACCTATGTAATTCTGCCAGCATTCGTCTATAAACTGCTGCAACATTCTCTTTTTCGCTGAAAGAAGTAAAACGGTTGCAAAGCTTGTATATACAAATTATAATGAAATCAGTTACGTTGTATATACAAGTTGCTGCTTTATGAAAACGGTTTAGGAGGGTCATACTATGGCAAAATATGAGCAGCAGGTTCGTGACATACTCGAAGCAATCGGCGGAGAAGAAAACGTCGAAAAAGTTACGCACTGTGTCACCAGACTGCGCTTTGCTTTAAGAGATGAAGACTTAGTGGATGAGGAAAAATTGGAAGCCATCGACATTGTAAAAGGCTCCTTTTCCACGAATGGTCAATTCCAGGTTATTATCGGCCAGGGAACGGTTGATCAGGTTTACCGCGATATGATGTCGGTGACGGACATAGGCGAATCATCAAAATCGGAGGTAAAGGATGCTTCTGCGCAGAAGATGAACCCCTTCCAGCGTGCAATTAAAACACTCGCTGATATTTTCATTCCGATACTTCCCGCCATTGTTACGGCCGGACTTCTGCTCGGTTTGAATAATATTCTTACCGGTGAAGATATCTTTTTTGATGGTCAGTCCGTCGTAGATGTATACCCGCAGTGGGCTGATCTTGCTGAAATGATCTTTATCATTGCTCACGCCGCCTTCCAGTTCTTACCTGCTTTAATCGGCTGGTCTGCAGTTAGACGATTTGGAGGCAGTGATCTGCTTGGTATTGTTCTCGGTTTAATACTTGTCCATCCAAACTTGTTAAGTGCCTGGGAATATGCGGACGCCCAGACGGCCGGAGAGGTTCCCGTCTGGAATGTATTCGGATTGAACGTGGAGGCTACAGGCTATCAGGGCCAAGTGCTTCCTGTACTCGCTGCGTCCTTTATCCTTGCTAAACTGGAGCTGTGGCTGCGCAGTAAAACACCTGATGCCATTCAACTGCTTGTCGTCGCTCCGGTTGCACTGCTCGTAACAGGACTAGTTACCTTTATTGCTATCGGTCCCATTACGTTTGCAGCAGGTAATGCGATCACGGATGGCTTTGTATGGTTGTTTGATTTCGCACCTGCTGTCGGCGGTTTCGTGTACGGACTTCTTTATGCCCCGATGGTTGTAACAGGGATGCACCACGCTTTCCTTGCAGTGGATCTGCAGCTTGTCGGCACAGGCGATGGAACATTCCTATGGCCGATCCTGGCACTGTCCAACATCGCTCAAGGTGCTGCGGCATTCGCTATGTTCTTCGTTACGCGCAATGAGAATGTAAAAGGTCTTGCCGGTACGTCAGGGCTTTCCGCATGGCTTGGTGTGACAGAGCCTGCGATGTTCGGGGTGAACATCCGCTTTAAGTTCCCATTCATCTGTGCGATTGCCGGTGCTTCTATTGCGGCAACGTACATTTCGATTAACCGAGTACTCGCGGAATCGGTCGGGGTCGGCGGTGTGCCTGGTATCTTCTCGATTCAGGCAGGTTCATGGCTCGAGTTCAGCATCGGTATGGTCATTGCGATCGTCGTTCCATTTGCGCTCACATTGCTTTACGGACGAACAATTGCAAAAAGCCAGTTTAAGTAAACCTGTCTTTGCTCCTGCAAAGGCTAATGATTAATTGATTAGAGAACAAGAGGACCTCTCCATTTGGAGGGGTCCTCTTGTTCTCTGTGAATTGACTGTGAATAACTTCCGCTGGTTTTCGTTTTTCTCTGTACTGCTTAACCAACTGTGTCTTTAATTGGACAAAGCAGCGAGAGCGACAGCGATTTTCGCGCCATTTTTCGCATTGTTTTCGACGAGCGCAATATTTGCTGTTAACGTTTTCCCGTCGCTGACCTCCTTCAGCTTATCCAGCAGGTAAGGCGTTGTCTCTTTCCCTTTAATCCCATCCTGTGCTGCTTCTGCGAGTGCTTCAGTAATTCGCTCTTCCACCCATTCTTTATGAAGAGCAGATTCAGATGGCACTGGATTTCCGATGACCGTTCCTCCAGCGAGGTCCATTACTTTTTTCTGCTTTAGAATACGAGCTGCCTCTTCTGGAGTTGAAACTGCTGCTGAAACGTCATAGCCGCTGTCCTCATAATAAAATGCCGGGAAACGGGAGGTCTGATATCCTATAACCGGTACGCCTTTCGTTTCCAGATACTCCATTGTTAAACCAATATCAAGTATTGATTTTGCTCCAGCACAAACTACCGCCACGTTCGTCTGAGCCAGCTCTTCCAAGTCCGCAGAAATATCCATCGTAGCTTCCCCCATGCGGTGAACGCCACCAATGCCTCCAGTGACGAAAACGTCGATTCCAGCCATTTCTGCACAGATCATCGTAGCTGCAACCGTAGTGGAACCATAGGCACGCTTTGCGAGCACGACAGGCAGATCCCGCCTGCTGACCTTTTCAACATCCTCTGCGTCTGCAAGTTCACGCAGCTCTTCTTCTGATAAGCCGACTCGTATTTCCCCGTGCATGATCGCAATCGTGGCAGGAACGGCCCCTTCTTCCCTGATAATTCGCTCTACGCTCATGGCCGTATCAATGTTTTCTGGATATGGCATTCCATGTGTAATAATCGTCGATTCCAAGGCTACAACGGGCTTGCCTGCGTCTAATGCTTCCTGTACATCATGTGACAGCTTTATCCATTCATTCATGTTATATCCCTGCTTTCATTCAATTTTAGCGGTGTCTTCTATTGTTTGCGCCTGCATCAGCGTGATCGGATGCTGCTTTCCTCGGATTCGACCACCTGTTTTGCAATATGCAGGGCATGCGGAAGCACCTCTCTTATCGGCTGTTTCCTGGCAAGTGCCTGAATCAGCACAGAGGCAAAGGCATCTCCTGCGCCCGTTACATCAACGAGCCGCTCCGAAGCAGGCACCGGAAACTGTTCGACACCTTCTTCTGTTACATACTGAACGGGGCGAAGTCCGTCTGTAATCACGGCCTCTTTCACACCAAGCTCCAGGAGATTCTCTGCTCCACCCTTAGTCAGCGCCTCTGCCTCCAGTCTGTTTAATACGATTAAGTCATATCCGCTTAACGTATCAGGGACGCGATCCATTTTAGCTGCAGAAACGGGTATAAGAACCAGCTTCTGCTCTGGACGCTTCCACTGAGCCAGGCGGCAGAGCGTCTGTTTTGGTAAATTAGTATCTGCAACCAGGACAGGAGCATGTTTTAATCTGCCCTTTTCCTCCTCCAGCACTTCAGGAGTAAACGCATCATAAATGTCCATATCTGCCAGCGCGAACAGCATCTCATGCCGGCCATCCAATACTACCGTATACGTGCCCGTGCTCTCCCCTCGCAGCTGCTTCACCACATGTCCGCTGTCCGGCAGCGATGCT
Organism: Bacillus daqingensis; assembly: GCF_042654445.1. Lineage (NCBI taxonomy): Bacteria > Bacillati > Bacillota > Bacilli > Caryophanales > Bacillaceae > Bacillus > Bacillus daqingensis. The sequence continues at coordinate 319,184 of NZ_JBHSGK010000021.1, forward strand.
ATCACTTTTTCAGCTGCTGCATCTGCACCGGTTACGGTCATCAACGACGCACGCTGACCCAGCTGATTAAGATTCACACATAAGTTGCGTGCTACACCGCCCGGACTTTCGCTGCTCGTGACAGGATTTGAATCATACATCTGAAACGCATCAGCCGTCAGCTTGCGATCGAGGTTCGCTCCTCCCAAGCAAAAAACGCCAGCTGGTTCATTTACGATGTATGCTTTACCAGCAAGAATGCCTTCTTTGATAAGTGTTGAAATATAACCGGCGGCTGCTGAACGGGATAGACCGGTTTTTTCTGCGAGTTCTTTCTGACTAATAAAAGGATTTTGCTTGACTGCCTCCAAAATCTGCTGCTTTTTATCCATCAGGCTCCCCCTTCCTGTACCGTTATATTCCTCTTTACCCATTTTAAACTTTTGTTTATATTTAGTCAAATGTTTATTATGATTTCCCCTACATAAAATGATCCTTCGACGGGTATAGTAGAGATAGCACATTTTGAAGAGCAGGATTATACATATCCGTCAGGAGGGCTGCAGTGAAAAACAACGCATTATACCGTATTTATGTCATCGTACTCATGTTCATTAAATTTATTCTGCAGCTTTACTGGTTTAATAAACGAAATCCATCCTGGGATACCTCAACTCAGGAAAAATGGGAGAAGCTTGTTCAAAAACAAGCGAAAGAATACCGTATAAAAGCGCTCCATCTGGAAGGGCTGATGATCAAGGTTGGTCAATTTTTAAGTACTCGAGCAGACATCATGCCGGATGTATTTCTAAAAGAATTGGCTGACTTAATTGATCAGGTCCCGCCTGTCGATCCCGAAATCTCAAAAGGAATTATTGAGAAAGAATGGAAACGGCCGATCAGTGACTACCTGCAGGAAATCAGCGATTCTTCCATCGCCTCTGCTTCTATTGGAGAGGTGTTTAAGGGAAAATTAAAGGACGGACGAGAGGTCGCTGTGAAAGTGCAGCGTGCCAATATTGACCGCATTATTAAAACAGACTTCAAAGCACTGAAGCTGGTGCTCTGGATTACGAAAAAATTCACGAAGTTTGGAAAGGAAATCGATACGTCCGCACTTTACAAAGAAGTCGTCCAAGTCATCGGGGATGAGCTTGATTACGACAAAGAAATGCGGAACGCGCAAAATTTTCAGCGCCGCTTCTCTGGGAGCGACGCGTACTACATTCCTCAGGTTTATGAAGAATACAGCACTCATCGAGTGCTCGTGATGGAATGGATGGATGGGAACAAAATAACGGACCTTGCTTTTCTAAAAGAAAACGGAATTGACCGCAAAGACACTGCTGGAAAGCTCTTTCAATTTTTCGTTGATCAGCTTTTGGATCAGGGGAGGTTTCATGCTGACCCCCATCAGGGAAACATACTCGTACAGAAGGACGGAACGATCGTCATCCTGGACTTCGGAATGGTCGGTTATATTAATAAACAGGATTCAGCAAGCATTCGCAGAATGATTCAAGGATTTGTACTCGATGATTATCAGCTCGTCATTGATGAACTGCAGCAGCTGGGCTTCCTGCTCCCTCATGCGAATAAGTCAAAACTTGAATCAGTCCTCCGCAATTACGTTAATATGTATTTGTCATCAGATATTTCCGAGCTTGATCAGGAAATTGTAGAGGAGATCTTCGAAGACCTGCAGAAAATAGTTAGAGAGCAGCCGATCCAGCTTCCAGCTGAATTTGCTTTCCTCGGTCGTGCCGCTTCTATCGGGCTTGGCGTTATAACGATTGTCGATCCGGATATCGATTTCATAGAGCTCGGTAAACCAGTCGTCATGGAATGGCTCGACGAAGCAGATGAGCGTAAAGGAAGCATCCAGGCTCAAGTGTTAAAAGATTCGCTGAAGCCGATGCTATCTATTCCCCGTAACGTCAACGAGTATCTGGAAGCACCAAATTATGCACGCAGGTCTGCCGAACGGAGGCAGCTCAGATCGTTTGACCATCAGCGGTATTTATGGCTTTATTCCGGGTTTGGCCTGCTGCTGCTGATCAGTCTTCCAGCCGTGTACACAGCACTCTGGCTGGAACAGCTTCTGCTTCTGTACGTTTCCGGAGCTGCTGCCGGCACCGGAGCGGCCGGCGGTATTTGGACCTTGATCCGCCATTACAGGTGGACGTCTTCTTTTCGTGAAAATAATGATTAAGTGGAGGGATTGCCATGAGCAACTTATTAAAAACAGGTTTTCTATTAGGTCTTGGTGCTGCGGTTACAAGTAAAGAAAAGGTGGACCGCTACATCGATGAGCTGCTGGCTAAAGGAAAGGTGACACCCGTTGAAGCAGATGAGCTTTACCAAAAGCTGCTTCATAAGGGAGAAGCGACCGAAGAAGAGTGGAATTCCCGCTCTAAACAAAAAGTAAAAGAAATGCTTCACGATTTCGATCTCGTTACAAAAGAGGATCACGAAGCGCTCCGGCTCCAGCTGGAAGCATTGCAAAAGCGCATTGATGCACTTGAGAGCCGAGAGAATGACCAATAAGTCCACACTATTGTTAACTAAACGAACCGGTGGTTATAAACATAACCACCGGTTTCAGAGTGTTGATAAAGTCAATTTGTTTACATGTTTATTCGATTGATTGACTTTCCCCTCTGTTTACCGGCGGAAGCTTGCCGTGGGCTTGCCTTCAGCTATTTCTCAGGATAAACCTCTGAGAAAGGATCTTCAGGCTGCGCTAATTCCACAGGCGTCCCCGCCGGACACAAAGGGGAAATGAATTTGTTTGATGGAGAAAAACGTTCCAATCGCTGGACGCTGCGGCTTTTTTTGGTGGATACGTTGACGTTCATCCCGATTCGACACCGAAGCGCTGCCTAACGAAAGGTTCCCTCTATATGAAGCAAGCTCGTATGAATCATCACCAGGGTTTCAACCGGACAGCCAGCTGCTAAATCGGAGGACCTCGACTCCGAGAGGATCAGAACGAGGCGAAGATCCAGCGCTTCTGACGAAAGGAAGAAGCGGTTAGCTGAGCCCGTTCCCTCCGGAAAGCGAGGGTCCGCAGATGCAGGCAGATGCAAAGTCATTCACCTGAAATGACTTTATCAACAGCCTGGAACCGGTGGTTATAAACATAACCACCGGTTCGTTTTTATATGATAAGCATGTTTTAATCGAATTCGCCTTCTGCAAACGATCGAAATCCGTTTTCCTCGTTCGACTGTACCGTACTTACTTTTTGTAACGGTCCTTTTGTTTTTTGGACAACGATTTCTCATCGCGTGTCTGCTTCTGCTCCTGTTTTAAAATCCAGTACCAGATCAGTCCCCAGTAAATCCCTGCCGCAAAAAAAATCAGGATCGAAGACAGGTGCCTCAGCATCGCCTCGGGAGCAAGGAAAGACTGCAGATCTCCCCGGTAAATGAGGAGGAGGCTGACCGGAATGTAAAGAAGCGAAATGAAAACAAAAAACCGAGTGACTCCCTCTTTTAACACAAATTGCTTCCAGCCATACTGTACCTGCTCACGCATGCGGGCTTTTTGACGCTTCATGGCTATCTCCCCTGTTCCCCGCTTTACTGTTGTTTAAATTCATACTCTCGTGAAATCCCTGCTTCTGTGTAACCCAGCTTTTCATACAAGGCCTTCGAAGCCTGGTGATCGGCATCCGTATTAACGCTGCAAAATTCATAGCCCTCTCTCATCAGTCTCTCGGTTAAAGCTGCTACACACGCAGCTGCATATCCCCGCCTTGCGTATTCTTCCGGCGTATAAACATAGTTTACAACGACTCCATTTGTTAAATCCCTGGCTTTTTTCGCCATTGAAACAGGCGTGTAGTCCGGATCCCGCCAGAAATAAACCTGGTTGCGGCGAATTTCCCTCATTACTGTTTCTTCTAACGTATTTACATCCTCCTGTCTTAAGGAACCGAGCGCAAATGTCTCCGTCCAATCCATCACCAGTGCAGCATCGTCCTCACTGGCATAGGTCAGCTTGCCGGGTATGTCGGGCATAGCCGCATGACCGGTAATATTGTAAATGATCTGCTGCTTCGTCAAAACAGCCTTCGTTCCCGTGATTGACTCCCATGCTCCAGCAAACGTATCTGCAGCCTCCATACACCCGACAATGCCTGGCAATACCACGCTGCGATGATGCAGCCAGGCTGCTGCTTCCTTGAGCCCGCTTGACGTTCCGCAGACGATCATTTTTCGTGGTGGCGTCTGGAGCAGTATGACTTCCGGCCGGCTGCCCGAAAATCCTGCAGCTAAAAACGCACTTGGCTTCTTGCCCTGCTCTTCTTCCCACTGCAGCTGCCGAAGCAGACCAAGAGGCAAATTATGAAGCACTTCCTGACGTTCTAAAAAAACACTTGTGTCACGCAAAATAGCAGCAGGTGACTGATATTCGTGGAACTCCATGTCTATCGCCCTCCTGATTAATCCTGCAGCTTTAAGCCGGCTTGCCGAAGTGCCTGCTGCAGGCTGCTCACAATCGTCAAGTCATCAAAACGGATGCCCAGGCTTACAATCGTCTGAGCGATATCAGGCCGCATTCCTGAAAATACAACCGTTACGCCGGTAATGCGCAGCGCCTCGTGGAGCTGATATAAATTATGTGCCACATACGTATCTATCATATGCACTCCTGAGAGATCGATAATCATCGTAGTAAGCTGAAGCTCCCTGCTTCGCTCGAGAGACTGATTCATGAGTTCTTCCGCTCGTTTTGTATCGATCGTGCCGATTACCGGAAGAATAGCCGTATCTGCAGTCAGCGGTACAACCGGTACAGACAGCTCCATGATTTCCTTCTGAGCTTTTTCAAATACCGCCTCGTTGGTTGTTGTATATGCACGCGTAAATGAGTAGATAGCGCCATCAATCAGTGGATTTAATCGGTCTGCCAGCGTATAGTAGTCGGTAAATTGGTGCCGCTCTTCCTGAAACCGGCTGCGGATAAATCGATAGAGCTCTTTACGCATGACGGGTACAACGAGCATCGCTTTTTCCGCTGAAAGCTCGATTTCTGCTGCCCGCTTGCCAAAACGCTCCCCCCAGCTGTGAATCCGATCTAACGCCTGCTCAGCATCATGGAGCTGAAGTCCATCTGCAAAAATTTGAATGAGTACCGCAATCTCTTCTTCTACATTTGCTTCGGATATTTTTGTGAAGTGACCGTCGTAGTTGCGTTTAAATTCTCGTTGAATATCTGTTGCGATCGTGCTGCTGTTTGCTTCGATGTCCTGGCCTATCTCCTTCATCTCTTCCTGAAATGTCAATTCACTCACTCCTTCACGTTAAAAAAACAGGTAATCCCTATGTGTTCGATCTGATCACTGGTATACTGTAAAGACAATTTAATCAGACGGAGGCTTTTCATGTTAGGACACATTCCCATCTCCCCGCTTGAACCGAAGAAACCAAAGCGGAAATTCCCGAAATTAATTGCTGCCTTCTTTACCGTTACTGCACTTGCAGGCGGAGTTTATTACGTGGGCTGGTAAACGGAATCACAGCGCTGATCGTTCATTGAACGCCACGGTGCTCGGCATTGCTGCAGACCAGCAGGTTGAAAGAAAGTCATTTGTTTCGTTTACTGCAAATAAAGCCGCCATTTCCATTTAACATGATGCGCAGCGGTAAAATAAAAAAGAAGCGCTAGAAGATACTATTCTTCAGCGCTTCTTTTTTTCCTGTCTGAATACGGGAATTTCTATAAATCAAGCAAGTCCTCCCGATCTTGGTCGGTTGTAATGATCGGAGCTTCTTTCTGGATAACCAGCGTGTGCTCGTACTGAGATGATAGAGAGCCATCTCTTGTTCGCGCCGTCCATCCATTGCTGTCCATCTTCGACTGCCATTTGCCAATATTGATCATCGGTTCAATCGTAATGACCATTCCCTCTTTCAGCCTTGTTCCTTTGCCTGCTTGTCCATAATGGGGGATATTCGGTTCTTCATGAATCGTAGGGCCAATTCCATGGCCTGCAAAATCGCGGACGATACCATATCCATAAGGTTCAATGTAGCTCTGGATCGCAGCACCGATATCTCCAATCCTGCTGCCGTGCCTTGCTTGTTCGATGCCTTTATATAGTGCCTCTTTCGTCACGCGGTTCAGCTGCTGAGCTTCCTCGCTCACTTCACCAACTTCATACGTCCAGGCAGAATCCGCTAATCCTCCATTTAAATCAACAACGAAATCCACCGTCACGATATCTCCCTGTTTCAGCTTTGTCCGTCTCGGAAATCCGTGGCAGATTTCATCATTGATCGAGGCACATGTGGCAAATTCATATCCCTGATACCCTTTTTGGGCAGGCTTTGCACCGTGAGCACGTAGTGTTGTTTCAACAAATTCATCAATTTCCAGCGTCGAGATACCTGGTTTGATCATCGTTGCTATTTTACGGTGAAGGCTCGCAACTAAAACGCCTGCTTCCTTCATCAATTCAATTTCCCGCTGGGACTTTCGTTGAATCATGACGACACATCCTTTTCTTCTTGTTAAACCTCTCTCATCATATCAGTCTGCTTGATTGCGCTCAACACTTTGGCGGCGCCTGTTCTCCATCTTCCATACACCAATTGCGCCAAGCAGACTAATCAGATAAAATTCATAACCGGCCCCGTAGAAACGAGCGGCAGGTCCTGCTGTAACGGACGCCAGACAAATGACGTACAGCAGTCCGGCCCATATCGGTCTCATACTTTTATCCCTTCTTCCTCTATAGAGGTTTCATCATGGCAAGTTCCACTCTATAATAATAACAGAATGAAAATGAAGACGCGCTGAACTGTGAGCTTCAGGTGATTCAGCCGATGAATGTTTTTCACGCTTCATTTCCGGTTATACCTATAAGAAGCAGCCTTTTACTTCTTCTCTCACCCTGCTTTTCCCCCTTTTTGTTCACTCTCTTTTTCATCTCCACCGATTTATGGGATAATCTATGAATTATAACATCCATATTTCAGACTATAACAATCCCGTTTCAGTATATTAAGAAACATGAAATCCTATTGCCTCCTTGTTTCCTGGCTGATACGATTAGCCTCGTTGAATGAAAGCTAGAACAACGAAGGAGGTTTCTTCACATATGAAGAAAATGAATGAATCGTTAACGTCCATCAAGCGTCTTGGTCTCTCGGCAGTCGCAGCAGGTGCTATTCTTTTTGCAGGCGGTAACGCCGTAAGCGCAGATGAAGGAAGCGAGTTGGGTGAAGAGCTTCTATATGAAGGTAAAACGAGCGTTCACGTTGAAGAGCTGAATGAACTGCTTTCAGAACGCGGACTTCTTGAGGAAGGCAATGACGTTTACACTGCAGACACTGCAGCGGCCGTAACTGACTTCCAAAAGGAATACGACCTGATGGTAGATGGTCTGGCAGGAGTTCAGACAGCTAAGGCCCTTTCCGAACTGTCTCATGGAGACACAGGTTATCTTGTAGAAGAACTACAGCAGGATCTGAATGATCTTGGAAAATATAACTTTGATATCGATGGTATCTTTGGTCCAATTACAGAAGAAGCTGTACAAGAGCTTCAAGCTGCATACGGTCTTGAGCAGTCCGGAGTAGCAACTCCAGAGACGATCAGCGCCCTTTACGATGCTGTCAATGCTGCACCTCAGGCACAGGAAAATGCCGCAGATGAATCAGCAGTAGCTGAAGCGGCTGAAGAAGAGGCAGCAGCTGAAGAGGCAGCAGCCGAAGAAGCAGCAGCCGAAGAAGCAGCAGCCGAAGAAGCAGCAGCCGAAGAAGCAGCAGCCGAAGAAGCAGCAGCTGAAGAAGCAGCAGCCGAAGAGGCAGCAGCTGAAGAAGCAGCAGCCGAAGAAGCAGCAGCTGAAGAAGCAGCAGCCGAAGAGGCAGCAGCTGAAGAAGCAGCAGCTGAAGAAGCAGCAGCTGAAGAAGCAGCAGCCGAAGAAGCAGCAGCTGAAGAAGCAGCAGCTGAAGAAGCAGCAGCTGAAGAAGCAGCAGCTGAAGAAGCAGCAGCCGAAGAAGCAGCAGCTGAAGAAGCAGCAGCTGAAGAAGCAGCAGCTGAAGAAGCAGCAGCCGAAGAAGCAGCAGCTGAAGAAGCAGCAGCTGAAGAAGCAGCAGCTGAAGAAGCAGCAGCTACAAGTTCTTCCTCTGGTGAAGCTGAAGGTGAAACGCTCACAGTAGAAGCTACAGCTTATACTGCAAACTGCACTGGATGCACAGGTGTTACCGCTACAGGTATCGACCTGAATGCAAACCCTGACCAGAAAGTAATCGCTGTTGACCCTAACGTGATTCCACTTGGTTCTACTGTAGAAGTAGAAGGATACGGAACAGCTATCGCTGGTGACACTGGCGGCGCTATCACAGGCAACAAAGTTGACCTGTACATGCAGAGCCATCAGGAAGCAATTAACTTTGGTCGCCAGACAATCAATGTAACAGTTGTCGATACTCCTTAATGTAAATCACTTTGAGCTCCGGTATACAGCCGGAGCTCTTTTCTGTTGTTGTTCATCTATTGCACATTTCGACATTTCCGATTCCTTCCTATATACTGAATGGTAAATAGGAGGGATATAAATGACCGATTTTTACATAAACCGATTTGATATTCGCGATACCGAAAATTTAAAACAATCCTTTGATGCTCTTTTGAATGAGTCTCCTGCTACTGAAGACGAGTGGAATGATTGGCTCGCGCGCAGATCGGCTCTTTTAGATGAAATTGAAGAAATCATTACCGGCCACTACATTGAATTTCAATGCTTCAGTGATGACGAGCAGAAAAAAGCACAGGTGGAATTTGACCAGCAGCACATTGAACCGCTTCGAAAAGCATTTCAGTCGGAGGCTGACAAAAAATTCCTTCGGTCTGCTGCAGCTCAACGCCCCTCCTCGTCCCTCACGTATTTAGTAAAACGCCTTCACAACCAAGATCAGCTGTATACAGAAGCAAACACACGGCTTGAGATCGAGGAAGATGCACTTGCTACGAGGTATTTTGAAATTACGGGATCGATGAATGTAGAATGGGAAGGAAAACCGCTATCGCTTAGTGAGCTCTCTCCGAAACTCGAATCAAGTGACAGGGATGTTCGCGAAAAAGCATTTCGTCTCATCAGCTCCTGCTTTGAAGCTGAGCAAAAAGAGCTGCAATCCATTATGAGCAGCCTTATCCAGCTTCGACAGAAAAAGGCAGATAACGCAGGGCTTGCAAATTATCGCGATTACATGTTTCAAAAATACGAGCGCTTCGACTACACTCCGGAACAATGCAGACAGCTCGCCGATTCGATTAAGCGTCATATCGTTCCGCTTAAAGAAAAATATGCGCGCCTGCATATGTCAGAGCTCGGCCTTTCTACCTATCGTCCTTGGGATCTGCGAGGTACTCCCACGAATCATGAGCAATTGAAACCTTTTACAACCGTACTGGAATTAACAGAAAAATCTAAAACGGTTTTAAATCGTGTCCACTCATCTTATGGAAGTCTGCTTGAATCGATGGACGAGCATAACCGGCTTGATTTAGATGCGCGCCAAGGTAAAGCTCCAGGCGGCTTTTGCTCTTATCTTCCTGTCAGCCGCGATTCGTTTATTTTTATGAACGCTGCGTCTGTTCACGACGATATGATCACGATCCTTCATGAAATGGGCCACTGTCTGCACAATGACCGCTCTTCCGGCTTTCGTATACATGAATATCGATCTGCCCCAATGGAATCAGCTGAGCTCGCCAGCATGTCCATGGAACTGCTGACGATGAATCACTGGTCTGAATTTTATGGAGAGCCTAAAGACCTGATTCGTGCGCAGCGCGACCACTTTCGTGATATTATCAACTTCCTTCCAGTCGGGGCCGTGGTTGACCAGTTTCAGCATTGGATGTATGAGAATCCGCAACACACAGAACAAGAACGTCTGAAAGCATTCACGCGTATGCAGATCAACTTTGACGCTTCAACGGCTGACTGGTCTGGAATTGAGCACGCGCAGGAACTATCGTGGATGAGAATTCTTCACATTTATGAAGTGCCTTTTTATTTCATTGAATATGTAATCGCACAGCTGGGTGCTCTTCAATTGTACCGAAACTATCAACAAGATCCTGTTCAGGCGTTGGAGGCTTTCAACAGAGCGCTTCAGCTCGGAAGCTCAAAGCCGCTCCCCGAGGTATATGAAGAAGCCGGGATTGCCTTTGATTTTTCTGATGAGATGGTAAAGGAACTGGCTAATTTTATCGAGCAGCAGCTGGAAGCTTTAGAAAGGTAACGTGCTCCAATAAACGCTCTTTTTCACTGGCGAGGAGCGACCTTCCTAATCTTTACAAATAAATAGAGGAGGCGCATTTAGTGGCGCCTCCTCCCTTTTAATTCGATCGTTCTGTTCGTTTAATTTAATAAACGCCGCGGATAAGATCATGTACTTCCTGTTCATAAAACGCCTGCAGCCGCTGCATTTCCTCTTCTGTAAAGCCTTTTACACTGGCTGCCATGATATTCTCCATCGCCTGCTGTTCATTCTTAAAGCCTGGAATAACAGAAGACACTGCCTCATGCTCCAGCACCCATCGCAAGGCTGCTCTGCTCATGCTGTGTCGTCCTTCTGCAATCCACTCCAGCCGCCTGCTCAGCTCCACGCCGGTTTCAAACGGGATGCCAGCGAACGTTTCACCGACATTAAAAGCTTGACCGTCTGCGTTGAAGGAGCGATGGTCGTCTGCTTCAAACTGATGCCCTTGACTGAACTTACCTGTAAGCAGACCGCTTGCAAGCGGCACTCGCGCTAAAATTCCAACTTGTTTCTGCTGTGTCTCTGGGAACAAACGCTGCACGGGCTTTTGGCGAAATATATTAAATATTACCTGCAGCACATCTACCCCGTCGTGCTGCATGCTGGCAACTCCTTCTTCCACTGTTTCCACACTGACTCCGTAACTTTTTATCAAGCCCTCTTGTTTCAGCTTGTCAAGAACACCGAAGACACTGCCTTCTTTTATGATTTCCGGAGGCGGACAGTGAATCTGATAGAGGTCCAATGTATCTCTACCCAGTCGTCTCAGCGTCCCTTCCAGCCAGCCTCGGACGCTCTCCTCTGTATAAGAAGCCGGATCGTGGATGTCACCAGCGCGACAAAATTTACTGGCTATATAGATATCAGAACGGTCTGAGAAGGCTCTTTTCAACAGTTCTTCTGCATGACCATCTCCATAGACATCCGCTGTATCAAAGAAATTGACGCCTTCGTCTGCGGCTACTTCCAGGCCCCTGAGAGCCTCTGTGTCGTCTGTTTTTCCCCACGAACCTCCTGCTGCCCAGGTCCCGAAACCAATCTCGCTTATTTCCAGACCTGTTTTCCCAAGCTTTCGAAAATGCATGCCATCATCCCCTACTTTAAATGGTCGTATTTTTTTGCTTCTCTTTCCAAAATTCGTTTTTCCAGCTGTTTAAATGCTTCAATAAAGTTGGTTGGATCCTGTTTTACCTGGTAAGAAAATACGCCTCTGCTAGTATGAACGTACAGCAGTGCTTCCGATTCTCCGAGCTCTCTGAACGACATATCAAAAATAATTTCAGCCGGGAATTCCCTGCGGTGTGTAACCAGCTTATCTTCGTACAAATGCATAACCCGCTCATACTCAACATTCTGCTGATCAATAGAGGTTACTTCCCGTTCCACTTTGTAGTACGGGTGGCTTGCGAGCGGCTCCATGGTCGGATCACCTCCTCATTCTTCCTTCATCGTACCGCTGTTTATGTAAAATTACCAACAGAATAATTATCATCTGATAAACTATTCAGTGTACCGAAATACATCAGGGGAGTTTTTTGATGCAGTCCAAACCTACTTTTTTTTACGGCTGGTATATCGTTCTGGTCGGGGGCCTGAGTCTGTTTTTTTCCGGTCCTGGACAGACATACTCCAACTCAGTCTTTATCGATTCCTACATAACAGATTTTGCCTGGGAACGATCTCTTGTATCAGGTATTTATTCAGGAGCGACGCTTGCAGCAGGATTTCTGCTTTTTATAGCCGGTACGTCTATCGACCGCTACGGCCATCGTGCTGTCTCTTTAACGGTCAGCATTCTGCTGGCAGCCGCCTGCATCTGGAACAGCTTTGTTGTATCACCATGGATGCTCTTTGTCGGTTTCTTTTTGATCCGGCTGCTCGGTCAAGGTTCGATGACACTTGTTCCCAATACTCTTATACCCCAGTGGTTTGCTGCCAAACGAGGCAGAGCCTTCAGTCTGATGATGATTGGCGGCTTTGCAGGCTCTGTTGTGTTCCCTCCGCTGAATGCGTGGCTCATTACATCATTCGGCTGGCAGACAGCCTGGCAGGTGCTGGGCGTTTCCATTCTGGTTATTTTCGTACCAGCTGCCTTCTTTCTGATGAAGGACAAGCCGGCGCAGCTAGGTTTAAAGCCTGATGGTGCTGATCCTGACGGAATCGGGAGCGGCAGCCAGGCTAAAGAAGTTTCCTGGACATTGAAGGAGGCTGCCCGCACGAGACAATTTTGGCTCCTTCTCCTGTGTACCGGGATTCCATCAATGCTCAATACCGGGCTAACATTTCATCTTGTATCCATTGCCGGTGAAGCAGATCTCGGAATTGGAACAGCAGCCTTCATACTCAGTCTGATGGCTGCTGTCGGATTTCCTGTAAAGCTTGCTGCAGGATTAATATTAGAGCGCGTCAGCGTGCGCTATGTGTTCGCATTTGTTTTCATCGGCCAATTTATTTTCATCGCTGTACTGCTGATGACCGGTTCTTTTTACATGGCTGTTGTCTTTGGCCTGATCTGGGGATTTGTCGGCGGCCTGGAGCGAATTTGTATTTCCATGGTCTATCCAGAATATTTCGGTAAAACACATCTAGGCAGTATTAAGAGTATTGCCACCACGGTTACAGTTGCAGGCTCGGCATTCGGACCGCTCCCGTTCGGTATTGCCTTCGATCTGTTTGGTGGCTATACTGAAATACTGCTGATTATGCTGCTTTTTCCTGCCATTGGTACAGCCGCGTGCCTGCTTTCCCCGCCACCGGTTAAACCTGATACCGGAATAGCGAAGACATAAGCTAAATCTGCTATACTTTACTGTGCAGGCTATTTTAGAAAGGATGAACAGCATGGATATTTTTACAGTGCCCAGTCCTGATGACCCGGGTATGGGATATGCCTATCTCGTGATGACGCTCGTATTTATTGCTGCTTCTTTCAGCGTCTACCGTTTTAAGAAAGCAAATCGTAAAAAAGAAAAACAGGCAGAGAGTCTTCCTGTATATGATATGTACGAAACGAAGGAAGAGCACGACTCAAAAACCGCTTCAAAAGGAGACCGCAGCGAATGACAGAACCGTTTGTACAACACGGGAACCAACTGCTGCTTGACCGTTGGATGCAGCACATTCCCAATCTCACAGCAGGCTTCACCACCCGTCAGGGCGGTGTAAGCACTGGAAACTACACGTCTAACAATCTTGGACTGCATACACATGACGACAAACAACAAGTGGTTGCCAATCGGCATCAAACTGCTTCAGAAGCTCACACGTCGCTCGAACAGTGGGTCTTTGCTGATCAAACCCACGAAGACCAAATTGTGAAAGTGCCCCGGGCATTAGCCGGAAGCGGTTCTCTTGATTATAACGACACAATTAAGCGAACCGACGGCTTTTATACAGATGAAACCGGCGTCATGCTTTCACTTGGGTTCGCGGACTGTGTTCCGCTTTATTTTATTCACGAAGGCAATAAGCTTGCAGGCACGGCGCATGCTGGCTGGAAGGGAACGGTGCGCAACATAGGAGGAAAAATGGTGCGTCTCTGGACAGAGTTTGAAAACGTTCCGGCTGGAGAAATTTATGCTGCTGTCGGACCTTCCATCGGCTCCTGCTGCTATCAGGTCGACCAACGGGTCATTGACGAGCTTCACAAAGTACTGGCTGATTTTGAGCCGTATACAAAAAATGAAGACGGCACGTATCAGCTGCACTTAAAAGAAGCCAACCGGCTTTTGCTGATTCAGGAAGGCATTCCTCCTGAAAACATTCACGTTTCATCTTACTGCACCTCCTGCTCAGAAAAGCTTTTCTTTTCACACAGAAGAGATAATGGTAAAACTGGGCGCATGCATTCCTTTATTGGATTCACCCGCTGACCGCCGGTGCTTCTGCCGCTCGCGCCTAACTGAATTCAATTAAATGAATAATATACAGAATAACGTTGTCCATAAATAAAGCGGCCCTCCTGTTGGAGAGCCGCTTCTTTGAAAACGTGAGCCACCTTAAGAACGTTTCGTTTTGAATGATCGTTTTGCCTGCAGTGCTTTCTTCGACAATCCTGTCAGAGGACTTTGAAACAGCTTCTTCGTCCACCAGGCATCGGACGTTTGCTTTACGATCTCTGTTCTAGCCGGATAAGGATGGGTAATGGAAGAGAGGTCTTTCAATGGATGCCCCTTCGATTTCATCAATACCACTGTCTGCATCCAGTCAGAAGCATTGCGTCCTAATGCGTGAGCGCCGAGAATTGTTCCGTCGCGCTTCGTGATCATTTTGACGAACGAATCACTGTCTCCTTCAGCGATCATTCTGTCAGCGCTACTCCCCCTGTAAACCTCATAGTCTCCGCCAGTTTGTTCTGCCGCTTCCGCCTCTGTTAATCCTAAATGAAAAATTTCCGGATCGGTATAGAAACACCACGGCATGTTATCATACTTGATTTTTCTGCCTAAACCGAACAGCGCGTTTGCAATTACGATTTTTCCTTCCTCGCCTGCACCATGGGTAAATGGGAAACGTCCATTAACGTCACCGACGGCATAAATGTTGGCAGCTTCTGTTTGCAGCTTGTCATTTACCTTTACTGACCCGCCTTCCGTGAGTGAAAGACCCGCTTTTTGTACCATCAGGCTTTCGCTGTTTGGTTTTCTTCCAGCTGCAATAAACAGGGCATCAGCTTCAATGCTCTCACTGTACCGTCCCTCCGTCTCTACAAATGTTTTAGCTCCATCCCGATAGACTCTTGATGCTTTAGTGCCTGTCAAGATACGCAGTTCTTTACGAAATTGGGCAACTGCGCGATCCGCGATTTCACGGTCTTCCTTTATAAGCAAATGATCTGAGTTTTCAAGCACTGTCAATTCAGATCCGAGCCTAGAAAGCGCCTGCGCCATTTCCAGTCCGATCGGCCCGCCGCCTACCATCACCACCTTCTCTGGAAACTGACTCGTATAAAAAACCGATTCATTTGTGAGGACGCGGATTTGCTCAATTCCTTCTATCGGCGGAATAGCCGGAGACGAGCCGGTAGCAATCACTATTTTCTCTGCTTCGAGGGATGTCCCGTCTTTTAAAACGATTCGGTTTCCTCCGGCAAATGAAGCTTCCCCGGTAAAAACATCGATCCCTTCCCGTTGAAAGCGTTCGTGGCTGTCATGCTCCTGAATACTATCAACAGCTTGTTGAATAGAAGCAGTTACCTTTTTCCAGTCAGGCCTTCCAGAAACAGAGATGCCAAACCTCTCGGCAGCCTGTCTTGCATCATGCACCTCTCTCGAAGCTGCAATCAGAGCTTTCGATGGCACACAGCCATAGTGAAGACAGTCTCCTCCAAGCTGTGGTTCTTTTTCTACAAGCGCCGTTTTAGCTCCGAAGCGCGCTGCGCCGGAAGCTACTGTTAGTCCCCCGGAGCCGCCCCCGATCACGATAACATCATATTTCATGAATCATCCGCCTCCTTGGTTGTTTTCCCAGCAAATTTATTACGGAAGAAAAGTGGAATTGCACTGACTGCAATAAAAACGGCGACAGCCCCGGCAATCAGCTGAATGTTCCCTTCCATGACGCTTGCCCCTAAAAATGCATAAGCAAACGCACCAGGAATAATGCCAATCCATGTGCCAAAGAAGAACGCCCTCAGCTTTACTTTTGATATTCCGCATAAATAGCTGATCATATCAAAATTAAAAATAGGAATCAGCCGGATCATTAATACATAAATAAAGCCGTTTCGTTCGAGCTGGCGCTGGAGTTCTGCACCTCTTCCTTTCCATTCTTTTCCCGCAATATTTTTTCCTAATCTTCTTGCTACAACGAATGACAGCACGGCACCTGCTGTGGCTCCCGCTACAATAAGAGCCGTACCGTACAGCGCTCCAAATATGAGTCCTCCCGCAAGAGATAATATGGAGGCAGGAAACAATATCAGCGGCCGTACTGTATATAAAATCACAAAC
This sequence comes from Bacillus daqingensis, assembly GCF_042654445.1. Classification (NCBI taxonomy): domain Bacteria; kingdom Bacillati; phylum Bacillota; class Bacilli; order Caryophanales; family Bacillaceae; genus Bacillus; species Bacillus daqingensis. Next base: position 335,400 of record NZ_JBHSGK010000021.1, read on the forward strand.
ACAAGCGGTGCCCACACTCCAGCTTCACTGACCCATCGCTCAATTTCTTCAGGGGAAATCTGTATGAACTCCCTATTTAGATAAATAAGTACGCCAGCAGCCACAGCGACTGCTGTCATTTTAAGCAGAAACGATTTTGATACCATCTGCTTCATGCGATCACCTCCCTGCTATCGTACCGGATAGAGGAGGAAAATGCTGTAACCGCGCTTACTACGCTTTTGTAAGCGCTTCAAAAATATTTACAAAACAAGTGTTTAGAGGTACTTTACCGCTACACAGCAAGCATGTAAGCGATTACTAGTAGTCGCATTGTTTAGAAATGTTAGAATTATTGACAAATAGCTGTTGACGACGCCTGTTAAGGGGCGTAAGATAAGGCTCATCATCAACTTTCGTAAATATTCAATCTATTCAGAAAGGAGTGGACGGTATGAGCAGTCAGTGGATTTATCTTAATGACCGCCTCGTGAAAAAAGAAGAGGCAGTTGTTTCGGTGTTTGACCATGGATTTCTCTATGGAGACGGTGTCTTCGAAGGAATTCGTGCATACAGCGGCAACATCTTTAAGCTTGATGAGCATCTGGACCGGCTTTACGATTCGGCCCAGTCCATCATGATGACAATCCCATACACGAAGGAGGAAATGTCCTCCATTATTGTCGATACAATCCGCCGAAATAAGCTTGATTCTGCTTATATCCGTGTTGTTGTCTCACGCGGTCCGGGAAACCTTGGACTGGATCCTGCCAGCTGCAGCCGGCCCAATGTGATCGTTATCGCTGAGGCACTCGCTCTTTTTCCGGAAGAACTTTACAAGCGGGGGCTTCGGATGGGTTCTGTGGCTACCCGCCGCAACCGTCCCGATGTTTTAAGTCCTCAGGTTAAATCATTGAACTACTTGAACAACATTCTTGTGAAGCTTGAAGCGAACCAGGCTGGCGTCGATGAAGCTCTGATGCTTAACGACGAAGGCTACGTAACAGAGGGCTCTGCCGATAACATTTTCATCGTTAAAAACGGATCTATTGTAACACCGCCTGTTTATCTCGGAGCTCTCGAAGGCATTACCCGCAACGCAATTATCGAGCTTGCTGAGGAACTCGGCTACAGTATCGCAGAAAAGCCGTTTACGCGGCATGATGTGTACACAGCCGATGAAGTTTTTCTTACTGGTACAGCTGTTGAGGTCATCGCCGTTATCGATGTGGATGGACGCAAAATCGCCGACGGACGACCTGGTCATATTACCGGCCACCTGCTGTCCGAGTTTCGCAGAGTCACCCAAACAGACGGCGTAAAATGCTATGCCGATAAGGCCGACGCAGTATCCTGACAAACCTATACACGTAACTCGCCGATAGGAAAAAAGGCTGAAGATACAGCTGTTACAGAGATCCGGGGATGGTGGAAGCCCGGAACAGCTCCTTTAGACGACATCATCCTGGAGTGCCCTGCTGAACGCGTAAAACGCTTATAGGCCGGGCCGGGTGCCCCGCACCCGTTATCAAATTGGAGCAGGAATCTGCTCCGTAAGCCGGTATCTGCGAAGATGCCGGGAATCCGGGTGGTACCGTGAAAGCAAAGCTTTTCTCCCCGCAGCACGCTTCATTTATGAAGCGGCGCGCGTGTGGAGAAAAGCTTTTTTTATTTATTCTGACTGGGAGGTTATAAACATGAAAGTCGAAACAAAAGCAGATGCACGACCGGCAGTCAAAACCGGGGCCGACGTTCTTATAGAGTCATTGGTGAATCAGGATGTAGATACGATTTTCGGCTATCCAGGCGGCGCTGTTCTCCCGATCTACGATGCGCTGTACCGCTCGGAAGCCGAGTTCGAGCATATTCTTACCCGGCACGAACAAGGAGCCATCCATGCTGCAGAAGGCTATGCTCGCGTAACACGACGCCCGGGTGTCGTTCTTGCCACATCAGGTCCTGGCGCAACCAACCTGGTAACAGGCATCGCCGATGCGATGATGGATTCTCTGCCGCTTGTCGTACTGACCGGGCAAGTCGCAACGACGGTAACCGGAACGGACGCATTTCAGGAAGCGGACATCATGGGAATAACAACGCCGATAACAAAGCACAACTATCAAGTGCAGTCGGCATATGAGATCCCGCGAATCATTAAAGAAGCATTTCATATCGCTTCTACCGGCAGACCTGGTCCTGTTGTCGTCGATATTCCGAAAGACATTTCGGCAAACCCTTGTTTTGATACAGATGAATCCCCTTTTCATCTGCCCGGGTATCAGCCGACGATTCATCCGAATCCGCTGCAGATAAAAAAACTGTGCGATGCTGTACAGAAAGCGAAAAAGCCTTTAATCCTGACTGGAGCCGGCGTTCTGCATGGCGGAGGATCCGAAGTACTCCTGGATATAGCAGAATCCTTTCAGATCCCGGTAACCTCCACCCTGCTCGGCCTTGGAGCATTCCCTGGTGATCACGAGCTGTTTCTCGGAATGGCAGGCATGCACGGCACGTATACGTCTAACATGGCGATTACAGAATGTGACCTTCTCATTAATGTCGGTGCCCGCTTCGATGACCGGCTGACCGGAAACTTGGAGCACTTCGCCAAAAATGCCGTCGTCGCTCATATCGACATTGACCCTGCTGAAATTGGTAAAAATGTACACACGCATATTCCGATCGTGTCGGACGCAGGTGCTGCACTGAAAGAATGGAAGCGTCAAATGAAAGAGGGACCGGATGCTCATGAATCGTGGCTGGCTGAGCTTCATGAAAGCACGCGTGAAAATCCTCTCTGGTTCAATAATCCTCCTGAAGGAATGGTTGCTCAATGGGCCGTTAAACAGATTTATGAAGCAACCGACGGCGATGCGATCGTCACGACGGACGTAGGACAGCATCAAATGTGGGCAGCTCAGTACTTTCAATTTAAGCGTCCGGACCGCTGGGTCACTTCCGGAGGACTGGGTACGATGGGCTTTGGATTCCCGGCTGCAATCGGCTGTCAGCTCGCCAGACCGGACGAAACGGTTATCGCCCTCGTCGGCGACGGCGGATTTCAAATGACGCTTCAGGAACTGAGCGTTCTCCAGGAACGTCATCTGCCGGTCAAAATCGTTATTTTAAACAATCAGGCGCTCGGCATGGTTCGGCAGTGGCAGGAAGAGTTTTACGAAGAACGCTACTCTGAGTCTCTCGTTGCCTGTCAGCCGGATTTTGTGAAGCTGGCGGAAGCCTACAGCATCCGCGGGGTGAAAATTGAAAGCCGGGATGAGTTTGAATCGAGCATTAAAGGGCTCCTGGAAAGCGATGAGCCGGTGCTGATCGACGCAAGGGTTATCCAGCAGGAGAACGTCTTCCCTATGGTGCCGCCAGGCAGAGGAATCAATGACATGGTAGGAGTGAAACCGAGATGAAACGAATCGTAACGCTAGTCGTTCAAAACCGCAGCGGCGTTCTTAACCGGGTCACCGGCCTCATGCACAAACGGCAGTTTAATATCGAGAGTATATCTGTCGGCCGGACGGAGCAGGACGGCATCTCGAAAATGACGTTCGTTGTGGATGTGGAAGATCATCGCAAGCTCGAACAGCTGACGAAACAGCTTCATAAACAAATTGATGTACTAAAAGTAACAGACCTATCTGAAAAAGCGATCGTGGCAAGAGAACTGGCAATGATTAAAATCGTGAGCAATGCGTCTGTCAGAAGTGAAGTGCAAAGCATTATCGAACCTTTCCGGGCTGATGTCATTGACATCAGCAGAGACAGCTTATCGGTACAGGTTACCGGCAAACCGGAAAAGATCGAAGCACTGATCGATCTGCTGAGACCATACGGCATTAAGGATATTGCCCGTACCGGTCTGACGGCTTTCTCCCGCGGCCAGCAGCCGCAGGCGTCAGAGCTGACGCAGTTTTCACTTTTAAAATAATTTAACTTTATGGAGAGGATGAAGAAACATGACAAAAGTACTTTACAACCACAATATTGATGAGGCTGTTCTAAAAGAAAAGAAAATCGCTGTAATCGGGTATGGCTCTCAGGGGCACGCTCATACACTTAACCTGAAGGAAAGCGGATTTGACGTTGTTGTCGGGCTTCGTCCAGGAAAGTCATGGGACAAAGCGGAAGAAGACGGCGTTGAAGTGAAATCGGTGGCAGAGGCTGTAAAAGAAGCCGATGTCGTGATGGTAGCCCTTCCAGATGAGCATCAGCCGACGATTTACAAAGAGCACATTGAACCAAATCTGGAAGCAGGAAATGCGCTCGTTTTTGCTCACGGCTTTAACATTCACTTCAGCCAGATCGTTCCTCCTTCAGACGTAGATGTGTTTCTCGTAGCACCAAAAGGACCTGGACATCTCGTCCGCCGTACGTTTGAAGAAGGAGCCGGCGTTCCTGCTCTCTTCGGCATCTACCAGGATGCTACCGGTCAGGCAGAAAATCTTGCGCTTGCTTACGCAAAAGGAGTCGGCGGCGGACGTGCCGGCATTCTCGAAACGTCCTTCCAGGAAGAAACCGAGACCGATCTCTTCGGTGAGCAGGCTGTTCTCTGCGGAGGCGTAACAAGCTTGATCAAGGCCGGTTTTGAGACGCTCACAGAAGCTGGCTATCAGCCGGAAGTTGCCTATTTCGAATGTCTTCATGAAATGAAACTGATCGTGGATCTGCTTTATGAAGGCGGATTGGAAGGCATGCGCTATTCGATCTCTGACACTGCTCAGTGGGGCGATTTTGTTTCCGGACCACGAGTAGTTGATGAAGATACAAAAGCACGGATGAAAGACATTCTCTCCGACATTCAGAACGGCACATTCGCTCACGGCTGGATTCTCGAAAACCAGGCTAACCGTCCGCAGTTCAATGCTATCAATGCCCGCGAAAACAAGCATGAGATCGAGGAGGTAGGCCGTAAGCTGCGCGAACTCATGCCTTTTGTAAAGCAGGGGCAAAAGAAGAAGGATGTGGTGCAGAATGGCACGCGTTAATATATTTGATACAACACTCCGGGACGGCGAACAGTCGCCCGGAGTCAACCTCAACAGGCTGGAAAAGCTGGAGATTGCCAAGCAGCTTGAACGCCTTGGGGTCGATGTGATGGAAGCCGGCTTTCCCGCTTCTTCACAGGGTGACTTTGAGAGTGTCCGTGAAATCGCCAATACGATTCGCAACGTTTCCGTTACCGGGCTGGCAAGAGCTGTTAAATCAGATATTGATACAGCATGGGAAGCATTAAAAGACGGGGCCGATCCAAGGCTGCATGTCTTTATTGCCACCTCCCCTATTCACATGACATACAAGCTGAAAAAAACTCCGGAAGAAGTTATTGAGAAAGCAGTTGAGATGGTCTCCTATGCGAGAGAACGGTTTCCTAAAGTCGAATGGTCAGCAGAGGATGCTTCCCGTTCGGACTTAGCCTTCCTCGCTGAAATTATCGAAAAGGTGATTGATGCCGGAGCGACCGTCATCAACCTTCCGGATACTGTAGGGTACACGACGCCGCTTGAGTACGGCAACATGTTCCGCTACATGCATGAGAACGTGCCTAATATCGATAAGGCAATTTTATCTGCGCACTGTCATGACGATCTCGGTATGGCACTTGCAAACTCCATCGCTGCAGTCGAGAACGGCGCCGGTCAAGTTGAAGGTACAATTAACGGCATCGGAGAACGAGCAGGAAATGCCGCTCTTGAAGAGCTTGCAGTCGCGCTGAAAATCAGACAGGATTTCTACCCGGCTGAAACCGGGCTGACGCTTAAGGAAATTAAGCGCACGAGTGATCTCGTCAGCAAGCTGACCGGCATGCATGTGCCTCGTAACAAAGCAGTCGTCGGGCAGAATGCCTTTGCCCATGAATCCGGGATCCATCAGGACGGTGTTCTGAAGCACGCTCAGACGTACGAAATTATTACACCGGAAATGGTCGGCGTCACATCCAATTCTCTCGTAATGGGCAAACATTCCGGCAAGCATGCATTCAAAGATAAACTGAAGCAGCTTGGCTATGACTTATCAGATGAGAAGGTGCTCGAAGCCTTCACCGAGTTCAAAAAGCTTACCGACACAAAGAAAGAAGTGACGGATGATGATCTGTTTACCATTCTCACAGACGTTCAAACGAAAACGATCGATGTGAAGAAATATGAGCTGAATCACTTCCAAGTCTCTTATAGTGATGACGGGATCCCAACTGCAACTGTAAAGCTTGAAAAACCTGATGGTTCAGATATTGAACATCAAGCAGACGGTCAGGGTGCCGTAGAGGCGTTGTTCAACACGCTCGATCAAATGATTGAAGAAGATGTCCATATCACTGATTTCCAGCTGAGCTCGGTTGGAAGCGGACGAGATGCACTCGCTCAGTCTAATGTTAAAGTCACTGTAAACGGAACGGAATACAGCGGAAGAGGATCGTCACAGGACGTTCTGGAAGCGGCAGTGAAAGCATTTTTAAATGCGGTTAACCGCGGATTTTATCACCAGCCGGCAGCAAAGGCTCAAGGGGCCGGTGCTCACTGAGCCCCCTCTTCCCCGCTGCCTGCTACCTATAAAAAGGAGGAATTATCAATGAAAAAGCATATTGTCGTACTGCCTGGAGACGGGATCGGTACTGAAGTAAGTGAGGCAGCGAAAAAAGTACTCGAAGCAGCAGCCGAGGAATTTGATCATACGTTCACGTTTGAGCATCATGATATTGGAGGAACCGCAATTGATCGCCACGGCTCTCCGCTGCCGGAATCAACGGTTGCTGCCTGTAAGAACGCAGATGCTGTTCTCCTCGGAGCAGTCGGCGGACCTAAATGGGACCAGAATCCCTCCCATCTGCGGCCGGAGAAAGGCCTGCTGGGAATTCGAAAGGAATTGAACCTTTTTGCAAACCTTAGACCTGTTCAAGGCTTTTCCAATTTACTGCACGCTTCTCCTCTCAAACGGGAAGTCGTTGAAAACAGTGACCTGCTGATCGTCAGAGAATTGACGGGCGGCCTGTATTTCGGCACCCCTAGTGAACGACGTGACGGCGGCGACAGCGTAGTAGACACGCTGGCTTACAGCCGGCATGAGATCGAACGAATTGTTAGGCGCGCATTTGAAGCTGCATCCGTCCGCCGCAAGCATGTGACATCGGTCGATAAAGCAAACGTATTAGAATCCAGTAAGCTGTGGCGTGAAATTGTAGAAGAAATCAGCAGCGACTATCCCGAAGTTACAGTAGAACACATGCTGGTCGATGCTGCTGCGATGAAGCTGATCACGAACCCTTCTCAGTTTGACGTAATTGTAACGGAAAACATGTTTGGAGATATCCTTTCCGACGAAGCTTCTGTTTTAACTGGATCGCTTGGCATGCTGCCATCTGCAAGTCTGAACGAAAGCGGCTTCGGACTTTACGAGCCGGTACACGGTTCAGCACCGGATATTGCCGGAGAGAATAAAGCAAATCCACTTGCAGCTATTCTGTCTGCTGCCATGATGCTAAAGCACTCCTTCGGGTTGAACGAAGAAGCGCAGCGTATCGAATCTGCCGTTGCAGAAGCGCTGGAGCAAGGTTACCATACCGCTGATCTTGATCTGCCCGGCGGTCAGCAGGTGAATACAGAGCGTATGACAGAAACAGTCATTGACCTGCTGAAAGCGAACACGACGACAAGCAGCATCATGAGCTGCTACATTTAACTATATTCAGGAAGGTGAAGAGAAAATGCAGCCAAAAACGATTGTAGAGAAAATATGGGAGAAGCACGTCATTCATCAGGAGACCGATAAACCCGATCTTCTGTATATTGATCTTCATCTGGTGCATGAAGTAACTTCACCGCAGGCGTTTGAAGGACTGCGCATGAAAAACAGACGAGTGCGCAGACCGGATAAAACGTTTGCTACGATGGATCATAACGTGCCGACCATTGCCAGACACTTTATCAGCGATCCTGTTTCCAGAAAACAAATGGAAACGTTATACAACAACTGCCAGGAATTTGGCGTGGAGCTCGCTGACATCAACCATCCCGATCAAGGCATCGTTCACGTTATCGGACCTGAACTAGGGCTGACTCAGCCGGGAAAAACAATTGTCTGCGGCGACAGTCACACGTCTACTCACGGCGCGTTTGGAGCACTGGCTTTCGGTATTGGCACAAGTGAAGTGGAACATGTGCTTGCTACACAGTCTATCTGGCAGGCAAAGCCTAAAACGATGAATGTAAAAGTAAACGGCAGGCTCTCCCCTTCCGTGACCGCGAAGGATTTGATTCTCGCCATCATCGGCAAGTTCGGTGTCCGTTTCGGAACCGGTCATGTGCTGGAGTATACCGGCGAAGCTGTTCGCGGACTTTCGATGGAAGAGCGGATGACCATCTGCAACATGTCCATCGAAGCAGGGGCCCGAGCTGGTCTGATCAGTCCTGACGATACGACTGTAGACTACCTGCGTGGTCGGCGAAATGTACCAGAAGGTGAAGCTTTTGAAGAGGCGGCAGCAGAATGGAAAGCCCTGGCAACCGATGAGGGAGCTGCCTATGACGCCGTTGTCGAAATCAATGCAGATGAAGTAGAGCCTCAGGTAACATGGGGAATTAACCCAGGCATGTGCCTTCCGGTCAGCGGCTCTGTACCCCACCCGGAAGCAGCTGAGACACCAGCTGAGCGTGAAGAGATTGAACGGGCTTTAACGTACATGGGTCTTGAGGCCGGACAGCCAATTTCTTCTGTACCTATTCAACACGTTTTTATCGGCTCATGCACAAACTCCCGTCTCAGCGACCTGCGTCGTGCTTCTGAAGTGATTCAGGGACGAAAGGTTCATCCTGACGTTCGGGCTCTTGTTGTTCCTGGCTCACAAACGGTCAAACAGGCCGCCGAAGCCGAAGGTATTGATAAAGTGTTTACAGAAGCCGGATTCGAATGGCGGGAAGCAGGCTGCAGCATGTGTCTGGCCATGAATGACGATGTCGTTCCGGCAGGTGAACGATGTGCCTCTACTTCCAACCGCAACTTTGAAGGCCGTCAGGGAAATGGAGCGAGAACACATCTCGTTGCACCTGAAATGGCGGCTGCCGCTGCGATTGAGGGCAGATTCGTAGATGTCCGCAGCTATTTTACCAGCCCTGTTTAAAAGGGACGTTAAAGGAGTGTCACGATGGAACCGATAAGAAAGCATGAAGGTGTCGTTTATCCGCTTAACCGCTCTAATATTGACACCGATCAGATTATACCGAAACAATTTTTAAAGCGAATAGAACGTCAAGGCTTCGGCCAATTTCTCTTTTACAACTGGCGGTTCGATGACAATGATCAGCCTAGAGTGGATTTTTCGCTGAATCAGGACCGCTTTAAAGATGCGACGATCCTCGTAGCTGGGGAGAACTTCGGCTGCGGTTCTTCCAGAGAGCATGCTCCATGGGCACTGCAGGATTATGGATTTATCGTGATTATCGCACCGAGCTTTGCCGATATTTTCTATAATAATTGCTCTAAAAACGGTATCTTGCCTATTCAGCTAACACAAGCTGAAGTTCAGGAGCTGATTGAAAAAGCAGAAACTCCTGGTTACAGCCTGACCGCTGATTTGGAACGCCAAAAAGTATCAGATGCCGAAGGTTTTGAAGCTTCTTTTTCGATTACACCATATATGCGTGAAATGCTGTTGAACGGCTGGGATGAAATTTCAGTTACTCTCACGCTTGAAGATAAAATATCGACCTATGAAGCCTCACGCGGCTGATAAAGAGTATACGAATGATGGGGGGTGTTCCGTATTAGCGGAACACCCCTTCAGGCTGTTTATAATGCCCAACAACTTACATGCCGCAGTCCGGATATGCACGTGCGATCTGCCGTTCAAAAACAAAGCGGCAGAGAATCTTCATGCTGCTTGTTGCGCACCCGCCGAACGTGTCAGTGACACGTATCTTTTCATTGGAGAAAGAGGTTGCAACAGGTAGACAAGTCTGCTCGTTTCCTTATATGGTGACATTGTTGAAACACGGCCATTTTTATTCGGCAAAGGCAGATCTAAAAAGCTCGTGCCGCCCATCAACAGGCACTTGAAACGCACTGCCAGCTGCCGATATCGGAGGGCTCGGCTTAGAACGAGGCGAAGATCCGGCGGACGTCTTGCAGGAGTGCCAATTTAGATAATGGCACGCTTGGAAGCGGTTGGCTGAACATGGATACACGAAGGACACCCTTTCAATCAGAAAGCACCACTCTTCTATTTTAAGATGCACAACTTCTTTATCTGCGTTATAATGAAGTGTTGGATTTATGATCGTAGAAAGAAGGGAACAAACCATGACAGCTTCACGTAAAACGTTTGCTATTATCTCACACCCGGATGCCGGTAAAACGACGCTTACTGAGAAGGTACTGCTTCTTGGAGGCGGAATCCGCAGTGCGGGTACTGTAAAAGGAAAGAAAACTGGAAAATATGCGACTTCAGACTGGATGGAAATAGAGAAACAGCGTGGAATTTCCGTTACTTCCAGCGTGATGCAGCTTGATTATGAAGGCACGCAAATTAATATTCTCGATACACCTGGCCACCAGGATTTCAGTGAAGACACGTATCGGACATTGACAGCAGTTGATACGGCTGTCATGGTAATCGACAGCGTCAAAGGGATCGAAGCACAGACCCTGAAGCTGTTTAAAGTGTGCCGCATGAGAGGCATTCCAATTCTGACGTTTATCAACAAGCTCGACCGCGAAGGAAAAGAGCCGCTTGATCTGCTCGAAGAAATTGAAGAAACACTCGATATGGAAACGTATCCGATGAACTGGCCGATCGGTACAGGAAAGCGCCTCAAGGGCATTTACAGTTTATCCGGTGATAACGTGGAAGTGTTTGATGAGAACGAGCGTCGTATCCTGCCGCTTTCTGACGCCGATATGCTTGAGGATTACGAGAAAGAAACGCTGGAGGAGGAAACGATGCTGCTGCAGGAGGCTGGAAATGCTTTTTCCGCAGAAAAAGTAAAACGCGGTGAAATGACACCCGTATTCTTCGGATCGGCCCTCGCTAACTTTGGGGTGCAGTCGTTCCTTGATCACTTCGTGGAGCTGGCTGCTGATCCCCAGCCTCGAAAAGCGGATGGCGAGTATATTCAGCCGGATTCAGATCAGTTTTCCGGATTTATTTTCAAGATCCAGGCTAATATGAATCCGAACCACCGGGACCGCATTGCTTTTCTGCGTGTCTGCTCCGGCTCATTTGCACGCGGCATGGAGGTGAAGTTATCCCGCTCCAACAAAAAAATGAAGCTGAATCAGTCCCACTCCTTTTTCGCCTCGGACCGCGAGACTGTTGATAAAGCGATGCCCGGTGATATTGTCGGTTTATACGACTCTGGAAACTTTCAGGTTGGCGATACGCTTTGCACCGGACAGGCTCTTCAATATGAAGAGATGCCGCAGTTTCCGCCTGAGAAATTCGCAAAGGTAACGGCGAAAAACGCCTTGAAGCACAAGCAGTATCACAAAGGCATGGAACAGCTAGTCCAGGAGGGTACCATTCAGCTTTATAAAACGCCTTATTTTGAAGATTACATTATCGGCGCTGTTGGTGAACTTCAGTTCCAGGTGTTTGAATATCGTATGAAAAACGAGTATAACGTAGACATTGAGTTTCATCACATGACGCATGAGCTGGCCCGCTGGGTCGTCAAGGGAGATATCGGAGACGGAATGACGGACAGCCGCAAAATGCTCGTAGAAGATCAGCAGAAGCGACCTGTTCTGCTCTTTGAAAACGACTTTGCCCTGCGCTGGTTTCAAGATAAATATCCTGATGTTACGCTCGCCACTGGATGGGAAGTTATGGAATAACTCGTCACAAGCTCCGCTTTATGCGGGGCTTTTTTCTGCTTTCTGAACTGCTGTGATCTGCACAAAAAAACAACCCGCATCTACTTGGATACAGGCTGAGCACGTTGAATCGTATACTTTTTTTTCCCGGAGCCACTGCAATCCCTGCACGTCACAATTCGCGTCACCAGCCAGAGTTTCTGCTTCGTTTTCCCCTTTCCTTTGCATTCCCTGCAAATGTACATGATCGCCACCTGTACCCCTCCTCTACTTATGACCCATTGTACGATATTTATCTGAATATTTCCACAAATTGAACTGTATTTCTCCGTTGATTTTCTTACAACCCTCTTTTTTGCTGCGCTATTGTCGTTTCTCTTACTCTGTAGAAGGGAATACACGCAGTAATGGCTTCGATAAGAGAGCCTTTTGTGTGAAAGGAGCGAACGATGTGCAGGACGTTTATGAACAGTTTAAAGAAGTCATTCTAGCCATTCTCCCGCTCGCTGCCGTCATCATCATTTTGCAGTATACGGTCATTGGACTTCCTCCCGAATTGTTTTTTCGGTTCATTGCCGGGGTCGTGATGGTCGGACTGGGGTTGTTTTTATTCCTTGTCGGGGTACATATTGGCCTGCTCCCGATTGGAGAAATGATCGGGTCAGCTCTTCCAAAAACAAATAAGATTTGGTTGATCCTGCTTACTGGTTTTATCCTCGGCGTCGTCGTAACCATTGCTGAACCGGATGTGCGAGTTCTGTCTTCTCAGGTAGATGATGTATCAGGAGGAGAAATTGCAAACCTCACGCTTGTCTATTCCGTTGCGTTAGGAGTTGGCTTTTTTGTTATGATGGCGATGGTAAGAACCGTATTTAACATTCCTTTGAAGTATTTGCTTGTAGGGGGCTATACGGCTGTCGGCATTCTCGCCTTCTTTACACCTCCCACTTTTCTTCCTATTTCATTTGATGCTGGAGGCGTGACAACTGGTCCGATGACCGTTCCGTTTATTCTGGCACTTGGTGTTGGAGTTGCATCCGTTTTACGTGGAAAATCCTCTTCAAGTGAAGGATTTGGTCTCGTGGCCCTCGCATCAATTGGCCCCATATTAGCTGTAATGGTTCTGGGGGTGATGTACGGATGATCGGAATTCTGTTTGAAGATATTGGACACGTTATATACGAGGTAGCGTTCGCAGTCATTCCGCTGCTCATCTTCTTTTTTGTGTTTCAATTCTTTTTTTAAAGCTTGATAAAAAGCGGATTCGGGATATCTTGGTTGGACTCGTCCTGACATTTGCCGGTCTTGTCTTATTTCTTCAAGGTGTGGAAGTAGGCTTTTTCCCCGCGGGAGAAGCAATCGGTGAAATTTTAGGAGAACGCGACAACACGCTGGTTTTACTGCCTGCTCTCGGCTTTTTGTTCGGGCTTGTCGCCACCTTTGCAGAACCTGCGATACGCATTTTAAATTACGAAGTGGAAAAAGTGACTGCTGGCTCCATTTCTAAAAATGTCATGCTGATCACGCTGTCTATAGGAGTTGGGGTTTCTATTGCCCTTTCCATGTTCCGGATCGTTATTGGGTTTCCACTCTGGTATTTAATCCTTCCAGGCTACCTGCTGGCTTTTGCACTCGTTTTTATATCAAGCGATCGATTTATATCCATCGCCTTTGATGCAGGAGGTGTGGCAACTGGACCAATGACCGTAACGTTCATCATGGCAATAGCTGTCGGCGTTGCAAGTGTCACCGAAGGCCGGGATCCGCTCATGGATGGATTTGGAATGATTGCGCTTGTTGCATTAACTCCAATTTTGGCTGTCCTTATACTAGGTCTGCTGTTTAAATGGAAGGAGAGTAGCAGTTCATGAATACCATGCGAAAAGACCATAAATTACTCGTTACCATCGTAAAGCGCGGTAAAGCTTCCAGAGTAACGAAAGCCGCTAAAGCAGCCGGTGCTGAAGGCGGCACCACTTTACTCGGAGAAGGTGTCGGCATTCACGAAAAAAGGCAATTTTTCGGACTGGATGCGCTGCATGAAAAAGAAATTGTGCTGACGCTGATCCCCGAGGATATTCTTGCAGATGTTGTGCATGCGATCACGTTAAAAGCGAAGCTGAATGAACCTGGCCACGGGGTCGGCTTTCTTCTTGACGTCCGTCGAACACTCGGTATCGCCCATCTTGGCTATGAGGATGAAGAAAAGGAGCTGGATGATATGACAGATGATATTAAACATAAAGGATTCAATCTGATCATTACGATTGTCAATAAAGGTGACGCCGGAAAAGTAATCGATGCCTCCAACCGGGGCGGAGCCGAAGGCGGAACAGTAATGAACGGCCGCGGCAGCGGCATACATGAGAAAGCAAAGCTGTTTTCTCTTCAAATTGAACCTGAAAAGGATGTCGTGCTCACCCTAATCAAAAAAGAGATGACGAAACAGGTGCTTGATGCCATTAACGAAGATGTTCATATCAATGAGCCTGGTAAAGGTATCGCCTTTATACTTCCTGTTGAAGAAACGGTCGGGATCCACCACTTGATGCAGCATGAATCGGATTCGGAATAACTTATATTCTCCATCACATCAGCAAAGAGGCCCCCTTCCATAACAGGAAGGCAGGCCTCTTTTTTAGTACAGCTCCTCAACTTACTGAATCGAAATATGACGATGATGAAATGAGAAGCATTCTTTCATTCGATTAACGTTCAGCAAACGATCCAGCTCCTGGCTTCGTTTTACAGCTTCTGCAGAGGAAAAGCCGTATTTCATCGCAGCTTTAATCATTTCCTCGCGCTTCAGCTCTAATTCATCTTGCCTGGAAAAGCGTTTCTGCCCCATAATCTCTTCACCTTTTTCAACCAATATCGTTAGTAAACATCCAGCTGTCTGCTATTCTACCATATTTTAGCGGATGACGCTGGCTCATAAACCGCACTTAACGAATTTACAAATTTCAGGACAAAAGAAGGAATCATTGCTTTTTCTCTCCATCTATTCTCCTGATAAGCCTTTGCATGAGCGATAAAAAAGGAAAAACATCATCATGCTTTTGACCCCGCCGCTTTTTGACGGCTTTTTTCTAAACACTTCCGTTCGAAAAAACAGGACATCGGTCGGATGCCGGTGCCCTGTTTCCATCGGATTGTATTCGTTGTTAAATATCTTCAAGCCTTTTCAAAACCTGAGCCTTCAATTCACGGAGCTTCTCATCCGCTTCATCAGCTGATTCGCCTCTTACGCCGAAATAACACTTAATCTTCGGCTCCGTGCCAGATGGACGCAGACAGTACCAGGATCCATCTCTGTGAAAAATCTTCAGCACGTTGGAAGACGGCAGATCGATGACTTCATCGGTCCGGTCATCCATATACACGCGTGTTCCGCGCTGATAGTCTTCCACGAAATCAGTTTCTTCCGGAAGGTTTCCTTGGAGTACATCGTCGCGGAAAACGTTCATAATGCGCTGAATTTTTTCCGCCCCTTCTTTCCCTTTAAAGGTGAAGGATGCAAGATCCTCATAAAAGTAGCCGAATTCCTTATAGATCTCCTGCAAGCCATCATAAAGCGTCATGCCTTTTGATTTATAGTAGGCAGCCATTTCAGCAGCAGCAAGTCCAGGCTGTATAGCATCCTTATCACGTGCAAACGGCTCGATTAAATAGCCATAGCTTTCTTCATATCCGAATAAAAACGTATGCTCGCCTGTTTGGTCATAGTCCCGGATTTTCTCACCAATAAATTTAAAACCAGTTAACACGTCCAATGCTGTTACATCATAGGCATCCGCAATCACACGCCCCAGCTCTGACGTTACGATTGTTTTGATCATGACGCCATTATCCGGCAGCGTGCCCGCCTCTTTCTTTTTCATCAGCAAATAATGGAGGAGGAGCGCTCCCGTCTGATTGCCGCTTAAAACCGTAAAGTCCCCGGCTTTATTTTTAACAACGAGGCCGATGCGGTCGGCATCCGGGTCAGTTGCAATCAGAAGGTCGGCATCCACCTCTTCACCGAGCTTCATAGCAAGCTCAAAGGCGTCTGCCTCTTCCGGATTCGGAGAGCGAACTGTAGAAAACTCGGTATCAGGCACCGCCTGCTCCTTCACCGTATGCACGTTTGTAAAGCCGGCATCTTTCAATCCTCTTTCCATAGGCACAGTTGCCGTTCCGTGAAGCGGCGTGAAGACGATTTTAAGGTTCTTTTCCCAAGTTCGAATGAGCTCGCGGTCGGTTATGACTGCTTGCAGCTCTTTCGCATATGCTTCATCAAGCTCATCAAGCACCCATTCCAGCAGACCTTCCTCTTCAAGCTGAGCGGAAGGCTTCGTTTCCACCTCGAGCTCATTTTCGACTGCATTTACCATTGCAATCAGACGATCGGCGTCATCCGGAATCAGCTGGGCACCGTCGTCACCGTAAACTTTAAAGCCATTGTATTCCGGCGGGTTATGACTTGCTGTAATCATCGCACCGGAATGCGTATTCAAGTATCGGACAGCATAGGAGAGCTGCGGAGTAGGCCGCAATTCGCGGAATACATAGGTTTTGATCCCGTTTGCTCCGAGCGTGCACGCTGCTTCAAGTGCAAACTCTTTAGACATCCTCCGGTTGTCATACGCAATGACGACACCTTTGCGCTTTGCTTCTTCTCCTTCAGCAGCGATAAAATCAGCCAGTCCCTGAACGGCTTTTCGAACCGTGTAGATGTTCATGCGATTCGTTCCTGGTCCAATTTCTCCGCGCATTCCGCCGGTTCCAAATTCAAGCGTCTTATAAAAGCTGTCTTCCAGAATCGTCTGGTTGCTTTCATGCGACCGAAGTTCAGCTGCTAAAGCCGGGTCTAAATCCGTTTTTGTACTCCACTTTGAATATTGATCTCTCCAATTCATGCATCATCACCCTCCAGAGCTGGTATATACCTTTAGTTATACGCATCTTATAAGCACTAGTAAAGGGAAACCTGTTAATTTTTCTCTTTTGCAGGCACTGGATTGCGTGCATAGTAGATTTCTTCTTCTAAAACAGAAATGTGATAATCCAGCTCTTCTTCTGTCCAGTTGAATCGGACGGCCATATATTTCAGTACATTATCCTTATACCGCTGTACGAAATCAATATTGAAAAAGAGGGCTGCCGTTCGACGGTTGAAGAAATCGATTGGGGAATAAACCATTTCTTCTTCGATACCGTACACAAGTGAAGCAAATACACCGGCAGGCAGTCCGTAGATCTTCGCCTCTTCCCCCTGAAGCTCAAGAATTTCAAATACTCTCATGACGTTGGATCCGTAAAGATTAGACAATCGTTCTGCTTCGGCGACACTTAGTCCGAGCTTTACGCCTTCTTCAACCGCTTTTTGAATGAAGCTTTCCAACTGATCGGAACCTCCAACATCGCCCCCGGAAAGCTTCATTTTATCTGTTGTGCACTTTTTGCGGGAGCCTTCCTGCTTAGCAACGTAATCGACAATCCGCTCCGCCATTTTGCGGTAGCCAGTCAGCTTCCCGCCGGCAATAGAAATCAGACCAGATTCCGAGATAAATGTTTCATCTTTACGAGAAATCTCAGATGCACTCTTTCCTTCTTCATGAATCAGCGGCCTAAGACCTGTCCAGCTCGATTCTACGTCTTCGCGAGTAATGCTGACATCCGGGAACGTATAATTCGCTGCTCGGATCAAGTAGTCCAAATCCGCATCCGTCATGCGAGGCGACGCAATGTCTCCGATATAATGCGTATCCGTCGTTCCGATATACGTTTTACCGGCTCTCGGGATCGCAAATACCATCCGCTTATCATCCGTATCAAAGTAAACAGCCTGCTTGAGCGGGAAGCGGGACTGGTCTACAACAATGTGAACCCCTTTTGTAAGATACAGGTATTTCCCCTGCTTTGATTTATCTTTTTCGCGCATGTCATCGACCCATGGTCCTGCAGCATTTACTACATACTTTGCACGAATGTCGTGATGCACACCGGTTCGGAGATCTGTCACTCGTGCACCGACTACTTTACCATTCTCATACAGCAGGTTTTCGGCTTTCGTATAATTCACTGCATTAGCACCGCGGTGTACCGCTTCTTTAATCGTTTCCAGTGTTAAGCGGGCATCGTCTGTTTTATATTCAACGTAATAGCCTCCGCCTTTTAAATGATCTTCACGAAGCAGCGGTTCTTTAGCCAGTGTTTTCTCCTTGTTCAGCATTTGGCGCCGCTCGTGCTTGCGGACGCCTGCAAGCGTGTCATACGTTTTCAACCCGACAGAGGTAGCAAGCTTGCCGTAGGTACCGCCCTTAACGATAGGAAGCAGCATCCATTCAGGCTTCGTCACGTGAGGAGCATTTTCATAGACAATGGCCCGCTCCTGGCCTGTTTCTTTTACAATTTTAAACTCAAGCTGCTTTAAATACCGCAGCCCGCCGTGCACGAGCTTTGTAGACCGGCTTGAGGTACCGGCAGCGAAGTCCTGCATCTCTACCAGCCCTGTTTTAAATCCTCTCGATACTGCATCCAGTGCAATACCAGCTCCGGTGATTCCCCCTCCGATCACGAGTACGTCCATTTCTTTTCTGCTCATGTTCTGCAGGTATGTCTCACGCTGCAGTGCTGAAAATGGTTTTGCCATAAAAAAACACCCTTTCCATTGAATGAAAGGAAAAGAAACAAAAAGAGACCACAACAATGGAAGCGCTTCTATTCTGCTTCTTTGCTGTGGTCTCTCCGTATCTCCAGACCTTTATATTAATTTAAGACCATTATAGCACAAATTTACAATTTGTAAAACTAATTGCGCTTAAAGGCCATCGTCGCATGAACAGCTGTTTTCCAGCCGTCGTAAAGGTCTTTGCGCTCTTCTTCAGCCATATTAGGCGTAAAGCTTCGCTCAACGGACCACTGCTCAATCACTTCCTCTTTATTCTTCCAGAACCCTACTGCGATACCGGCAAGGTAAGCTGCACCAAGCGCCGTCGTTTCCTGAATAACAGGACGCTCCACTTCCGTTCCAAGAATATCTGCCTGGAACTGCATCAGGAAGTTGTTTGCGACAGCTCCGCCGTCTACACGCAGCTTCTTCAGATCGATGCCGGAATCAGCGTTCATCGCGTCCAGTACGTCTCTTGTCTGATACGTCAATGATTCAAGCGTCGCCCGGATAAAGTGTTCTTTCTCCGTTCCTCTCGTGATTCCGAAGACTGCACCGCGTACGTCGCTGTCCCAGTAAGGTGTACCTAGTCCTACAAAGGCAGGAACAACATAGACACCGTCTGTTGATTCAACACGTTCTGCGTAAGCTTCCGTTTCCTTGGCATCCTTGAACATTCGTAAGCCATCCCGCAGCCATTGAATCGCAGATCCTGCTACAAAAATACTTCCTTCCAAGGCATACGTAACTTTGCCGTCAAGCCCCCAGGCGAGTGTAGTCAGCAGGCCGTGTTCTGATTTAACCGGCTTCTCCCCTGTATTCATGAGCATAAAGCACCCGGTTCCGTAAGTGTTTTTAGCCATACCGGTTTCAAAACACGTTTGTCCAAACAAAGCTGCCTGCTGGTCGCCGGCTGCGCCTGCAATCGGCACCTCTTCTCCAAAGAAGTGGTAGTCAACCGTATTGGCATATACCTCGGAGGAAGGTCGAACTTCCGGCAGCATTGATTCCGGCACGCCCAGAATATCCAGCAGCTCTTTGTCCCATTCAAGGTCGTAAATGTTGTACATCAACGTTCTTGAAGCGTTGGAGTAATCAGTGACGTGTGCTTTTCCGCCGGACAACTTCCAGATCAGCCATGTGTCGATCGTTCCAAAAAGAAGGTCTCCGTTCTCTGCTTTTTCTCTTGCTCCATCCACGTTGTCGAGGAGCCACTTCACTTTTGTGCCAGAAAAGTACGCATCGATCAGAAGTCCCGTTTTATCACGGAATTTATCGGCATGTCCTGCCTCACGCAGCTCCTGGCAGATGCCGTCGGTCTGACGGGACTGCCAGACGAGCGCGTGATAAATTGGTCGACCTGTGTTTTTATCCCATACAACCGTTGTCTCACGCTGGTTCGTAATCCCAATAGCTGCAATATCGCTTGCAGGCACATTTTGATTATTTAGCACTTCTGCCATAACGCTCAGGATGGAGGACCATATTTCATTTGCGTTATGCTCCACCCAGCCCGGCTTAGGAAAATACTGCTTGAATTCTTTCTGAGCGACATCGACGATTTCTCCCGCCTTATTAAAAAGAATGGCTCTGGAGCTCGTCGTGCCCTGGTCGAGTGCAAGTACGTAGTTTTTTGTCATGGATATATTTCCCCCTTATGTTTTTATATGGCTGCTATGCCTTTTTACCCTGAGGCGGGTTGTGGAAAACCTGCTTTTCTGTGTGCATTTTGATATGACGCTTTTCAAGCATGAAAGTCAGTACCGTTACAGCTGCGAACAATGCAACAAACACCCAAAGAAGCGGATGAATAACCCCTTCAAACACTGCTGCATAGAACAAGGCACCAAGACCGCCGCCGATGATTGGTCCAGCTACCGGCACCCAGGCATACCACCACTCAGATGACCCTTTCCCTTTTATCGGAAGCAGCGCGTGTGCGATACGCGGGCCAAGGTCACGGGCTGGGTTAATCGCATAGCCGGTCGTTCCGCCGAGCGATAAACCGATAGCCACAATCAGAAAGCCGACAATAAGCGGATTCAACCCTTCAGTGAAGGCGTTTGCACCAATGAACAGAATACCAAGCACGAGAATGAACGTTCCAAATGCCTCGCTGAAAAAGTTGGATGGTGTGTGTCGAACAGCCGGGCTCGTTGAAAAGACGGCCAGTTTGAGTCCCTGCTCTTCTGTTTTGTTAAAGTGCGCGACATACTGCAGATAAATAAGGGACGCACCAATAAAGGCTCCAATCAGCTGTGCAATAATGTAGCCCGGCACCTGTGCCCATGGAAACTCTCCAATAGTAGCAAGTCCGACTGTTACGGCCGGATTAATGTGTGCCCCGCTGATATCACCGACTGCATAGATGGCCAATGCAACACCAAGACCCCACCCTGCCGTGATAACGATCCACCCGCCTGCATTTGATTTCGTTTCACGGAGCACTACCCCCGCTACGACTCCGGCACCAAAAATAATCAGAATCATCGTGCCTAAAAGCTCTCCCCAAAACGGTGTCATGATTTACTCCTCCTCATTTTGTAAGATTTGGAAACAAAAAAGAGACCAACAAAAATTTGACTCAGTGTGCATACATTACTGAGCAAATATTCATTGGTCTCCTAAGTCTCCATGAATAAACTATTAACTTGCTTTCATTAAACCATGCTATGAAAGCGTTGTCAACGTATTTTTAATTTTCTGTGATTTTCCACAGCTTGCGATTTGAAGTTGTGACGGCTACTGCTCCTGCTGCCAAGGCCGCTTCCACCTCGCTGCGGCTGCGGATAAGGCCTCCTGCAATAATTGGAACTCCAGTTTCTCTGTGAACCTCTTCAATAAATTGCGGAATCAGTCCGGGCAGAATTTCCACGCAGTCCGGCTGAATCGTTCTCATCATTTGATAGCTGGACTCAAGCGCCAGGGAATCAAGGAGAAACAGTCGCTGAATTGTTATCAATCCAGCTTTTTTAGCAGTAATCAGCACGTTTTTGCGGGTCGAAATTAAACCGTCCGGACGGATGTCCTGTGACAAAAACTGAGCTGCAAATTCATCATTTTTCAGTCCCTGAACGAGATCGGCGTGAAGCAGCACCTTTTTTCCTTCTTTTTTAATCATACGTACCAGGCTCTTAAGCTGGCCGATATGCGTGTTAAGCAGGACAATATAGTCACTGTCAGCGTCGAGGGCCCGGTCCACATCCTTCAAATCCCGTATAGCCGGAAGCACCTGTGCACCATTAAACATCCAATTACCCCCTTCTGTTCCGCTCATTTTATCTCTTTTCAGTCTGCAGTGCCACCTTTTTTAAAACGGAAGACTGTTTTTTCGTGAAAAACCTCTCCTGGCTGCACAAGGAGGTCTTCTGCTTTCCCCGGGACATGCTGGGTTTCGATACAGACCGCTCCATGCTTCATAAAGCGGCGTTCTTCCCCTGGTTTCCCGGTCAGTTTGTTGCCTGTATAAATGACGACCGCCGGCGCTGATGTTTCAACCGTCATCTGCATGCCTGATGCGGGATCTTCCAGCAAAATAGGTCCTGTTTGGTCCAGTTCAAATGGGTGGTCAATGCCGCCTGCAGCAGAAAGCTGTTCATGTTCCATATCGAGCGCATCGCCAATTCGCTGACCTTGTTGGAAGTCAAACGGTCCTTCAGCTGTCATTTTTTTAACGGGAAGGCTCTCTGCATCGATGCTCCAATAGGTGCCCGCAGGAAGGGTCAGTCGATGATCGCGGATATCTGCGCTGCCGAAATTGAAATAGGAATGATGCGTCATGTTTACTGGAGTAGCTTTGTCCGAAGATGCTTCATACGAAATGTGAAGGGCATCTGCTTCAACGCGATAGCTCACCTTTACTTTCAGGTTCCCCGGAAAGCCGCCCTCTCCATCCGGGCTCGCAGTCGTGAAAATAAGCTCATTCTCTCCTTCTTCCACCTCGAAAAAATGAGAGGAAAAACCGTTGAAACCGCCATGAAGATTATTATTGCCGTCGTTTTTATCCAGTTCGGCGGCGGCGCCTCCTGTTGAAACGGATGCCCCCGGAATTCGGCCTGCGGTCCTTCCAATCAGCGCCCCGATGTAATCCGGGTTTGTGCTGTATGTAAATGGATCCTGGTAGCTCAATACCAGGTTGCGGCTTCCATCTGCGTAAATGCCTGTAATAACGCCTCCGTAGTTTAATGCCGTCACTTGAAGTCCGTCTGGATGTCCAATGGTATAGGCAAACACGTCTTTTCCTTCAATGGTTGCAACTGCCTGTTTCATGTCGTTCATCTCCTTTTATTTCTTCTGGACAGACGAAGAAGGCTTCTGACGGTAACATCAGAAGCCCCGTCTTTACTGGAAAAACTGCTGGGTAGGAAAGCGATTATTCATTATCTGTCAGGTCGTCTCATTCTTTAAATGCTGCTCTACCCGGTATAAATCGTGGCGCCGATCCTTCCATTGAGTCACGTTGCCGGATTTTCTGGACCGTCTTAACAGCTCTAGATCAACGTCACCGACAACGACCGTTTCAATGTTCGGATGACATTCCCCGACTATTCCATCGCGAGGAAATGCAAAGTCAGACGGCGTAAAGATTCCGGATTGTGCATATTGAATATCCATGTTCTCCACATGTGTCAGGTTTCCAACTGTCCCAGTAATCATCGTGTAAACCTGGTTTTCAACAGCTCGCGCCTGTGAACAGTAGCGGACCCTTAGATATCCCTGCCTGTCGTCGGTACAAAACGGTGTAAAAATGATATTGGCTCCTTTTTCCGTGGCAATTCTTCCGAGCTCCGGAAATTCAATATCGTAACAGATCTGAATCGCAATTTTGCCGCAGTCTGTGTCAAATACTTCTACACTGTCTCCGCCCTGAATTCCCCAGAAACGTCGTTCATTTGGGGTAATGTGAATTTTATACTGCTTTTCAATCGTTCCATCGCGCCGGAACAGGTAGGCGATATTATATATGCCGCCTTCTTCTTCGACGAAGTGGGAACCACCGATAATATTGACATTGTACTTAATAGCCAGATCTGTAAACAGATTAATGTAATCCTCTGTAAAGTCAGTCAGCCTCCGAATGGCACGGCTTGGACTCTTCTCTTCGATAAAGGATAGCAGCTGTGTCGTAAATATTTCAGGAAACACAACGAAATCGGACTGGTAGCTCGCGCCGACATCTGCATAATATTCGCATTGCTGAGCAAATTCATCAAATGAATCAATTTTCTTCATCATGTATTGAATCGCACAGATTCGCACTGGGAAAGCTGTTTTGAAGTGACGTTTCGTCGTAGGACGATAGTCAACATTGTTCCATTCCATCAGTGTCGCATATTTCATGGATGCAGCGTCATCCTCCAAATAATTACGGTTCACCCGCTTTAACGTAAACCCGTTCATCACTTGAAATGTCAAAACAGGATCAAACACGTTGTGGTTCATTACCTCTTCCACATACTGGCGCGGGGACATTTCTTCCGAGTAGCGTCTATAGTTCGGAATGCGTCCGCCGATAATAATCGACTTCAGGTTCATTTCTCTGGCCAGCTCTTTTCTGGCTTCATAGAGGCGTCGCCCAATTTTCATCCGGCGGTAGTCGGGGTGAACCGCTACTTCAATGCCGTAAAGGTTATAGCCTTCAGAATCATGGTTCGTAATGTACCCCTCATCGGTGATTTCATCCCACGTGTGCTGATCATCATATTCATCAAAATTAATGATCAGACTTGAGCAAGAGCCAATAATTTCTCCATCAAGCTCTACGCAAAACTGACCTTCAGGGAATATTTCCAAATGGCTGATCAGCTGCTGGCGTTTCCACGGATCCATATTCGGGAAACAGAGCTTGCCGAGCTCCACAATTTCATCTATATCTTCGTACCGGATCGTACGAATAATAATTTTCTTTTCAAATTTGGACATGTCCAATGTTGACAACGCATTCACCTCTTTCACATGCATGTACGCTAATGCGCACCTACCCTATCTTAGCACAGATGAAGCCGCTCAGAAATCTTTTCCACTGCCGCATGACGTCATGCAGCTCCTCTCAAGCAGCTGCAAAACGCCGCCTCTGTCAGACAGAGACGGCGTAAGCAATACTTAACGGCTTCCTTTTGTATATGGCTGATTCAATGCTTTCGGCGGCTCTGCTTTGCCGACAAATCCAGCGAGAGCAAAAATCGTCAGTACGTACGGCAGGATCAGGAAGTAAACCTGCGGAATGTTTTGGAATCCCGGCAGCTGTTGTGCTGATGTACTAAGCGCCATCGCAAATCCAAAGAAAATGGCTGCCCCCATGGCACCAAATGGGGTCCATTTTCCAAATATAAGGGCTGCAAGTGCCATAAAGCCCTGACCGACAATCGTACCTGCCGCAAAGTTCCCTGCGATCGTAACCGCATAGACAGCACCGCCTGCACCGGCGAATGCACCACTGAGCATAACGCCGATATAGCGCATACGCAGCACTTTAATTCCCATCGTATCAGCTGCCATCGGATGTTCACCAACTGCGCGCAGCCGGAGACCAAACGGTGTTTTGAATACGACGTACCACACTAAAACGACAATCAATAGTGCAATGTACGTTGTTAAATAAACGCGTGAGAAAAGCATTGGTCCGAGAATTGGAATATCACTCAAAATAGGGATGTTCGTTCGAAAAATTCGCGCACTGATCGTATCGGTTTGACCGCGGTCGAATACTTCTCGCACGATAAAAACAGTTAGACCAAGTGCCAGAAAGTTCAGTGCAACACCGGAAACGATCTGATCCGCCCGAAACGAAATCGAGGCTACTGCATGAAATAGAGAGAAGATCGCACCAATGACGATCGCAAAGCCAATCCCCATCCAGGGAGAAAGGTTCCCAA
Source organism: Bacillus daqingensis (assembly GCF_042654445.1). Taxonomy (NCBI): domain Bacteria; kingdom Bacillati; phylum Bacillota; class Bacilli; order Caryophanales; family Bacillaceae; genus Bacillus; species Bacillus daqingensis. The sequence goes on from NZ_JBHSGK010000021.1 coordinate 360,717, forward strand.
AGCCCATGCCTTCAAAGATGAGTGTTCCCATAATCCCGCCGAAGGCCCCCATGACCATCAGACCTTCCAGGCCGATATTGACGACCCCGGAACGCTCACTGAACAAGCCGCCCATAGCTGTCAGCATCAGGGGAGTAGCTGCAATCAGCGATGCAGGCACAATAATGTATAGTATTTGCAGTATCACATCCATTTACTTATCCCCCTTCCGGCTAGCGAGGCGCCCGAGTCCCCAGCGGATGATATAGCTGGATGCTACGAAGAAAATGATCAGGGCGATAATAATTTCAACCAGCTCAGGTGCAACGCCTGCCCGCGACTGCATCATATTCGCTCCCTGCTGCAGACCGCCAAACAGGAATGCAGCGAGGAAGATCCCGACAGACGTACTTGCTCCGAGAAGGGCGACGGCAATCCCATCAAAACCGATATTCGTAAATGCCGGCAGAATGTTGGCGTACTGATACGTTCCAAGTCCTACCATGGCACCGCCTGCTCCGGCAAACGCACCGGACACAGACATGGAGAGAATAATATTCGCGTTTACGTTCATTCCTGCATAAAGCGAGGCATTTTTGTTATAGCCGACAGAACGCAGCTCGAAGCCTTTTTTCGTTTTCCATAAAATAAACCACATAAGTACACATGCTGCTGCGGCAATAAAGAAGCCCCAATGCAGCCTGGAAAACTGAGTCAGTTCGGAAAGAAATCCTGATTCAAGTGAAGCGGTACTGTTAATAAACCCGGTCCGCTGACCGCTGTCCAGCAAGTACGTACGTATCAATGAATTCGTCACATGCATCGCAATATAGTTCATCATAATCGTGACAATTACCTCGTGGACCTGAAAGCGGGCTTTTAAATAACCCGGAACAAATCCCCAAAGAGCTCCTGCTACTGCACCTGCTGCGATAGCGAGCGGAAGGTGGATAATCATCGGCGCTTCAATTGCAAGACCGACGTAGACGGAGGTAAACCAGCCTACAATCAGCTGTCCTTCTACCCCGATATTAAGTAATCCTGTGCGAAAAGCGAAGGCAACAGCCAGCCCGGAAAAAATAAGCGGCGTCATTCGCTGAAGGGTTTCCCCAAAGTCATAAGGCTCTCCAACAATTCCGGCAATCAGTGCACTGTAACCTTCAATCGGGTTATTCCCACTGAAGAGCATAATGACTGCCCCCGCCGCAAAACCAAAGAAGATGGCAATGAGCGGGATCAGAATGTTGAATCCTCTTCCCTGCATAAAGTTTTTCATGTGGCTGGCTCACCTGCTTCCTTCGAACCGCCTGCCATCAGCAGACCTAGTTCTTGTTCCGTCGTTTCATCGGAGTTCACTATTGCGACAATTTCCCCTTCATAAATAACGGCAATTTTATCACTGACGTTCATGACTTCTTCCAGTTCCAGGGAGACAAGCAGAACTGCCCGTCCTTTATCCCGTTCTTCGATCAGCTTCCGGTGGATGAACTCAATGGCTCCAACATCCAAACCTCGTGTAGGCTGTGCTGCAACGAGAAGATTCGGGGAACGGTCTACTTCCCTTGCGATAATTGCTTTCTGCTGATTCCCGCCTGACAGCGCACGTGCCTGCGTTTTTTCCGACGGCGTACGAACGTCGTATTCCTCAATCAGCGATTTTGCTTTTTCATACATCAGGTTGTAGTTCAGTACGCCTGTGTTTGTAAACGGCTTCTGATAATATGTTTGCAGCAGTACGTTTTCCCCGATTGTAAAATCAAGTACAAGCCCGTGCTTATGACGGTCCTGCGGAATATGTCCGATTCCCGTTTCGGTCACCTTACGAGGTTTCAAAGACGTTGTATCCGTTCCGGAAATGGAAATAGTTCCGCTCTTTGCCTTGCGAAGTCCGGTGATTGCTTCCACAAGTTCGGTCTGACCGTTCCCGTCAACCCCAGCAAGACCAATAATTTCCCCTTCACGTACTTGCAGGTTCAGCTTATTGACGACATCAACACCTCGTGAATCTTCAACAACGAGATCTTTCACGTCCAGTACAAGTTCTTTCGGCTCAGCCGGTCCTTTTTCCACCTGGAAGCTGACTTCTCTTCCGACCATCATCTCTGCCAGACTGCTCTCTGTTGCTCCCTCCACCTCTACGGTGCCGACGCCTACTCCGCGGCGAATAACCGTACAGCGGTCACATACCTGCAAAATCTCCTTCAGTTTATGAGTGATGAGGATAATCGATTTTCCTTCTTTGATCAGGTTGTTCATAATTTGAATCAGTTCTTTAATTTCCTGCGGGGTAAGTGCAGCTGTCGGCTCATCAAAGATGAGAATCTCAGCGCCCCGGTAAAGTGTTTTTAAGATCTCCGCACGCTGCTGCATGCCAACTGAAATATCCTCAATTTTTGCACGGGGATCTACGCGCAGGCCGTAACGGTCAGAAATTTCCTGCACGTCTTTTTCCGCTTTTTTTAAGTTAATCGTACCGCGGGAGGTCGGTTCACTGCCCAAAATAATGTTTTCTGTGACGGAAAAATTCTGCACGAGCATAAAGTGCTGATGCACCATGCCGATCCCGAGGTCGTTGGCTACGTTCGGATCCGTGATGTTCACCTTCTCACCACGAACCTTAATTTCTCCTCGTTCGGGCTGATACAAGCCGAACAAGACGTTCATAAGCGTTGATTTCCCGGCACCATTTTCTCCAAGAAGGGCATGAATTTCGCCTTGTTTGACCTGCAGCGTGATATTGTCATTCGCTACGATGCCCGGAAACTCTTTGCGGATATTATTCATTTCGATTACGTATTCCACTATTAACAACTCCCTGTGTAGTGCAGTTAAAAGATGACAGCTGGAAGCATGAACCGCTTCAGCAGAAGTCCCGGTGTTACTTGTCTAATCCTGTCGAAACTTGTCATTTAAACCGGCAAATGGGTATAAACAAAGGCTAGTACAAGACTAGCCTCTGTTTGCCGGGTGAAATTGACATTCAAACCGGATGTGCCGGGTCAGTATTTAGAGAGAGTCCATGAACTCCTCATACTCTTCATCTGTCTGTGGAACTTCAATTTCTCCGTCTGTGATCATCTGCTCGTATTCTTCAACAGCTTCGATTGCATCATCAGAAACGTTGTCCTGAGTTTCAGCAATACCTACACCATCATCCTCAAGACCGAATTCAAGCGTTTCTCCGCCTGGGAAGTTGCCGTTCATCGTATCTTCAGAGACTGTATATACTGCCTGGTCTACACGCTTAACCATAGAAGAAAGAATGACGTTTCCTTCGTCCCATCCGCCTTCTGTCAGCGCCTGATCCTGGTCAACCCCGATAGCCCAGACAGTTTCGCCGCTCTGGTTACGGTCAATTGCTTCTGTGAATAGGCCGTTTCCTGTTCCGCCGGCAGCGTGATAGATAATGTCAGCACCATTGGAATACATTGTGTCGGCAATGTTTTGGCCTGTTGAAGCATCGTTAAAGTCTTGAGCGTACTGTACGGCAATTTCAATATCAGAGTCAACGTAGCTTACGCCAGCTTTAAATCCATTTTCGAATTTTTTGATGAGCGGGCTTTCTACGCCGCCGATAAATCCAACTTCATCTGTTTCTGTATGCATCGCTGCAATAACACCTACTAGGAAAGAGCCTTCGTGCTCTGCAAACGTGATACTAGCAAGGTTATCAAGCGGATTGCCATCATCATCTGTAACCACTTCATCAACGATTGCAAAATTCTGATCCGGGTTTTGCTCGGCCACCGTACGAACGTCGTCAGCCATCAGGAATCCGATTGCAAACGAAAGATCTGTCCCTTCACGTGCCAGCTGCTGCAAGTTTGGCAGGTAGTCCGCCGCATCTCCAGACTGGATATAATCTACATCAGCTTCCGGAAAGTCTTCGCCAAATTCAGTCAGACCTGCCCAGGCAGATTCGTTGAATGAACGATCATCAACCCCGCCGACATCTGTAACCATTTTGGAAGAGAAGCCTTCGCCGCCTTCGCCTGCAGCTTCGTTTCCGCCGTCTTCCTCGCCTTCATTGCCAGCGTTTTCGTCAGCGTCATTTTCCTCAGCAGCATTGCCAGCATTTTCGTTTCCATCATTTACCGGAGTGGTGTTTTCATTGTTGTCCCCGTCTCCGCAAGCCGCTAGCAGAACTCCTGCAGTCAGCACAGATGAAAGCAGCATCGTTGTACTCTTTTTCATGTCGAGCATCCCCCTAGAATAATGTATTATTTCAGTTTTTATCCCTTAAAAATAGAGAAAGATAAAAACTCTGAAACCATTATGCCACATTATGTCTCAAAATATAATCTTAAAAACGCTTCCAACTAAGAAAAAAATCACATGTTTGATGTCTGACCTCTTACCATGACATACGACATGCGTTGACAGCGTTTTCTTAAGTGCCTTCAATATACCACCTTTTACGCAACAAATAAATAGATTTTAAACAAAATTTCATATTTACTTGAAAAGAATTAACTATTCTGCTAATTCACTCATCTTGGTTCATTCGACATCTTCTCTACCGATTATGTCCGTGTTCAGAATGAACCTATGTACATGCATCCACTCTTGCAAGTGTGCCGCTTTTTTGTTTTTGTTTGAAAAGGTCTTTCTATTTCACAGATTTATGCGATTCTTTCACCGAGCCCCCTTTTTTTCAAGCATTTACACTGATACACTATGGAAACAATCTATTGGGAGGGGAATTTCTTGCAGACTGCATTGCTGTGCAATCAGGATCGTGATGATCGGAAGCTGATTGCGGATGTACTCGTGGAAAATGATGTGCAAGTGGTGGAAACGGACTCTTCAGAGCAGGTTCTGGCTTATGTTGAGCAGCTGGAACCTGAAATGGTCATTCTCGATATTATTATGGCGTCAGGAGATGGGATCTCTCTGCTGAAGCAGCTGCAGCGTATGCCGGGCAGTCCGTGCATCGTGTTAAAGTCGTCCTGTCATACAAGAGGACACCTGCGAAAAGCGCTTCAGCTCGGTGCTGATGCTGTGCTGCCTAAACCTGTTACTGCCGAGCAGGTCCGGCAGCTTGCGAACGTTGCCGACCGCCGTGCCATGTACCGGCGCTTTCCGGTGGATAGACAGCTTCAACATTAATGATTATTCTTTCGAACCGAACACCAAAAAGGCCGTCTCAATCAAATGATTGAGACGGCCTTTTCGTTAGGCGCTGCAGCTGCATTACGATGTCGTGCTGCCTGCGTATTTCTGCCTGGAGCGAATGACAGCCGCTGTTAAAAGCACAGCCATCACTCCCGCTGATGCTTTCCCGATCAGCATCGGGATGGTCATTTCCGGCTCCAGTGCCGCCGTAAAGCCGAGGTGCCCCCCCAGCAGAAATGCCCCGCTCACACTGAAAGCGACATTCATCAGTTTCGCTTCTCTGTCCAGCGTATGAAGCTTTTTGTAAACAGGTATACTGTGAGCGAGCTGTGTGAGAAACCCGATCCAGCCATCGGCGCTGATCCCCCCTTTTCGGGCTGACAGCTTGTCGTGAAGCGTTCGCTTTAAAAAATGCACAAGCGGAAAAGCGCCCGCCAGTGCAAGCACGATCAAGCCTACAATTTCCATCGATTCGCGGAAAGGAGTGAGGCCCGGCATAATCACGACGCCGGTAAGCTCCTGTACGATCAGGATAAAAATGACGACTGTAATAAAAGCCATGATCAGCCTTCCACCCGTGATGAAGAGCTTGACTATAGACGAGCCGGCCCAATAAAGTCCAGCAACCATGCCCATAACCAGTACCGCAGCAGGGATGAGCTGCTGCAGCACGAACATAGCCGGCATTCCTGCTGCAAGACCAGCAAGAAAAGCACCGGCAGGAACAGGAATCAGCCCCAGCATAATTCCTTCTGCGAACACCGTATGATCTTCTTTATGTATCAGCCCAAGTGCAACAGGCACCGTAAACACGAAAACCGGTCCGAGCATCGTTGCCAAAATAATACCGGAAAGCAGTGCAGCCTCCCTCGTTTCCGCGAGTTCCAAGGCGAGCGGGTACCCTCCCATATCCACTGCCAGCAGCATGCCGGGAAACATACCAGGATCGGCCCCGATTAATGTAAAGACCGGAATGAGGATGGGGCGAAGAAGTTCTGCCAGCAGCGGAGCTACTGAGATCATTCCTACCATGACAAAGGCGAGAGGCCCCATCGTGCGGAACCCCTCGTCAAAAGCTTCTCCGTAGCCTTTTTTATTTCCTCTGATTTTGTCTGCCGCACCGGCTGCTGCGGCAAGCACAAGTATCCAGATAACAAATTGGTTTAACAGCATCTGTCCTGCTCCTTCTGCTTCGTTGCTGCCAGGTCCTCAGCTTTCCCTTCTGCTCCTCATAAAGGTAAGGACAGCCGGGTCTATTTTATCATCATCCTGCCAGCGTTCCTCAAAATTCTCCTGCATAAAATAGGCTTCAAGTGCTGCTTTCACTTCATCTGTATAAGCAGCCGCTTTCTGATTAAGCAAGTTTTCGCGCACTAAATGCTCCTGCACTTCCTCCAATACTTCTCCATCCAGCTCCAGCAGATCGTTTTCATCAGGTCTGGTAAAGTAAAGCTGGTGAAGCTCGTACAAACGTCTCAGCTCAGCAAGCGGCTCTTTATGATCATCAACACGCAAATCATATTTTCGATCATTATAGCCGCCGTACCCGCCTTCCCGCTGCACGATAAACAGTGCGGCAGACTGCTTGCCCCTTGAATCTCCGCCGGCTGCTTGAGCGGCATCCAGTGCAGCGAGCAGCCGCTCCGCTATCGGTCCCTCCGAAGATTCGAACGACGCTACCATCTGTTCAACGGTTTCTTTATTTTTCAGGATGTTTCCCTGAGCGGTGCAGTAGCGCCCTTCACGGTGACCGGCCCAGTCAAAGCATTCGCTCCCGGTATATGCCGCTGTCCGCCCATTTTGATCCATAATAGCAAACTGCCTTAAAGCGGCATCTTTATCATCTGCTATCAGCTTTTCCACAACTTCCGCTGCTGAAAACCCTTCCTTCAAGAGCTGCAGGCCGTCCGGTCCAAACCCGGTGTTTGCAAACGACTGCGTTGCGACGGCCCCTGTTCCAGCCTCAGCCCAGGGGACCACGGCGCCAACACCAAGAAATTTGGACTGCACGGCTATTCCTGTTTCGCCTGTCTCTGGATCAAATCCGATAATCGAATATGTAGCAACTTTCGGTATGCTCATCAATTGGGACCCTCCTCTTTTCATCCATGATAAGCTTCCTTTCTTTCCTGGTCAATCAGAGAGTGACTCAGGTTTAGCATCCGCACTGGCTGGGAAGAACCTTTGATAGGTCCCATTACAGGAACCGGAAGATTACGCAAAGGAGGCACTACCCATGCGAGTACTAGTTATTGGAGCAAACGGCCAGATTGGCCGGCACGTGGTACGGATGCTCGGTTTGAGCCCGGAGCATGAAGTAAACGCAATGATTCGAAAAGAAGAGCAGCGAAAAGATATGGAAGAGCTTGGCGCTGATCACGTAACGATCGGTGATCTTGAACAGGATTTTTCCCACGCTTATAACGGAATGGATGCTGTGATTTTCACGGCAGGCTCCGGAGGTCACACCAGCAAAGAACAAACAGACGTTATCGACCGCAAAGCTGCTCAGCAGGCAGTAGATGAAGCAAAGAAATCCGATGTAACCCGCTTTGTGATGATCAGTTCGATTATGGCTGACGAAGCGGAGAACGCTCCAGACAACATAAAACATTACATGAAGGCAAAACTGGCAGCCGATGAGCATCTGATCGAAAGCGGACTGGTTTATACCATCATCCGTCCGGGGCCTCTCACGAATGATGCTGCACGCGGTACAATCCACGCTGTGAGCAAGCTTGATAACTACGATGGTTCTATCCCGAGAGAAGATGTTGCTGCTACGGCGGTTAATTCCTTGACGCTGAAAGAAACCGAAAACGTCATTTTTGAAATGATGACTGGCGATGTACCGGTCGGAGAAGCATTAAAAAATTTAAAATAGTTTGCACGTCCCGCCCCTCCGGATTATACTGATGACAGGCAGTATGACTGGAGGGGTGTTTTTATGGCTTTCCTTGACTCGTTAAGCAATGACAAAAAGCTGGAATATGGAATCGTTGCTGCGCTGCTGCTTATTTCGGTGGCAGTCGGTATTTTCGTCGGTATGAATGAAGAGTGGTTTCTCCGCCGTAACTTCACGGCAGGATATATGGCAGGCTCTTTAATGTCCGCAGTACTTCTGTTTGGTATTTACCGGACAATTGCTTTCTTCGTAAACCTGGCCCGCGGGCAGAAGACGAAACCTGAAGACGAATAACCTGCACAAGCAAAAAAAGAGCGGCCCTCTGCGGAGAGCCGCTCTTTTTTTGTTTCGTTGACTGCATCGTTATGCACTTATAAACGTCCGTTCGCTTTCTCAGAGGACGTTACGTTTCACCCATCCCCTGCCGCAGCCTTCTCCACGTAATTGGACCGGCTATCCCGTCTGTTACTATAGACTGGTCCTGCTGAAACTGTTTGACAGCCGCCTCTGTTTCTCTTCCAAACCAGCCATCTGCTCCAAATGCCGGCAGTGAATACCCGGCTCTCATCAGCTTCTCTTGAAGCCTTATGACTGCTTCTCCTCTTGCACCATACCGCACGATCTCCATTCCCTTCAGCTCCCGTCTTAGCTCAGAGACGGAGAACCCAGGACATTGCGTATGCTGACGCGGAAGCTCCCGATGTCCGCGAACATCGGTTCCGGCAATACTCCACTTCTGCTGGAGGAATCGAACCAGTTTTTTCAACTGCTCCTTCTGCTGAGCGGTGAACGCCCCGTTGCCAGTCAGGCAGATTCCGATATTTCCCGTATTATGGCCAGCTACGTGATAGCTGCGGATCGTTTCATCATGGCACTGGATAATCTCTCCGGACCTTTCGATCACAAAATGATAGCCGATCCCTGGCCACCCTAATGTTTCCACATGATAGCGGGCAAATGCAGCTGCACTGCCGCCTGCAGTTCCGCTGTGATGAATGGTTATCCGCTTTGGCGCGTGCCCGCTGCTGTACGATCGTTCAGAATGCGTTGCAAGTTTCGGTTGTGTCATTCTCAAAAAATCCCCTCCTCATCTGCATGTACATATTCCTGCAGAAAAAGGAGGGGATTCTGATCAGCCTTCAGCTTCCATCAAATCATTTATTTCATTTTTGTATAAATCCGATTTCCCGCCGAAGACGGCTTGAATATTCTTATTGTACTTCATCACACCTGCTGCGCCGAGAGCTTTAAGCTCTGCTTCGTCGATTTTCTCCGGTTCCTTAACGGTAACCCGGAGTCTCGTAAAGCAGGCATCGACGTGATCGATATTCGTTTCTCCGCCAAGCGCTTCAAGAATAGAGGCAGCTGTTTTCTGATACTCTTTTTCGCCGCTCTGCTTCTTCTCATTGAAGTCTTTACGCGTATAAAGCTTCGCTTCAGAACCGCCCCGGCCAGGGGTCGCAATGTCCCATTTTTTAATGACGTAAGAGAACAGGAAGTAGTAAACGAAAAAGAAGACGATTCCCATTACGATGTTCATCCACCAGTTGTTCGTGCCAGGCAATATATTGACTAGTACATAATCAATCAGTCCGGATCCTCCAGCCCAGCCGAGATTCACATCAAGCATGTATGCCACCGCAAAACTGACGCCTGCCAGGAGCGCATGAATCACAAACAGGACGGGAGCCACGAACAAGAATGTAAATTCGATTGGCTCGGTGATGCCCGTCAGAAACGCGGTACCAGCTGCTGCGATCAGCATCCCTTTCACGACTGGCTGGTTTTTCTTGTCAGCACAACGGTACATCGCCAGTGCCGCACCGAGCAGCCCGAACATGATAACAGGGAATTTGCCTGCCATAAAACGACCTGCTGTTACATCGACACCTTCTGCTACTTGGGCCAGGAAGATATATTGATCACCTGAAACAAGCTGACCGCCGACTTCCTGGGTTCCTCCAAGTCCGGACCACAAAAATGGCGCATACCAGATGTGGTGAAGTCCTGTTGGAATAAGTACCCGTTCTAAAAAGCCGTACAGCCCAATGTACAATGGATTGGTCGCATCGGAAGCAATAACATTAGCTGTTGCATCAATCACCGATTGAATTGGCGGCCAGATCGCCATCATGATAAATGCAAGTCCGATCGAAACAAACACCATAACAATTCCTACTGATCTGTCCCCCGCAAAAAATCCGAGTACTTCCGGCGGCTGAAACCGCTTAAATTTTGAGTGCACCCAAACGGCCGTCAGCCCGACTACAATCCCGCCGAGCACCCCGGTTTCCAGCGTAGGGATCCCTACTGCCATGCCATATTCACCAGATTGTTCCGCCATCTCCGGCGTAATCCCCAGCACGAGTGAAATCGTATTATTCATGATGACATATCCAAGCAAAGCTGCCAGAGCTGCTATCCCTGATCCTCCTGAAAGACCGATTGCAACTCCGAGAGCAAAGATGATCGGCAGATTTTCAAAAATACTAAGCCCGATCGTATTCATACCCGCACCAGCTGCCTGTACAGCATCTGCCTGCAGGAAGGTCAGCGTGTCAGCAAGCGGGCCCGTGAGAGCCGCTCCGATTCCAAGCAGAATGCCTGCTGCCGGAAGCAGGGCCACCGGCACCATAAGCGATTTGCCAAATTTTTGTAATCCTGCAAAACTGAACATTCAGGATCCTCCTTTTTTTAATCCTTGCACTGGAGCTTATAAAAGTTCCGGCCAATACCCCTGATTCGCTTCGATCAAATCGTCCAGAATATTCCGCGCAGTCGGTGTATCAACAACTGTCCGGTTCAGTGTTAAGGCCTGCAGCAGTCTGTTGTAGCTCTTTTCATAATAGGCGTCGACGACGAGCTGCTCAAAAGCGAGCTGTCCTTCCATTAATCCTTTATAAAAACGCGGGATTTCTCCAACCGCCATTGGCTTCGGTCCATCGCTCGTGAGCAACGCAGGTACTTCCACCATGGCATCTGCAGGCATATTGGAAATAATGCCATTATTCTCTGTTATCACAATAAACGTGTCACGGTTGTTATAGGCGAGAGAAGCAGCGACCCGGATCATGTAACATCCGTGAATATCAACCTCGAGGTCCGCGTTCGCTGTCGTATTATCTGCAATCAGCTGGTCCGCCAGTTCATGCACGCGCTTTTCTCTGCCGTTTATGACTTGCCGGGCTCTCGTATTCGTCACATCGTCCTTTGACGCCATATCGGACGGATACAGGTAATACTGCAAGTACGTATTAGGCAGATACTCTGGAAAATCGTTCAGCATAATCTCCACCTGTTTAAATGTCTTAATCCAGGACGGATCATTTACGATTTCTGAGTCTTCCGGCAGGAAACCGTCCTCTGTAATTGCACGTTTAATATCGTCTGTAAGGCGGTTGCCTTCTTTATCATAAATGTCTGTAAACCAGCCAAAGTGATTGAGTCCAAAATACTCCGGTACGAGATCCCAAATTTCTTTTCCAAGAATTTTGGCGTAGCTGACCATAATCGCAGCCGGCATATCGCAGATATTCAGCAGCTTCTTATCATCCGGAAATTCTCTTCGAAGTGCTTCTGCCACAATCGCCGCCGGGTTCGTATAGTTCAGCACCCAGGCCTCCGGTGCATAGGAACGGATATCCCGAACGAGATCAATCATGTCTCCGATGGAACGAAGGCCATATGCCATCCCGCCTGGTCCGCATGTCTCCTGCCCGACAACGCCATGCTTAAGCGGAATCTGCTCATCCAACTCTCTCATCTTTAAGCCGCCTGTACGAATCTGGACGAAAACAAAATCTGCCTGTTCAAATGCTTCTTTTTTATCTGTAGTCCAGCTGAAGGATTCCAGCTCAGGATACTTATCTTGCAAAATCACTTGCGCAGCGCGGGCATTTTTCTCCTGACGTGCTTCGTCTGTATCGTAAAAGATAATGGACTGCAGCGGAAAATGCTCCTTTTCCTCAATCAAGCTCATAATCATTCCCAGTGTGTAAGTGCTTCCCGCACCTGCTACAACGAGACGTTGTTTTTTCATTTAAATCTACCTCCGTTTATTTGTATTTCATTTGTATTATTTTATTTAATACAAATATAATACAATATAGACGGGACGTCAACCTTTGCTATAAAATTGTCTATACATGACATATACACGTAAAACGACAACTTGTCAGAGTAAGCTGGAAACGGAGGTTTTTGCTATATGCGAGGTACATCCCCTCTCTACAAACAAATTGCTGCTCGCATGAAAGAGGAAATTACAAAAGGTGTATGGAAGCAGGGAGATGCTATTCCTACCGAAGCCAAGCTGTCGGAGCGGTTCGGCGCCAGCAGAGTGACTATCCGGCAAGCTATTAAGCAGCTCGTTCAGGAGGAGCTGCTGTATAAAGTGCAGGGAAGCGGTACGTATGTAACAGAAAATAAATTTGAACATAATATATACGCCCTTCAAGGTTTTACGGAGGAAATGGAGGCGTTAAATAAAACAACCTGGAACAAAGTTCTTCAGTTTTCTGTTACCGAGCCTGACAGCCGCATTCGTCAGATTCTCGGTTTAGAGGAAGGTGAACAGGTTTACTACATTCGCAGACAGCGCTGGGTCGATGATAAGCCGCTCGTTGTGGAGGATACCTATATGCCGCTGTCCCTCTTCCCCGAGCTATCTTATGAAACGATGAAAGGCTCAAAATATGCTTACGTTGAACAGGTTAAGAAGCTTCGCATTAAGGAGAGCTTCCAGGAAGTGATTCCGATCCTTCCCGACCAGTCAATACGTGAACTGCTGCAAATGAAGGAACATATTCCGATTATTAAAGTACATTTATTCTCACGTCTTTATGATGAAACTGTTTTTGAATATACGGAGATTCACTTTAAAAGTGATGAATACAAATTTACAATAATGGCAGGACGGTCATAAGCGAACCGTACCTGCTCTTTCTTTATCGACACGAAAAAGAAGACTGGTTAACAAAATCCGAGCGAATCAGCTTCGTATTTGCTAAGACTCTGTTTCATGCGCCTTTAGTCAATCGCGTCATTTTCACTCATGAAATCATAAAGCAGAATCATGTGCGAAAACCTGTATCGCTGTTTTTCCTTTCTTTTATCAGCTGGACATTCAGCACGAAGGTCCAGCTGATTTCAGAAACCGCCTAGTAAAGTTGAAACCATACTCTCAACCGTCCTAATGAAAAGTCACCGCTTTCACCTATAAATCATTCATAATCCAGCTTCCGCTTCTTGCAAATTTGCAGTGATTTATTGTATAGTTGGTAATTGTGCGTGAACGGTCTCTCAAGGAGGGAACGTTGTTTTTATTAAACGGATTAGGGTATATACCATTATGACTAGAGAGGAGAGGTGAGAGAGTTGAAAAAGCTCACAATCGTTTTTTGGGTTGCTTTAGCTATACTATTAGTATTCGTTGTACTCGGTGTCGCCATTCCCGAAGCATTTGAAGCCCGAAGCGGGGCACTTCGAGGTCTGATCTCCGACAACCTCGGCTGGTACTATTTGCTTGCTGTTACGGGATTCGTTTTAGTTTGTGCCTTTATCATCGTCAGTCCATACGGAAAAATTAAACTTGGTAAGCCGGATGATAAACCGGATTACAATTACTTAACCTGGTTCGCTATGCTCTTTAGTGCAGGCATGGGGATCGGCCTCGTGTTCTGGGGAGCGGCAGAACCTATTTCGCACTTTATGGTGGATGCACCAACAGCAGAAACCGGATCGGATTCTGCCATTCTTGAATCTATGCGCTACTCCTTTTTCCATTGGGGTGTTCATGCCTGGGGTATCTATGCAGTGGTAGCGATGGCACTTGCCTACTTTAAGTTCAGAAAAAATGCGCCAGGTTTGATCAGTGCTACACTGGAACCGGTGATGGGGAAATATTCAAGAGGCCCTGTAGGCCATACAGTAGACATTATTGCTGTAACCGCGACAGTCGTCGGGGTGGCGGGCACACTCGGTTTTGGTGCAGTGCAGATTAACGGCGGTCTCGCCTTTTTGCTCGGTATCGATACGAATTTCACGGCGCAATTTCTAATTATTATCGCCGTTACCGTCCTATTTATGATTTCGGCTTACACAGGATTGAATCGGGGGATCAAGATTCTCTCAAACGTAAATATGATTCTTGCATTTACGCTCTTTTTCTTCCTTTTCATTTTCGGACCAACATTGTTCAACTTAAATTTGTTCACGAATACCATCGGCACGTATATTCAGCAGCTGCCGAGCATGAGCTTCCGAATTTCGCCTTTTGATGAAGATGAGAGAGCCTGGATTGACGGCTGGACAATCTTCTACTGGGCATGGTGGATATCCTGGGCACCATTTGTTGGATCCTTTATAGCCCGCGTATCGAAAGGTCGAACGCTTCGGGAATTCGTTTTAGGTGTTCTGCTTGTTCCTTCTGTAGTCGGCTTTCTATGGTTTTCAATTTTTGGCGGATCTGCCATCTTCCTTGAAACGAATGGAGTCGCTGCTATTTCTGAGCTTGCAACAGAAGAAGCCCTCTTCGGGGTTCTTGATAATTATCCACTCGGTGCAGTGATGTCTGTGATCGCAATAACGCTGATCGCAACCTTCTTCATTACTTCTGCAGACTCCGGAACGTTCATTCTCGGTATGCAGACAACGAATGGTTCCCTCACACCGCCTAAATCGGTGAAGCTGGTCTGGGGTCTGATGCTTTCAATTACTGCATCTATTCTGCTATTCACAGGTGGACTGCAGGCATTGGAGAACGCGATGATTATTGCAGCGCTTCCGTTCTCGATTATTATGATCTTAATGGCTTTCTCTCTGATTAAAGCATTGCAAATCGAGCGCAAAGCACTCGATGCAGAAGCCGCGAAAAGACGTCAATAACACACGTAAGCCCGTCCGGTTGATAGGACGGGCTTTTTTTTGCGCGTATAATCGCAATTGATGCTCTTTAAGGCCTTTGCCTTGCGTGCATGATAAAGACTGCTGAAAAAAAACGTCAGCAGTCCATTCGGGTAGTCTGTTTCGATTTAGATTCTGGATGTTCCTACACCCTATCGGATAAACCGAATACTCTCCGGCGGCCAGAATGCCATGTTAGCCCTTCCTACGATTTCCTCCATAGGGACATATCCGATCTGACGGCTGTCGATACTGTTCTGCCGATTGTCGCCCAGTACGAAGACATGCCCATCCGGGACAGTCTGCTCATCTGTCAGATCCTCCAGCTGAAAATCGTCGGTAAAGTAATCAGAACCGTTTTCCGTGCGCGACTCTTCCAAAAACTCTTCCTCAACCGGTTCGCCATTGACATAGAGTGTATCGGCTTCATAGTATAAATCATCTCCAGGCAACCCGATAATCCGTTTAATATAGTCCGACTCTTCGTCTGCATGAAAAATAATTAAATCAAACCGCTCCGGCTCCATAAAATCATAGCCGATTTTATTCACAATAATACGCTCTCCATCCCGGATCGTCGGCATCATCGACTGACCGTAAACAATATAGTTTGTAAACATGAATTCACGTACGATAAAGGAAAAGACAGCTACAATTAAAACTGCCTGTAAAATACTCCAGGAAAGCCGGAGCCAGAACGGCTTTTCGTACATGCCGTTTATTTGTTTTTTTCGTTTAAACATGTTCATCTACCTCCACGTATCGCCCTGTACCTCTACTTTTTAATTGCCCGTTCCGCCCGGAACTAAACTGGTATTATTTTGGTCGCTCTTGAACAGTTCTTTCCATCTTCTGCAAATCAGTGTAAACTGAATACAGCAGATATGTGCACGATATACAGGAGGACCACTATGATTCGGACGGGACTGGGCTTTACTGCTGTAGCTGCTCTCGCTGCAGCCTTTACTTTTCTCTCAGGAGAACTGCTTAAACAGATTCCTGAAACCCCAACTATTCACGAAGTACTGGATGAAGAAATTCAATTTGATGCTGCTGCGATGACATTAAACAGCCGGATCATGGACCGGCACGGCGTTCTAGTTTCAGATGTATACAGCGGAGAGAATCGTATCTTCACGCCTCTGCATGAAATGCCTGAAGTAGCAGCTAACATGTTTTTAGCAGTAGAAGACCGGAATTTTTATGAACACCGCGGTTTTGACGGGAATGGCATTGCCCGAGCCTTGATGGTTAATCTTCAAGCTCAGGAAATTGATCAGGGCGGGAGTACAATCACGCAGCAGGTAGCAAGAAACCTGTATTTAACGCACGAGCAGACTTACGAGCGAAAGCTGTCTGAAATTCTGTATGCCTATCAAATGGAACGGGAAATGTCGAAGGAGGACATTTTAGAGCTGTACATGAACTCTATTTACTTTGCGAATGGTGTTTACGGATTTGAGTCCGCCAGCCAGTTTTATTTCAGCCGGCCTTCCTCAGAGCTTTCTCTTGCGGAGATTACCTTCTTGGGCGCCATTCCGAATTCCCCCTCCCGTTTTGATCCGCTTGTCAATTCGGAAGCGACAATGGAACGGCAGGAAGTTATGCTTGAACGGATGGTCTCAGCAGGCATCCTTTCGGAGAGTCAGCTCTCTGAGGCACTGGATGAACAGATCGTCCTCGATTTAAGCGAGCGGACAGATGACTTTCCGGATTATGTTTCGTATGTTCATCACGAATTTGAAGAGCTGCTGATCGATCAGGAAAACCTCGACAGGGAGGCTGCTTCTGAACGAGCTCAGGAGCTGCTGCAGCAGGGTGTTATCATTGAAACGGCGCTCGATCCGACAATTCAGAATGCCGTAACGGAAGTAATAAACGACCGGTTCAGCACTTCTGATATTCAAGCAGCAGCGTCTGTCATTGATCATGAAACAAATGAAATCACAGCGATCACCGGCGGCACAGCTTATCAGAAATTTGATTTTCACAGGGGCTGGCAAGCCTCCCGTTCTCCAGGTTCGACAATCAAACCGCTGCTGTCATTTGGACCTTACATGGATGAAACCGGTGAAAACAAAGCAGGAAGCTATATTGATTCAGGGCCATTCTCCAAAAATGACTATCGTCCCCGAAATTTCGGCGGAGCAGAGTACGGAGTAGTCACATTGGAACAGGCGTTTAAACAGTCTCACAATACTGCCGCCGTTAGAATGCTGGATAAAATATCTCCGGAAACGGGATTCTCTTATTTGCGCAAGTTTGATTTCCCAACGCTTAAAGAGGAGGATATCCGGCTGCCAGCTGCACTTGGAGGCTTTTCAGAGGGCATGAGTGTGAACGATATGACGCGTGCCTATACCGTGTTTCAACAAAAAGGAGAGTATCGAACGCCAAGAGCCATCCGGCAGGTAACCACACTGAATGGAGATGTTATCGTTGAAGGAGAAAGTGCTTCGATCAGAGTATATTCAGAGGAAACGGCGGATACAATTCGGGGAATGATGAAACGAACTGTGGAAAGCGGTACGGGTACGGCTGCGCACTATGATACTGCCGGCTATCTTGGCGGTAAAACAGGCACGTCGGATGAGTATCATGACCTTTGGTTTATTGGATCTAATGACTGGTACACAACCGGGATTTGGATAGGACGCGACCAGCCGCAGTCACTGGAAAGCCAGTCAAGAGATCAGGTGCATACGAGACTGTGGAGAAACATCATGCAAGAGTTGCCGACGGCTCCTTAATCCCGTTAAAGCGCAATAATAAAAGAGAGCTGTCCTTTTCGGGACGGCTCTCTTTTCAGTATATCAGCTGTTGGGTGTTTACAGCGCTTCTACTCAGCTTTACTGCCTGCGGGGTACCAGTTGCCGCTGACTCACCTGCAGAAGCTCTAGGAGCCTGTCACGCGATCTCCTGACTGCTGCACTATACAGGCAAGCTCGAAATTACAGCGCTGTAAAGCCGCAGCAGCAAAAAGCCAATCGCTGATACAAAGACAAGCCAAAACAACAAATGGAAAAACATAAGCCCAATAAGCGGCCCTACGCGAACATGAGGGCTGACCCGGTACACAAAAAAGATAAAATAGCTGAAGCATGCTGCTGCAAAAACACCAGCAAGCAGCCGGATATCGAGAACCGCTGGCAGCGCAAGAATACCACCGATAAGAAAGATCCAAGACCCGCCTCTAAGCACACGAATATCGACGCCTTCTTCTTCCTTAGAAAAGAACAGCAAAGATAATTCATTCACCGTATCAGCTATCAATTTTAAAGCGGCAAACAGCATGAAAAAGAATATCCACAGCACACCGACTAGTACGAGAACAATGCCTTGTTCAGAAAAAAACTCTACCATTCCGGAATACAAGCCGATCTCCTGCAAGTATCCGGTGACAAGACGTTCGGTATACACGGCAAACGCGAGGCTGAAAAACAAAATAGAAATAAGGGGAAAGTGACTCGTTATGTAAAAATTCTTCATGTAACAGGCTCCATTTCAACGGCATTTATCTTTTCAAGTATAGCAGAAAAAAATGGCAAAACCTATGTTCTCCGTAAAGAACACAGGTTTTGCCTGTTCTTTTTTTATAAATGATGCGGGACATGGTACTCATATATTTTGTTGCTCTGTGTTGGACTTTTATCCAAATTCTCTCTTCTAGGCTTATGCGCTTTTTTAAAAGCATCGCTATTGATCCAGTTATTATAGTCTTCTTTCGTTTCCCATTTTGTTAGTACGACTGGATAATTTAAATCTTCATCTGGCTGTAAAAACATAAAATCCAGACAGCCTGGCACTTCCTTCATTTTTTCTGCGCTTTCTGAGAATCGTGCAGCAACGTTCTCCCGGCCTTCCGGAGGAACATGGAGCTCGTTCATTACGACGTACACAGTGCAACACCCTCTCTACTCAAGATACTTTTCATTATAGCGTTTGTCTTCAAACATGAAAAGCTGTCTGCATCCTTGCTTTTTTTCCACTGCGAAACGTGGTATATTCATTAGTAGAGATCAAAAAGGGAGGCACTCATCTTATGGATTTATTTCTTATTCTCGCAATCTGTGTCGCGTTCGTGATGTCCATTTTTACTGCCGGCTACAATGCAAAATCAAACAAAAACTGATTCGTACATCTTCATCAAGCTGGTACGGCTATACAAAACGCTTCCGGAGCATCATCTCCGGAAGCGTTTTTTACATCTGCTTTGTTTACAGCGCAGCATGTTATTTAGGCGGCACCGCTGCTTCGTCCGCTGCCGGTTCAAGCAGCGAGACAAAGTCTTGTTGGCGCATTGCCTCGTAAACAAGTACAGCAGCGGTATTAGACAGGTTTAACGACCTGACGTTAGTGGTTTGCGGGATGACAAGGCAACGCCCGTTAAAATGGTCAAGCACCTCTGGAGGAAGTCCTTTCGTTTCCTTGCCAAACACAAAGAAATAATCCCGATCTGCTCTTGAGAAATCTTTCTCCGTATAACTAACTGCTCCTGTTGTCTCGATCGCATAAAACTCGCCGTCCGGATATGCCTCCATCAGTTCATCAAGATTGTCGTGATGGTGGACAGAGACTTTTGGCCAATAGTCACATCCTGCCCGCTTCAACATTCTGTCATCAGTAGAGAATCCAAGCGGATGAATTAAATGCAGATGGGCATTTGTTCCAGCACATGTTCTCGCAATATTTCCCGTATTAGCAGGTATTTCTGGTTCGTGTAATACGACGTGTACACTCATGCTTACAGCTTCCTTTCTTAACTTTGCACGCGGTCAAGCGCTTCTACAAACTCAATTACATCAGATTCAGACACATTCTGTCCGATTACCTGATAGTAGGACAAGCCCTCTGCCGGAGTTTGGAATAAATCAAACTGTCGGACAAACGTATATTGCACCCGCTCCTCCGGATTTGACAAACTCGTCCACTCTCCAACATAGTCATGAATTGCAAGCGGCATTCCATCCGCCGGGCTATTCAAGTCTCCAGCCCAATTACCATCATTTAAATAATCTCTCAGCTCTACTGGATCCAGTCCTTGGATCTGCTGGTCCTGTATAAGTTCCACCGTCCCCTTTTCCGCATGTTCGTAGATAGATACAATTAAATTGTCGTCTTCCACAACTTGTTGAAGCTCCCAGTCCTCATTGAGCTGGACCGGTTTTAAGACGCTTACATTCGTTCCAGCGTCCGCTTCGTCAAGCGCGGATTCGTCACCGGCGCAGGCGGACAAGATAAACAGCATGCATATCCCTATCCATATCTTTTTCATTCAACTCACCGTTTCCTAATTCGACTTTGCATAAACTGTTTCATGGTGCAGCTTTTCAGCTGATTCAATCGATAAAAGCCGTTTTTTCCATTCAAGCCCGCCTCCGTATCCGACGAGAGCTCCATTAGCTCCAATAACCCGGTGGCACGGAATCACAATCGGAAGCGGATTCCGATTGTTCGCTCCGCCAACCGCCCGAACAGCTTTTGGCGAGCCGGTCATTTCGGCTACCTCTTTATAAGACCTGGTTTCTCCATAGGGAATAGCAGCGAGCTGCTTCCACACAGCTTGTTGAAACGGTGTACCGATAAGCTTAAGAGGCACTGTAAACTGTTTCCGCTGCGACTGAAAATAGTCACGAAGTTCTGTCTCAAGCTGATCCAGCAGCGGAGTACTCCCCTGCTTGAAGTCGAGTTGGGAATCACGATAAAGCTGCTTCAGCCGTAAGGGTACGTTCTCAGCTGAATCAAAGTGAATGAGTGTCACGGCCCCTTCTTCAGCAGCTGCACTTAGTGTCATTCCCTCAACAGCCATCTCACGATAAATGATCATATGTCGTTCCCTCCTCAGCTGTTACAGTTAATTGGTACGAAACAAGATCTTTTTCATTTCATCGGCTGCTTCCTCATCCGGTTCAGCAACATAGGCAGCATGAATCCGGGTCAGCGTCTGCGGGTCGCTGCATATTTCAGCAGCAGCCCAGGCCGCGGTTGCCCGAATCACGGGCCGCGGGTCCTGTTCCATACGATCAAGCACTGCTGGAAGGGAAGCTTTTTCTTTATACACCCCCAGCGCAATCAGTGCATTACGCTGAATCGGCTTCTTCCCCCTCCATGAACCGGCCATCTGGCCATACGTATGTTTAAATTCTTTGTTTGACATAGTTAAAAGCGGTTCGAGCCTCGGTTTTACCTTCTCAGGATCCGGTTCAAGCTCAGAATGACGATGCTCGTCTATTCCTTTGTTTTCTGGACATACAGTTTGACACGTATCGCATCCGTACAGGCGGTTGCCGATTTTTTTTCGAAACGGTTCGGCAACCATGCCCTTTGTTTGTGTAAGAAACGCAATGCACTTCTGCGAATCCAACTGGCCCCCTTGGACAAGGGCACCAGTCGGGCATGCATCAATGCACTTTGTGCAGCTGCCGCACTGTTCTTCAAGCGGCATATCTTCTTCAATGGATACGGTCGTGATCAATTCGCCCAGATAAACGTAGGAACCCAGGTCGGGTGTAATAACTGCACAATTTTTCCCGGTCCAACCTATACCAGCCCGCTCTGCAACAGCTCTGTCTGAAAGTTCTCCAGTATCAACCATGCTTCTGCTTCTCGAGCCAGGAGCTTCCTGCTCTAAAAACGCTTCAATCTGGGTCAGCTTACGCCGAAGCACATGATGATAATCTTCACCCCAGCTAGCCCGGCAGAACAGCCCTCGGCGATCTCCTTTTACTGACTTGGGAGCATTCTTCATCTTCGAAGGATAGGCGATCGCTATACTGATAATGGTTTTAGCCTGAGGAAGAAGCAGCTCAGGAGTTGTCCGTTCCTCTATCGATCCGTATTCAAAGCCCGATGCATATCCCAATGCCTGCTGAGTGCGCAGCCGCTCCTTCAACGTAACAAATGGGTCAGCGGGAGCAAATCCGATACGGTCAATGCCAATCGTTTTACTGAAGGCGGTTATTTTTTCTTTTAACGTCATGATGTATCCACCTTTTCCTGCAAAACCAGACCATGTTTTCTCTAAGAAGTCTACTATTCAGAGCGAACATTGTCAAATTTTATGTAAACACAAAAAAAGCAGCCTACGCTGCTGTATGAGTAATTCTGGTACCGGAGGCCGGACTTGAACCGGCACGCCCAGAGGGCATCGCATTTTGAGTGCGACGTGTCTGCCATTCCACCACTCCGGCTTACGAAATATAGTTGGTGCCGAGGGCCGGACTCGAACCGGCACGGTAATTACTTACCGCAGGATTTTAAGTCCTGTGTGTCTGCCAATTCCACCACCCCGGCACTGTAAAACAGAACTATGTAAGAAAATGGAGGCGACAACCGGATTCGAACCGGTGATGGAGGTTTTGCAGACCTCTGCCTTACCACTTGGCTATGCCGCCTCATTACTGGAGCGGGAAACGGGATTCGAACCCGCGACCCCCACCTTGGCAAGGTGGTGCTCTACCACTGAGCTATTCCCGCAAATGTGATTAAAAAAATGGCAGGGCTAGCAGGATTCGAACCTGCGAATCACGGAATCAAAATCCGATGCCTTACCGCTTGGCTATAGCCCTAAAATTTAATATGGGGCGGCTGATGGGAATCGAACCCACGAATGCCGGAATCACAATCCGGTGCGTTAACCACTTCGCCACAACCGCCGCAGTTAGAAGTGTTTCATGGTGGAGGGGGAGAGATTCGAACTCCCGAACCCGAAGGAGCGGATTTACAGTCCGCCGCGTTTGGCCAACTTCGCTACCCCTCCAAATGAAAATGGTGCTGGCCAGAGGACTTGAACCCCCAACCTACTGATTACAAGTCAGTTGCTCTACCAATTGAGCTAGGCCAGCATAAAAGTGGTGGCTCGGGACGGAATCGAACCGCCGACACACGGATTTTCAGTCCGTTGCTCTACCGACTGAGCTACCGAGCCACTATGTAAATTGGTTGCGGGGGATGGATTTGAACCATCGACCTTTGGGTTATGAGCCCAACGAGCTACCAGACTGCTCCACCCCGCGGCAATATAAAAAGTATGGTGGAGGATGACAGGCTCGAACTGCCGACCCCCTGCTTGTAAGGCAGGTGCTCTCCCAACTGAGCTAATCCTCCAAAAACAGACAATTTGTCTGATTGAGATAAATAAGTATGGTGACCCGTACGGGATTCGAACCCGTGTTACCGCCGTGAAAGGGCGGTGTCTTAACCACTTGACCAACGGGCCATCTGGCGGAGAGCGAGGGATTCGAACCCTCGGTACGGGTTAAAACCGCACACACGATTTCCAATCGTGCTCCTTCGACCTCTCGGACAGCTCTCCTTGTATGGCTCCACAGGTAGGATTCGAACCTACGACCCATCGGTTAACAGCCGATTGCTCTACCACTGAGCTACTGTGGACTATGGATACATGAGCGTACCCGCTCAAAACCGGATAACGCGAAAACGAATCGTGTGTCTTGGTCGCTC
>NZ_JBHSGK010000022.1:0-1794 GCF_042654445.1 Bacillus daqingensis
GGCATTTTTGAATACACCAGACGTGTTACTAGGAATTCGCCTGGAGATCGAGGATATTGGGAGGAGGCTTCAACCCTAGCGCCCCAAAGGTTCGCCGCTGTTTCTGGGTCACTTCCGTACACTGAAACAGGTCTCCATCTTTTGTAGAAAAATGTCCAACATGGAGCCGATTCATTTCCTTGCGAATCTGGGTCCAGGTTTCTCCGGTCTGCAACTCGGCAATACGGACAAGCAACAGGGCCAGCCAGCTGATCACCACATGGGCGCGAATCCGCTCTTCGAGCCGATGATACATGGGACGCAGTTGTAACGTGGTTTTTAAGGTGCGAAACGCGTCCTCCACTTCCAACAGCTGCTTGTAACCAAGCGCCACGTCTTCGATCGACAAGGTATCATCCGACGTGCGGATGAGGTACTTTCCATCATATTTGCTCGCGTCGCGTACGGCTTGTTTATGGAGACGGAGAGTACCATCTTTCAATTGCCGCACATATTTTCCGTACGTCGGATGCGCCCGCAGGGCACAGGCTTTCTTATGATGTGCTTCGTTTGCCTCCTGCCGCAAGGCATCGATCTGCGCTTCGATGGATGCCACGATTTGTTCCCGCTTCATGCGATCCCGCGCGGCTTCGTCGGGATTGTATGCAATCACATAGCGCTTGCGCGCTTCTCCGTCCCCAACAATCGCTTCTTTCACATGCAGGTTCTCTCGAATCACCTGAAACCGCCCGCGCTTGCTTAAGGCTTCTTCGACATCTTTTTTTCCCGCATGCATGCGTTCGCCAATAATATAATGGCCGCCGGTTTGCTGCAGAATCCGAAGATTCTTTTCGGAAGAAAACCCGCGATCGGCGACTTGTATCACCCGCCCGAGCTTCCAGCCGATCAAGTCTTGTTTCACTTGTTCGATCACCGTCATGTCCATCGTGTTCCCGGGCCATTCCCATACGCGAATCGGAATGCCTTCGCGGGTAACCGCGAGGCCGATCACGGTTTGCAGAAGATCCGGTCGTTTGTCTTTCGAGTAGCCCTGCTTTCGGAAGGTCTCGTCCTCAGAAACTTCGTCGGGGGACACTTCAAAATAGCTGGAGGTGGTATCAAAATAGAGTAGATCCACTTCCAGATTCAATAAATCGGACACGGCATAAAATACGTTCTTTTCAAGTTCCGCACGTACGTCCAGCAGCTCATCCATGACGCGGTACAGCTGATGAGGCTGTACCGTTTCTACACCGGGTACGTAGACATCTTCTTCGACCCAGCTCGTCAGGGAGAACTTACTCGCGGGCGAAACCGCGCGGTTCGCCACCATGGTAAAAAGCAGTCGTTCAATATCCATCTCGTGCTGGCGGGAAGAGAAGCAGGCTTGGATGACCTCCTCCATGCCGAGCTTCTTCCACAATTGATCCAGGAGCCACAGGCTGCCCACGCTTTTCGAGGATTGAAAGAGAAACGAAGCCACTTCCCCAACGGTTTCTTTGGACTGCAGCGCCGCTTCCGGCGAAAGGAATCGCGAAATACTGGATGCCAGACGTTCTAATACGGCCCGATCCACTTGATCTTCCCGGCCGAAAGAATAAATCACCTTCGCTTTTGCGTATTTGGCTTTCGGATCCCATTCATTATGAGCGAGCTGCAGGTAAGAGGTTGTTGTTCCATTTTTATTTTTTCTGGTTACTCGTCGAATATACATGCCTATATTATATCTGATAAACCCTTTAAAATAAAGAAAAAAATAATATAAACGTGTGCCTATGTAAAAATTGTAAAAAAGGAGCGCATTTTCGCTTCATG
>NZ_JBHSGK010000023.1:0-650 GCF_042654445.1 Bacillus daqingensis
TTTTCAGCCTCGGCTTAGGACCCGACTAACCCTGAGCGGACGAGCCTTCCTCAGGAAACCTTAGGCTTTCGACGGAGGGGATTCCCACCCCTCTTTTCGCTACTCATACCGGCATTCTCACTTCCAGGCGCTCCACACGTTCTTCCGATCGTGCTTCGCCGCCCCTGGAACGCTCCCCTACCACGGACACACCAGACGGTGTGTCCATCCAAAGCTTCGGTGATACGTTTAGCCCCGGTACATTTTCGGCGCAGAGTCACTCGACCAGTGAGCTATTACGCACTCTTTCAATGATGGCTGCTTCTAAGCCAACATCCTGGTTGTCTAAGCAACTCCACATCCTTTTCCACTTAACGTATACTTGGGGACCTTAGCTGTTGGTCTGGGCTGTTTCCCTCTTGACTACGGATCTTAGCACTCGCAGTCTGACTCCCGAGGATAAGTCGTTGGCATTCGGAGTTTGACTGAATTCGGTAATCCTGTAGGGACCCCTAGTCCAATCAGTGCTCTACCTCCAAGACTCTTCCCTCGAGGCTAGCCCTAAAGCTATTTCGGGGAGAACCAGCTATGTCCGAGTTCGATTGGCATTTCACCCCTACCCACACCTCATCCCCGCATTTTTCAACATGCGTGGGTTCGGGCCTCCATCC
>NZ_JBHSGK010000025.1:0-605 GCF_042654445.1 Bacillus daqingensis
TCAAACAGCCAGGGTAGTATCCCACCGATGCCTCCACCGAAGCTGGCGCTCCGGTTTCCAAGGCTCCTACCTATCCTGTACAAGCTGTTCAAACACCCAATATCAAGCTGCAGTAAAGCTCCATGGGGTCTTTCCGTCCTGTCGCGGGTAACCTGCATCTTCACAGGTACTATAATTTCACCGGGTCTCTCGTTGAGACAGTGCCCAAATCGTTGCACCTTTCGTGCGGGTCGGAACTTACCCGACAAGGAATTTCGCTACCTTAGGACCGTTATAGTTACGGCCGCCGTTTACTGGGGCTTCAATTCAGCGCTTCTCCCCGTAAGGGGATAACGCCTCCTCTTAACCTTCCAGCACCGGGCAGGTGTCAGCCCCTATACATCGCCTTGCGGCTTGGCAGAGACCTGTGTTTTTGATAAACAGTCGTTTGGGCCTGGTCACTGCGGCTCCCCCAGGCTATTCACCCTGGGGAGCACTCCTTCTCCCGAAGTTACGGAGTCATTTTGCCGAGTTCCTTAACGAGAGTTCTCCCGCGCGTCTTAGAATTCTCTTCCCGCCTACCTGTGTCGGTTTGCGGTACGGGCACCCGTTTCCTCGCTAGAGGC
>NZ_JBHSGK010000026.1:0-1713 GCF_042654445.1 Bacillus daqingensis
TTTGGAATGAAATGAGAAAAAGACAAAAAAATAGCAGAAAGCCGAGCAGCTCCCGGCCACTTTCAGGAGGTTGTGGGCTGCGGCGAGCAGCCCGACCTCCAGGGTGACCTTCTCGAGGCCACGGAGGTGAAAGCGGCGGAACGACCGATTGCCCTTGATCTGCCCGAACACGCTTTCGACCTCGTTCTTTCGTTTCGCGTAGGTCGCTGCGCCCTCGGGAGACCAAAGGAAGGCTCTGGCTTTGGCTTTTTCTTCTTCGTAGGTCGGGTTCCACAATACCTGCCGGTTTCCTTCTGCTTTCGTACAGAAGGCTTTGATCGGACAATCCGAACAGTCTTCACTTTCGTACCGTTTAAAATCCCGGCGGTAGCCGGTGATGGGATCGGTCCGGCTGGTGTATCCCCGGAACGTGACCCGCCGGTTGTTCGGACAACGGAACCAGTCGTTCGTTTCGTCGTAGTCCCAGTTCTGGACCTTGTCGATGCGTTTCGTGAACGAGGGTTTCGTTTCGGCAGCCAGGGTGTTGTACGGAATCAAAAACGGGTTCTCTGTCTGGAGAGGCGCCTCTTCCAGAAGATACGTATAGTTTGGCTCACTGCCATAGCCGGCATCCGCCGCGAGCTGCTTGGGAAACGGCAGGGACCAGGAGCGGAGAAGCTCCAGGTGCGGGATCAGGCAGCGGGTATCCGTCGGGCGCTGATGCACCGAATAGCCGAGCACAAATTGATTTTCCGTGCCCATCTGCACGTTGTAGCCTGGTTTCAGCTGGCCGTTTTCCATATGATCTTCTTTCATGCGCATAAACGTAGCAGCGGGATCGGTTTTGGAAAAACTGTTCCGGTCGCCGAAGGTGGCGAGCTGGCTTTCATACCGTTCCAGCCGCGGCAGGTAGTCGCGGGTGAGGGTGCGGTGGATGGTTCGGATGTTCTGAAAGACCGCCCGCTTTTCTTTTCGGACCTGCCGGTCCGGTTCCTCCCTCCATTCTGCTTCCGCCTGGTGCATCTCGTGTTCCACGGCTTCGGCGGCTTCCCGGACTTTCTGCGGGGACACACGATCCGGGGCTTCCCCGGATTCGGAGGCGTCCGCTTCGATGGTGGCTTCAATGTGGGCAAGAAGGCCGGTCAGCTTCTCCTGGAGTCGGGCTTCGTGTTTTTCGACTGATTTCCGCCAGACGAACGTATACCGATTGGCGTTCGCTTCGATTTTGGTCCCGTCAAGAAAGTAGGTGTCCATCGAGATATACTGTTCGTCGAGCAGGAGTTCGACGAGGCGGGTGAACAGCGGTGTAATGATGTCCTGCATCCGTTCCGAGCGGAACCGGTTAATCGTACGGAAATCCGGTTCCTGCCGAGCAGCCAGCCACATCATCGGGAGATTTTCTCGAAGAGATTGGGCAATCTGCCGGCAGGAATACCACTTCTGCGTATAGGCGTAGAGGACGATTTTCGTCATCATTTTCGGATGGTAGGCCGGGCGTCCGCCGCCTTTGTACGGGGCAAAGAAGAGGTCGTTGTCCACCGCCTCCACAAAGGTGTGGATCACCCGGGCCACGTGATCGTCCGGGATCAAATCGCTGAAATCCATAGGCAGGACCAGCTGTCCCATGGTATACTCTTGGAAAGTAGCCGTTTGGCTGCTCATAAAAATCGCCTCCTGGTGGTGTTGGTTTTGTCGCTTACACACAGGTTCGGCGATTTTTTTCTGTTTCCTTCT
>NZ_JBHSGK010000027.1:0-1611 GCF_042654445.1 Bacillus daqingensis
GATACCTTGTTACGACTTCACCCCAATCATTTGTCCCACCTTCGGCGGCTGGCTCCATAAAGGTTACCTCACCGACTTCGGGTGTTACAAACTCTCGTGGTGTGACGGGCGGTGTGTACAAGGCCCGGGAACGTATTCACCGCGGCATGCTGATCCGCGATTACTAGCAATTCCGGCTTCATGCAGGCGAGTTGCAGCCTGCAATCCGAACTGAGAATGGCTTTCTGGGATTCGCTCCACCTCGCGGCTTCGCCACCCTTTGTACCATCCATTGTAGCACGTGTGTAGCCCAGGTCATAAGGGGCATGATGATTTGACGTCGTCCCCACCTTCCTCCGGTTTGTCACCGGCAGTCACCTTAGAGTGCCCAACTGAATGCTGGCAACTAAGGTCAAGGGTTGCGCTCGTTGCGGGACTTAACCCAACATCTCACGACACGAGCTGACGACAACCATGCACCACCTGTCACGTTGTCCCCCGAAGGGGAAAACTCTGTCTCCAGAGCGGTCAACGGATGTCAAGACCTGGTAAGGTTCTTCGCGTTGCGTCGAATTAAACCACATGCTCCACTGCTTGTGCGGGCCCCCGTCAATTCCTTTGAGTTTCAGCCTTGCGGCCGTACTCCCCAGGCGGAGTGCTTAATGTGTTAACTTCGGCACTAAGGGCATCGAAACCCCTAACACCTAGCACTCATCGTTTACGGCGTGGACTACCAGGGTATCTAATCCTGTTTGCTCCCCACGCTTTCGCGCCTCAGCGTCAGTTGTAGGCCAGAAAGTCGCCTTCGCCACTGGTGTTCCTCCACATATCTACGCATTTCACCGCTACACGTGGAATTCCACTTTCCTCTCCTACACTCAAGTCCTGCAGTTTCCAATGACCCTCCACGGTTGAGCCGTGGGCTTTCACATCAGACTTACACGACCGCCTGCGCGCGCTTTACGCCCAATAATTCCGGACAACGCTTGCCCCCTACGTATTACCGCGGCTGCTGGCACGTAGTTAGCCGGGGCTTTCTCGTGAGGTACCGTCAAGGTGCCGGCCTGTTCGACCGGCACGTGTTCTTCCCTCACAACAGAACTTTACGATCCGAAAACCTTCGTCGTTCACGCGGCGTTGCACCGTCAGGCTTTCGCCCATTGCGGATGATTCCCTACTGCTGCCTCCCGTAGGAGTCTGGACCGTGTCTCAGTTCCAGTGTGGCCGATCACCCTCTCAGGTCGGCTACGCATCGTCGCCTTGGTAAGCCACTACCTTACCAACTAGCTAATGCGCCGCGGGCCCATCTTTCAGTGAGAGGAGAAAACTCCCCTCTTTTACAGCCGGTTCATGCGAACCGGCTGGTCATCCGGTATTAGCCCCGGTTTCCCGGGGTTATCCCAGTCTGAAAGGCAGGTTGCCCACGTGTTACTCACCCGTCCGCCGCTCATTCCACCGGCTTCCCCCCGAAGGGTTCCGCCGGTTTCCTGCGCTCGACTTGCATGTATTAGGCACGCCGCCAGCGTTCGTCCTGAGCCAGGATCAAACTCTCCATGAAAGAGTAGCCTGATCAAAGCTGTCCTCCCGGTTTCCCGGTCGGTCAGAACGGAATCTGGCTAAAGATTCCTGTAT
>NZ_JBHSGK010000028.1:0-2335 GCF_042654445.1 Bacillus daqingensis
GGACATAGAAAAAGCCACTTGTGAACACCCCCATAATCAAATACACTCCTGTTGGACCCATTTTTCTGGCAGGAGGTAGATGAGGAGATGTTACAAGTGGATACCGTTCATTATATCAGAAGTGAAGTTAACGCTAAAGGGCACAGCTATTCCGAGGTAGCGAGAAGAACAAACACGGATGCAAGGACCGTAAAGAAATATGCAGACCAAGAAGAATTCCAGGCGAAAAAACAACAAAGAAAGAAACAGCGGTCGCCCGTCATGGATCCTGTAAAAGAGCAGGTGGATCAGTGGTTGATCGATGATGGAAAGAAGAAAAAGAAATATCGAAGAACTGCCAAACGCATTTGGCAACAGCTGTGTGACGAATGTGATTTTCAAGGATCAGAAAGAACGGTGCGAGATTATATATCTAAACGGAAAGTGTGCTTACAAGAAGAGAGTCCTCAAGCTGCACTTCCGTTGGAATCGAAGCCGGGAGATGCCCAAGTCGATTTTGGACAAGCTCCGTTCAAACGGCAGGGAGCCATCGTAGAACTGCCATACCTAGTGCTCTCTTTCCCGTACAGCAATGCCTTTCTGGTGCAAGTGTTTGAATCAGAAAATCAGGACTGTTTCCTGGAAGGGTTGAAACGGTTTTTTGATCACATCGGAGGAGTACCAAGGAGGATTCGTTTTGATAACCTGTCCCCTGCCGTGACAAAAGTGTTGCCGCACGGCAAACGGCAATTAGCAGACGGGTTCCATCGTTTTGTACTGCATTACGGGTTTGCCTATGAGTTCTGTAATCCTGGTGCAGGAAATGAAAAAGGCCATGTGGAAGCGATGGTGAAATATGTTCGGAATAACTTTTTTCTTCCGGAACAGCATATCTTCGATCTGGAGGAACTCAATGCAGGGTTATGGAAGACTTCTATTGCGGATAGAGATCGCGCGCACTTTGAGAAGAAATCGAAGATTTCCACACTGTTTGAAGCAGATCAGCAAGCGCTCTTTTACTTACCGGAGAAAAGCTATGAAGTGATTCGATACGAAATCGTTAAAGCAAATAAATATGGATATGTGGCCATTGATGGCAGCAAATATTCTACCTCCCCTCGATATGCAGGACAAAGCGTATTGGTCGGAATCACGCATGATACGATCCAGATCCTGACGGATCAATACGAGACCATTGTGTGTCATCGACGCTCCTATGCAGGCGAGGTCATCATGAAATGGCAGCCGTACTTATCCCTCATGGCTCGTCGGCCGAACGCCATGAAATACACGTCCTTCTACGACCAGTTACCGCAGCCATGGCAAGATTATTTACAAGCATGTACCCAGGAGGAAGTAAAAGAGGCATTAAAGCTTCTCTCGACATTACTGAAAGAGCACCGGATGGAACTCGCGACGGAAGCGTTACAAGCAGCTTCGAGACACGCGCATCCTTCGCCGGACGCCATTCGGCAAATGTTCCATCAGCTCGTCTACGGCAGAGGTTTCCGGGAAGCGATTCCGATCCAGCAGGATGTTCCAACGATGCCGGACGCTCAACGGGGAATGACTCGTTATGATGACTTCTTCCAGCTGTCCGGGAGGGAAACCTGATGCAGGAAGACATTCAAGCATATGCGAAACGATTAAAACTGAGCTGGGTGCGGGAACATTTTCAAGAGGTCGAAGCGTCCTCTCAGGAAGAGTATTTATGCAAGCTTTTGGCACAAGAAATCGAACAACGGGAAGCGCGTAAGATCAACGTGCTATTCAAAGCAGCAACACTTCCAAAAGAACCCAATAAAACATTTGATTGGAAGAATATCAAACTGGGCCAAGGGTTGAGCCAAGAAGGGTTATTACAAGGAGCATTCCTCGAGCACCAGGAAAACATGATATTTTATGGAGGAGTAGGCGCTGGCAAAACGTTTCTCGCCACCCGTATCGGGATGAATGCCATTTATAAGTACGGCAAAAGAGTAAAGTTCTATACCGTGGCTTCCCTGGCGAATGAGTTACTGGATGCGCATGAAAAAGGTACTTTGACCAAACTGTTTAAGAAGATAGAAAAATTGGATTTGCTTATATTGGATGAACTTGGCTATATCCCACTGCATAAGCAAGGGGCAGAACTATTATTTCAAGTGATCTCTCTGTGTTATGAGAAACGAAGTATCATCATCACGACGAATCTGCAATTTGGGGAATGGAATCACGTATTTGGGGACCCGGTCCTGACGGAAGCAGTAGTGGATCGATTGATCCACCATTCTCATTTAGTTCTCTTCGGAGGTGATAGTAATCGCATGAAAGAATCGTTTCTCATGAATCAGACCGAAAAAGGATAGGGAAAACG
>NZ_JBHSGK010000029.1:0-571 GCF_042654445.1 Bacillus daqingensis
ACTCGCCGGTTCATTCTACAAAAGGCACGCTGTCACCCATAAACGGGCTCCAACTACTTGTAGGCACACGGTTTCAGGATCTATTTCACTCCCCTTCCGGGGTGCTTTTCACCTTTCCCTCACGGTACTGGTTCACTATCGGTCACTAGGGAGTATTTAGCCTTGGGAGATGGTCCTCCCGGATTCCGACGGGGTTTCACGTGTCCCGCCGTACTCAGGATCCACTCCGGAGGAGAATCAGATGTCGAGTACAGGGCTCTTACCTTGTCCCGCGGGCCGTTCCAGGCCGCTTCCTCTATCTGCTCTCTTGGTAACTCCGATGGAGTGTCCTACAACCCCAGAAGGCAAGCCTTCTGGTTTGGGCTGTTTCCGTTTCGCTCGCCGCTACTCAGGAAATCGCATTTGCTTTCTCTTCCTCCGGGTACTAAGATGTTTCAGTTCCCCGGGTCTGCCTTCTCACACCCTATGGATTCAGGTGTGGATCCCTTCCCATTACGGAAGGGGGGTTCCCCCATTCGGAAATCTTCGGATCACAGCTCACTTACAGCTCCCCGAAGCATATCGGTGTTCG
>NZ_JBHSGK010000030.1:0-1056 GCF_042654445.1 Bacillus daqingensis
GTCGCCGGTGAGCAGCGTCGCTTCTTTCTTGCCGATCTCAATGTAGCTCGTCACCTTGTCATACGCCTTCTGGTTGATGACCGGTCCGAGGTAGTTCTCGTACTTCTCGCTGTCGCCGAGCGTGAGCTTTTCCGTCTCTTCGACGACGCGCTGCGCGACCGTGTCGTACAGATCCTCGTGGATCACGGCACGGCTGCCGGCCGAGCACTTCTGGCCGGAGAAGTTGAACGCGGCCGTGACGATCGCGTTGACCGCCGTTTCCACGTCGGCCTCCTTATCGACCACGACGGTGTCCTTCCCGCCCATTTCCGCGAGCACGCGCTTCAAGTGGCGCTGGCCTTCCTGCACCTTCGCCGCCCGCTCCATGATGCGAAGGCCGGTGGCCTTCGATCCGGTGAACGTGATCAGCGCCGTGTCCTTGTGATCGACGAGGTAGTCGCCGATTTCATGCGGCTCTCCCGGCACGAAGTTCAGTACGCCGTCCGGCACGCCTGCTTCGCGCATGATGTCCACGAACTTCGCGGCGATGATCGGTGTCGGCTCGGCTGGCTTCAGGAGCACCGTGTTGCCGGCGACAAGCGGCGCCACCGTCGTGCCCATCATGATCGCTGCCGAGAAGTTCCACGGCGGAATCGTCACCGCGACCCCCGCGGACGTGTAGATGTACTGGTTGCTTTCGCCGTCGCGGCTTTCAATCTTCTTGCCATCCTTGAGTTCGATCATCTGGCGGCCGTAGTACTCGAGGAAGTCGATCCCTTCGGCCACTTCAATATCCGCTTCCACCCACGGCTTGCCCGCTTCCTTGACGACCGTCGCCGACAGCTCGTGCTTGCGGCGGCGCATGATCGCCGCGGCACGGAACAACAGCTCGGCGCGCGCGACCGGGTTCGTCTGGCTCCAGGCCGGGAACGCCTTCTTCGCAGCCTCAAATGCCGCGTCGATGTCCTTGGTGGACGCTTTGGAGACGCTGCCGATGACTTCGTCGTGGTTGCACGGGTTGTAGCTGACGAGCTTGTCCTTGGTCGTGACCTCTTTGCCGTCAATGACGAGCGGGTA